>JACPSH010000019.1 GCA_016193395.1 Gammaproteobacteria bacterium
CCCGCCGGCGATGCGCGCCGCGTGCCGGCCGCTTGCAAGGCCGAGCCCGCCGGCTTCAACGCCGATCAACTCCACTTCCCCGTCATCGAGGAAGCCGGAAAAGATCCCGGTCGCGTTCGATCCGCCGCCGACGCAGGCATAGACGCACCGCGGCAGCTTCCCGGGCTTTTTCAGCATCTGTTCGCGCGCTTCCCGACCGATGATGGACTGGAACCAGGTGACCATGAGCGGAAACGGGTGCGGGCCGCAGACGGTGCCGAGCACGTAGTGCGTGTCCGCCATCGAGTCCGCCCAGTCGCGCAAAGCGGCGTTGATGGCGTCTTTGAGGGATTGGGTGCCGTCGGTCACGGCAACGACCCGCGCGCCGAGCTGCTCCATCCAGAATACGTTCGGGCGCTGTCGTTCCACGTCTTCCGCGCCCATATATATAGTGCATTCGAAGCCGAAGCGCGCGGCCATCGTTGCGGTTGCCACCCCGTGCTGGCCCGCGCCGGTCTCCGCAATCACGCGCCGCTTGCCCATGCGCCGCACGAGCAACCCCTGGCCCAGCACGTTGTTGGCTTTGTGGGCGCCCGTGTGGTTGAGGTCCTCGCGCTTGACGAAGATACGCGCGCCGCCGCAATGTCGCGTCAGGTTCTCGCAGTACGTGATGGGCGTCGGACGGCAGGAGTACGTTGACATCAATTCCTGGTAGGCACGCCAGAACGCCGGGTCGCGACGCGCCTCTTCGAAGGCGACGCAAAGCTCGGCAATCGTTTCATGCAGGATTTCGGGAATGAAGGCGCCGCCGAATTCGCCGTAGAAACCAGGATGCCCGTCGGGAAACTTGAAAAGTTCGTCAAACGTCATTTCGAAGTACGCTGGCCGTCGCGCTCAGTACAAAGGGCCGCATATTATCGTGAGGATCGGGCCGTGAATCCACCGTTGCAACGGGCGTTCGGCGGGCCCGCGGCCGGCGAAGGCGCCGCTAGCATGGGTTATGATTCCGCGGCAGAAGGTTGGATCCGACCGTGACTGACGACCCGTTCATTGATCAGGAATTCCCCCAGGCAACCGGGCTTGTCTACCTGAATCACGCCGCCGTCGCTCCCTGGCCGGCGCGGGCCGCCCGGGCTGCCCGGGAATTCGCGGACGAGAACGTGCGCCTGGGCGCGAGTCGTTACGACGCGTGGCTGGTCAGGGAACAGGAACTGCGCGAGCAGTTGTGCCGGCTGGTGAATGCCCCCTCCGTCGACGATATCGCACTGTTGAAAAACACTTCCGAAGCGATCTCCATTGTCGCCTGCGGCATCGACTGGCGCTGGGGCGACAACGTCGTCAGCACGGATGAGGAGTTTCGATCCAACCGGATCCCCTGGGAGGCGCAACGCAAGTGGGGTGTCTCGCTGCGCGAGGTGCCTGTGCGCGGCGCGGACCCCGAAGCCGGGCTCATGGCCGCCTGCGACGAGCGCACGCGCGTGCTGACCGTGAGTTCGGTGCAGTACGGCAGCGGCCTGCGACTGGACCTGGCGCGGCTCGGCGCGTTCTGCCGCGAACACGGTATCCTGTTCTGCGTCGATGCGATCCAGAGCCTGGGCGCGGTGCGCATGGACGTCCGGTCGATCAGCGCGGATTTCGTGATGGCGGACGCCCACAAGTGGATGCTCGGACCGGAAGGCATCGCCGTGTTCTACTGCCGGGCCGAACCGCGCGCCGCCCTGGAATTGCGTCAGTATGGCTGGCACATGACGCACAACGCGGGCGACTTGGACGCGAAGGACTGGCGGCCCTGCCCCACGGCCGCGCGCTTCGAATGCGGCACACTGAACCGGCTCGGGATGGCAGCCTTGTCGGCGAGCCTTGCCCTGCTTGAGGAATACGGGCTGGCGCGCGTCGAGCGGCGCCTCGCCGAACTGTGCGCGTATCTATTTGACGGATTGCGCGAGATCCGGGGACTGGAAATCCTCACGCCAGCCGATCCACTGCGGCGCGCGGGCATCGTAACATTCCGCGTCCCCGGCGATGATCCGCAACGTCTGCAGCGTAAACTGGTCGAACAACAGGTCATTTGCGCCTGCCGCGCCGGCGGCGTGCGCCTGTCGCCGCACTTCTACCAGGACCGGCAGCAGATCGACAAGGCGCTTGAATTAATAGATACAATTATTTGATTTAAAAGGAATGATATGAGGCATGACAAACTGCTTAAAGCGTGGATCCTGCCGGCCTTCTCAGGCTGCCTGATTGCGGCCGGCGCCCCGGCCGCTGACCTGGTCTTCCCGCCCAGCACGATCGAGCCACAGGCTCGGACCTTCAGACTTGATCCGAAGCGGCTCGCGCCGGACGATGCCGCCAAAACCGTCGACCCGGAGCGGATCGCGGCCACGATGATGAAAATACTGCCGATGTCCTCGCGCAGTTGCCGGGAAGGCGAGATCGCCGGGGGCGCGAAGGCGCTGCTGGAGGAAGCCGGCGCTCCGATGGGAATCGAAGTCAAGCGGGATGAACTCCCGAAAAAAGCCGCCGCGCTTGCACCGGAGCGCAAAGCGGAAATTTATTGCGATAACGGAAAGACCGCGCCGGAGTCCGGCAACGTCATTGCTTTTCTCAAGGGCGATCCCGCCCTGCCGTCCTGGAACTTGTCTTTCCATCTGGACACGAACCAGACCCGCTTTGACGGCATCCGTCGCGACGGCGATCTGCTCCGGCCCGCGGCCGGCACGCCGCTCGGTGCCGATGACAAGGCAGGGCTTGCCATCATCGCGGAGGTCTTGCGCGTGATCGGGGAACGAAAGCTCGCCCACGGCGACATCCGCGTGGTCGGTCTGGTCGCCGAGGAGGATACGGCCGCCGGCGCCCAGTTGATTGATGGTTCCGCCTTCCGGGGCGATTTCGTCGTCACGGCTGATGGCACCGATCCGCGCGAGATCGGCCGGGCGGCGCCGACGACGTACAGTGGTTACCTGACAGTGCGCACGCAGACCAGCCATCCGGCGGACGTACATGACAAGAAAACCGTCAGTGCCTGCGCGGTCGGCGCGCGCATCCTGCAGCGCGCCGGTTTTGCGCCCGCCGCCCATCCTCCGAAGCATCCGGACGTGGTCCTGCATTCCTATTTCACGTCCTGCGGGATTGATGAGGGTGACCTGACCCCGAAGGGACACCCTGCCGCGAAGTTTCAATACAACACGATCTCGCCGTACTGGACCGCCGCATGGCAGTTACGCAGCCTGGAGGGCGCGGAGAAGGCGAAAAGCATGGTCGCCGGGATTCGCTCGACCATGGAGCGCGTGTGCGCAAACGCGGCGAAGGATCGCACCCCCGTGCGGTGCGAGATGACCGGCGATGCGAAGCCGGATCTGCTGGGATACGTCGTTGGCGAGGATGCGCCCGCCGTCCAGATGCTCGGTATCGGCTTCGTCGAGGCTGGCAGCGGTCCGGTGAAAGTCACGGCCCGCCAGTTCGGCGGCTTCAACGGCAACTATATAAAGGAGCGGTTCGGGGAGGGGATGATCATCATCGGAACCGGGGCTGACCAGATCCATACCAACCAGGAGACGGTTTCCATTCAGGGCATGGCCACCGTGGCGCGGGGTCTGCTGGCTGGAATGCTGGAATCTTACCGCTTCAGGCTCGTTGAATAGGCGGCTTCGGGCAGGGCGGAGACCATCCTGCGATTCACGGGGTTGCGGCGAACAGCTTGAAAAAATTCTGCGCCGTGCCAGAGGCGATGTACTCAAAAGTTTCGCCGCGCAATCCGGCCAGGAATTCAGCCACGTGCCGCACGTAGGCGGGCTGGTTTTCCTTGCCGCGCACTGGCACCGGCGCCAGGTATGGGGAGTCCGTTTCGATTAGCAACCGATCGATCGGCACCTGGCGCGCGACGTCCTGAAGGTCCTTCGCGTTTTTGAAGGTAACGATTCCCGAAAAGGAGATGTAAAAGCCCAGGTCCATCGCGGCGCGGGCCGAATCCCAGTCGTCCACGAAGCAGTGCATGACGCCGCCCACCCGATCGGCTCCCTCGTCCTTCAACGCGCCGATCACATCGGCCCGCGCGTTGCGGGAATGGATAACGAGCGGCTTGCCCGCCGCCACGGCCGCGCGGATATGCGTGCGGAACCGCTTTTGCTGCCAGTCCAAATCGCCCTGGCTGCGGTAATAGTCCAGGCCCGTCTCGCCGATGGCGATGACCCTGGGGTGTGCGGCAAGCGCCACGAGCCGTTTTTCGTCGGGCTCGTCGGTCTCGGTCGCGTTCGGATGAACGCCCACGGACGCGAACACGCAGTCGTGCTGTTCCGCGAGTTCCAGGATCCGCGGGAATCCTTCGAGATCTACGGCCACGCACAGCATGTGGCTGACGCCGCTGTTGCGGGCGGCAGCAATGACAGCCGCGGCTTCGGAATGGATCAGCGGAATGTGGCAGTGCGAGTCAACAAGTTGCGGCGACATGAGTGCTGAAGTGTTGCTTGCGCCCTGTGACCAGCCCATAGGCACCGCCCACCGGACGAGAGCGGTAAGCGTCGAAGGCTCAGATCGTATGCGTCGGCCGATCTGATTTCAGCGCACCGGCGAGCTGGTTCTCGATCTTGAGGCGCGTGGCGCCCTTGTCCAATTCACTGAATTGCACGCCTATCCCCGCGGTCTTGTTGCCCTGCGCTCCCTTGGGCGTGATCCAGACCACGCGGCCGGCAACCGGGAGCTTTTCCTTGCTGTCCATGAGCGTGAGCAGCATGAATACCTCGTCGCCAATCTTGTAAGGCTTGGCAGTCGGGATGAACAGGCCGCCATTCCTGATGAACGGCATGTAGGAAGCGTACAACGCGCTCTTGTCGCGGATAGTCAGGGACAGAATGCCCTGTCTGGGATCGCGTCCGCCCGGAACACTCACCGTTGCTTACCCCCTTGCCTCGCTCCCGGACTCCTGCCACTGGATCACGACTTCCTCGAGCAGGGCCTGGTTGTTCAATGAAATCAATCCGGTGGCGCCGCGGTAATTCCGCAGGGCCGTCTCGTAACAGACCATCAATTGGCGCAAGTCTAATTCATCCGCCAGAGGTTGCAAAATCCGGCGGAACGCCGGCTCGCTCGTTGTCTCCACGGGCGCCCGCAACTTGAGGCACGCCATTTCGCCCAGGAACGCAAGAAGCCATCGCAGCACGGGCTCGACTCCGATTTCTGACCAGCGCTTCGCGACGGCAACCGGGTCGAAGGGCCGCTGGCGCATCTCCTGCAGGTTGCGCAGCACTTCCGCCTGGGTCTCCCTGCTCCCCGATTCGGCCATCTCCACCGCGTTCAGGGGTGCGCCGCGGGCCAAGGACAGCAATTCGGATGCGGAATACCGGCTTTGTCCCAGGCGTTCGGCCACCCATCGTTCCGTTTCCGGAGAGCGGCTCCCCGCCAGCATGACGATCTGGCAGCGGCTGCGGATCGTTGCCGGCAGGAGGGCAAGCCGATGCGTGACGAGCATCAGAAGAGAGCCTGCCGGGGGTTCTTCCAGAGTCTTGAGCAGTGTGTTCGCGGCATGACGGTTCATCGCATCGGCAGGATCGATGACGGCAATTTTGTAGCGGCCGTACTGACTGGTCAAATGGATGAAATCGATAAACGTCCGGATGGTCTCGACCTTGATCTGCTCGCTGTCCTCTTCGGGTTCGACCCGCGCCAGATCGGGATGGTTGCCCGCCTGGAACAATACGCACGATCGGCATTGGCCACAGGCCGCATCGTCCGCTGGCGAGTCGCACAACAATCGTGCCGCGAGAGCATGCGCGAATTCCTGCCTGCCAACACCGTCCGGGCCGGTGATCAGCAGCCCATGGGCCAAGCGCTGTTGCTTTGCCGCGCTCATCATTCGCCGCCAGGGTTCCGCGTGCCATGGCAGGATATTCATTTTTCCACCAAACTATCGACCAATTTACGCAGATCGTCCCGGATAGCCGCCATGGGACGATTGACGTCGATGACACGAATGCGCACCGGCTCCGCGCTGGCGATCTCGAGATAGACCTGGCGAACACGCCCGAAGAAGGCGCTGTCTTCACCTTCGAAGCGGTTGCCGTCTCCGCGCGCCCGCGCGCGCTCCATGCCGACATCGACCGGCGCATCGAAGAGCAGCGTGAGATCCGGGCGCAGCCCCGCCTGCACGGTGCGTTCCAGCCATTCGATCCATTCACGGGCGATGCCGCGACCGCCGCCCTGATAGGCGTAAGTCGCATCGGTGAACCGATCGCAAATTACCGTTTCGCCCGCCGCGAGTGCCGGCCGGACGACATGCCCCAGGTGCTGCGCGCGGGCGGCGAAGACGAGCAGGAGTTCGACGAGGCCATCGCCGGCCAGTTCCCGGTGATGCAGCATGACTTCGCGGATCGCTTCCCCCACACGGGTGCCGCCGGGCTCGCGCGTGACGCGCACCCGCCGGCCCCGGTCGCGGAAGAGTTGCGCCAGAAATTCGGTGTGCGTGGTCTTGCCGACACCCTCGATGCCTTCGAGGGTGATGAAAAAGCCGGAATTACGATTGCTTGAAGTCATATCAGGCGGGTAGTGCTTCGCGGCTATCTAAATTCTACCTACTTTCCCCCGAGCTGATACTTCCTAACCGCCCCGTTGTGCTCCTCGAGCGAAACCGAAAACTCGTGGCTGCCGTCGCCGCGCGCGACAAAGTACAGCGCGTCGCCCGGCTCCGGCTGCATGGCGGCGCGGATCGAAGCGCGTCCCGCGGCGGCGATCGGGGTAGGCGGCAGTCCCGCGTGCACGTAAGTGTTGTACGGGGATGGAACGTCCAGGTCGCGGCTGCGGATGTCACCGTCGAAGGAGAGGCCCAGCGCATAGATAAGGGTCGGGTCGGTCTGCAGCTTCATGCTGCGCTGGAGCCTGCGCACGAACACTCCGGCAATCCTCGGACGTTCCGTGGCAATGGCCGTCTCCCTTTCGACCAACGAAGCCATGATCAGCGCTTCGTAGGGGCTCGAATACGGAAGCCCGGGCTGGCGCTGGACCCACTCCTCCGCGAGGATCTGTTCCTGCGTCAGGTAGGCGCGCCGCAGGAATTCCACGTCGGTCGTGCCCAACGGGAAGTGGTAGGTGTCGGGGAAGAAGCGGCCTTCCGCGAAATACCCCGAGCGATCGATGGCGCTCATCACCCTGGACGGCTCGTCGGAATCGAGCGTATGCACGAGATCCGGATTGGCCCGTACCGCGCGCAGGATTTCATTGACGGTCCAGCCCTCTAGGAGCGTCAGGCTGTGCAGGACGACGCGCCCGGAAACCAGTAGTTCCAGAAGCTGCAGCGGCGACATGCCGGGACGAACCGCGAATTCGCCGGCCTTGATGGGATCCGTGCGCCGGTTGATCCTTGCGTCGAGGAGCACGTAGTAGCCGTGTTCAATCCAGCCGCGCTCCTCGAGCTCGCGGCTGAGGCGGGTCAGCGTCATTCCGAGTTCCACGATCAGCCGCTGTTCCGAACCGAGGTTGAGCGGCGAATTCATGACGCGCTGCACGTCCGCGCTCAACCACCCGATCCAGGCGCCAATGCCGGCGAGCACCACGACGAAAACGGCAAGCAATTTGCGCATCAGGGAACGATGAACCAGTTTTGTTCCGCGAGCGAGCGCGCAATCCCGAGGCCGCGTGTCATCGAGGGGATATCCCTGGATCCGACGCGGCGGGCCGGCCAGATGCCGATGACGCTGTTGGTAAAGAAGACTTCCTCCGCGGCGTGCACGTCACCCAGCGTCAAATCGCGCTCGGACGCCGTCAGGGCGAAGCTGGCCGCACGTTCCAGGACCAACGCCCGCACGATACCGGCGACGCCGCAGAATCCGAGCTGCGGCGTCAGCAGTTCACCGCCCCGAATGAGGAACACGTTGCTCATAGTGCCTTCGATTACGTTGCCCGCCGTATCGAACACCAGTCCCTCCGCCGCGTCCAGCCCGTAGAGCTCGGCGCGCGCCAGCACCTGTTCGAGCCGGTTCAGGTGCTTGAGCCCGGCCAGGCGCGGCTGCCTTGCCAGCCGCGTTTCGCAAAGGGCGACGGAAACGCCCTCGCTCCAGCAAGTGCGTGGATACGCCGGCCAGTCGTACAGCGAGACGACGCGGGTGGGCTGCGCGTCGGCCGGGGGAGCGTAACCCCGGCCGCCGCTGCCGCGAGACACCATGATCCTGAGCACGGCCTGCTTCTCGGCACGGCAGAGCTGCGCCGACTCCCGTGCCAGCACCGCCTCGGGCGGCATGGCGATCCCGAGCGCAGCGCAGCCACGCGCGAGCCGCTCCATGTGCGCGGACCAGGCCAGCGGGCGGCCGTCCCTGACGGCAAGCGTTTCAAATAGACCATCTCCGTACAGAAAGGCCCGATCGTGCACCGTAAGGAAATCGCTTTCGATTCCGTTGACGAGTGCTTTTTTCATCGCCGGGTCATTACGGTCACAGGTGTCGGCAGCGCGCCGGCCGGATGCGGAGGCCTGTCATGGGATCCCGGGTCGCCGCCCGGACCGGCATGCTTGGATCAGAGCGCCCGGAAGATCAATGTTCCGTTGGTGCCGCCGAATCCAAACGAGTTCGAAAGGGTAACGCGAATAGGCATGCTGCGCGCCTGGTGCGGCACGAAATCCAGATCGCACTCCGGATCCGGATTGTCCAGGTTGATGGTCGGCGGTGCCACCTGGTCGCGGATTGCCAGCACCGAGAATACCGCTTCGACTCCGCCGGCCGCGCCGAGCTGGTGCCCGATCATGGATTTCGTCGAACTGATTGCAACGCGCTTCGCGTGTTCGCCGAAGACGCGCTTGATGGCGATACTCTCCACTACGTCCCCGGCTGGCGTGGAGGTTCCGTGCGCGTTGATGTAATCGATATCGGCCGGCACCAGACCCGCGTTGTTGATTGCGTTCTGCATACAGCGCGCGGCGCCATCGCCGTCTTCGGAAGGCAGGGTCATGTGGTATGCGTCAGCGCTCATTCCATACCCTGCGACTTCCGCGTAAATGCGCGCGCCGCGGTGGCGCGCGTGCTCCAGCTCCTCCAGCACCAAGACGCCTGCGCCATCGCTGAGTACGAAGCCGTCTCGATCGCGGTCCCAGGGCCGGCTGGCGCGCTGCGGCTCGTCGTTCCGGGTGGACAGGGCCTTCGCGTTGGTAAAACCGGCGAGCCCGGTGGGTGAACTCGCCATCTCCGCGCCGCCCGCGATCATGACATCGGCGTCCCCGTATTCGATCAGGCGCGCGGCGTCGCCGATATTATGCGTGCCCGTGGTGCACGCGGAGACGATGGCATAGTTCGGTCCCTTGGCGCCAAAGTGAATGGAGAGATGCCCCGATATCATGTTGATGATGTTGCTCGGTACGTAGAACGGCGAAATGCGTCGTGGGCCGCGATCGATAAGCGTGCGGGTGCCCTCTTCGATGCCGGGCAGGCCGCCGATTCCCGAACCCACGCAGACGCCGACGCGATGGCCATTTTCCCCGTCGATCGAGAGCCCGGCATCCCTGACGGCCTGTATGCCCGCGGCCATGCCGTATTGAATGAATGGGTCCATTTTGCGCGCATCCTTCCTGGACAGGTATGCCCCGACGTCGAAGTTCCTGATGGAACCGCCAATCTTCACCGGAAACCCCGCAGTATCGAAATGCGTGATCGCCGAAATGCCGCTGACGCCGCCGACGATGTTGCGCCAGGCCTCCTCGACGGTATTGCCGACCGGCGTGATCAGGCCAAGCCCCGTGACGACGACGCGGCGCCGGCTCATGCCGGCCTTTCCGGCATGTTCACAGAAAGACAAAGGCCGCGGTTCGCTGACGAACGCGGCCTTGTCGGGGACCAGGTTTCTCGCACTATTCGAGATTGGCGGTGATATAGTCTATCGCCTGCTGGACCGTCGTAATCTTTTCCGCCTCCTCATCCGGGATCTCGGTCTTGAATTCTTCTTCCAGGGCCATCACCAGTTCCACGGTATCCAGTGAATCCGCGCCCAGATCATCGACGAACGACGCTTCGCTGGTGACCTCATCCTCTTTGACGCCTAACTGTTCTACCACGATTTTTTTCACACGTTCTTCGACGCTGTTCATGGTGGAGATTACCTCCCTTTGGGGTGCCCGCACCGAAGTGCGTGTGTAAGTTTAGTGAAATGCACTTAACTTGCAAGCCAAGTGGCCTGCGGCAATAAGACGCAATAGTTAACAACAAGTTAACCTGTTTTTATAAGGTGAAATGTGTTAGTCATCAGGCCATGTACATGCCGCCGTTTACATTGATCGTTTCGCCGGTGATGTAACTCGCATACGGTGACGCGAGAAAAGCAACAACCTCCGAAATCTCTTCCGGAGTCCCCAGTCTGCCGAGCGTGATCTGCGATGCAACTTGTTGCTTCCGTGCTTCACCGAGAGCGCGCGTCATGTCAGTGGCGATAAATCCCGGTGCGACGGCATTGACCGTGATCCCCCGGCTTCCCACCTCGCGCGCAAGCGATCGCGTGAAGCCGATGATGCCGGCCTTCGCTGCCGCATAATTGGCCTGGCCCGCGTTCCCGCTCAGAGCGACCACTGAGGTAATATTGACGATGCGGCCGTAGCGCGCCTTCAGCATGCCGCGCAGGCAGAGTTTCGTCAGGCGGTAGACGGAACCGAGGTTGGTGTTGATGACCGCGTCCCATTCCTCGTCCCGCATGCGCAGCAGCAGGTTGTCGCGCGCGATGCCCGCGTTGTTGACGAGGATCACGGGGCTCAGTCCTTCCTGGTCCAGGAATTCTCCCAGTCGCCTGACGGATGCCGGGTCAGCGACATCGAGCACATGCGCCGTTCCGGGGTTTGCAAAGTCAGCGAGGCCGCGCTTGATGGATTCGACACCCGTACCCGATGTCGCGGTGCCGACGACGCGGCAGCCATGACGAGCCAATGAGTTGGCGATCGCGCGGCCGATACCGCGGCTCGCCCCGCTGACCAATGCCACCTGTCCCTGCATGGACTGGATCATCGCTGCGCCCCCTTCAATTGGGCCTCGAATCCTTCGGGGTCGCAGGCCGTGCCGACCTCGATGCCGCGTTCAATGCGGCGGGTGAGGCCCGTCAAAACCTTACCCGGTCCACACTCCACTATGCGCGCAATTCCACGAGCGCACATCGTGCGTATGACGTCCACCCAGCGCACCGGTTGATACAGCTGACGCACCAGCGCGGACGTGATGGGCCCGGCCTGTGTGCGCGCCTCTGCGTCAACGTTCTGCACGACGGGAATTCTCGCATCCACGATCCTTGCCGATTCCAGACGGCTGCCGAACTTCCGCGCCGCCGGTTTCATCAGCGCACAGTGCGAAGGAACGCTGACCGGCAGAGGCACAACGCGCTTTGCGCCGAGCCCGCGCGCCAGTTCCATCGCGCGCGAAACCGCTTCGCGATCACCGGCGATCACCACCTGCCCCGGCGCATTGAAATTGGCCGCGGCGACAGTCAGTCCGTCCGATGCGTCTACGCAGATGCGTTCCACATCCGCGTCATCCATCCCGAGGATCGCGGCCATCGCGCCGGCGCCTTCGGGCACCGCCTCTTGCATGAGCCTCCCGCGATGCGCCACGAGCGCGGCCGCCACGGAGAGTTCCAGGCTGCCGGCACAGACCAGGGCCGTGAACTCACCCAGGCTGTGCCCCGCCAGCAGGGCTGGATCGGGTCCGCCCTGTTCCTGCCAGGCGCGCCATACCGCCACGCCCGCCGCGAGCAATGCGGGTTGCGTATTGATTGTACGGTTCAGTTCTTCCTCCGGGCCGTCTTGCGCCAGCGCCCACAGGTTGCGTCCGACCGCCGCGGACGCCTCGTCAAAGGTTGCGCGTACGACCGGATGAATGGCGGCCAATTCCGCAAGCATGCCGATTGACTGGGAACCCTGCCCGGGGAATACCAGTCCCAAATTTGCGGCTACGCTCATTCGTATTTCGTATTTCGTATTTCGTATTTCGTATTTCGTATCTCGCAGACGTGCATCTCTCTCCAGGAGTCAATAACGCAACAGGGCGGAGGCCCAGGTAAAGCCGCCGCCCACCGCTTCGAGCATCAGCACGTCGCCGCGCCGTATGCGGCCATCGCGCACTGCGACGTCCAGCGCCAGCGGGATCGAAGCCGCAGAGGTATTGCCGTGTTCGGCGAGCGTCAGGATCACCCGCTCCATCGGCAGCCCGAGCTTACGCACGGTCGCCGATATGATCCGTTCGTTAGCCTGGTGCGGCACGAGCCAGTCGATATCCGAGCGTTGCATGCCCGCCGCGGAAAGGGTCTCATCCACCAGCCCCGACATGGCGTTGACGGCGAATTTGAAGACTTCAGAGCCGCGCATGCGTACAAACGGCTCGCCCTCCTTTCGTGACACGCCGCACGGCACCTGCAACAGGTCCGAGTAGTAGCCGTCCGCGCACAGCTGCGTGGTGTAAATCCCGGGCGCCGTTCCGGACTCGACCACGGCCGCTCCCGCACCGTCGCCGAACAGCACGCACGTCGCGCGATCGGTCCAGTCGAGGATCTTGGAATTCGCGTCCGCGCCCACGACCAGCGCGCGTTTCACGGACGCGGTACGGATGAACTTGTCGATGACACCCAGGGCATAGATGAAGCCGGAACAGACCGCCTGGATATCGAACGCAGCGCCGTTATTGCGGATGCCAAGTCGTTTTTGCAGCAGGCAGGCGGTGCTCGGATAGATCAGATCGGGCGTCGAAGTCGCCACGACAATCATATCGATGCTGCCGGACTCGATGCCCGCGTCCCGGATTGCCCGACGCGCCGCCTGTTCGGCCATATCGCAGGTGGACTCGCCTTCGGCGGCGATATGCCGGCTGCGGATCCCGGTGCGCTCGCGGATCCATTGGTCGCTTGTATTGACCATCTTCTCCAGCTCCGCGTTGGTCATGATCCGCCGCGGGAGGTACCCGCCCGTGGCGAGGATTCGCGAATATTTCACGCGGCTGGACCCTGGGTCAGGATGGCCTCCAGGCGGGAGCTGATCCGATCGGGGACGTTTTTCTGCACTTCAAGGATTGCTTCTTCAATCGCGGAGGCAAACGACACCCGGTCGGCGCCGCCGTGGCTCTTGACGACGATGCCGCGCAGTCCCAGAAGGCTCGCCCCGTTGTAGCTGCGCGGATCGATCTTGCGGCGGATCGCGCGCAGGATCGGCGTGCACAGCAGTGCGGCGAAGCGGCCGTACAGGGAACGCTCGAACTCGGTGCGCGTGTGGTGTCTGAGGAATTCCGCGACTCCCTCGCTGGCCTTGAGCGCGATGTTCCCGGTGAATCCGTCGCAGACGATCACATCCACCTTCCCGGTGAAGATGTCATTGCCCTCGACAAACCCGACGTAGTTCAAATGGCTGGCCGCCAGCAGCAATGCGGCCTGCTTGACCATGTCGTTTCCCTTAATCTCCTCGGCGCCGATGTTCAGGAGGGCGACCTTGGGATCCGGCACGTTGAGGACCGCGGAGGTCAATTCCGAGCCCATGACCGCAAACTGGAACAATTGCTCGGAATTGGGATTGACGTTGGCGCCAAGATCCAGCAGGTGCGTTTCACCGTGGATGCCGGGCATGGTCGTGCATATGGCCGGGCGATCGACGCCGGGAAGCATTTTCAGGATGTACCGGGCAAGCGCCATCAGTGCGCCGGTGTTCCCGGCGCTCACACACGCCTGGGCCTTGCCATCCTTGACGAGTTCGATGGCAAGACGCATCGACGACAGTTTCTTGGTGCGGAGCACGGCAGAAGGCAGTTCATGCATCTCCACGACTTCTGGTGCGTGCATCACCGCGAGCCGGGCGTCGGATAGCGCGCCGCTGGCGCGCATCAGCTTCCGGATGACGGGTTCCTGTCCGATCAGGATCAGTTCGAGATCGGGGTGCACCTGAAGGGCATGCAGGGCCGCAGGTACAATTTCAGCCGGCCCATGGTCACCGCCCATGGCATCCAGGGCAATTCGGATACTCACCGTGGAAGACAGCCTCAGGAAATGAACGGTTGCGGGTGCGCCGACCAGCCGCGGTACCCGGCTGTTGGCGCCGGAGGCAGTGGACTACTCGGAGTCGCCTTTATCGTCCAGCACCTTGCGTCCGCGGTAGTACCCGTTCGGGCTGAGGTGATGTCGCCGGTGTATTTCACCCGTTTCAGGCTCGACGGAAAGCGCGGGCGCAGACAGCGCGTCATGCGAACGGCGCATGTCGCGGCGCGATCTCGATTTCCGGTTCTGTTGTGCTGCCATGTCAGTTCTCCTCGTTCATGACTTTTCCGGATGATAATCCTTCAACACTGCAAACGGACTGACCCGTGCAGATGAAGCTTCCGTGCCGGCCGGTTTCGGGCAGCGTGCCGGGTCGTGCCGCGGCGCCATGGGCATTCCGAGCAGCACTTCATCCTCGATGAAACTGGCGAGGTGCACCGGCCCGTCCGCTGTCTCTCCCGGTTCGTCGCCGGCGCCGTGTTCGTCCACCGCAATGGTGTCTGCGGCCAGGTCCACTTCGATCGGCTGCGCGATCCGCAGGACCAGGGGTTCAAGGCAGCGCTGGCAAGCGACCGTCAATTCAGTCGAAAACTGTCCCTTGACGCGGACGACCCCCCGATCGTCCTTGCTGAATTCCAGCCGGAATTCGACCACGCCATCCCGTTCCCGCAACCATCTGCCCAGACGCTGCAACGCGCGTAACTGCAGGCTGCCGCTGATGGTTTCCCCGCTTTCCGCGAGGCGCAAGGGCTCAATATACTGTGGCAAGCCCGGTTTCATCAGGCGCGCAAGTGTAGCCGCGCCCCCCTCCCCTGTCAAAATTCCGGGGGTTCCGAAGGCTGTGGCTAACTCATTGACAAACCGGAAATTTATCGGCAAAAGTTGCAGCTACGACATGACGGCAATCCGCCCGATGATCCTGGCTTCTTCATCGCCCTACCGGCAGGCCCTGCTTGCCCGCCTGGGCCTGCCCTTCCGGTCGGTTCGCCCCGGTATCAATGAAGCGCCGGTGGCTGGCGAATCAGGCGCCGATCAGGTGAAACGGCTCGCCCAGGCAAAGGCTGAATGCGTGGCCCGCGACGCCGCGGATGCGTTGATCATCGGCTGCGACCAGGTCGCGGTTGTCGACTCCGTGGCGCTGGGTAAACCGGGAAATCACGCCACCGCACAAGCACAATTGCGACGCGTGCGCGGCCGGCGTGTGCTTTTCCTCACTGGACTCTGCCTGCTGGATGCAACAAGCGGACGAAAGCTGGTCGACGTGGTCGAATATGCCGTCGTGTTTCGCGATTATTCCGAAGCCGAGATTGAACGCTATCTTCAGGCCGACGCGCCCTACGATTGCAGTGGCAGCTTCCGATCCGAGGGGCTTGGGATCGCGCTGGTCGAACGCATGGAAGGTCCGGACCCGACCGCGTTGGTTGGATTGCCGCTGATCCGGCTGTCGCAGATGCTCCGGGAGTCGGGCATACCGCTGCCATGAAAAAAATTAGTAGAGCTTGAGACCGTCCAGCGACTGGAGACGCTCCGCGGCCGTTGTCCCGATCCGCCTGGCAAAGCGGTCCAGGTAGCCTTCGCGGTGGGTGAAATCGACAATCTCCTCGACGCCGATGATTTCCCGGGCAACGTATCCGGCGCTACCGAGTCCATCAACCAGTCCCAGTTCCACCGACTGCTCGCCGCTCCAGATCAGTCCAGAAAACAGGGTCGGATCTTCCTTCAGGCGCTTCCCGCGGCCCTGCTTCACGACTTCGATGAACTGGCTGTACACGTTCTGAAGCAGCCCATCAACGTGCTGCACTTCTTCCTCGCGCAAGGGGGCAAAGGGGTCCAGCAATCCCTTGTTCTCGCCCGCGTGCAGGACGCGGCGCTCGATCCCGAGCTTCTGCAATGTTTCGACAAAGCCGAACCCGGCCATGATGACGCCGATCGAACCGACGATGCTGGCTTTGTCAGCGTAAATCTTGTCTGCCGCAGTGGCGATGTAATAGCCACCCGAGGCGCACAGGTCGCTGATCACCGCGTATAGCGGTATTGCGGGGTATTTTTTCCGCAGGCGGAGGATTTCATCGTTGACGTAACCGGCCTGCACCGGACTGCCCCCGGGGCTGTTGATGCGGACAATGACGCCGGCCGTTTTCCCGTCCTCGAACGCATCGCGCAGGCCAGCGACGATCTTGTCCGCGCTGGCTTCCGTATCGGACGCAATGATCCCCTCGACCTCGACCAGCGCCGTATGCCGCTTGCCCGGCAATTCGGCACCCTTCAAGTCCAGTTCGCCGGCGATATAGATAAGCAGGAATGAAAACAGGTACACGGCAAGCAACAGCTTGAAGAAGATGCCCCAGCGCCGTGCCGCGCGCTGCTCGCGAAGGAACTCGCGCGCGATCGCGTTCACCAGTCCCTGCTCAAAGGGCACGGACGCCTGCTGCGGATCCTGATTTGCGGTCGGTTCGCTCATGAAGCCTCCACCCGGAATTTTAGCAGACGGCCCGCCTCCGGTATGGGCCGGGCCGGTCACGCATAGGAATCCAGAAACCTCCGCAACTCCTCCGGCAAAGGCGTCTCCACCACCAGCGGCGGGCGGCTGTAGGGCCGCGGAATGCGGATTGCGGAGGCGTGCAGGAACAGCCGCCGCAATCCCAACGGCCGCAATTCCCGGTTGAATTCACGATCGCCGTAGCGGTGGTCGCCTGCGACCGGATGTCCGATCTGGCTGGCGTGCACACGGATCTGGTGGGTGCGCCCGGTGGCGATGTGGACATGCGCCAGCGTGGCATTGCTAAGACGCCTGGCGATGGTGAAGCGCGTGCGCGCGGATTTGCCCTCGGCCGATGTTTCGACGAGACGCTCGCCGCCGCGCCGCGCCCCGCGGCGCAGCGGCAGATCGACATCGACCGGATTCTCGCCCAAACGCCCCTTGAGCAACGCCGTATATTGTTTTTCCATCAGGCCATCGCGCAACAGTTGATGCAGGCGCCGGAGGCAGGTGTGGGTCTTGGCCAGGAGCAGACAGCCGGACGTTTCCTGGTCGAGCCGGTGGACAAGCTGCAGCGTTCCTCCGGACGGGTGGACATGCCGGAGGACGTCAATGATCCCGAACGGACGTCCGGTGCCCCCATGCACCGGAATCCCGGACGGTTTGTCGATCACCAGCAATTCTGCGTCCTCATACAGGATTGGCGTATGGACATCGCGAAAGGACTCCGGCGAGGGGCGCGGCCCGGGTTCCTGCCGCCCGACGGGAGGCAGCCGCACCCGGTCGCCGCTCTGCAGTTTGTGGGCGGGGTCGACACGACCTCCGTTGACCCGCACCTCGCCCTTGCGAATCATCTGGTAGATACGGCTCTTAGGAATGTCATGGAAGCGCGCGCGCAGAAAATTGTCGAGCCGGCGGCCATCCTGATCGGGCTCAATCCGAATGTGCGAAACAGCCTCTTTTCTTTGTGGAATCCGTAACATAGATGAATAATTTCAGGATTGCCCGAGTATCGCAAGATTGTTATAGTAGCGTCTAGACGGGGCATCGATGTTCGTTTGTCGGCGCCCGTCGTGCCCTGCTGGGTTGCCTGGAGAATGCAGCCGCAGCGGCGGCGGAGCCGGTCACCCAAAGTGGCGCTGGCGGCCCCTGGACATACGTTTCCGGCCTGCCGGTTCCCGCCACCCCTCCGCCCCGCGCGCTGCCGAAGCTTCCAAGGTCCCCAGGCAGGAAATTGACATAGACCGGGAGAATGACCCCCAGCGATTCAGGTGCGGTGCGAGGCATCGCCTGAACTGCCGGAGCAGACCGGCACTGGCGGGGAAACAGGGCTGCCATTCGCAGCAGGCTCCGCCGGGTCGTGGCATTAAGACGGCGCTCCCGCCGCTCCGTGAAGGTCGCAGCAGCGAAGCCTGCGCGACGGTGAAGCGAAAGCGGTTGAGTGCCCGCAAAGGACACTGGCAATGAAACGCATGCTGATTAACGCAACTCAGCCGGAAGAGGTGCGTGTAGCGCTCGTGGATGGGCAGCGGC
Source organism: Gammaproteobacteria bacterium (assembly GCA_016193395.1). Classification (GTDB taxonomy): domain Bacteria; phylum Pseudomonadota; class Gammaproteobacteria; order Eutrophobiales; family Eutrophobiaceae; genus JACPSH01. Next base: position 17,951 of record JACPSH010000019.1, read on the forward strand.
TGTACGATCTCGACATCGAATCGACGGGCCGCGAACAACGTAAGGCCAATATCTACAAGGGCCGCCTGGTCCGCGTCGAGCCCAGTCTCGAAGCGGCATTTGTGGACTACGGTGCCGAGCGGCACGGCTTCCTCCCCTTCAAGGAAATCTCCCGGTCCCTGCTTCGCTCCAAGGAGCCCGATCGTGGCCGCCCCAATTTCCGGGACGAACTCGAGGTCGGCCAGGAATTCATCATCCAGGTGGAAAAGGAGGAACGCGGCAACAAGGGTGCGGCCCTCACCACGTTCATCAGTCTGGCGGGCCGATACCTGGTCCTGATGCCCAACAATCCGCGCGCGGGCGGCGTCTCCAGGCAAATCGAGGGGCCGGATCGCGCGGATGCCCGGGAAGCCATGAGCAGTCTGGATATCCCCCAGGGCATGGGGATCATCCTGCGTACGGCCGGCGTAGGCAAGAGCAAGGAAGAACTGCAGTGGGACCTCGATTACCTGATGCACCTCTGGGATGCCATCAAGGCCGCGGCGCGGGAAAAGAACGCACCGTTCCTCATCTACAAGGAAAGCGAAGTCATTATCCGCGCGATCCGCGATTACTTGCGGAACGATATCGCCGAGATATGGATCGACGACCCCGAGGTGTTTCATCGCGCGCGCGACTTCATGCAGCAAGTCATGCCCCAGAACCTGCCGCGGCTGAAGCTCTACAACGATCGCGATCCGCTGTTCAACCGCTACCAGATTGAAGGCCAGATTGAGACCGCCTTCGCGCGCCAGGTGCATCTGCCCTCGGGCGGCGCGGTCATCATTGATCACACCGAGGCTCTGACGACGATTGATATCAACTCCGCCCGCGCCACCGCGGGCGAAGACATCGAGGAAACGGCGCTCAATACCAACCTGGAGGCGGCTGAGGAAGTCGCCCGTCAGCTCCGTCTGCGTGACCTGGGCGGGCTCATCGTCATCGATTTCATCGATATGATGAACGCGCGCAACCAGCGTGACGTCGAGGACCGGTTGCGCGATGCCTTGCGGGTCGATCGCGCCCGCGTCCAGGTGGGGCGCATTTCGCGCTTCGGCCTGCTGGAAATGTCGCGTCAACGCATCCGCCCCTCGCTGGGAGAATCGACTCATATCCCCTGCCCGCGTTGCGACGGCCAGGGCACGATCCGTGGCGTGGAGTCTCTGTCGTTGGCCGTGCTGCGCATCATCGAAGAGGAGGCCATGAAGGAACTGACTGCCAAGGTCATAGCCCGGCTCCCGGTCAGTGCCGCCTCCTACCTGCTCAACGAGAAGCGTCGCGCAGTGAGCGACATCGAGTCGCGGCTGGACGTGGAGATCATCATCGTCGCGGACACGGACATGGAGACCCCTCATTACCAGGTGCAGCGAGTCCGACTATCCGAGACGGAATTCGAGGCCAATCGCCAGGCCAGCTATCGCCTGGCGCAGGTGCGCCCTGAAGTGGCCGCTGAGACCCGTACGCATTCCACGCCCCGGCCGACCGAGCAGCCTGCGATCAAGCAGCTCATACCGGAGACCCCGGCGCCGGCGGCCGCAGGCAAGTCGGAACCCCCGGTCCCCGGCCTGCTGAAGCGTCTCTTTGGCGGCCTGTTCGCTGCGCCGGTGCCGGAGAAACCGCCGGAAAAGCCAGCGGCTGAACCGGAGCGGATCCCGGGTCGATTCAATGACCGGCGCGAGGGCGGCCGGCGGCGGCGAGGCAGGAGCCGGGGCGACCGCCAGCGGCCACAGGAGAGTTCGGGACGCCAGCATCACGGTGGACCTGCGCGCGAGAACGTTGCGGGTGGCGGCAGCGAACAGAAGTCCCGGCGCTCCCGCTCAGGCCGGAAGCGATCGCGGTCCCGCGACTCTGGGCGCGACCGGCGCTTCGGCCACTGGAACGAATCGCGATCGGGCGAACGGACCCCCGATCAGCCCCGGCCCGAGGAGGTTGCACGGGAGACGCGCGAACGTCCGCCGGAGCCGGCACCGACCGAACCGCAGTTCAATGCGCGGGGCGCGGAAGAATCCGCCATGCATGGCGCCTGGCAGGATCAGGAAGCCGAGCCGCCGCGGGAGTCGACCGAGAATATTCAGGGACCGGATCGCGAAGTCCCCGTTCCCGCCGTTCCGGAAAGTCGCGGCACCGACCGCGATCTGCCTCCGGTCAGTACGCACGCCGAGACTGGAAGCGAAGGCGCGGGGGCCGAGGAACACAAGGATTGACGGATCCGCGGGCTCGGCGCGACGGAACCTGCCTTAATATTCGCGTGTGGCGCGGAACTGGACGTCCGGCCAGCGTTCCATGACCAGGTTCAGGTTGACCTGCGAGGGCGCCAGATAGGTGAGGTGTCCCGCTCCATCCCGCGCCAGGTAGTCCCCGGCCCGATCTGAGAATGCCTCGAGTCGCCTCGCATCGCCGCACGAGACCCAGCGCGCGGCGACGACGGGTACGTCCTCGTAACTGCAATCCACGCCGTATTCCTCCCGCAACCGCCAGGCGACGACGTCAAATTGCAGGACGCCCACGGCTCCGACGATCTGGTCGTTACTGTGCAGAGGCCGGAATATCTGTACCGCGCCCTCCTCTCCCAGTTGGAGCAATCCCGTGACCAGAGCCTTGGAACGCAGGGGATCACGCAACCGCACGCGCCGGAACAGTTCCGGCGCAAAATGCGGGATCCCCGTGAAGGTCAGGTGTTCTCCCTGGGTAAAGGTGTCTCCGACCTGGATCGTGCCGTGGCTGTGAAAGCCGACGATGTCGCCAGCCCAGGCGAGGTGTACCTGCTCGCGCGCGCCGGCCATGAACGTCAGGGCATTCGATATCTGCATGCCGCGCCCGGCCCGCACATGATGGATGCGCATCCGTTTTTCGTATTTGCCCGAACAGATGCGGACGAAGGCGATGCGGTCGCGGTGCGCAGGATCCATGTTCGCCTGTATTTTGAAAACGAAACCGGTAAACACAGGTTCACAGGGATCGACCACGCGCTCCGTCGCTGCCCGGGGCAGCGGCGGCGGCGCAAAGCGGACCAGATAATCGAGGCACGCTTCAACGCCGAAGTTGTGCAGCGCGGTTCCGAAGAAGACGGGAGTCTGTAACCCGGCTAGATACAGATCATGGCTGAACGGCGTCAACGTGCCCCGAACCAGGTCGACCTCCTCGCGCAATTCCCTGATGACCTCGCCAAGCGCATCCGCCTGCGGGCTGTGCAGACCGTGGACGATCTTTCCTGCAAGGGGACCCGCCAGCCGCGGGTATAGGCGGATCACATCCTCCTGAACGTGATACAGGCCGTGCAGCCTCTTGCCCATCCCGGCGGGCCAAGTCACGGGCGCACAGGTCGTATCCAGCTCCCGCTCTATCTCATCCAGCAGTTCGATCGGGGGACGACCCTCGCGATCCAGTTTGTTGATGAAGGTGATGATCGGTGTGGTCCGGAGGCGGCACACCTCCATGAGTTTGCGGGTCCGCTCCTCCACGCCCTTGGCCGCATCGATCACCATCAATACGGAATCCACCGCGGTCAGCGTGCGATAGGTATCCTCGGAGAAATCAGCGTGCCCCGGCGTGTCCAGCAGGTTGACGACCATTCCGCCGTATTCGAACTGCATCACTGAGCTGGTAATTGAAATCCCGCGCTCCTTCTCCATCGCCATCCAGTCTGACGTCGCGTAGCGGGCGGCCTTGCGCGCCTTGACGGTGCCGGCCATCTGGATGGCGCCGCCGAACAGAAGCAATTGCTCCGTCACGGTGGTCTTGCCCGCGTCCGGATGGGAAATAATGGCGAACGTGCGGCGGCGCGCGACTTCCCTTTCAGGCTGGGTCATGGTGACGGGGACAACGAAAAAAGCGCGCGACTGCTATTTCTTCTCGAGCAACACGTAGGCCAACGCGTAGTCGCGTTCGTCGGAAATGCTCAGATAGCTGTTCGATACACCGATCTGATCGAGCCGCGAGCGCGCCTGCGACGAGAATCGCAGTTCCGGTTTGCCGAGTGTGTCGTGCTGCACGCTGATCTCGCGCGGGAACAGGCCATGCCGGAAGCCGGTGCCCACGGCCTTGACCAGGGCCTCCTTGGCCGCGAACCGGCGCGCCAGAAACTGGGCCGGACGCGGGTGGCCGTTGTACTCGCAGAATTCCGCTTCGCTCAGGATGCGCTGCGCAAAACGCGTTCCGAACCGGGCCAGTCCGTCCTCGATACGCCGGATCTCCACCATGTCTATCCCGATCCCGAAGATCATGGTCTCGCCTCGCGCATCAGGCGCTTCATCTCCCGCACCGCCTCCTCCATGCCGGTGAACAGGGCGCGCGCGACGATGCCATGGCCGATATTCAGGTCCGCGATCTCGGGGATGGCCGCGACCGCCGGGACATTCTGGTAGTTGAGGCCGTGCCCTGCGTTGACCTGCAGCCCAAGTTCCGTGGCAAGCCGTGCGCCGGCGATGATCTTGTCCAGCTCCTCGTTGCGATGTCTGCCGTCCTCCGCGTCGGCGTAACGCCCGGTGTGGATCTCGATAGCCGGCGCGCCGCACTGTTGCGCGCCGCGGATCTGCCGCGGATCCGCATCGATGAACAGGGACACGCGGATCCCCACCGCCGCCAGCCGCGCGCAGGCATCACGGATACTTTCCGGCCGGGCAGCGACATCCAGTCCCCCCTCCGTCGTCAATTCTTCGCGCCGTTCGGGGACGAGGCAGCAATACGGCGGACGCACGCGCTCCGCGAAATCCAGCATCGCGGCAGTCACGGCCATTTCGAGGTTCATCGGTGTGGTCATCACGTCCTTCAGGAGCAGCACGTCGCGTTCCTGGATATGGCGGCGATCTTCGCGCAAATGGACGGTAATCGAATCCGCGCCGGCCTGTTCGGCCGCAAGCGCCGCCTGCACGGGATCCGGGTAGCGCGTCAGACGCGCCTGGCGCAGGGTAGCGACATGATCGATGTTGACGCCGAGGAAGACGGGACGCATGCGGGTTGCGGCGTGGCCGCGGTCGAAAAAGGGCCGGTATTGTACCGATTACATCACGGGAATGGTAATGACGAGCCCACGCGCCGGAAGCACCGGACGCATGGTCAGGCACGCTGCCGTTCGGAGATAAACTTCCGGTACAGTTCACGGCTGGAAAGCGGCTTGGCGCCGAGATGCAGGCCAAGCACCGTGCGCATCAACTTTTTCGCCTCGCTGAGCTGCAACTCACCCTCCAAGCATTCGCGGTTCAACGCGTTGAGGGTAACGCCGGAGATCGGGATCGTCTGCGCGCCGGGGCGCGGTGTTTTTGTCGGACCCCTTTCCAGGTCGTAGAAATAATGGCTTTCGGACACGAGCGCCGCGCCGCTTTCCACGTCATGATCCAGCACGAGTCCGTATCCCAGTCCCAGCAGCAGGCGTTTTTCAAAGACGCGCAGCGCCGCTTCCGCGCCTGCCGGCTCCGAGAGCGCCGCAAGAATGGACGCGTACGCCGAAAACAGGTCCGGATGGGGTTCATGGCGATGCAGCAGCCGCATCAGCAATTCATTGAGGTAGAACGCGGACAGGATACCGTCCGCCGACATGGCCGGCACCGCGTCCGCGGCTTCTGCCTGCGTGAGCGTGCCCAGCTCGCTCCGCAGGGTCCAGGCGAGGTTGAGCCTGCGCAGTGGCTGCAGCAGGGGGCGCTGGGGGCTGCGTTGGCGCCTCGCGCCCTTGGCGATCAGGGTGAGCCGTCCGTGATCCCGGGAAAGGACCTCGATCAGCAGGCTCGTCTCGCGATACGGTCGCTGGTGCAGGACATAGCAGGGATGCATTTCAACTCTCATTGCGGCCGCCGCATCTTCACTGGGTCAACCGCTGTAGCCGAATTGCCTGAGGGCCTTTTCGTCATCGGTCCATCTTTTTCTGACTTTCACCCAGGTGCGCAGATGCACGGGCCCATCGATCATTTTCTCTATATCCCCGCGCGCCTGCTCGCCCACGGCTTTGAGCATCTTGCCGCCCCGGCCGATGACAATGGCCTTCTGACCCGCCGACTCAACCCAGATCGTCGCGTCAATGTGCGTCACCTTGCCCGTTGCCCGGAACCGGTCCACGGTCACAGACAGGCTGTAGGGGAGTTCGTCCCCGAGTCTGCGCGTCAGCTTTTCACGGATCAGTTCGGCTGCGAGGAACCGCTCGGTGCGATCAGTCAACTGTTCTTCGGGAAACGCGGGCGGCGCCTCCGGCAGAAGCTTGCGCACGACCTCCTCGAGTTGGGCGATGCTCTCGTTGTTCCGGGCGGAGATGGGCACGACCTCGTCGTAGCCGCCGGATTTGAATATTCCGGAAATGAACGGCAGCAATTGGGCCCGATCAGCCAGCCGGTCAATCTTGTTGATGACCAGGAGCACCGGCCTTCGGGTGTCCCGCAGGCGGTCGCGGACGGCGGCGTCCGCTGCCGTCCAGCGCAAGGCCTCGATGACATGCAGGGCCACATCCACTCCATCCAGGGCATTCTTCACCTCCCGCAGCATGTGACGGTTAAGCGGGACCGGATACCGGCCCGGGATCCCGGGCGTGTCGACGTAGAGCGCCTGCCAGTCGGCTCCGGTTTTCACCCCGAGCAGGTTCCATCGCGTGGTCTGCGGCTTGCGCGACGTGATGCTCAGTTTATGACCGACGAGGTGGTTGAGCAGCGTGGACTTGCCGACATTCGGCCGCCCGACGATCGCAACCTGGCCGCAGCGGAAGTGTGTAGCTGCTGTCGTGGGGTTTCCGGACATCACCGTGGAGCAGAACGCAGCAGTTCGAGTGCGATGTTGGCAGCGGACTGCTCTGCGTTGCGCTTGCTGTTGCCGTTCGCAATGACCGTGCGGTCGAGGTCTCCTATGACGCAGCGAACTGTAAAGGTGCGCGCGTGCGGCGCGCCCGACTCCGACACGAGCTCGTACACCGGCAGTGGCTTGCCGCGCGCCTGAAGTAGTTCCTGCAGGGCGGTTTTTGGATCTTTCCCCGGATCGGCGGTCGACAGGTTGGAGAGCTTTTCGCCGAACAGGCGCAGGATCAGTTTGCGGCAGCTTTCCAGGCCGGCGTCGAGATAGACCGCCCCGATGAGGGCTTCGAGCGTGTTGGCAAGAATGGAATCGCGGCGCCAGCCCCCGCTCTTCTTTTCGCCAGAACCAAGCCGGACATGATTTCCAATATCGAAGCTTCTGGCGACTGCGGCAAGTGACTCCCGCTTGACGAGCGACGCGCGCAGACGCGTGAGGACCCCTTCCGGGGCCCCGGGGAATTTCAGGTAGAGAATTTCGGCGACCAGGAAGGCCAGTACCGCGTCGCCCAGGTACTCCAGACGCTCGTTGTTCTGGCCGCCCGTGCTGCGGTGGGTCAGCGCAATGTCGAGCAGCGCACGGTCTTGAAACTGGTGATCCAATCTGGCAGTGAGGTTCGCCAGTGGTTCACTACCCGCCGGCATTGCCCTGCAATGCAACCTGCTGATTGAAGTCCATCATCAGGTTCAAATCGGAGAACAGCACGTTCGTCGACTGGTAGGTCACCTGAAACATCTTCGGATCGCCCTTCGACGTGGGCTTGATGACTTTCGCGTAATCCTTGATGTTCCTGTCGTTGAAACGCTGGATATTGGTGGTGGCCTCAATATTGCGCAGGAACGCCCTCTGAATCTCGCCATCGGACATCCCCGCGGCTTCGGGATTGGAAGCAATCGAATTCATGGCGGAAACGATCTGCATCTTCTCGTTGTACAGAGGAAATGCCCGGACGACGAAAGTCACCAGGACAGCGATGAACGCGAGGACGATCATCAGGCCACCCAGGGTGATTCCTTGCTGCTGCGCGCGAAGCGGTTTCATGGTGCGGACCTCACGAGATTGCGCTTATTGAATTATGGTACCAATTCGGCTCCATTCGATGCCACCGTTTTTCCTGTCCCAGTTCATCCATATCAGGAATGCGCGACCGATGAGATTGGCGTCCGGGACGAAGCCCCAGAATCGGCTGTCCCGGCTATTGTCCCGGTTGTCGCCGAGCACGAAATACTGGTTTTCGGGAACGACCGTTTCGAGGTCAAGCGCCGGACGCCCGGGATCAGACAGAATCCCGTGCGGCACCTCGCCGAGGCGCTCCTCCTGCCACTCAGTGCCGTCCATCGAGGCGCCCGACCCGGTCGCGCGGTATTCACCCAGCCCCGACTGCGCCATCGGCTCGCCATTGACGTACAGCGTCTTGTCGCGGTAGACGATCAGATCACCCGGCAGGCCAACCACGCGCTTAATGAAGGGGATGTCGGGGTCTTCGGGGTATCGGAATACGATCACTTCGCCGCGGCGTGGAGGACGGTTGGAGATGATCTTGACATTGACGACGGGCAGCCGGATGCCGTATTCGAACTTGTTGACCAGGATGAAATCGCCGATCAGCAGCGTTGGCATCATGGAGGCGGAAGGTATCCGGAACGGCTCCACGAGGAAGGAACGCAACAGCAGGACAATGAGGAATACCGGGAAGAACGAGCGCGCGTATTCCACCCATACCGGTTCAGTATCGCCCGACGTGCCCGCGCCGGCCCGGGCCTGCCTGCGGGGTTTAAGCAGCCAGGAATCGAGTGCCCAGATGCCGCCGCTGGCGAGCGTGAGCGCCACCAGGAGTGTGGAGAAATCGAAGGTCAATTCTGCTTGCCCACGTGGAGAATCGCCATGAACGCGGACTGCGGGATCTCGACTGAACCGAACTGCTTCATGCGCCGTTTTCCCTCCTTCTGTTTCTCGAGCAGCTTGCGTTTGCGCGTAACATCGCCGCCGTAGCATTTCGCGGTGACGTTCTTGCGCAGCGCCTTCACGGTCTCCCGGGCGAGGATCTTCGATCCAATCGCCGCCTGGATGGCGACCTCAAACATCTGCCGGGGGATCAATTCCTTCATCTTCTCCGCGAGCTCTCTGCCGCGCCGCTGGGCGATGTCCTGGTGGACGATGCATGACAGCGCGTCGACACGCTCGCCGTTGATGAGGATATCCAGTTTGACCACCGGGGCCGGCTGGTAGCATACGAACTGGTAATCGAACGACGCGTAGCCGCGGCTGGCGGATTTCAATCGATCGAAGAAATCCAGGACGACTTCGCTCAATGGCAGTTCGAATGCCAGGGACACCTGTCGGCCGGCGAAGATCATCTTCTTCTGCACCCCGCGTTTTTCGACGCACAGATTGATCACGTTGCCCAGATACTCCTGAGGCACGAGTATGTCCGCACGGATGATGGGCTCGCGCACCTCCCGGATTTTATCCGGCGGCGGGAGCTTGGCCGGGTTGTCCACGTAGCCAACCTCCCCGCTCGCCGATTCCACCTCGTAGATGACCGTCGGCGCGGTCGTAAGCAGATCGAGATCGTATTCACGTTCCAGCCGCTCCTGGATAATCTCCATGTGCAGCATCCCGAGAAAGCCGCAGCGGAAACCGAAGCCCAGGGCCTGGGACGTCTCCGGCTCGTATTGCAGGGCGGCGTCGTTCAGGCGCAGTTTCGCCAGGGCCTCGCGCAATCCCTCGTATTCGCGGGAATCCACGGGGAATAGTCCGGCGAATACCCGCGGCTTGATGGCCTGGAAACCGGGCAGCGGCCGTTCGGCCGGACGCCGGCTGGAAGTGAACGTGTCGCCGACCGGCGCGCCGTGAATGTCCTTGATTCCGGCGGCCACATAACCGACTTCGCCTGCCCCCAGGGTTTCCTTCGGCGTGCGCTTCGGCGTGTAGATGCCGACGGCGTCGACATCGTAATCATGCCCGGTGGACATCACCCTGATTCGCCCGCCGACGTGCAATGCGCCGTCGACGACCCGCACGAGCGAAACGACCCCAAGGTAGTTGTCGAACCAGGAATCGATGATCAACGCCGCGAGCGGCGCATCCGGATTGCCGCGCGGCGCGGGAATCCGGGCAACGATCTGTTCTAGAAGCTCCGCAACGCCCAGTCCCGATTTGGCGCTGACGCTCACCGCGTGACTGGCGTCCAGCCCGATGATGTCCTCGATTTCGCGGATCACCCGCTCGGGGTCGGCCGCCGGCAGGTCGATCTTGTTGAGCACCGGGACGATTTCGAGATTGTTCTCGGTGGCGGCGAAACAGTTCGCAACGGTCTGCGCCTGCACGCCCTGCGCCGCGTCCACGACCAGCAGGGCGCCCTCGCATGCCGCCAGGGAGCGGGATACCTCATAACTGAAATCCACGTGACCAGGCGTATCGATCAGGTTGAGCGTGTACTGTTTACCATCGCCCGCGGTGTGGGTAAGGGAGACGCTCTGCGACTTGATGGTGATGCCGCGTTCCCTTTCCAGGTCCATGGAATCCAGGACCTGCTCGACCATTTCCCGTTCGGCCAGGCCACCGCAGATCTGGATGAAGCGATCCGCGAGCGTGGATTTGCCGTGGTTGATGTGCGCGATGATCGAGAAATTGCGAATGTGCTGCATGCCTGCTTGGCCGGATGGTCCGGCGCCGGAACCCGGAAGCGGCGCGCGATTCTAGCCGATCTGCCGCCGGCCGGAAACCGGGCGCCGCGCCGTCTCAGGCGTCGTCGGAGAGGCGGAACGCGAGAAAGATCGGATTGCCGCGGCGTTGCACGAGGATCGGCACGGACTTGTCGCGCGGCAGTGCATTGGCCAGTTCCTCGAACTTCGCGACATTCGTGATCTTCACGTTGTTGAGCAGCAATATCACGTCGCCGTCGCGCACGCCGGCATTCGCCGCTGGACCGGGCAGGACCTGCTGTACGAGTATTCCCTGGTCCGACAGCTCGAATTCGCTCTTTTCCTCGTCGGTCAGGTCACGCACGACGATTTGGAGCGCATTCGGGGGCGCGCTCTTTTCGCCCGGCGGGCCGCGATCGGCGATCTGTTCCTGCTCCGGCAGTTCTGCGATACGCACCTGCAGCGTCCGACTCTTGCCGCGCCTGAGTATTTCCATGGGAACCGTGCTGTCGATTGCCGTGCCGCCCACCATCGGCGGCAAATCCGAGGAAAGCGGCACATCCTGCTCGTTGAACCGGACGATGACGTCCCCCACTTCGACGCCGGCCTTTGCGGCCGGGCTGTCCGGAAGCACCTTGGCCACCAGGGCGCCGCGCGAGCGTTCCATGCCGAACGATTCGGCAAGCTCGCGGGTGACGTCCTGGATCAGCACGCCCAGCCAGCCGCGCGATACGTGTCCGCGTTCGCGCAACTGGTGGTACACGTCATTGACCACGTTGATGGGCACGGCAAAGGAAAGCCCCATGAATCCGCCGGTGCGCGAATAGATCTGCGAGTTGACGCCGACCACCTCGCCCTTCAGGTTGAACAGCGGCCCCCCGGAGTTGCCCGGATTGATCGCCACGTCGGTCTGGATGAATGGAATGTAGTTCTCGTTGGGAAGGCTCCTCCCCATGGCGCTGACGATGCCCGCCGTCACGGAATGATCGAATCCGAAAGGCGAGCCGATGGCCAGCACCCATTCCCCCACTCTCAGCTTGGTGGAATCGCCGAGCTGAACCGATGGCAGGTCCTCCCCCGAAATCTTCAGGACGGCGATGTCGCTGCGTTCGTCCGTGCCGATCACCTTGGCGGTGAATTCCCGCCGGTCGTGAAGGCGCACGGTCACCTCCTCGGATTCGGCGACGACGTGATTATTCGTGATGACATAGCCGTCGGCGGAAATGATGAACCCCGACCCGAGCGACGAACGCTCGTGAAACGGCGGCACGCCATCCGGAAGCTGCCCGAAGAATTTCTTGAAGAATTCGTAAAACGGGCTGTTCTCCGGGATATTCGGGATCCTGAATTGCGGCGGGCCGTCGGGGTTGGTGCTCTGCGACGTGCTGATATTGACGACGGCCGCGGCGTTTTCTTCAACCAGCTCCGTGAAGTCCGGCAAGGCCCGGGCCGCCGCAGCGGCGGCGAGCGGCGCTGAGACGCAGATCAGGAAAATAAAACCGGCCAGTCGGCAGCGAATGGATCCCATCAAACGTTCCGTAATGACTGTTGGCGAGAATGACGGCCAGGCGCCGCCCGAATGTTGTCGACTGTAATCAGTTATGGCGCCGCAATGCAAGGTGGCGGGTCGCTACGCCCGGGCGGCTATTGCACGTATTTACCTGCCGGAAACGACCGAATTCGCCATGCGCTGCACGGTGGATTGTGGAACTTCTCCGACCGCCGTCACCTGGAAGCCATCGGCAAACCGGGCAAAAGCATTGACGCCGCCCATCTGCGCCGGTCCGATTTGCGGCACATCGTGCAGTTTTTCGATGAACACCGAAACGCTGGCCAGGCCGTCCGTGAACACCAGGTGATCGACGGGATCGCCGCTCGCCACGAGCGACTGCTTCTCGTGGTTGCTCAATGCGAATCCGTTCGGCATCCAGGTCACCTGCCAGCCGCCGGCGCCACTGTCGGCGCGCTCCTCCGCCGAGGCCTGGTGGTACCACGTATAGCCCTGCCCGGTCATCGTCGGCCGGAGCAGATCGTCCGGGATCGATTCGCGCACCTCGAGTTGCGTGAACATGATCTGTTCGACAGGCGCGCCTGACTTGTTCTTCAGTTCGGACTTGAGGAGCAGGCTGTGCTCCTTGTCAATCCACAGCTGGTAGCCGTAGCGATACAGGTCCCGCGGCGTGATGTTGACGACCCACGCGTCACGGCCGGCGATGCGGTCCTGCCCCTCGACGTTGAAGGAGTAATAGGCCGCAATGCGTTCGACGGGCTCGGGCAATTGCGCCACGAACTTCCGCGGCCGGCTTTTCTCGACCATCACGGCCTGGTCGTCGGGGAAAATGCAGGTCACGGACTGGTCATCGCGAATCACTTCGCGCGGCATTCCGGTCAGCGTGACTAGGCGTTCATGCTCGCCCTCGGCATCCGCCTTGTGGATGAGCCGCATCGTGTCCATTTCGCGGCTGCGGCGGTAAATGAAGACGCCGTCGTAGTTCAGATCGCGGGCGGCACGTGACATCCGGTTGATCAGTTCCTGCGCCTGCGGGCTGACCTCCTGTGCCTCTACGACCAGGGAAGCAGCGGCGGCCGCCATCGTCACGAACAGCCGGGCAAGAATTCGCGCGCGCGGCCTATTCATTATTCTCAGGTGCGACAATCCTGACGTAGGGAATCATCCCCTGGACGGCGGCATTGTTCCGGTATTCATTGTAATTAACCAGATAGCGGTTGAGCCGGGCGCTGGACCGCCCCTGCGTGGTCTGTGCCCTCGCCGGCTGCGCCCCCGGATGGCCGGAGGCGAAAGTAATCGTGCGCGCGGGCGGGGCCAATGGCGTCTGCACGGCTATCGCGGGTTGCGACTGTCCATCGCGTGCCTCCTCGCCGGACCGGATGCCCAGAATGGCGACCGCCGCAACGGAAGCAGCAACGGCCAGGCCCGCCAGCGGTTTCAGGATCCTGGAACGGTGTCCCTGCGCCGGGGCCAGGATGGTGGCTTCCCTGCGCAGTGCATCGGAAATTCGTCTCGCGAGCCCCGGATCAATGTGTCGCGGGAGCGTTCCGCGCAGGCAGTCTGAAATCACGTGGTAGCGCGCCCATGCGCGCCGCGCCGCTTCGTCGCGCAGCAGCGCTTCGATCGCGCCCACCCCGGCGGCGTCCGCCTCGTCATCCACCAGCGCGGAAACGGATTCCAGCCACTTGTCGGTCATACGCTTCTCATTCATTGCTGAGCAGGGGTTTCAGATCCCTGTCGATGGCTTCCCGCGCCCGGAAAATGCGCGAACGCACCGTGCCGATCGGGCATTCCATCACTGTCGCGATTTCCTCATAACTCAGCCCTTCCACCTCGCGAAGCATGATCGCCGTGCGCAGATCTTCCGGTAATTGCCCGATGGCGGCAATGACGGTGGCCTGTATCTCCTCAGTCAGCAGCAGGTGCTCCGGGGTATCCTGGTCCTTTAGAGTGTTATCACCTTCAATTTGTTCAATTTCCGAGATGTCCTGGTCGATTTCCGGGGGACGCCGGGACTGCATGGCCAGGTAGTTTTTCGCCGTATTGACCGCAATCCGGTACAGCCAGGTATAAAAGGCACTTTCGCCGCGAAATTTCGGTATCGCACGGTAGGCCTTCAGGAACGCCTCCTGTGTGACATCCATCGCGTCGGCGGGGTTCCGGACGAAGCGTGAAACCAGATTGACCACGCGCGACTGGTACTTCAGGACCAGGGCGTCGAAGGCCCGCTTCTCTCCGTTCCTGACCCGGTCGACCAGCGTCTGGTCGGTGTCACTGCTGCCCATGTGTGCGTTCCGCTCCCGGTGGCTAAAACCACGTTGCACGATCCCCGCCGGCGCCGGGATGTTCGGGCAGGCAGCACCAAGAATCACTCCTAATCAATGGCTTACAGCTTGATTTCACTATAATATCTCAGTAAATGGCCAACGACCAATACCACTGCGATGTCCTGATCGTGGGCAGCGGGGCGTCCGGCCTGGCCCTCGCGCTGCAACTCGCCGAATACGGCCGCATTGCCGTGTTGTCCAAGGCGGGTTTGAGCGAAGGCGCCACGCTGTATGCGCAGGGCGGCGTGTCCGCGGTGCTCGATGTCGGCGATTCCGTCGAGTCGCATGTCCAGGACACGCTTGCCGCCGGCGCCGGGCTGTGCAAACCGGACATCGTGCGCCTGGTGGTGGAGCACGGCCGCGAGAACATCCACTGGCTGGCGCAACTGGGCGTCCAGTTCACCAAGGACCCCGGCAGCGACGATTACCACCTGCACCGTGAAGGCGGGCACAGTCAGCGCCGCATCATCCATGCCGCCGACTCGACCGGCAAGGCCATCGAGACCACGCTTGAACAACGGGTGCGCTTGCACCCCCGCATTGAACTGTTCGAATTCCACACCGCGGTAGACCTGATTTCCAGCCGCAGGCTCGGCCGCGCCGACCACCGTTGCCTGGGCGCGTATGTGTACGATCGTCGCGCCGGGAAAGTCCGCGTGTTTCGCTCGAAATTCACCGTCCTGGCCACCGGCGGCGCGGGCAAGGTGTACCTCTACACCAGCAACCCCGACATCTGCACCGGCGACGGGATTGCCATGGCCTGGCGCGCCGGCTGCCGTATCGCAAACATGGAGTTCGTGCAGTTTCACCCCACCTGCCTGTTCCACCCGCAGGCCAAGGCTTTCCTGATTTCAGAGGCATTGCGCGGCGAAGGCGCCCGGCTGCTGCTGCCGGACGGCAGCCGCTTCATGGATCGCCTCGATTCGCGCGCCGAACTCGCCCCCAGGGACATCGTCGCGCGCGTCATCGATCACGAGATGAAGCGGCTGGGCAGCGAATGTGTTTACCTGGATATCAGCCACCGCCCGGCCGATTTCATCATCGATCACTTTCCGACCATCTACGCGCGCTGCCTGCAGTTTGGATTCGACATTACCAAGGCGCCCATTCCGGTCGTGCCCGCGGCGCATTACACCTGCGGCGGGGTGCTCATTGACCGGCACGGGCGTTCGGACGTGCCCGGCCTGTATGCCATCGGGGAAGTCTCCTGTTCCGGCCTCCACGGCGCGAACCGGATGGCCAGCAATTCCCTGCTGGAATGCATCGTATTCGCGCAGCTTGCCTGCGCCGATATCGCCAGCCTGCTGGTGCAAGCGCCCGGGGTTCCGCAACTGCCTGAATGGGACGAAAGCCAGGTCTCGGATTCCGACGAAGAGGTGGTCGTCGCCCACAACTGGGACGAGATCCGCCGTTTCATGTGGGACTACGTAGGCATCGTGCGCACCAACAAGCGGCTGCAGCGCGCGCGCCACAGGATCCGGCTGCTCCAGGCGGAGATTCACGAGTATTACGGCAATTTCCGCCTGACCAACGATCTGATTGAACTGCGCAACCTGTCGCAGGTCGCGGCGCTGATCATCGAGTCCGCCATCCGCCGTCGGGAGAGCCGGGGGCTGCACTACACGCTGGATTACCCGGCGGACGAGCCCGGGCGTCCCGGCGTAGATACCGTCCTGACGCTGGCGGAATCCGAGGGGGAGCGCGTCGTCGCCTGAAGCGGGGTCGGCAATCGGATCAGGCGGGTACGTTCACCCCGACTTCCGAGTAGCTCGTCACGCAGTTGCCGCCCTTCTGCTTGCTCTGGTACATGGCCGCGTCCGCCTTCTGCAGCAGGTCGACGGTATCCCGGCCATGCACGGGGAAGCTGGACACGCCGATGCTCACTTTCAGTTCAACGCGCGTGTTATCGGAAACCAGGGAGGCATTGCGGGCGGCAGCGAGTATGCGCTGGGCCGCGTCGTCCGCTCGCCGCAGATCGGTTTCCGGCATCAGCACGGCGAATTCATCGCCGCCCACGCGGGCCAAGACGTCTGAACTTCGCAACAGGCTGCGCACAGTGTCTGCGAGCAGCTGCAGAAGGCGGTCGCCGGTTTCATGTCCATGACGGTCATTGGTCGCCTTGAGATGATCCGCGTCGATCGCCAGCAGGGAAAACGGCCGTGAATAGCGGGTGGCCTTGCTCAATTCCTGCTCCAGCACCTTGTTGAAAGCGCGACGGTTGTAGACACCGGTCAACTCGTCGAGCTGCGAAAGCTTCTGAAAGGCGTTCTTCGCGTAATGCAGATCGGCGGAAAGCATCGTGGTCAGGTACGCCACGAGCAGGAACGGGGAGAATTTCGCCATCAATTGACTGAAGTTGCCCATGCTGAACACCGCCGTCGAATACTGGCTCTGTCCCATCCATAGATAGCAGGTCGTGATCAACAGTAGTTCCAGCAGGGTCATCAACTTGCCAAGCGTCAGACCGGCGGTGATGACGACGAGTAGGTAGAGGTTCAGCAGCGGGCTTTCGATCTTGCCGGTGTACATGAGTGTCCAGGTGATGAAGCCGATCATGGCCCAGGTTTCCAGCGCAATTTTCCAGCGCGCCTCGCGGCGATAGAAATTGAGATAGCGGAACGACAGGATGAAGGCGGCAAACGCGCCCATGCCGACGAGCACCCGGTTTTCGTTCGCAACGTACAGGTCGGGCGCCACGTAATAGAGCAGCACGAGGACCAGCAGCAGCCACTCGATTTCGGCGACGCTGCGCGAGAAACCCTTGAGTTCGGTTTCGTCGAATTCGAGGTCCGGATTCGCGGATTTCACGTCCATATCGGCTGGTGGGGGATTGTGCGGCATTTTGCGGAAGATTGCATCGCTGCGACTCCACCCGCTCACGTCTCCAGCAGCTCCATCAACGCCTGCTCATCGAGGACGGCGACACCCAGTTTCCGCGCCTTCGCCAATTTGCCGCCCGGGTCCTCCCCGGCTACGACGAAGTCCGTCCGTTTCGACACGCTGCCGCTGACTTTTGCACCAAGACTGCGCAGCCGGTTGCCCGCTTCCTCGCGCGTCATCCCGCTGAGGGTGCCGGTGAGAACGAATGTCTTGCCGGCTAACGCGTGGCCGGCGCGTCTGGCGGCCCGAGGCCAGTCGATCCCCGCCTGCAGGAGTCGGTCGATTATTTGCGCGTTATGTGGTTCGTGGAAGAAGGTGCGGACGTGTCGTGCCACGACCGGGCCGATGTCCTGCACTGCCTCGAGTTCCTCCTGGCTCGCACGTCGAATGCGGTCGAGATCTCCGAAGTGCGCCGCGAGTTCGCGCGCCGTGGCTTCGCCCACGTCCCTGATGCCAAGCGCATACAGGAACCGATCGAGACGGGTCCGCTTGCTCTTCTCCATGGCCGCAACCAGATTGGCGGCCGACTTCGGTCCCATGCGTTCCAGCTCCGCCAGCGCGTCTTCGGAAAGCGCGTAGAGGTCGGCGACATTGTGGACCATGCGCGCGTGATAGAGCTGCTCCACCAGCTTGTCGCCCAGTCCTTCGATATCCATTGCGCGCCGGCCGGCGAAATGCAGGATGGATTGTATGCACTGTGCCGGACAATAGAGTCCGCCGGTGCACCGGATGACGGCTTCGCCTTCGATGCGCTCCGTTCCGGAACCGCAGACCGGGCAACGAACCGGCATCCGGAATACTTTCGCTCCCCGCGGCCGGCGAGCGGGGTCGACCTTGACGATTTCGGGAATGACATCGCCGGCGCGACGTACTATGACCGTATCCCCGACGCGCACGTTCTTGCGCTTCAGTTCATCCGCGTTGTGCAGGGTGGCGTTGGTGACCGTCACGCCCCCGACCTGCACCGGTTCCAGCCGCGCGACCGGCGTCAGAGCGCCGGTGCGGCCGACCTGCACTTCTATATTGAGGACCCGTGTCTCCGCTTCCTCGGGCGGGAACTTGTAGGCGATCGCCCAGCGTGGAGCGCGTGAGACAAAACCCAGTCGGGTCTGCTCCTGGAAATCGTCTACCTTGAATACCACGCCGTCGATCTCGTAAGGGAGACGCGTGCGCCGCGCCGCGGCCCTCGCGTGGTAACGCCGGCAGCCGTCCACTCCCGTCACCCGATCGGCATCCGGTGAAACCGGCAAACCCCACTGCCTGAGCCTGGCAAGCAGGTCCGTCTGCGAAACGCAGAAGGCGTGTTCGGGTAGAAGCCCAGCGCCGTATGCATAGAACGACAGCGGCCGGCGGGCAGTGACGGCCGGATCGAGTTGACGGAGGCTTCCCGCGGCAGCGTTGCGCGGATTCGCGAAGCGCTTCTGCTGCGCGGCATCTTGGCTGGCATTCAAAGACCCGAAGTCCTTCTTCAGGATGAATACCTCGCCGCGCAAATCGAGGATCCGCGGATGACCCGCGCCGCGCAACCGCAGCGGTATGCTCCTGATGGTACGGATGTTCAGCGTCACGTCCTCCCCGACTTCGCCGTCGCCGCGCGTCGCGGCGCGCGCCAACCGCCCGTCCTCGTAGACTAGGCTCACGGCCAGTCCGTCGATCTTCGGCTCCGCGGCATAGGCCACGCGCTCGATACCAAGGCGATCGCGGACACGCTGGTCGAAGGCCGCCAACTCTTCCTCGCTGAAGGCGTTCTCCAGGGACAGCATCGGCACGCCGTGGCGAACTTCGTTGAACTCGGCAGCGGGTTTCGCGCCGACCCGCTGGGTCGGCGAATCCGGCGTGATCAGGGAAGGATGCTCGCGCTCGAGCGCCTGAAGGTCCTGGAACAACCGATCATATGCGGCGTCACTGATGATTGGATCGTCGAGCACGTAATATCGATGGTTGTGCTCTTCGATCCGGGCACGCAGATCCGCAGTGCGGCGCGCGGCATCCTTCCGGCCGTCCCCGTGTCTGGTCGCCACCATGCTGCGCCCCGAAATAACCGTTAGAGATCGAGCCGCGCGCGGATGGCGGCGATCCGGCCGGCATCGAGCTTCTGCCGGTCGTCGCCCAGCATCTCGCCGCCGAGCAGGCGCGCAAGCATTTCAGCCACGCCCAGCATGTCGTCGAACACGGAGCCGGCATCGACCGTCGTTCGCGCATTCATGAACAGGCTCAGGCCGCGCGTGGAGAATCCATCCATGGCGTCCAGATCGAAGCTGCCCGGCTCGAACATATCCGCGACGCTGAAGAGCGGCGGCGTCGACAGGACCGATCCGGCACCGCACCGGTGAAAGATCTTCATCGGGCCGTAGCGCAAGTCGGTGGCCTGCATGGCATCGAGGATCGCCCTGCCGGCGAAGGGTTGCCCCATTGCCGCGACGTGAAGGGTGATGAGTTCCGCAGGCATGCCGGCCGCTTCGTCGTCCACAGCGCTGGCAAACCTATCGGTCAGGGCCGGGAGGTTGCCCTCGGGCACGGGCCGTAAGCGCCGCAGGTCGAACCCGGGCGCATCGGGCGCAAAGGTTTGCCGGCGCCGCAGGTCGCGCTGTTGGTACACGGCCCAGCCGTAAATTGCGGCAACGAGCACCGCGCCGAGCGCGAGCAGGATGAGGCGGAGGTCGTTCATGAACAAGCGCGAAAGGGGCAGTGAAAAGTCAAAAGTTGAAAGTGGAAAGAATTTCAACTTTCCAAACTTTACACTTTCAACTTTTCACTTCTCTATGCCGTCGCTGCCAGTTGCACCGCCTCTTCAACGTCCACGGAAACCAGGCGTGACACGCCTGCCTCGTGCATCGTGACGCCGAGCAGTTGTTGGGCAATTTCCATGGTGATCTTGTTATGGGTAATGAATATGAACTGCACTTCGCGCGACATCTCGGACAACAAGTTGCTGAAACGGCCGACGTTGGTATCGTCGAGAGGCGCATCCACTTCGTCGAGGATGCAGAACGGAGCCGGATTCAGCTTGAAGATCGCAAACACGAGCGCTACCGCGGTCAGGGCCTTCTCGCCGCCGGACAGCAGGTGGATCGTGCTGTTCCGCTTGCCCGGCGGACGCGCCATGATGGTCACGCCGGTTTCCAGCAGATCTTCGCCTGTCGTCTCCAGGTAGGCGTGTCCGCCGCCAAACAGGATCGGGAACATTTCCTTCAGATTTCCGTTCAGCCGATCGAACGTCTCTTTGAACCGCGTCCGGGATTCCTTGTCGATCTTGCGAATGGCATCCTCGAGCGTCGTCAGCGCCTCGTTGAGATCGGCATGCTGTCGATCCAGATACTCCTTGCGTTCCGCCAGCTGGCGAAATTCCTCTATGGCAGCCAGGTTGATCGGCCCGAGACGCTGGATACGCCGTTCCGCCGATTCGAGCTGTTCCTGCCAGGCCGGCACGGTCGCATCCTCCGGCATGCCTCCCAGAAGCTGCTCCGCCTTCTGTCCGCTTGCCTGCAATTGTTCCTCGAGCGTTTGCACGCGCACCAGGACTTCCTGTGCAGCCAGCCGCGCCGACTCCAGGCTGGCGCGCAACTCCTCGATGCGTTGCTCGCATCCGGAGCGGTCGCGTTCCGATTCGCGGACGGCGTGGTCGAGCGACTGCACGCTCTCGCGGGCGGCCGCGAGTTCGCGCTCCGACCGGGACTTGTCGGCGAGGCGCGCATCCAGACTGCTCCTCAGCTCCGCTAGAGGCGCGCGGCTGTCGGCGATCCCGGATTCGACTTCCTGCATGCGGGCATCCAGGCCGGAGATCTGCATGCGAGTGCGCTGAATCGCCTGGTCCAGCGATGCGCGCTGCGAACTGATCGACTCGAGACGCAAGGCTATCTCATGGCTGTGTTCGTGAGTGGATTGCCACTGCGAACGCGCCGCGTCCAGCGCTTCCCGGTGCTTGTCCCGCAGGCGCACCAGCTCTTCCCGCTGTTTCCCGAACTTCCGCTCGTCTGACTCGGTGCGTTGCAGGCGCTCACGGATCATGACGAGATCCCGCCGGTCCTCCTCTTCCTGAACGTCGAGGCTTTCCAGTTCCTCGCGTATCTGCTGCTCGCGCCGCTCCGATTCCTCCAGCCGGGTCCGCGCCTCCGCGTGGCGCGCCTGCGTGCCGGCCAGCCGATCCTGCGCTTCGCCCGCGGCCCGCTGCGCGGCAGCCAGTTCCACTTCAATCCGGGATTCGCGTTCCCGCTGCTCGGACAGTTGGTCCTCGCATTCCTTGATCTCCCGCGCAACCGCCTGCAATTCGTCGCCAACCGCTTCCATGCGCCGTTCGCGTGCCAGAACTCCGTCCTGAACGGACGCCGGCCGATGCACGCGCGCCCAGCCGCACCCCAACCAGACACCGTCCCGCGTCACCACGGACTCGCCGATTTTCAGATCCGCGTGGATGCGCAGCGCCGATTTCAGGTCATCGGCGACGAATACGCCATCGAGCAGGGCGCCGAGCTGCCAGCGCGACTTGACCTTGTCCTGCAGGCGCGGCCATTGCGCGCCGGACACCGGCGACCGTTTTTGCGCCGGTCCGACGAGACCGATCGTGCCGTGATCCAGGTACTGCAAGGTCGCGACGGCGGCGTCCAGGTCCGCGGCGCAATAGTCATCGAGACGGGCGCCGAGCACCGTTTCCATCGCCTGCGCCCATTCGGCTTCGATCTGAACCTCGCGCAGGAGCTGTTTCGCCGGATCCACCCCGGCCTTTTGCATCCAGCCGGCAACATGCTTGTCGGGCTCGCCGGCAGCCCGCAACGTCTTGAGAGATGCGCCCTCCCCGGCCAGTTCCTGATGCCGTAACCGCAGCGTCGAGAGTTTCTCTCCGGCTTCGTCCGCCGCGCTTCGGCAGCGACGCAATTCCTCCTGGTGTCGATCGGCGCCGCCTCGCGCCACGACCAGCGATGCGGCCAGCTGCTTGCACTCGGCCGCCAGGTGTTCCACCTCGCGCTGCAGCTTGGCGGAGTCCATCACCTTCAACTCGCCATCCAGATCCTTGCGGCGCCGCCCGGTCTCGAGCAGCCCTTCCTGAATGTGACCTTCGCGCGTCGAATCAACATCGAGTTGGCGAACGAATGCCGCGGCCGCCTCGTTGCATGCGTCCCACTCCGTCTGCCAGCCCTGCACCGCCTGTTCCGCCAGGTTCAACGCCTCGTACGCCTGGTGGCTGTCGTTCCGTGATCCGCGCAATGCGGGTTCGAGCGAGCCAGCGTCAACGCCCAGTTCACCCAGTCGCCCTTCATCGTGCCGCAACTGCTGTTGCGCGGCGGCGTGCGCGACGCCCGTCTTCCCGAGTTCCCCGTCCAGCGCCCTGATGCGCTCTTCGCCATGCTGGATCTTCTGTTCGAGTTGCGACAGGTGGCTGTCAATCTCGTAGAACGCCGCCTGACTGGTCGAATACGCCTCGTTGGCGGTTGTGAACTGCCCGCGCTGCCGTTCGATTTGCGCCTCGGCGGCGCGCAGCGCAGCTAAGCCCTCTTCCACGCGGTTTTCCTGCTCGCGCACAACCGAGCCGCGCGCCTGCGCCTGGGCCTTCAGGTCTTTCCAGTTGAGCGCGAGCAGTTCCGCCTTGAAGCGCCGCTCCTCCTGCTTCAGCGACTGGTAACGCTCGGCGGCGCGCGCCTGGCGATGCAGGTGATCGAGCTGTTTCGCCAGTTCGTCACGGATGTCGTTCACCCGCGCCAGGTTGTCGCGGGTATGGTGAATGCGGTTCTCGGTTTCCCGGCGGCGTTCGCGGTATTTCGAGATACCCGCGGCTTCTTCGATGAACCCCCGCAGTTCATCCGGCTTGGCCTCGATGAGTCGCGAGATCGTCCCCTGTTCGATAATCGCATAGCTGCGCGGGCCGAGACCGGTGCCGAGGAAGATGGACTGTATATCCTTTCGCCGGCAGCGCGTCCCGTTCAGGAAATAGCTCGATATCCCCTCGCGGTCCATCTGCCGCCTGAGCGCGATCTCGGTATAACTGGCGTACTGCCCGCCGAGCTTGTGCTCGCTGTTGTCGAAGACCAGTTCGACCGAGGCCTGGCCGACGGGCTGGCGCGTGGTGGAGCCGTTGAATATGACGTCGGTGAGGCTGTCGCCGCGCAGGTGCTTGGCCGAGCTTTCGCCCATGACCCACATGACCGCGTCGCTGATGTTCGACTTGCCGCAGCCGTTGGGGCCGACGACTCCGACCAGGTTTCCCGGGACTATCAGCGTGGTGGGATCGACGAAGGATTTGAAGCCGGAAAGCTTGATCTTGCGCAGGCGCATGAGCCCGTACAATACCCATAAGCACCCACTCGCTCAAGCACGCATCGCTTCTTTATGGGGTTCTAATTAGCCGGGGCAAGCATTTGATCTTATGGAGGTAAATAGAACTACTTGAAGTGGCTTGTCAGCACTTCGCCGGACTTTCGCGTACAAAATCCGTACTATCTTGCCCACTCGCACAAAGACCTCAGACGCGATGTCCGAACCGTCGAAACAAATGATCGAGACCTTCCCGAACCCGCAGCCGGATCGGGACTACACCATCCGCATGAATATCCCGGAGTTCACGTGCCTGTGCCCACGCACGGGACAGCCCGACTTTGCGACGCTGGACATTGAATACGTGCCCGACTCGGCATGCATCGAGCTCAAGTCGCTCAAGCTTTACATCTGGTCATACCGGGACCAGGGCGCCTTCCACGAAGCGGTGACGAACCGCATACTCGACGATCTGGCCGGCGTGATTGCGCCGCGTTTCATGCGCATTACGGCGAACTTCAACGTGCGCGGCGGGATCTATACCGGCGTCGTGGCGGAATACCGGCGCCCGGGCTGGCAGCCCGCGGCGGCCGCAGAACTTCCCTGACGCGCGCCACACGCGCGGCCGGCATGCAGCAGTTTCTTCTCGGCCTGCGCTACGCGTTTGCCGGCTTCAAACTGATCGGCAAACCCGGCATTCGGCGATACGTGGCGGTTCCGCTGGCCATCAACATGTTGTTGTTCGCCGCCGCCCTCGTCTGGGGCATGGATCGCGTCGGCGAGTTGATGCGCTGGCTGTCGCGGCAATGGGAATGGCTGGACTGGATAGCCTGGCTGCTTTGGCCCTTGTTTGTCGTCATTGCCTTCGTTCTGGTCTTTTCCTGTTTCTCCGTCATCGCCAACCTGCTGGGCGCCCCCTTCAATGGTTTTCTTTCGGCGGCGGTCGAACGGTTCCTGGCCGGGACGCGCCCCGGGATTCGGGGCGAGGCCGGCGGACTCTTCGGCGAGATCCGCGCCGCCGTATCCTCCGAATCGCGGAAGCTCATCTACTTCGTCGCGCGCGCCGTGCCGTTGATGCTGTTGTTCATCGTGCCCTTGATCAATGTCGCCGCGCCGCCTGCCTGGTTCCTGTTCGGGGCCTGGATGCTCGCCCTGGAATACCTGGAATATCCCCTCGGCAATCGCGGCCTGCCGTTCCCGGAAGTACGCGCGCTGGTGTCGGGAAATCGCGGCCTGGCACTGGGATTCGGGCTCGGAGTGCTCTGCCTGACGCTGATTCCCGTGCTCAATTTTCTGGCCATGCCGGCGGCGGTCGCCGGCGGCACCAAGCTGGTCCTGGAAAGATTCCCGCCGCCCGCGCCGCCGCCGGCGTGAAATGTCGGCTTCCGCGATTGCTACCACATCGCCTTTTTGGTATAGATGCACGCCTTATTTTGCCCGGAGAGGTCATACCGGAGTCCGTGTCATGGGTCGTAAAAGGAAAAAAGCCAGGAAGTCCGGGCGCGCGAAGAAAGCCGCCAAGGGAAAATCTCCGTCGCGATCGAAGTCCGCGGCGAAGAAAAAGCCTTCGAAGAAAAAGGCCGCCGCGAAGTTCGTAGCCAGCCGCAAGGTCGAGAAACAGAAAACCGCGCCGCGCCCACCCGTCCGTCGTGCTCTTCCCGTACCGGGGGAACGGCCGCGCGTCCAACGCGATCTGTCAATACCGGTCGTCGGTTTCACCCCGTATGTGCAGAAGCGCGGGGAGCAGTACATGAACACCGCTCAGTCGCAGCACTTCCGCAACATCCTGCTGGACTGGAAGCGTTCGCTGATGGAAGAAGTCGACCGCACCGTGCATCACATGCAGGACGAGGCATCCAATTTCCCGGATCCCAACGACCGCGCCACGCAGGAAGAGGAATTTGCCCTGGAGCTGCGTACGCGCGATCGCGAACGCAAACTCATCAAGAAGATCGATGAGGCTCTGCTCGGGCTGGATACCGGCGATTACGGCTATTGCGAGATCTGCGGCGTGGAGATCGGCATCAAGCGCCTCGAAGCCCGCCCGACTGCGACGCTCTGCATCGACTGCAAGACCCTCGACGAGATCAAGGAAAAGCAGTTGGGTTGACGGCAATCACAAGTTACAGGTAAGAAGGAAATATCCTTCGTCTTGTGACCTGTTAGCTGTCACTCATCACTTGTGCCTGCACCTTGCAACGTTTCTCGTACGCCTCCCTCGCGATCCGCACATCCTCCAGGAACCACGGCAGTTCCTCCATACGCAAGGCCTGCGGGCCGTCCACCAGCGCCCGCGGCGGATCGGGGTGGAAATCGACCAGGACCATGTTGGCGCCCGCGATGACGCCCTGCGCGGTGGCATGGAAGATGTCCGGGATATGATCGGGCCCTGAGTGACGCGAACCCACCGAATGCGAGGGGTCGACGCAAACGGGCATGCGGGTCAGCGATTTGACCACCGGAACATGGACGAAATCCACGAGGTTGCGGTGCGGATCGCCGAAATGCGATTTCACGCCGCGCAGACAGAACACAACCCGGCTGTTGCCTTCGCTCGCCAGATATTCCGCCGCGTTGAGTGATTCCTCCAGGGTGATGCCGAAACCGCGCTTCAGCACCACCGGGAAATCCGTCTGGCGTCCGGCGCTCTTCAGCAATTCGAAATTCTGCACATTTCGCGTTCCGATCTGGAGCATCACGCCAGTGGGGTTCCCCGCGTCGTCGAGCGCCTGCCGGATTTCCTCGATGTGCGCCTCATGGGTGACTTCCATCGAGATCACGCCGATACCATACCGGCCGGCCAGTTCGAACACATACGGGAGACAGGACTTGCCATGCCCCTGGAATGAATAAGGACTGGTTCGCGGCTTGTAGGCGCCCATGCGCGTGCACACTTGTCCGTGTTCGTGCAATGCCTTCATCATCACTTCGACGTGGGCGCGCGTGTCGACGGCGCAAAGCCCGGCAAACACGTTTAGACGGTCCTGGCCGAAGGTCACGCCGTTATAAGTGAACTGGCTCGGCCGGTGATCGTCCTTGTGGCGGCCGAGGATGCGGTACTCCCGGGAAACGCGTACCACGCGTTCGACCGCCTCGAAACTCTGGATCTCCTCCGCATTGAGCAGCGCCGTGTCGCCGATGAGGTAGAGCTCGGTCAGGGTCTGCTGCGCGCCGACGACGTCATGCGCGCGCACCGTGATACCCTTCAAACCGCCGAGATGCTGCATGAGTTTCCGGTAGGCCGCATCGTTCTTGCCTGTATCCGGGTGCAGGATGATTATCATGGTTTTGCGGGGTCGCCCCAGGCTATGTATTGGACCTTAGGAATACTACTTAAGTCACTATAATAACAGATTTTTTTCATGTTCAGATTGCCACGGCCAACGAGCGGGGGCAGGCGCCCCGCGGTTTCCGGGCGAAGCGGCCGGCCGGCAACGCTGTGCCTCCTGATCGCTCTGGCCAGCCCCGGCGTCGCGGAGGAAGGCGTCACCATTCTCGGCCTGTTCCGGGATCGCGTCGTCCTGCAGGTCGATGGCCGTCAGCGCGTGCTGACGGCAGGCCAGACATCGCCGGAGGGCATCACGCTGATTTCATCCACCAGCAGCGAGGCGGTGCTCGAATTCGACGGCCAGCGCGCGACCTATACGCTCGGGACTCACATCGGCACCCGTTATCAGGCGCCGCCTCCCGGCGTGACGGTGACGGTCGCGCCGGATGACACCGGGATGTATCGCGTGGGCGGCAGCATCAACGGTTTCCAGACCGAGTTCATCGTCGACACCGGCGCGACCCTGGTCTCGCTGAACAGGAATGAAGCCCGGCGCATGGGCATCGACTACCGGATGCGGGGCCGCGAGGCCATATCAAGTACCGCCGCAGGGCCTGACCGGATCTACATCGTCAAGCTGGAGCGGGTTCGGGTCGGCGAAATTGAACTCCTTGATGTCGACGCCGCCGTCCACGACGGCGATCACCCCCCGATCATTCTGCTGGGCAATTCCTTTCTCGCGCGCATCGATCTGCAACGGCAGGGACCGTTGCTTCAATTGAAGGGGAAATAGATCGGACCGGCGTCGGCGGATCGGATCCGGCGCCGCTCAGGATTTGTCAGCGCTCTCCGCGCTGAAGGCCTGTATGCCCGTCTGCGCGCGGCCGAGGATCAGCGCGTGGATATCATGCGTACCTTCGTAAGTATTGACCGCTTCCAGATTCATTACGTGGCGGATGACATGGAACTCGTCGCAAATCCCGTTGCCGCCGTGCATGTCGCGCGAGGCGCGCGCGATCTCCAGCGCCTTGCCGCAGTTATTGCGCTTCAACAGGGATACGCCTTCCGGCGCCGCCTGCCCGGTGTCGATCATGCGGCCCAGTTGCAGCGCGCCCTGCAGTCCGAGGGTGATCTCGGTCTGCATGTCCGCGAGTTTTTTCTGGATGAGCTGGTTGGCGGCCAGCGGACGGCCGAACTGGCGCCGCTCGAGCGTGTAGTTGCGTGCGGCATGCCAGCAGAATTCGGCCGCGCCCATCACGCCCCAGGCGATGCCGAAGCGCGCGCGATTGAGGCAGCCAAAGGGGCCGCGCAGGCCCTCCGCCCCGGGCAACACGTTCTCATCCGGCACGAACACGTCGTCCATCACGATCTCCCCGGTGCTGGATGCGCGCAGTGAAAACTTGCCCTCGATCTTTGGCGTGGAAAGGCCTTTCATGCCCCGTTCCAGGAGAAAGCCCCGAATCACGCCCGCATCGTCCTTCGCCCAGATCACGAACACGTCCGCGATCGGGGAATTCGTGATCCAGGTTTTGCTGCCGCTGAGCGTGACCCCTCCGGCGGTCTTTCTCGCGCGCGTCTTCATGCCGCCCGGATCGGAGCCGTAGTCGGGCTCAGTCAGCCCGAAGCAGCCGACCCATTCGCCGCAGGCCAGCCGCGGCAGGAATTTTCTGCGCTGCTCCTCGCTGCCATAGGCGTGAATCGGGTGCATCACGAGGCTGCTCTGCACGCTCATCGCGGACCGGTAACTTGAGTCCACACGCTCGATCTCGCGCGCGATGAGCCCGTAGCTGACATAGTTTGTGCCTGCACCGCCGTACTCGGCGGGGAGCGTCGCCCCGAGCATGCCGAGGTTGCCCATTTCGGCGAGGATGGCGCGATCGAATTTTTCGTGCCGGTTGGCCTCCAGTATCCGCGGCATCAGCCGATCCTGGGAGTATTCCCGCGCGGCGCCCATGATCAGGCGTTCCTCTTCGGTCAATTGCGCGGACAGCTGCAGGGGTTCT
Organism: Gammaproteobacteria bacterium; assembly: GCA_016193395.1. GTDB lineage: Bacteria > Pseudomonadota > Gammaproteobacteria > Eutrophobiales > Eutrophobiaceae > JACPSH01. The sequence continues at coordinate 46,615 of JACPSH010000019.1, forward strand.
TCCCAGTTGAAGGAGCCCTCCACACCGGCCGTGGCGCGCTCCTGATCGGCTCGTGTCATTGGCATGTCTTCCCCCGGCTCGGTTTCGAACTGCAATCGCGCGATGGTAGGGGTATCCGGGATCGAAGTGAAGGCACCGCATGAAACGCCCGGCAGCCCGACGGCCGTCCCGGGTGACATTTCCCGGCTGTCCCGGGATAATTTGCCGTCCCGCCGTACCCGCCGTGAGGCCTCATGACGAATACGATTACCGGTCGCCTGTTGCTCGTTCTGGCCGTCGGTCTGGTCATGATATTCCTCACCCAGGTGGCCGTGCGGCAATACGTTGAATTGCCGGCCCTGCGCCAGCTGGAATACAACTCGGATGCGCGCGCGGTGAACCGCGTGCGTTCCGCGTTCGTGGAACAGCTGCGCGGGCTGGAACGCGTTGTCATTGATTACGCCGCCTGGGACGAAAGCTACGAGTTCATGGGTGAGCCCCGAGATGATCCCCACGCGCAGTCGTTCCTGCGGAACGATGTCGGCGGCGCGGCACACCGCAATACGCGCGTCAATGGCATGATCTTTTTCAGCGCCGCGCGCGAAGTGGTCCATGCTACGGCTTATGACCCCTACTCGGGCGGGCCGGCGCCGGAACTGCCGCTGGACCCGACGAGTCTCGCGGATGATGTCATTGTCCTTCGCCATGACGATCCGCAACTGGCTGAATCCGGCCTGACGTCGGCCAACGTCGGCATCATCGCCTTTGCAGTCGCGCACATCGTCGATTCCTCGGAACAGCTGCCCAGCCGGGGCACGCTCCTGTTCTGGCGGTTGATCGACGCCGCGTTCACCGCGGATATCGCCCTGGTCGCCGGCGTCCATTTCGAACTGATTCCACTGGAGAGGGCCCTCGGGATCCCGGAACTGGCCGCAAAAATCGACTCGCGCAGGATCAGGGAGCGCGATTTCCTCCCGCGCGACGTAGACCGCAACCTGCACTGGGCCCTGTTCGACTACGCCGGGAAACCCATTTATCTGGTGCGCCAGCCCGCGGAGCCGCGCGAATTCGACGAAGGACTGCTCCCCTTCCCGTCCATGATCGCGTTCCTCAGTTCCGGCCTGTTGCTGCTGCTGCTTACAGTATTCTTCTCCCGCTCCTTCGTGCAGCGCCTGAAGCAGGGCACCTCCGTGATGCGCGATATCCGGCACGGCGGTGACTTCGGCCACGCCCTGCCGACAACGGCAGGCGACGAGTTGTCCGAGATGTTCTCGCACTTCAATGCCCTGCTGCGCCACATCCGCGACCAGGAGCAGGATCTGAAGATCCGTAACCTGGCGCTCGCGGAGATTTCGCAACGCGACGCGGTCACCGGCATCCATAACCGGCGCTATTTCGACGAGACATTCGATCGTTTCTGGCGCCAGGCGGCGCGTGGCGGGCGATCCATTTCCGTATTGCTGATTGACGTGGATCACTTCAAGGCGTTCAACGACAACTACGGCCACCAGAAGGGGGACGACGTGCTGCGGCAGGTGGCCGGCGCCCTCGAGGATAAACTACATCGCGCCACGGAATTCGTAGCGCGCTATGGCGGCGAGGAGTTCGGAGTCGTCCTCAGCGAGATCAGCGCGGAGGACGCGCTGCGGGTCGCCGAGTCTCTGCGCGCGGCGGTGATGGAGCTGGCGATCCCGCATGAGCATTCACCCTGTGCGCGCGTCGTCACGATCAGCGTCGGCGTGGCTTCAATCAACGCGAATATGCGTTTCCCGCATCTCGAACTGGTGCGGGTCGCCGACGCGGCGCTGTATGCCGCGAAGGGACAGGGTCGGAACCGCGTCGAAGAGGGCGGCCGGCACAGAATGGTCATTCCGAATCAGGGGAAGGTCCCTTGAATGGCCGGAAAAAGGGGCGCACGCTTGGTGCGTAGCCGGCTGCGGTGGGCCGGGATCACGATTGCGGGAATCGTGGCGATCGCCGCGCTGCTGCTTGTCAACGCATTCTATTTCAAGCCGTTCAGCATCCGCGTCTTATTCGAGACCGCCTTCCTGAAGATCGCACTCCGCGACCCCGAACTGTTGAGCAGCATGCGCCTGCTGGAGCAGTTCGGACTCACCTTCCATAACGACGACCTCACCGATGTTTCGCCGGCGCATACCGAGGCGATGAACGCGCTGCTCACGGACACTTTCGCCCTCCTGAAGGAGTACGACCGCGCGGCGCTCGAAGGCCAGACCGCCCTCTCCTACGACATACTTTACTGGTTCCTCGAGAACCAGGTCGACGGCATACGCTTCACCTGGCACGGCTACCCGGTCAACCAGATGTCCGGCGTGCAGAACGAGATCCCGCGATTCATGGCCTCCATTCACTTCATCGGCAGCACGGGTGATGCGGAGGATTACGTGACGCGCCTGTCGAAGGTCGGGATCAAATTTGACCAGCTTCTGGAGGACCTCCGATTGCGCGAGAGCAAGGGCATCATCCCCCCGCGCTTCACGATCGAGAAAGTGCTGGCGGAAATGCAGGGGTTCCGCGAAACGGCACCCGGGGACAACATCATGTTCACCTCGTTTTCCGAACGACTCGGGAGGCTGGAGGGCCTGGACGCCGGCGCGCGCGGGCGGCTGGAACAGGCGGCCCGGGCGGAAATTGCAGAGACGGTCTATCCCGCGTACGACCACCTGATCGCCTACTTCGAGCAGTTGCGCTCGAAGGCACGCGAGGACAACGGCGTGTGGAACCTGCCCGACGGCGACGCCTATTACGACTACATGCTGCGCCAGAACACGACTACGCGCCTGAGCGCGGATCAGATCCACGAACTGGGCCAGGGCGAGGTCGCCCGCATCCTCGCGGAGATGGACGCGATCCTGCGCGGCGAAGGATATGCCGAGGGCAGCGTGGCCGAACGCATGATTGCCCTCGGCAAGGAAGATCGCTTCCTGTACGCCAATACCGCCGAGGGGCGCGGGGAGATGCTGGACGCCTACCGCGCCATCATCACCGAGATCCTCGCCGGCATGCCGCAACACTTCGGCCGGCTGCCCAAGGCGACGGTCGAAGTGAAGCGCGTACCGGAATTCGCGGAACGGGGCGCGCCCGGCGCGTACTACGAAGCGCCGTCCATGGACGGCGCGCGGCCGGGCGTCTTCTACGCCAATCTCCGCGACGTGCGCGAGCTGCCCAAATTCGGGATGCGCACGCTGAGCTACCACGAGGCCGTGCCGGGGCATCATTTGCAGAGGTCCCTACAGGGAGAACTCACCGGCGTTCCGACTTTCCGCAGGATCCTCGGGTTCACTGCCTTCGCCGAGGGCTGGGCCCTGTATGCGGAGCGGCTGGCGTGGGAGGCAGGCTACGAGAAAGACGCCTATGACAACCTGGGCCGGCTTCAGGACGAGATGCTGCGCGCGGTGCGCCTGGTCGTCGACACCGGCATCCACCGCAAACACTGGACGCGCGATCAGGCCATCGACTACATGTACTCCAATACAGGCCAGGCCTACGAGGGCGTGGTCACCGAGATCGAACGGTATTTCGTCATGCCCGGGCAAGCGACCGCCTACAAGGTCGGGATGCTGAAGATCCTCGAATTGCGAGATCGCGCGCGCCAGGCCCTGGGCGATCGCTTCGACATCCGCGACTTCCATGACGTCGTGATCGGCAACGGCGACCTGCCCCTCGACGTTCTCGAACAGCAGGTCAACCGCTGGATCGAAGAGCGGACCACCGGCTGACACGTGGTCCCTGCCGCAGCGCCCGGTTCGAGCGTAATTCAACCCGTGCCAATGAGCGGACCGGGCATCCGTAAGTTCGAAGCTGGCGCATGCGTCCGGCCGGATTTCTTTAGCAACGGGGCGGGCGGGTCCTGCCATCGGGTACCGTCTTCGTGCTCGCTTACGCTGCGCGCGAAGAGCGGTGGCCCGATGTCACCCGCCCGGTCAGCACCTATGCCTGAATCCGGCCGGATTCACGCGCAAGCGCATAACGGACGGGTGGCACCGGGCACTCCCCTGCTCCGCGCGCAGCGCAGGAGACCGAGCGAGCACGGACAGGGGTGCCTGGTGACAGGACCCGTCCGCCACCCCGCGTAAAGATGAATCCGGTCAGAGATCGCCGAACGAGTTACTGAAGGGATTACTTGTCGGGCGAGCGGCTGCGATCCCAAAGGATCTCCGTGCCGCCCTGATCGCGGGCCAGCGTGCGCGCCAGGACGAACAGCAGATCTGACAGGCGGTTGATATATGACAAGGAATGCGGATTGACCGCGCCCTCCTCCGCAAGACCGGCCAGGGAACGTTCGGCGCGGCGGCAGACCGAACGGGCAACGTGACAGGTCGCGGCGGCGCGCGACCCTCCGGGCAATACGAACTCCTTCAGCGGCGGCAGTCCGGCGTTGTACCGATCGATGGCCGCTTCCAGAGTCTGCGCATGCGCGGCACCGATGAATTCGACGCTGGAGAGGGACAGCTCCCCGCCCAGGTCGAACAGCGTATGCTGGATATCCTGAAGCAGGTTGCGCATGTCGTGCGAAAGACTGAAGCACAGCAACAGGCCAATGATGCTGTTGACCTCGTCGATATCGCCGAGGCATTGCACGCGTGGCGCGGCCTTGCTGATCCGGCTGCCGTCGCCCAGGCCCGTGGATCCTCGATCGCCGGTGCGCGTGTAGATTTTGGACAGTCGGTGTCCCATTCCTTCCGGATTATAGGTTGATACAGGAGGGGTTGCCCGCGTTCACGGCTGCAGGCCCAGGCGAATGCCGGCATAGGCCGACAGGCCTGCCCCCCGAAAACCGAGGACTTCCTCATATTCCTCGTCCAGCAGGTTTTCGACCCGTGCAACGAGACTCAGAGTTTCGTTGACACGATACGAGCCGGCGATCGCCACCAGGACAAAACTGTCCAATCTCACCTGCTCAGGCGGCCGCGGGAATGGCGGGAAGAAAGTGTCAGTTTGTGCGCCGGAATAAGTAAAGTTCAGGTTGACGTTGCCCCGCCCTGCCGCAAACGCGTGGTTGGCATTGAGCGCGGCGCTGACACGCGGGCGCCGAACCTCCTCAATCCGGGCCCCGGTCGCGTCTGGCTGCGTCGCCTCGAGCCAGGTCGCCATCCCTTCGATCTGAGTGTCCGGCGACCAGTCGAGCGAAACGCTGACCTCGACGCCCTGTCGCCGGCTGGACCCTTTCACGTTCACGGCGGTGAACGCGGCGCGCCCCGGGTCGAATACGAAACCGTCAATCTCGCCGTGCAGCCGTTCCTGGAAATAGGTGGCCGACAGCCCGGCCGAATCGCCGAAGAAGCGCTGCTCGGCGCCCGCCTCCCATCCACGCGACCGCTCCGGAGACAGATCCGGGTTGCCGAAGAACGGCACCTGCGAGTCCGCAAAAAAGCCGAAACGCTCGGTAAAGGTTGGATTCTTGCTGCCTTCGCCCCAGGCGGCGTGCAGGCGCGTGCCGGGCATGCGCCGCGGCACCCACGCAGAGTTGACGCGCCAGACCGTGGCGTCGGCGAAATCGCTGTTCATGTCGTGGCGGACACTGACCATGAGCGAGGGAAGCGATTCGACGCGCCACCGGTATTCACCGGCCAGGGCGGTTGCATCCACTTCCCGATCCTGGTTCGGATCGCCGAACGGAGTGACGGGCCCGCGTTGGCTGAATTCTTCGGTTTCGTATTCGGCCGCGACGCTCAACACGTGCGAACTATTCCCCGGGGAGGCGCCGTCGAGAAGCCAATTGGCCTGATAGGCGGCGCGGCGCTTCCTCCCGCGCGTGCTCTCTGTTTCCCGTCCGTCGCGGAAGTTGTCGTTGTCAGTGCCGGTAAATGAGCCGCTCACGACCTGTTCCAGTCGCCCGCCGAGGGCGGACCACTTTGCCTCGGCGCGGCCCAGGTCCTGGACAGTCTCCGTTTCCAGGTCCGAATCCACCGGCAACCCGGTCGCCACGAAGTCGATATCGTCGAATTCATTTCTCGCCTGCGTGTGCCGTGCAACCATTTCAATCGCCAGCGCCGGACTCGCGTCGATCCCGGCGCGCAAAGTCAGGGTGCCGTTTTCATAGCCGTCGTCCTCGTCGCCGGCACGCGAGATATTGTAGCCGCCGGACTCCAGGAACGAGCCGTCGAATCTGAATTGCAATCTGTCCGAAGCGCCCCCTAACCCGCCTCCGAACCATCGTGTCGCCGCTGTCCCCTGCTCGGCAAAGCCGCTTGCGTGGAACCGGCCTGCTCCACGGGGAGTAATGATGTTGACGACGCCCGCCAACGCATCGCTTCCCCACAGCGCGCTCTGTGGTCCGCGGATCACTTCGATGCGCTCGATCCCCTGGTTCAAAAGGTGCGCGAAATTGAACTCGCTGCCCTGGGCCGGGTCGTTGGCCTCGATGCCGTCGATGAGCACGAGGACCTGATTGGCCTCTGCGCCGCGCACGCGCAGTTGCACCGTCGAACCGAACCCTCCGCTGCGGCTGACGGCAAACCCGGGCACGTTGCGCAGGATGTCCGCGACGGACGCCGACTGCCTCCGATACAGTTCCTGGGCGTCGATGATCGAGAGGGAGATGCCCGATTCTGCCGCGCGCTGCGGAGTACGCGCCGCGGTCACCAACATGGTTTCCGCATCCTGGCCGGATACGGCGCTGGAATACAGAATGAGCGAAAAGAAACAGACCACGATCCGGGCCGTGTACGCGCCCATGCCATCCTCCCCGCACTCAACCCCGAGTGCGCGAACAAGGTTGAACGTCCGCCAGGCCGGTCTCCGGGCTTGCGGTGGATGTCCTCGGGACATCCGGCAGGTCTCCTTCCCGTGGTCTCCCACAGTGGAATGTCGACCTGCCTGCACCGCCTACCGTTGCGGGGGCAGCATGGGCATGGCCGCGCCATGAGGCGCGGGGCACCCATTTCCCGTTTCACCCTCCGGCCGGATGGCCTCGGGGCACCTGGTCCTCACAAAAAAATTCGGTTCAATTCGCGGGCGCTTGGCTCAGGCGAGCGCCGCCGGCTCGACGTAATCGGTCCGGTGCGGGAGAAAGCGATCGTGCCCCCTGAGCATGTAGTGCCAGTAGAAAAGCGGCAACCCGGTCACCTTGATCCACCAGTTGATCCAGTATTCGCGTCGCGGGTCGAGCGGCAGCGTCGGCGTGACCTTACCGCCGTAGATGAACTCCGCCATGATGACCTTGCCGTACGCCGTAGTCAGCGGGCAGGAAGCATAGCCGTCGTAACCCTCCTCCAACTGCCCTCCGCGGATCAGCGTGAGCAGGTTGCGCACCACGACCGGCGCCTGCTTGCGCACGGCCGCGGCCGTCTTGGAGTTCGGCGTGGCCGCGGCATCTCCCAGTCCGAACACGTTGCTGTACTTGATGTGCTGCAGGGTCTTGTGGTGGACGTCCACGAAACCCGCGGCATTCGCCAGCGGACTGGTTCGCACCGATTCCGGCGGCGACTGCGGCGGCGTCATGTGCAGCATGTTGAACGCCAGGGTCAGTTTCTGGCCCTGCTTGTCCCCGCCGACGATTTCGAAGGTCGCGGCTTTCTTCTGCCAGTCAACGGCAACGAGGTTGTGCTGGAAGCGCGGCTGTATGCCGTATCGCGCCACGATCTTGTCCAGTTCGCGCGAGAAGAACGGCACGCTGAACATCACCGGGGCATGCGTCAGGAACTGCACCTGGCAATCCTTGAGGATGCCGCGCTTCTGGAGATAGTGCGCACCCAGGTAGGCCGCCTTCTGCGGCGCGCCCGGGCACTTGAACGGCAACGGCGCCTGGGTATACAGCGCGACGTCCCCCGCCTTCAGGTTCTGGATACAGCTCCAGGTGTACTCGGCGTGATCCGGGGAATAATTGCTGCACACGCCGTTTTTGCCGAGTGCCTCCTTCGCCCCCTGGATCTTCTCCCAGTTGAGTTCGAGGCCCGGGCAGACCACGAGGTAGTCGTACGCCATGGTGCTGCCGGACTTGAGTTGCACGCGGTTCTGATCCGGCTCGAACTTCTTGACGCGATCCCGGATCCATTCCACGCCGCGCGGGATCAGCGACTCCTCCCGCCGTTGCACGTGGTCGAGGCGGAAGGTCCCGGCGCCGACCAGCGTGAAGGCCGGCTGGTAATAATGCACATCCGAAGGATCGATCAGGGTGATGTCGACCGCCGTGCCACCCGCCTTGCGCATGAGCGTCGCCGCCACCGTGATGCCCGCCGTGCCACCACCGACGATGACCAGGTGCTTGCCGCTGCCGCTTGTCATATAGACCTCTGATGAAGAGTGGGGTCCGGTCCGATTATAGTCCCGGGGGCAGCCCCGGCGCAGCGACGGCCTGCGGGTTCAGTCGGAAAGACGGTCCAGCGCCTGCATATCCCCGGTGTCGAGGCCGATCTCCGCCGCCCCGAGGCTCGACACGACGCTGGCGACCCGGCTCGCCCCGGGGATGGGAATGATGTGATCGCCCTTGCCGAGCAGCCAGGCCAGCGCGATCTGCTGGGGGCTCGCCCCGTGCCTGGCGGCCACGTCGCGGATGACTCCGGATTCCCCCATGCGGCCCTGCTGGCCATGTCCGCCGACCGGGCTGTGCGGAATGAACGCCATGCCTTTCCGCGCGCACAGCTCGACCACGCCGTTGCGGAACGACTTCTTCAACAGGACGTTACATTTATTCTGGACGGAGATGATCGGCGCTATTTTCAGCGCCGTATCGATCTCCGTCACGTTCACATTCGACAGGCCGATGTGCCCGATCTTGCCCTCGCTTCGCAACCGCGCCAGCTCGCCCACCGAATCCGCCAGCGGCACGTTCGAGTCGGGGGCATGGAGCTGGTAGAGGAAGATGCTGGCCGTTTTCAAATCGCGCAGGCTGCGTTCGCAGGATGCCCGCAACCACTCGGGCCGGGCGTCGCAGTCCCAGCCGCTGCCCTCCTTCGTCAACCCGCCCTTGGTCGCTACGTAAACGTCAGCCGCGCGGCCCAGGATTTCCAGCGCCTTGCAAATCAGCCGCTCGTTGTGTCCGAGGTCGCGCGTATTGATGCAATAGACGTTCGCCGTATCGATGAAATTTCCGCCGCCTTCGACGTAGGCGCGGATCACGTCGATGGCCTGGTCTTCAGTCGGCCGTCCGGAGATCGACAGCGGCATCGCCCCGAGCCCGATGGCCGTGACCTCGACGCCGGTAGCTCCGAGCCTGCGTTTATGCATTGATCGTTTCCTGCCCGGCTACGGGCGTGACCTTGACGACCACGAACGTGATGTCATCCTCCTGTACCGCCAGGCCGCGAAACGCCTGGATCCGCCTGATAATCCCGTCGCGGATCCCCTGCGCGCCGAGCACGGCATGCTCGCCGACCGCGCCTTTCACCCGGTGCAGGCCGAAGCTCTCGCCTTCGGCATTGGGCGCTTCCCACAGGCCGTCGGTCGCCACCAGCAGTACGTGGCCCGGGTACAGACCGTGAAATTCATGCTCCCGGTATTCGGCGTGCGGAATGACACCCAGCGGCGGATCCCCGCCGTGCAATTCGATCCACTGGCCCGCCGTCTCATCGTAGAGGAACGGCTCCTGGTGCCCGGCGGAAGTCCAGCGGAGCACACGGCGCGCCCGGTCCACCATCACCAGCAACATGGTCATGAAACGGCCGGCACTGCTGTCCTCCGCGATCTGCTCGTTCATGTGCGCCAGCAGAGCTGCCAGCGATCCGGCGTCGCGGCTGCGGCTTCTCAGGATGCCGCGCGCCGAGGCCATGACCATCGCCGCGGCGATGCCATGGCCGGACACGTCGCCGATGGCAATCACCGCCGCGTCCGGCCCGGCGCTGCTCACATCGAGATAATCGTAGTAATCTCCGCCGGTTTCGTCGCAATACAGGCTGTGGCCCGCGATCTCCAGACCGGGAATATCCGGCGTCGACGCCGGAAGCAGGCTCTGCTGCACTTCCATGGCCATGGCCAGCGACTGGCGCAACTTCATGCGGTCGCGCAGTCCTTCCGTCATCTGGTTGATCGCCGCGGACAGGCGCAGGAATTCGCGCGCACCGCCGAGCCGGATCTCACCTTCCAGGTCGCCCGTGCCGATGCGCCGCGCATGTTCGGCCAGGCGCACGATCGGCCGCGCCAGCGCCATGGCGACGGCGAGCCCGAGCGTGAGGGCTACGGCAAAAGCCACGCCTGCGCCGATCGCGTTCTGGTGTTTCGCCTCCTGGATCTCGCCGAGGAAATCGTCCTCCGGCACGACCGTGATGACGCGCCATTGCAGGTTGCCCGGTTTCACGAACGGCGAGGCCATCAGCAGCATCTCCCGGCCGCCCAGCGAAAGCATGCCGTGAAAATTCGTCATGCTGCTTTGCCTGGCGGCGTCGAGGTCCGCCAGTTCCGCGGCGGAAGTGGCGATCAGCACGTTTCCGCTCGCGGTCGCCGTGACGCGCTCCATGGTCCAGTTGTTCAGTACGGCGGCGTCCGTGGAACTGGCGACCAGCAGACCGTTGTTATCGATGATATACGCGAGTCCTGATTTGCCGATGGACAGTCTCTTCAGGAACTGGCCAATGTCATAAAGATTGAATTCGACGTCCATCACGCCCTGCAGATTCCGGTCGGCGCCGAACACCGGCGTGACGTAGGCGATGCTCAGAACGGGATCGATCCCCTTCTTCGCCACCCACGTGTAGACGTCCGACCAGACCGAATGTCCGGCCTCCACGGCCGCGCGATACCAAGGCCGGACCCGCGGATCGTAGGGGTAGACGATCCAGGGCTGCGGTTCCATCGTTCCGTCCGGCGCCAAGTTGTATTCATTCACGCTGCGCGCCGTGTCCGCATCGACAATGCCAAACACGTATTCGGTGCGCCCCGGGTAGCGGGATACGAAAATGGCATGGCCGGCCTCGTCGCCCCAGAGTATCGAACTGACCGATCCGAACGCCCGCAGCTGTTCGTAAAAGGCCGGCCGCCAGGCGCGCACCTTCGAGCGGTCGAGCATGCCCTGGCTGATGATTTGGACATTAATGCGGTTCATGCGCTCGGGCACTTCGAAGAAATCGCGCAGCCGCTCGCCGATGCGCTCGTGTACCTGCGTCAGGTTCTGCACCGCCAGCGTGCCTACCGCGCTTTCGACGCGCGTGTAAGTGATGTAGCCGAGCATGGTGAACGACACCAGCACCAGCAGCGACATTAGCACCGGCAGCGTGACTTTGATCGAGACACGCGAAGCCGGATTCATGACTGTCGATTCCCAGGCTTTGCTCTTGTCATCGCTGAGTCACCTGTCCGGCCATCGCGCATGGCGATTACGCGCGTGCCGATAGCCTCGGCTTCCTCGCGATTGTGGGTGACGTATACCAGGGTAAATCCGAGCGCTGCGTAAAGCGTCAGAAGCTCCTGGCGCAAGTGCAGGTTGAGGTCGGAATCCAGGCTCGAGAGCGGCTCGTCCATGAGCAGGATTGCCGGATTGGCGACCAAGGCGCGCGCCAGGGCCACACGCTGCTGTTGTCCACCGGACAACTCTCCGGGTCTGGCAAGTGCACGATTTCCCATGCGCACCATCTCCAATACTTCCCGGATACGGGCCGGTCTGTCTGCAGATTTGGTCCGCAAATCGTAGCGCAGCGCAAATTCGAGATGCTGGGAGACGGTCATGTGCGGCCACAGGGCGAGGTCCTGGAAGACCATGCCGATGTGGCGCTGCTCGGGTTCAACCAGGTTGTGCCCGCCCGCGGCGACTGGCTGGCCATCAATGCTGAGAGTGCCCGAGTCGGGCACTTCGAGGCCGGCGACCAGGCGCAGCAGCGTGGTCTTGCCACAGCCAGAGGGCCCCAGAATCACTACCCGCTCGCCGCGTTGTATGGACGTCGAGACCGAGTCGACGGCCGGCACACGATCGTAAGTCTTTGAAACTGCCTTGAGCTCGATGGCGTTCATCGCCGCAGTGCCCAACCCTGGAACAGTAAGCCCAGGATGGCCATCGCGATCAGGGTAACGGAGACCAGCAGGACACACAGGGCCGCAATGAGGCTCGGGGCACCGTTGGCCATCAGCGTGAAGATCCGCACCGGGAGTGTGTCCTGCCCGGCCGGGTAGACCACCATGGAAGCGCCGAGATCGCGAAAGCAGAAGATGAAGGCTGTGAACCATGCCGCCAGCACGCCTGGGAAGGCAGCAGGCACGACAACGTATGCCAGGCGCGCAAACCACGGTGCGCCGATCATCTGGGCCGCCTCTTCAAGGGAGGGTGGCACGTTGGCCAGAGTCGCAGTGCTGATCCGACTGGTCAGCGCAGTGTACTGGGCAATATAGGCGAATATCACCAGCGCGGAGGAGGCATACAGGAAGGCGCTGCCGGATCGATTCCATAAGGCAACCAGGCCGATGCCGATCACCGTGCCGGGAAGCGTGAACAGCAATAGCGTCAACGTATCGACTGCCCGCCAGATACGAAGCGCGCGATTGTGAATCAAGTAACCGCACAAAAATCCGACGGCCGTCAGCAGGGTCGCGCCCACACCGGCGAAGACCAGGCTGCGCCCCAAAGCGTCGGCTGCCCTGAGCCAGGCGTCTCCATAGGCAAATGGCGACAGAGAAGACACGATCAGAGCCAGCAGCGGAAGCACGACGATCGCTGTCGCGAGCAGCCCGACGACCAGCATAGCCGGAACTCGCCAACCCCTGAGGCGGATGCTCAGCATGCGCCTGCCAGGCGTCGTCGGGCGCAGCCGGTAGGTCTGGTCGCGCAACAGAAGATGCTCCAGCGCGAGCACGGCCAGAACGATAGCCAGCAGCGGACTGGCAGCCGCTGCGGCAGCACCGAAGTCGTAGAAGGCGGCAAACTGCGTCAGCGTTTCCACCGGGAGAACCGGATAGCGCAGGTACATCGGCACGCCAACTTCGCCCAGTGCCAGCAGGAAAACGAGGATCGCCGCGAACAGGATGCCGGGCAAAATCGCCGGCAGCGTGACGCGCCAGAGGACTGCGGGCCAGCGGGCGATCAGCCGTCCAGCCTCCTCGAGCCGGGGATTCACCGCGTGCAGACAGGCCAGGGTCAGGATCATGACCAGCGGCATGAACGCACTGACCAGCACCCATAGACAGCCCGGTAAGTCAAACAGCCTGTGCGACAGCAACTCCAGCGTCCGTTCCGGAATGATCGGCGCCAGAATCCCGTCGCTTGCCAGCAGATTGAACCAGCAGACCGCGAGAATGTATGGCGGCAGCAGCAACGGGATCGAGAATAGAATTGCCAGAATTCGGCGCATTGGCAGGTCGGTCTTTCCAAGCAACAGGCCGAGTGGCACGCCTGTCAGGGTGGCTCCGCCCGCCGTCAAAGCTGCCAGCATCAGGCTGTGCCGGATCGGGACCCAATATTGACCGGAGTTCGAGAACAGCTTTTCGTAAACGGCGAACGTCAGTCTGCCGTCGACGATGACGCTCTTGCCCAGCATTACCGCCAGCGGCAGCAGACCGACGATGACGAGCGTGACGACGACCAGCAGCAAGGTGAGTCGACGCACCAAGTCAATGTCCCACCCAGTCCCTGAGCCACGGTTGGAATGCCTGCATCCTGGCCGCGACTGCTGCATAGTCCACCTGCATGACGTTCAGGGTCTCCAGCCTGCGGACATCGGCCGGCGTCTCCACGCCCGGATGCAGTGGAATCTGCGCCGCATCGGAAAAAGCGAGCTTCCTTTCCGTCTCGCGTGAGAGCAGGTAGTCGATCAGCTTCTTGCCCGCTGCCGGGTGCGGGCCATCCTTGATCAGCAACACGGCGTTCGGAACGATGAAACAACCGGGGCCGCCACCCTCCTGGTCCGGGTAGATGCCTTCCACGGGTTGTCCCTGTCTTTCACGGCTATACACATCGTCGCTGTCCACCAGGGCGAAATCAAAGGCTCCCCTGGCCACCTGGTCGGCGCTCTCCCCATTGCTGGAGGAGATGTGAACGCCATTCCTTCGCATCGCATCCAGGAACACCTCGACCCGGTCGTCTCCCCACGCGTTGAACAACGCTGCGATGTGCGCGGTCGTGGTTCCGAACAGCGGATTGGCGATGACGGCCCTGCCGTTGAAGCGCGGGTCGGTGTAGGCCTGGATGGAGCGTGGTTTGTCTCTCAACCCCCGATGCACGATCAAAATGCGCGCCCGTGCGGAAAAACCCGTCCAGTATCCATCGGCGTTGCGGAACTGCGCGGGGATGCCCGCAGCGCTAGGCGAGCGGTAGGACCTCGCCACACCCCGAAGACGCAGCACTTCGGCACGTATCGGCTCGTTGGCCCAGTACACGTCGGCCTGGGGATTCGCCTTCTCCGCGATCAACCGGTTCATCACACCCGCGCTTTTGGTCTCCTCCGTGTCGTAGACCGCTTTGATCAGAATGCCGGTATCGCGCTGGAAATCGTTGAGGATTGGTTCAGAGAAGACCTGATCGTGGCTGACATAGACGACGACCGTGTGTGCGGAGGACGGCGCCAGCACGCGCCACAGGACTGCGGCAATCACCCCGGCCAACACGACGACAAAGAACAGTCTGCCCCGGCTCATTCAGACAACCTCAAAATGAATTCGAAAGGACGTGCGGCCGCGTTGACAGGCCGACGCGAATCGTCAGGGCCTGGGGGGCCGACCGTGCGGCTCGCTTTGACAGTATACGCACCACGCGTAGATCGCGTCGTACATGACCAGGCCATGCTCGAGCATCTCGTGATCATCGCTGAAATTGCGCGACAGGCCCACGGACAGAGCCAGCAGGCCCGGGGACTCCGGGGCAAACTCCAGCCGGGCGGTGTCCGCGCCGCGCACGATGACCGCGAGCTGTGCCAGCGCCGGATCGTTCAGCTTGTACTTGTGCAGAAAGGCATCGAAGCTGCAGCGGTCGCCGACGTGCGTCAGTTCCACTCCCGGGACGTCATAGGGGATAGCCCCGGTCTGCTGCGCCACCCGCAATACTTCCCCGGAGGGCACGAACAGGAATTCGGGTTCCCGGTCGATGAACCGAGCGATCAGCCAGGGGCAGGCGATGCGATCGATCTTGGGGCGTTCGCGCGTGACCCACTGCATACGGCGGTTCGAGGCCGGCCTACTGCCCGCTCCAGGAAAAGTCATCGAAGGCGGTGACGCTGTCGGCCTTCGTCCAGACTCCGACCGCGCCCGCGCCGGTAATGTGTTCGTCCTCCAGGTCGATGTAGGCTTTGCCATCGAGCATGACCTGGATGCGCTTGCCCGCGAACTCGACCCGCAGCGTGTGCCACTGATCGGCGGCCACTGGAGCATCGACGTATTTGATCGTGTGCCGGCTGCCACGCGTCGTGTAGTAAAGCGAGACATTGTCCTCCAACGCGTTGGCCCGTGCGATGTAGTAATTGTCCCCGTCCGTCCAGCGCCACATCAGGCCGCCGGCGCGATCTTCGCTGCCCTGCATCGGCTTGATTTTGACTTCCACGAAGCCGTCTGTGATCGCGACATCGGTCTTTGC
The DNA here is from genome assembly GCA_016193395.1 of Gammaproteobacteria bacterium. GTDB lineage: Bacteria > Pseudomonadota > Gammaproteobacteria > Eutrophobiales > Eutrophobiaceae > JACPSH01. Next base: position 62,039 of record JACPSH010000019.1, read on the forward strand.
ACACCACGGAAAGGTGCCGTCGCCTGATTGCGTCAGGACGTTGGGCCCGCTCGGCGCTGCGGCGTCGGCCTCAACGGTCCAAATGGGTGAACCGCGGCCGGTCACACCGCAGGTCCATCCTGCGGGCTGCACGCCGGTTGAGTCTTCATCGAACCCGGTGCTGTCCGCGAAACCGGCGCTGGAGATCAGCAATCCGGCGAAGGCAAGAAGGGTCTGTCTCATGGGCGCCTCCGTTCAATACGCAGCCTGGATATTCAGGGCCGACTTCACTCCCCTGGCCAGATCCTGCACCGGACCCACGCCCCAATAATGAAGGAACACATAACGCGGCGATTCGCCGATCATGTGGTTGTGTATTGCGACGATATTGATATTCGCCGCGCGCAGGGCTTTGAGTACCTCCTGCAATTCGCCTTCAAGCATGGCGAAGTCTCCGTCCACAAGCGCCAGTTGCTCGCTTCCGGCGAAGGCCGCCCAGGTGTTGACACCCATGTCCTTGCCGATCTCATCACCGCCCATCTTCGCGCTGCGCCCGAACACCACTTTGTAGACGCCGTTCTTAAACGCGCCCCGAGTTCCCAGGATCCGCTCGATTCCGTTGGGACTGAAAGAGCTCTTGGCGGGATCGATGTTCGCCATCGGCATGGGCGGCTTCGTTGCAATCACTTGCTTCAGTTCGCCGAACACCCGCCCTACCGCCCTGGCCAGGGTTTGTTCATCACCCATGCCGCCGATGTGCATGAACATCACCCTGGGCGAGTCCCACAGAAAGTGGTTGTGCAAGGCCGTCACTTCGATCCCGCTGTCCAGCGCCGCGCTCATGACGGGATTGACCTCGCTCTCGAGCAGCACGATATCGCCCATCAGGATCGTATGGTCTCCGTCAGCGGCGAAGGCGGCCCAGGCCGTGAGGCCCAGATCGGGGATCATCCGCGCGCCGGCGACCGTCGCCTCGATGTCCGCCCGGGGGAAGCTGACTTTGAACACATGCTCAGCCGGGTTGAACGTGCCGCGCAGGCCGGTGAGTTGTTCAATCCGCCCGGTATCCAGTCCCGCCTCGCCCGCGAACACGCCGGGGGCGAAGCAGAACGCCAGGCAAAGCAGCGTCGGCGCGGTCTTCATTTCATTCGGGGGTGTTACATTCACTACAGTATAGTAGAATATATAACTTCCCCACGCAAGGCACGGCGTCATGGCTTCCCGAGGCAAGGCCTTCCGCACTACATGGTTGCTGTTCATCCTGACGCTTCAGGGTCAGCAGGCAGCGGTGCGGATGCGCGTATGGCGGGCGCTCAAGGCGCTCGGTACGGCGGTGCTGCGCGACGGTGTCTACCTGCTTCCCAACCGCAAGGAGTTCCTCGGGCCGCTGCAGGCGCAGTCTGAAGAGGTGAACGCCTCTGGCGGCAGCGCCCAGATCCTCGAAGTCGAGGCGCGAGACCCGCGGCAGGAGGTGGAGTTTCGCCAGCTCTTCGACCGTACGCCGGCATACGAACAACTGATGATGGATATCCGCGGCCTAAGAAAGAAGATCGGCGCCAAAGATCCGGCCGCATGGCTACCGCGCGTGACCACCTTGCGTCGCGATTACGAAACCATTGCGCTGCAGGACTTCTTCCCGGGCAGCGCCCGCGAACAGACGCGCGAGGCGCTTGAGGATCTGGCCGCCGCCACCAATGCCCTGCTGTCGCCCGACGAGCCGCACGCGGCCGCCGGCCGTATCCAGCGCAAGGATCGCGCCCAGTACCAGGGCCGAACCTGGGCCACGCGCGCCCGGCCCTGGGCTGATCGTCTGGCGAGCGCCTGGCTGATCAAGCGCTTTATCGATCCACGCGCCAAACTGTTGTGGCTGAAGAAACCCAAGGATTGTCCGAAACGCGCGGTCGGGTACGATTTCGACGGGGCGCAGTTCACGCATCTGGGCGCCAAAGTCACCTTCGAAGTCCTGGTCGCAAGCTTCGGACTCGAAAGCGATCCCGCGCTGGAGAGGATCGGCACGATGATCCATTACCTGGACGTGGGCGGCGTTCCGGTCCCGGAAGCCGCCGGCCTTGAAGCAATTTTGCAGGGGGCACACCGGCGCATCGCCGACGACGACGAACTGGTAATCGAGACGGACAAACTGTTCGAATCCCTGTATGCCTACTACACCGCCAGCGCCTGAAGCGGGCGGCGCTCATTCCAGTTTGGCGCCAGCCGCCCAGGTGTCGTTTCTGGAAGCGTTCCGATTCTGGCTCAAGCTCGGCTTCATCAGCTTCGGCGGTCCCGCGGGACA
>JACPSH010000012.1 GCA_016193395.1 Gammaproteobacteria bacterium
CACCACCGTGTCCCCGTCCAGCGGGTTCTTGAAGCGCAACACGGGATCGACGCCGGCCGGCGGGGCGTCCTTGCGATCGCGGCAGCGGCCGTTGTATTTCGGCTTCTCGCCGCGCGCCATGGCATCCGAGCGCATGGCCTCGAGTTCCTCCTTGCTGCACCAGCAACGGTAAGCCTTTCCGGAATCGAGCAACTGGCGGCAGGCCTCCCGGTACCGCTCCAGGCGCTGCGTCTGGTAGCAGGGCCCCTCGTCCCAGTTCAGCCCGAGCCAGGACATGCCCTCGAGGATGACCTGGATGGCTTCGGGCGTGGAGCGCACGCGATCGGTATCCTCGATACGCAACAGGAAGGTCCCGCCGCAGTGGCGCGCATACAGCCAGGAGAACAGGGCCGTGCGAACGCCGCCAATGTGGAAATAGCCGGTCGGGCTGGGGGCGAAACGGGTCCGAACAGTCATAGTGAAAAGTTTAAAGTGAAAAGTGGAAAGATTCCCGCCCTATCCTAATTTCGGGTGAGTATCGGACCCGTAACCGGCAAGCTTGTTCACATTGCTTTTTACTTTATACTTTGCACTTTGAACTTTCCGGGGCGATTAGCTCAGCGGGAGAGCGCTCCCTTCACACGGGAGAGGTCGCTGGTTCAATCCCAGCATCGCCCACCAATACCTTCCCCAGAACTTCTCGGTACCTGGAAGGGTCGAACCAATCATCGCGTTGAGTAAAAAGTGGAAAGTTGAAAGTGAAAAGTTACGAAACATACGCGATACGGAAACCCCGGCGCATGAAGCGACTCGTTCTGATACTTCTGCTCGCCGTCCCGGCAATGGCGGCGCGGGCGGATTTCAACGATGGCGTCGTCGCCTACCTGACGGGCGAATACGACAAGGCCTACGCCACTATGCGCTCGCTGGCCGATACGGCCGATCACAGCTACGCCCAATACTACCTGGGCATGATGTACCTGAACGGCCAGGGCACGGAGCAGAGTTACGCGGAAGCGGCGAAGTGGTTCCGCAAGGCCGCCGAGCACCGCGTGTCTCAGGCGCAATACAAGCTCGGCCTGCTCTATACCAACGGCCAGGGGCTGCCGAGGGACTTCGAACAGGCCTTTGCCTGGTACAGCGTCGGCGCGGCGCACAAGCACCAGAAATCCATGGAGGCGGTGAGCGGGGCGCGCGAGCAATTGTCCCCGGAGGAGTTGAAGGAGGCAGACAAGCTCGCGGCGAAATACGTGAAGGATTACGGTCCCAAGGACGACGTACCGCAGGACCAGGCGAAGACGATCGATCCGGAGTGACCGCAAAACTCCATGCGTCATTCCGGACCGAGACCGGCAACGCCGATGACGGCACACCAATCGTCATTCCGGACCGAGACCGGCCGCTCGGGGCGAGGTTCCGGAATCCAGGAAGCACACGGAGTCGTGTAAAACCAGCGACATCGCCGCTCAGGCATTGTCAGGGCTGGATTCCGGAACGGGCCGGAGCCTAGCCCGGCGCAAGCCGGGGGCCGTTCCGGAATGACGAAGAAACACTCCACGCGCGCCCGCGTTTCGCCGGCCGTTCCGGAATGACGAAGAAACAATCCACTCGGTCCCGCTCCGCGGGCTTGGCCGGAATGACGGGAAAAGTATCCCTCGTTTCTACGCGGCTTTTGCGGTCAACGCGCCGACGTTGTTCAGCGATTCCAGGTGCAGATAGATGAGTTCGAGTTGATCGGACTTCAGCAGATCCAGGATCTTCTTCGGCGGCAGCGCCTTGAGCTTCTCGCGCTTCACGCACTGGAACCCGCCCACGGTTAATTTCTCGCCGGATTTCAGCGCGATATTCGCCTGCATCGGCTCGAGCAAACCGCTGTCGACCAACTCCTTGCAGAAGGTCGCCGTCAGCCGCACGTGCTTCTGATAATCCTTAAGAAAATCAACAGCTTGCTTTAATGATTTGGACTGCTCGCCCTTCGCGTTGAAGAGCGCCTGACCCTCTTTCGCGGTATTGAAGCCGGCGTAACTTTCGTCGATGCACACCGCGAACTGATCCTTGCCGGCGTCCGGCGTGGCCAGAATGAACGGATAGCGGCGCGCGTAGGCAGGGATGTAGTCCGCCTTCCACTCGCCCTTCTTGTTGACGAAGACATTCTGGTTCTTCTTCAGGCCGAGCAGCACAACCGGGAAAACATTTCCTTGCGCATCCTTGCCGAACACGATCGGATATTCGCGCGCGGCTCGCGGGAACTCCACCGCGGCGATGTAAAGGCTGTTCGAGCCGGCCGCGAAGCCGAAACCTTCGACCGGCTCGATGTAGAGATTCTTGTGCTGCTCGCGGCTGAGCGGAACGACCTTCTTATAAAACAGTGGCAGTTGCATGAATGGGTCCTTGTCCTCGGAAAATCCTATTGCGGAAGACCGGCTTCGAAGTCGTCTTCCCCCATACCCTCATCGTCGCCGAGCACCTGATCGGCGTCCTCGAACACGTCCGCAAAATCGACCGCCCCGCCCGCGCCCTCCGGCGCCGATTCCTCCGGCACCAAGGTCACGAGCTGATCGAGCACCTTCGTGAAGTTGTCGCGCACATCGACGTAGCCCAGCATCACCGGCTCCAGGGCGGCATCGTTCGTCTGCGAATGGCGCGCGCTCAATATATCGATGCGTTGCGCGACCTTGGCGATGATGCGTTGAAGCTCGTCGCGGTTGACGGGCGGCGCGCAGGGCTGGTCCGGCTCGCACAACGCGATGCTCAGCGCCATGCCCTTGCGAATCGTCTCCAGCAATTCCGTTTCCGCCTGGAGGGTAGCGATATCCGCCTTGTCCAGGGCCTTGTCTGCGAGGATTTCGGTCCCGCCGCCGGTTTGCGCAGACCCCGGTACCGGAAAGGCAAGCATTCCAATACAGAGTGGCAGAACCACCATGGCCGGATAAATCCGGCCCCACGGGTTGCGCTGTGCAAGGCCGACCCGCATATCAATACCAGTTGTCGCGCGCGGCCACCGAGCTGGAATCCAGCCGCAGCAGCGCCGGCCCGAAACCGATGCTCCGGATCGTCGAGTAGTCGCCCGACTCGGCGCGGAACGGTTCAAGGCTGGCCTGGGTGCCTCCCAGCAACTGCTGGATCTGCTGCTCGATGAACCGGCCTTCCTTCCGGGTGGCCTCGATAATCGCATCAAGCGCCTCGATCGTGAGGTCTATGCCGGTTGACTTGCCCAGGCGATCGCGCGTCTCCGCGTCAGCCTTGAGGCCCTCGAGCCAGTCCGCGCGGCGCTTCGCGAATTCGAGGATCACGGACAATCGCTTGACCTGCCCCGCCACGTCCGCCGGCCCGCCGAACTCTTCTCCGGTGAGATCTTCTTCGAATTCCGCCTCTTCCTCGGCCGCGGCCTTGGCATACTGTTCGAGCTGCGACTTGTAACCGTTGAAGTTCTCGAGTTCCGCCCGGTAGCCGACCAGAAGCTTCTCGATCTGTTGCCGCTCCTTCTCGGACTTCGGGTCCGTCAGGCGCCGCTCCAGCTCGGCGATACGCGCGTTCAGTTTCTCGATCAGGTCCGCGAGTTCCGCCTCGGTGACGTTCGGCGCGCAGCCTTCCACTTCTTCGCACTGGGCGAGGGCCAGCGCCACGCCCTGGCCGATGACGCCGAACAGGGAGAGGTCCTGCTCGAACAGGCCGACGTCGATGAAGGCGAGCTGTTCCAGACCGATGAGGTTGCCGGCAAGGTTGGCTTGCAGAACCAGTGAGCTGGAGAGTTCTATGCCGGCCCCGCCGGTGCCCAACTGCAGTGCTTCGATGAAGCTCTGCATTTCCGGGGTGAGGGTGCCGGTCACCGCGTTCACGACGCCGAACTCCAGTGAATCACCGCTTCCCGTTGCGACCTGCATCAGACCGGTTCCGCCCAGATCGACTTCGATGGAGGTTGCATCAACGACTGTATTCGCGGCGATCATGGTCAGAGAGCCCGCCTCGATGAGGACCGGCGCGCCGTCCGCATGCAGAATCGCGGTAATGTCTCCGGGCCCGGTCTGCGTTCCACTCGCGATAATCAGGACGTCGTCTCCGAGCGCGCCCGCGCGGCCCGCCCTGAGGTTCGCGCCATCCAGCGTGACGTTCGAGGCCAGGAGGGTAATGTCGCCATTCGTCTCGATATCCGTGGCGACGGTGAGCAGGTCGGCCACAAAAGTGACGGTGGAACCGGCATTCGGAGACTGCGTGGGCGGCGTCAACGTGCCGCCGATGATGAGATTTCCGTTGAAGTTCGTCAGGACTGGCAGATTCAAATCGCCGTCGCTGACGGTAATGTTCGTCCCACCGCCGTCCGCAATGGCCAGGGGGCCGGCAAGCACAATCAGAGAAGTGCTCTCGGCCCCGGCAAGCGCGCCACCGCCCAGCGATTTACCCGGGGCATAATTCCAGGTGTCGTTGCCGGCGATGGTGACCGCCGCTGTCACCGCGCCGCCCTCGAAGGTATAGATGTTGTTGCCCGCACCGGCGTTCAACGCGCCGGAGAAAGTGCCGCTGTTGAAGTTGAATATATCGTTTCCAGCATTGCCGTTCAGCGTGCCGGCAAAGGATTCGTTGACATTGAATACGTCAACCCCGGTGCTGCCCGTAATGACTTCGAACTTGTTGAAGGTCAACGTGGGGTTGACCTGGTATTCGTCGAATCCGGACTGGATCGTAAATGCTCCGCCGGGGACCTGCGTCACCAGTACGTCCGTCAAGTTGCCACCAATGATGCTGTCCATGCCCTCGAAGCCGCCGCCGATGACTGTAGTCGCGCCGGAAACGACCGTACCCGAGAAACCCACGTCATCTATGGCGTCCGTCAGGGTGACCGTCACCGGGCTCCGGTTCCCCACATTGAGGACATCCTGAGTCCCGCCGGCGCCGTCCAGTGTTCCCGCCCAGTTCACGCCCACATTAAAGTTGAATGTGTCCGCGCCGATATCCGAGGCATCGGCCCCATCGATGATGTCGATATTGGTCAGGTCAGTCAGATTTCCACCTACATTTACCCTGACGCTCGTCCCGTTGACGGGAGTGCTCTGGAGAATCGTGACCGCGTTAGTGATCGTGAAAGTGTCGGCGCCAGAACTGCCGGCGAGCACGTTTACCCCGCCGCCGCCGTCAATGCCGTTCGTAATTTCGCCGCCAACCTGGAAAACAAACGTGTCGTTCTGATTCCCCGCATGGATGGAGAAGGAGTTGAAGGTCACGTCGCCTATTTCGGCCAGCGAAATGCCGAAGGTGCCCGTATCTGTACTGGTGACCTTCCACCAGGTGTCCCGGTTCGGACCAATGAGGATACCGCCGTTGCCAAGCAGAAAGTCGATATTGTCGAACCCACCGGAGATCAGGTTCGGCGTACCCGTGACGGTTCCGTCGAAGCCGTGCGAAGACCCGCCGAGACCCAGGTTCGTCGTCAAAGTCAGCGTGGAATCGGAGAAGTCCAGAAGGTCGTTGGAGGACGCTGTACCCAGCCCGCCGTCCACCGCGCCGGTCAGGACAGCCGTCCCGTTGAAGTCAAAGACGTCGTCCGCGGTTCCGCCATTCACGTCGCCCGTGTGATTGGCATCGAAGGTAAAGGTGTCGACAGCGCTGCCACCCGTCAAATTCTCCATCGCCGCGAAGTTCAGCGTGTTGCCGGCGACATACTGATTCGTGCCGTCGATGTTCCAGGCGGAGGCGACATCGCGTCCCACCAGGGTATCGATGTTGCCGCTGCCGGTCAGGACGGTGATGTTGCGGAAGTCGCCCCGGGCAACGACCGGCGCCGTGTTATCGATGGTGCCCTGGAAGCCAACCGTGTCGGTACTGGTCAGGGTGACGGTCACCGCCACGCTGCCGGCGAAACTCAGGGTATTCGCGCCGCCCGCGCCGTCGGCCGTGCCGGTAATGGATCCAGTCGTGAAATTGAATGTGTCGCTTGCCGCTCTGCCGGTCAGGTCGACGAAACCGTTGAAATCCGCAACCCCAGCAATGCCAGTATTGTCGAGCGTGCCGGAGTTGATTCCATCAATGACAAACGTGGAAGCCAGGTTCTGCGAGATGAGCGTATCGTCGGTGCCATTCCCGATCAAATCGATCCCACCGGTCGCGTTCAACACACTGCTGGCGAGATCCAGCGTAGCCGCGATGGCATTGGCGCTGTCGACTTCCAACGCGATGGAACTCGTCCCTGCGGAGATCGTGGCCGAACCCAGAGCGATCTCGTCCGCGGATGTCAAGGTAATGGCGCCGTTGTTGCTGGCAACGCCCGCGGATACGTCCAGATCTCCGCCACCGGTCTGATCGAAGGTGATGGCGCCGCCTGCCGCGGTATTGTTCAGACTCGTGATCGTTGCGGCGCCGGCAGAACTATTGTCGATATCAATGGCGCCCGCGATGGTGTTGTCGATGTCGAAGCTGGTCGCGGTGGTGTCCAGGTTGATGCCGGCCTGCGCATCCGCGGTCAATACCTGCGCCGTCACATTGTTCGTCGCCGCATTGGCGTCGGTTATGGCACCCGTGCCCGCATCCAGGAACACGTCGCCATTGACCGTCCCGGCATTCACCACGCCCACGGCAATCCCCACGCCCGTCAGGTCAATGTCATTCGCATCCGCATCCGTCGTCGAGACCACGTCCGTCGCCGTCAATAACCCACCGGCCGTGATCGTGATCGACCCGTTCGCCGTGTCCACGTCCGCCAGCGTGACCGCATTCAGCTCGTCAATCGCGATCGTGCCCACACCGGACACCGAGGCATCCACAGACACCACGGTCGTGTCCAGGTCAATCCCGGTCGTCGCATCCGCCGTCAAGTCCTGCGCCGTCACATTGTTCGTCGCCGCATTGGCGTCGGTAATGGCCCCCGTGCCCGCATCCAGGAACACGTCCCCATTGACCGTCCCGGCATTCACCACGCCCACGGCAATCCCCACGCCCGTCAGGTCAATGTCATTCGCATCCGCGTCCGTCGAGGACACCACGTCCGTCGCCGTCAATAAGCCACCCGCCGTAACGGTGATCAACCCGTTCGCCGTGTCCACGTCCAGCAGGTCGATGGCGTTGGTCTCGTTTACAAACAGATTGCCGGCAGCCGTCACCGACCCATCCAGGCTGACCGCGGTCGTGTTGATCTCGTTGCCCAAGGCACCAATGCCCGTCGAAGCCGTCAAGGTCAGCGCACCGGCCGTGACCGTACTATTACCGTCCGCATCGGTAATCGCACCCGCCGTCGCCACAATCGTCCCGGCGCCCGTCCCCGACGAGAACGTGTCCACCTCGATGCTGCCCGTGGAGGCCGTAACGCTCACCGCCCCGTTGGTCCCCGACTGCACGTCCGTAATCGTCGTGTTCCCACCGGTCGTAACCGTGATCGACCCGTTCGCCGTGTCCACATCCAGCAGGTCAATCGCGTTCAGCTCGTCCACAAACAGGTTCCCGGCACCGGTCACCGACCCGTTCAGACTCGCCACCGTGGTATTGATCGCCAAACCCGCACCCGCGCCAATACCGTCCTGCGCCGTCAGCGTCAACGCGCCGGCCGTCACCGTGCTGTTGTCATCCGCATCGGTAATCGCACCCGCCGTCGCCACAATCAAACCCGCCCCCGTCCCCGACGAGAAGGTGTCCACCTCAATATCCCCGGTGGAAGCCGTAACGCTCACCACCCCGTTGGTCCCCGATTGCACGTCCGTAATGGTCGTGTTCCCGCCGGTCGTAATGGTGATCGTCCCGTTCGCCGTGTCCACATCCAGCAGGTCCACGCCGTTGCTCTCGCCCAGGAAGATCGCCCCGGCTCCACCACCGGAACCCGCCGACACGTTCAGGCTCACCGCCGTCGTGTCCACCTCGTTGCTTGCGCCCGTCGCCCCAATCGCCCCCGTCGCCGTCAATGTCACCAGCCCGCCGGTGATCACCGTGGCATTGCTGGCATCATCCACAATCGCCCCATTCTGCGCGGTCAGCGTCACGTCGCTGCCCGCCGCCCCCCCCGCCGCCGTCACGGTCGTCACCGTGATGTCGCCCGTCGAGGCCGTGATCGACACATCGCTGCCCGCCGTACCCGCCACCACGTCCGTCACCGTCGTCGCCCCGCCCGTCGTAATCGTGATCCCGCCGTTCGCGGTATCGATATTCTGCAGGTCGACAGCATTTGTCTCTGCGATGTTGATCAGACCCGTGCCCGTCACGCTGACATCCAGTGTGGTGGCGGCCGTGTCGAGACTGCCGTTGCCGGCGGTTTCTCCCACGCCGGTGCCGGCCGTCAATGTCACGACATTGCCGGAGACGTCGGTCACGGCGTCGCTCGTATCGTCAATGATCGACCCGGCGGTAGCCGTCAAATCGACATTGCCCGTCGTCGCAATGGTGTCGACCACCAGGTTATTCGTGGACTGAACGACCGTGATGGTACCGGTCCCGCCGGTGGCGATATCAAAAGTGGTGTCGCCGTTGGCCCCGGAATCGGTGATGGTTACGTTATTGCCTGTAGTGTCGGACGTGTCAGTCACGACTACGACGGCCACGTCCGTTTCCAGACCGTCAGCACCGCTGCTGCCGGCGCCGCCAATGGCGCCGTCGGTGGTCATGGTCAGCGTGCCGGACGACGAAAACGCCGTGGTCGTACTGTTATCGTCAAGCGTGCTGTCGGTGTTCAGCGTCAGATCGCCGCCGAAGGTGGTGAAGGCGACGGCCATGTCGAGCAGGATGCGGCCCGAATCGGCGGCATCGCCGATCGTGAGCACTCCGGTGCCGCTGGTGTCCAGCGAATTCAGCTCGGAATCATCCAGCTCGAAATCCGATGTCGCTGTAACAGCGTCGTCTCCGAGACCGATCGTCTTTCCCGCGCCGGGATCGATGGTCAGATCGCCGGCCGAGAGGATTTGCACGGCGCTGTCGTTATTCTGGATCACCAAATCCATCACGTTGAGGAAGATGTCGCCCGTCGTGGTGACCAGCCGGGTGCGTCGCGCCGGGCCTGAACCATCTTCCAGTGTCAGCGTGCCAATGGCATTGATCGTCAGATCGCCTGTTGTGGCCGTAATGTCCTGATTGCCGGCGCCGGCTCCCATCACGACGGTGATATCGTCGGATGTCAGCGTGAGGACACCACCTGACAGTGCACCGTTTATGGCGCCCCGCTCAGCAACAGCGTCGCCGCCACCGTGTCGCCGTCATTGTCGGCGGTGAAGCTGTGCGTGCCGCTCCCCAGGCTCGCCCCGGCCAGCGTCAAATCGCCCTCGGAGGTGACCGTCAGATTGGGATTGTTGGTGTCGGTGATGTTGGCCAGCCGCACCAGCGCATCGCCATTGCCGTCAATCAGGTTGGTGGTGCCATTCGCCCCGGACAGGTTGATCGCCGTCACATTGCTGAAGGCCGCATCGCCATTGCCGTCAATCAGGTTGGTGGTGCCATTCGCCCCGGACAGGTTGATCGCCGTCACATTCGTCACCACACTTAATGCCCCACTGGTCGTGCGCAGGTCCACACTGCCCGCCAGGTCCACCGTCGCCGCGTTTTCAATCGTCAACGTCGTCCCCGCCGTCACATCGGCATTCAGATCAACCACGTCATTCGTGCCCGTGCCGCCATTGATGGACAGTGCCCCGACGGTCGTCAGGGCATCGTTAATGGCAAGCGTTTCGGCCGCGTTGTTGTCGCTGTCAAAAGTGAGCGTCAGATCTCCGGCGCCGGAGATATCGCCCTGCGTGGCGCTGAGCGTCATCCCGCCGGCGGAACTCAGCGTGATGCCGGCGGCGATGGAAATGCTGTCGGTCCCGTCAGCCAGGTCGTCAAAATCCCCATCCAGCGACAGGGCGCCGGTGTCGGTCGTGATATTGAAATCCACGGTAATTCCGTCATCCGCAAACGCCGTCAACGCATTAAAGATGCTGACCGCGGTGTTGAACGCGATGACGGCCGTGTCATTACGCGCATCCAGCACGACCGTCCCGACGTTGTTGCTGTTCGCCGCCGTGACGCCGTCCACCGTGATACTGGAGTCAGTGCCGGCCAGCGTGAGCTGGGATGCAGTGATCTTCTCTAGTTCCGCGCCGGTAATGCGGAGATCAACCAAGGTGCCGCCGTTGCCCAGGCCGATGCTGCCGCCGTCGGAGACCGTGATTGTCGTCGCACCCGCATTGATCGTCGCCGGCATGCCGAAAGTATCTATGCTGATATCGTCGGCCGTGATATCCAGCGTAGCGCTGCTGGTATTCAGCGCGACGTCGCTGGCGAGTGTCAGCGTGCCCACGTCGTCACCGAAATCCGTGTCGGCATCGATGGTCGTGGCGCCGGCCGTGAAGTCGTCGTTGAGGGTCACGCCGTCGGCCGCCGACAGCATGGCGATCCCATTGGCACCCGCCACGGTCCCGGCGCCACCCACCGCCGAGAGCACGCCGTTCAGCGTCAGCGACCTCGTTGCACCGCCGGCCGTAAACGTGACATTCCCTGCATCGCCGCCGTCGAAGCCCGTATCGCCGGCACCGCCATCGGCCGTGACCGTGTCCACGGCGACATTGCCGTCCGAGGTCGTCAGCATGATCGTGCCGGCGTCGAAGCCGTCGGCGCTGGTTCCTGCCGCGCCACTGGTGTTTAACGTGCCGGTCAGATTGATCGCGCCGCCCGCGCCGGACACGGCGAGCGTGACGTTGCCTCCGTCGCCCACGCCCTGCGTTTCAATGGAGTTCCCGCCATCCGCGAAGGTGCCGCCCGCGCTGATGTCGATCTCGCCACCTTCCGTACTCAGGCCAGCGGCACCGATGGTCACGGCGTCGGTCTCATCGATGAAGATACCGCCGCCGGTAGTGCTCGCGGTCAGTGTACTGACCTCGACATCGAGGTCATTGGCATTGGCGAGCTGGCCGATGTTATTGCCTGCGGTAATATTCAACGTGAGGGTGCTGTCGCCGGTATTATCGACCGCGGTAAGGCCGCCCGTGTTCTGGCGCACTCCACCCACCTCGCCGTCAGCGCCACCGCCTTCGAGATCCGCTGTAAGCACCACGGTATGCGCCTGCTGACCTAAGGTACTGGAGACATCGACCGCCGCCGCCGTGGTGTTGTTGAAGATGATATCGTCGCCCGCCTCGAGAGTGAGCGTGATCGGCGCAATCGTGCTGTCGAGCGTCAGCGTTGCGTTGCTGGTGATGGTCAGGTCATCGTCATTCGTTGCCCCATCGGCGGCCGCGGTGAATGTCATATCGCCGGTGATAGTCATATCGCCGGCGATCGTTTCCGGACTGTTTGCGGCGATGGAACCGCCGCCAACCGTCAGACCGATTGCGTTGGGGTCAGTTATCGTCAGTGCGCCGTCACTGATCAGGAAGATCTGGCCGGTCGTCTTGGGCGCCAGGGAGATGCCACCGCCTGGGGTCGCCTCGGCGATGTCCAACTCTTGGTTCGCGAGCGAGCCCCCGACGGCGTTGGCGATCAGTGTGACCAGACCGCCGGTGGTGATGCTCGCATCCGTCGTGGTGTTGAGTTCAAGGATGTCCCCGGCGACCGCCTCCAGCGTGACGTCGCCGTTGCCGATATCGAAAATGCCCGTGGTCACGCTGTTGTTGATGACGATGTCGCCGCTCAGTGCCTTGAGGAAAACATCGAACAGAACAGTGTTGTTGCTGATTTCGTTAATCTGGATATTGTTGGATCCGTCCTCGCCGATCATCACGATCGTATTACCGGAGGCCACGTTATAGTTCACCGTACCGGAAGGATCGAGAGTCAGTGACAGCTCGGTCAGGTCCGTGTCGCCGCTGACCTTCGAGAAATTGGCATCAATCGCTACACTGGTGGTCCCGGAGATGTCGATGTCTTCGCTAGTCAGGGCGCCGCCGACGCTGTTGCCAGGCGCATTCAGCGTGATCGTGCTGCCCGCATCTGTGCGCAGGTTGAAATCAGTAGCCGGAACATCCTCGGTACCCGGAGCATTGTTATCGAAGATGTTGCCGGTGCTGGCAGTGAGCGTGATGTCACCGGTCGCCGTGAACAGATTAACTGCCGCGGCGGTCGCCGCAGCGTCATCGAGCAGGATGTCGCCGCTATCCGTGGCAATCGAGATATTCAAAGCGGAGGTTGCGGTCGTCCCGCTGATGAGCAGGTCATCCGTAAGGCCGCCGGTATCCTGGATCCCCAGTACCAACCCGCCGCCAAAGCCCGTAAGCGTATAGCTGTCGTCCGCAGCCTGACCCGCATCGACGCCGATCGACAGGTCAGTCAACGTACTACCGCCGGCGACATCAAAACTGCCACCGACATCGATGCTGAGAACTTCGACGCCGGCGACTTCGAGCGGATCCCCCCCGTTGATTCCAATATCCGTGCCGGCGATCAGACTGATCACATCGCCGGTAACGTCCGTACCCGTATTGGCGTCGATGATCTCGCGCCCGGCGAGCAGTTCGATCGAGTCCCCGGCCGTACCGACCGACAGCGGACCCTCCATGCTGATGTCCCCGGTCGCGCCACCCGCCTGAAGCGTGACGGGGTCATTAAAGGCATAGCCACCTCCAGCGCCATCTCCGAAGGTCAGCGTACCGGTGCCGTCGGCGCGGCCGATGGTGATTTGTGTGAATCCGTTCTGGAGCGCGCCGAGATCCGTCGTGCTGAGATCGAGCGTCCCGGTGCCGCCTGCAACCCCCACGATGGTTGACGCCTGGCCTGCCTCCAGGACCACAGCGCCGCCAGCGCCGTCCACGGAATCCGCGCCACCGGTCAGGTCTATTTCGTCGCCACGCAAGGTCAACGTGCCCGTTCCGATGTTGAAATCGTTCGTCAGGTTGGCGAGCGTCAATGTGCCTGAAACCGCATCGAAGACTACCGAGTCCCCTGTGAGCGTGTGCACCACGTCATTGACTGTAAGCGCTGCTCCGCCCGTGGTGGAGATGCTCACGTTCTGGACTGTTGCGGCCGCGGTGCTCAGCGCCCCAACCCGCAAAGCCTCGCCGCTGGTGAGGAAGATCCCGCCCGCGTCTCCCGCTCCGCCGTCGGTTGTGACGCTGACACTGCCATAGACAAGCACATCGGCGCCCGTGGCGGTGCCGAATTTGAGGTCCACGCCCCCACTCGTTCCATCCGAGCTTATCTTGTCCGCCGTGCTGACGGTAATGGAGCCGGCGGTCGCCGTCGTCGATCCGGCGCCATCGACTACGCTGGCGTTGCCAATCGTCAGCGCATCGGCCGCGGCCAGCTCAATCGCTCCTCCGGCGCTGAGCGTGATGCTGCCCGATGTGGCCGTGTCATCATCGCCCGTGGCCGTGCCGTCGACACTTGCAGCACCGGTAATCAGGCGCCCGGAGCCGTTGCCCGTGATAGTGGTGCCGGCAGAGGTGCTGATGCTTCCGGAAACGGCCGTATCCAATCCTAACGTCCCGGTAGTGGTCACATTCCCGGTGGTGACCGTCGCGTTGAGAACAATGAATTCCGACGCGTCCAGCGAGATACCAGCCGCGCCGGAAGACAGATCGCCGCTGAGAGTGATGGACCCGGTCGTATCCCAGGCTATGCCGCCGGAGTTGAATACGTCTGCGATGACGTTGATGTCGCCGGTATTGTTCGTGATGGCGATGTCGGTCAACGGGTCGTTGGTCGCGAATCCGAGCAGAACCTCGTTTGTGAAGACTCCGTTCGCGCCGCCGGTATTGATGGTATTCGTATCGAGCAGCACATCGTCTATTGTGACCGCGCCAAAATTGCGGACGGCGATGCCGGAACCGCCCCAAGCCGCCAGCGTTTCCGCCCCGGGCGTGATAGTGTTGTTTGTGATGTCGACGTTGGAGCGTTCGGTGGAGAGACGTTGGAGCGTTCGGTGGAGATCGCGCGCCAGATATTGCCGGTGAAAGCGTTGTTGCCGATGATGACTTCATCCCCGGGACCGGTTCCGACTGCCGCGCCCTGCAGGTTGAGATAGACGCCGTAGTAGCCCTTGCCGTTGCCGGTGAAGGTGTTGTTCTGGATGAGCAGTCCGTCAATGCTACCGGTGGGCTCGTTCACCCCGGCGATCGACTGGATCATGATGTTGGTCAGGCTGTCGTTGGCACCGACCGGCGCCGTATCGCCCTGGATCGAGATCAAATCATTGTTGGTGATGGAGATGTCTTCGCCGATGAAGGTAATCAGTGCCGCGTAATCACCAGCGGCCACGTTCGGCGTCTTGAGCGTCAGGTCGTCGATGGTGACGCCGTTCGCTTCGATGAGGATGTTCGTGGCGCCCTGATACACGGGGAACGATGCCTGGCTGAGGGAGGAAACGCCCTGGATCGTGGTATTGGCCTTGCCGTTCGCGCTCGTCAGCGTCAGGTTGTCCGTCGAGATCGTCAGGTCTTCCGTGAACGTGCCGTCCCCGACCGTGACTGTTCCGCCGCCGCCGGTGTCGATGACGTCTATGCCGTCCTGCACGCTGCCGCCAGTGAAGACGTTTGCCGCGGTGGCCGTGCCGCTGAGGATGCCGTCGATGCCGATGGCGCTGGAGAGGTTGACGGTGCCCGCCTGGATCGTGACGTCGGCGCCGTTGGTTTCACCGCCGCCGCTGTCGTCGCCGCTGATGATGACGCTGGATTCGACCGTGACCGTCCCGTTCTGAATGTTGACGCCGAGGTTGTCGTCGGCGATAAGTGTCAGGTCATAGCCGGAGGTCCAGGTGACGTCCACGAGTGTCTTGAAAGTAATGATCCCGTCGCCGGCGCCCGTGCCGTCCGTCGAGGTTTGGAGGATGACGTCGCCTCCACCGAGATTCGTCGCGAGATCGGAATCCAGTATTTGTCCCGCAATGGGGCTACCGCTGGCGATGATGTCCAGCGTTGTAGGGTCAAGCAACAGCGTCCCGGCCTCGCCGTGGGGCGCGCGGCGGTCGGCAAATCCGGTGAACAGCAGCGTGCCCTTCCCGGAAACCTCCACGAATCCGCCGTCACCGCCGAGGTCGCCGCCTCGGACGCTGATGTTTCCATGAAACTCTGTGTCTCCGTCCGCCCAGACGATGACTTTACCGCCGTCACCCTGCTCCGTGGCATCGGCCCGGATCTCGACCTCGGAACCCACATAGGTTTTTGATGCATTCCGGATATCCGGATTCTTGCCCTGGTAATCGCCGCCGATCAGGACCGTACCGCCGCCGGTCGCACCCGAAGCGTCCAGCGTGGCCTCGCCGGCCAGCCCGACCTGTTCGCCCAATATCTGAACCGTGCCCCCTGCGCCGTCCGCGGATGAAGCATCGACGACGCTGTTCCCGCCGACGATCGCCGTGTCGTCCGCATATATATGTATGGTGCCGCCGTCGCCGCCCGTGCCGGAGGCATCCAGGGTCCCGGTATTAATTAATGAGTTGCCCGCGCCGCTGGCGGCCAGGGTGATAATGCCGCCCTGGTTCTCGATGCGGCCGGCGCGGACGATGCCCTGGTTGTTGACGACATTGGTGAATACATCGCGCGCCGCTTTCCCCTCCAGCACCACGGAGCCACCATCGGCGTTGATCTCGCCGGTATTCGTGACGGCACCGTCGAGGGCGTGAAGGTTCTGCAGCACTTCGTCTTCGATGACAAAGCGGATCAGTCCGTCGCCATCGAAGTCCATCGCCATACGGTTGCCCGCGGCCAGCGTGACCTGTCCGGCGGTGGCGAGGATCACGCCCTCGTTGCGAACCGCGCCGCCGATCAACGAAACCGAGCCACCGGTCGCGGCCTCGATCAGTCCCTGATTGACGACCAGGCCGCCGTCCTCTCCGGCCGGCGCCGCGAAGTGGTACTGGCCGGCCATGAAGTCTTCGGTCGTGATGTTCAAG
>JACPSH010000026.1 GCA_016193395.1 Gammaproteobacteria bacterium
AGGGCAGTGATTGTGCGGACGGGGACACGAGCAAATGCGCCGACACGCGCAAGTACCACGTGCATGTCTATTTCGTCGCGCCGTGCAGCTTCGGCACGGGCGCACAGGGAGTCTGCCAGAGCGGCGATGACGAGGTGCCGACGCTGAAACGCCTGGAACTGGGCTCGGATGGAAGCGACACCGTGATGGAAATCGTGCCGCTGGTGGAAGGCGTGGAGTACATGAAGGTCGAATACGGGATTGACAATTCGCCGACGGACGTGAACGACGCCACCGGACTGGCGGGCGACGGGGTGCCGGACACATACAAATCCTCTCCGTCCGTGGCCGAATGGCCGCTGGCTGTCTCGGCGCGCATCCACGTCCTGGCCCGCAATGTCACCG
Source organism: Gammaproteobacteria bacterium (assembly GCA_016193395.1). Lineage (GTDB taxonomy): Bacteria > Pseudomonadota > Gammaproteobacteria > Eutrophobiales > Eutrophobiaceae > JACPSH01. The sequence continues at coordinate 385 of JACPSH010000026.1, forward strand.
GCACGGTCGAATATTCCGATGCCAAGACCTACCAGCTTGCCGGGATGACCGCCGGTCCGTTCGGAGACACCTTCAAGCGGCGCCTGTTCAGCACCGAGGTGCGGCCGATGAACCTCGCGGGCAGACGGGAGATACCGAAGTGAGATCGATTCAAAGACAGCGCGGCGCCACCCTCATCACGGCACTCTTTTTCCTGATGATCATGACCTTGTACGCCATCTCGTCGGTCAACATGAACACGATCAATTTCCGCATCGTCGGCAACATGCAGGCGCAAAAGGTCCTGGACGCCAGCGTCCAGGACGCCATCGAGCAGGTCCTGAGCGGCATGACCCAGTTCAACCTGACCCCGGCGGCGTCCACGGCTTCCACCGCCATGGGCACCGTGGACATCGACGCGCCGGTCTGCATCGACAGCCAGATCGCGACCGGCTACAGCGCGGTCCAGCAGGACATCATCCCGGAGGACAACACCTGGGAAGTGGTCGCGCGCCTGACCGACAGCGTGACCGGCGCGGTGTCCACCATCCACCAGGGCGTGGAGATCCGCATGCTTGCCGGCAACTGCCCCTGATTTCCCCGGAGTACACGCATGAATCCATCTGTAAATATTCCCACACTGGCTGCCTCGCTGATCGGCACGCTGCTGGCCTGCCTCGCCGGCCTGCCGGCGCCTGTAGTCGCGGACATCGATCCGGTCAACGACGATACGGACATCTTTCTCGCCAATCCGGACATTCCGGAGAACCGGCCGAACGTCCTGATCTACGTCGACAACACGGCAAACTGGAATACGGCGTTCACCAACGAGAAGGCCGCCCTCAAGAGCGTGGTCGACAACCTGAGCGATTCCTTCAATGTCGGCCTGTTCTTTTTCCCCGAGACCGGCAACCCGAACGACAACGTGGACGGCGGCTATGCGAAATTCGCCGTCCGCCAGATGACCCAGGACAACAAGACCGTGCTCTCGTCCATGGTCAATTCGCTCGATCGGACCGGCGACGCCGGCAACAACAACACCCTTTCGCTCGGCATGCGCGAGGTCTACCGCTATTTCGCGGGCAAGGCCTCCGTCGCCAGCCACGGCAAGGTCAAGACCGATTACGCCACGAATGCGACCCATGCGGCCGTAGTCGCCAATCTTGGCGACTACGCACTGGATACGAACACGGACGGCACGCTGTACAACTCGCCGATCGCCGGCAGCTGCCAGAGCAGCTTCGTTATCTACATCAGCAACGGCGGCGCCAACGAGAATACCAACGCCCTGGAGGAAGCGGAAGATGAACTGGATTTGCTCGGCGTCGATACGAGCTCGACCATCGGGATTACGCCAGACGGCCAGGAAGGCAACTGGATGGACGAATGGTCGAGGTACATGGCGAACGCGGACGTCAACGAGGACCTCGACGGCGATCAGCACGTTTATACCTACACCATCGAGGTGGACCCGACCACGACCGGCCAAGGAGACGACATGACGGCGCTGATGGAGAGCGTGGCGCTGCAGGGCAAGGGCAAGTATTTCTCCGTGTCCAGCGGCAATTCCGGCCAGGCCATCATCAACGCGCTGAACCAGATTTTCCAGGAAGTGCAGGCGGTCAACAGCGTGTTCGCGTCCACGACCCTGCCGGTCAGCGTGAACGTGCGCGGCACCAACCTGAACCAGGTCTACATCGGCGTGTTCCGTCCCGACGAGGCCAAGGAACCGCGCTGGTTCGGCAACCTCAAGATGTACCAGCTCGGTTTCGATGACACGACCAACACCCTGTTCCTCGCCGACACCTCCGGCAGCCCGGCGGAGAACCCGGAAACGGGATTCATCAACCCGACCTCCGCGAGCTACTGGACGACTTCATCCACCTTCTGGAGCTACCGCACCGCCGAGGAAAACGGGTCCGGCGGCGATTCGGACCTGCCCGACGGCGACTTGGTGGAAAAGGGCGGCGCCGGGCAACAACAGCGGCTCAGCTACGCTTCCGATCAGGACGCACGCAATCTTTATACGTGCACGCAGGGAACCTTGTCCCCCGACTGCGTCGACGGCAGCTCGCTGGCGGACACGCCATTCTCCATAGATAACGACGGGGTTAGCGCCGCGAATCTGCAACTCGGCGTGCAGGCGATCTCCACGCTGACCGGCTTCGAGACCCAGACCATCTCCGCCCTCTCGGACACAAAAGACGTCGCGTCGCTCTCCACGGCGTCGACCACCATAGCGGTCGACAGCCTCGACAACGGCGCCGTGACGAAGTCGGTCACCTCTCTGACCACGACGGTAACCAAGAGCATCAGCGCGCTTTCCAATAATCCGGTGAGCCAGGTCGCGACCTTCGATCACGCTACCACCGGTTCCAACAAGAACATCATTACGGCCACGCTCAATAATCACGGGTTGAGCAGCGGCACCACCGTGTATATCACGGGCTCGGCGGAACCCGATTACAACGGCAGTTGGACGATTACCAAGATCGATGACAACAGCTTCAAATTCACCATCAGCGTCCAGAACGCCGACCGGCCGGAAAGCGGCACGGTCACGACGACGAGCTCGATCGTCACCGCGACCGTGACCGACCACGGGTTCACGGGTGGGCAGAGCGTCACCGTCGCCGGGGTCACCCCGACGTCATTCAACGGCACGTACAACAACATCACGAAGGTGGATGACGACACATTCACCTTCACCACCGCGGCGCCGCTCGCGCCGGTCACCAGCGTCTCCGGCGCCACGGCGCAGGGGCAGACGACGACCGCGACGGGTACGGTTTCGTCACACGGCTACAGCGTCGGGGACTTCATCACCATCGCCGGGGTCACCACGCCCACCGACTACAACGGCGTGCATGAGATCCTGAGCGTGCCCACGAGTGACACGTTCACGTTCTCCGTCTCCAGCGGACTGGCGAACGCGAGCGGGACCATCACGTCCACCCGCGGCAGCACCACGGTACTGGTCACCGCGCTCGGCCACGCCTTCGCCGACGGCCAGACCGTGACCATCACCGGCTCCGACGTTGCGGGATATAACGGCTCCTTCGTCATCTCGAACGTGGTTCTGGGCGTGTCCTTCGAATACACGACCACCACCGCGCTGGCGCCCAATACCAGTACTTCGGTCGTCGCCGCCGGCGGCACCTCGACCGGCGTGACGGCGATCGTATATGCGCACAAGTTCGGTAATCCGGGCGACACGGTGGACGTGATTATCGACGGCGCGACCCCATCGGCGGCGTACGACGGTACCGTGACAGCCACCATCGTCGACGAGAATACCTTCACCTACCCGACCGAGGACGGCAGCGCGCCTGTCCCGGCGACGGGCGACGCGATTACCGCGCGTCTGTTTACGGACACGGCCTTCGCGACGGTGACCGGCCACGGATACGGCAGCGCCGGCGACACCTTTACCGTGACCGTCACCGGCGCGACGCAAGAGGACTATAACGAGACAGATGTCACCGCGACCGTAGTGGACGACGACACCTTCTCCTATCCGATTTCCACCGGCGGGGTAGCAGCCGGTCCGGCGAGCGGCACGCTGGAATCGAAGATCAAGACGACCACGGCCCATGCGCGGGCCGCCACCCACGGTTTCGCGGACGGCGCCTCGGTGACGATTGCCGGAGCAAACCAGGACGATTTCAATGGTACCTTCACCATCACCCTGGTGGATGCCAACAACTTCACCTACACCATTCCAAATGCGCAAGGCGATGCGACCGGCACGCTGGTCGCCACGGGTGGATCGCCCACCGGCAGCGAGCGGGATAACCTTATCGAATGGGTGCGCGGCGCGGATAATTTCGAGGACGAGGACATCGATTCGGAGAACACCGACGTCCGCGCCTCGACCCACGGCGACGTGCTGCATTCCCGGCCGGCGGTGGTCAACTACAACCGGCACGGCAATGACGACGACGTGTACATCTACTACGGCTCCAATGACGGGATTTTCCGGGCCGTCAAGGGCGGGTTCAACCAGAGCGATACTACCGAGCCGATGCCTGGCCAGGAGGCATGGGGATTCATCCCGGAGGAGTTCTTCTCCAGCCTCGAACGGCTGCGCGACAACGAGCCGATCATCAGCAGCAGCAACAAGAAGCCGTATTTCGCCGACGGCTCGATCGGCACTTATGTCGTCGATGCCGATGGCGATGAGAAGCTGGACGTCACGGACGAACCCGACGACACGGTTGACATCTTCATCTCCATGCGCCGCGGCGGCCGCTTCATCTATGCGCTGGACGTGAGCGATCCGGCCGACCCGAAGCTGCTGTGGAAGCGTTCCAACGACGATGCCGGCTGGGGCGAACTGGGCTATACCTGGTCCGTGCCGAGGATCTGGACGCTGAACGCGAACTCGGGCGACCCGGTACTCATTTTCGGCGCCGGCTATGACCCGGAGCTCGAGGACATCGATCCGGCGACCATCGTGGCGAGCAGCGCCACCGGGGTGACCTACGGTTCCGGCGCAACGGAGGACCGGGAAATGGGCCGCGGCATCTTCGTCGTGGATGCCCTCACCGGCGACCTACTCTGGCAGGCCGGCCCGGCGGCCGCGGACCCCACGGGCGAAACGGGCGTCAGCCATGTTTTCGTGGAGGTCACCGGAATGGATTACGCGATCCCGTCCGACGTGACGGTGATCGCCGACCGCAATTCCTCGGGCGGCACGGTGCGGAACCGCGCCTACGTCGGCGACACGGGCGGCAACATCTGGCGCATCGACATGGAGGACGTGAACGTGGCCAACTGGACGGTAACCAAGCTCGCCTCCATCGCGGATACCTCCGGTCTGACGGGCGTGCTGTCCACTTCGGATCAGAGCGGCCTGCGCAAATTCCTGTTCCCGCCGGATGTCGTCTACCACGAAGACGGGTACGATGCCGTGCTGATCGGCAGCGGCGATCGCGAGCATCCGTTCGACGACGCCGTCGACAACCGCATGTACATGTTCAAGGACAGCGCTACCGGCACGACGCCCATCCGCGGCACGGGCACCGATCCGGGCGAGACGACGATCGGGGAGGCCGACCTGTTCAACGCCACCTCGAACTGCATCCAGGACTCCGATGCCTGCGATAGCGAGGGGGGCGAGACGCCCACGACCGCGCTCGCCGATCTGGAGAGCGCGGACGGCTGGTTAATCGAGCTGGCCGACGGCGAAAAGGTCGTGGGCAACGCGGTGACGCTGAACAACGTCACGTTCTTCAACACCAACCAGCCGAGCGAATCTGCGCCGACAAGCTGCACCAGCGATCTCGGCATCGCGCGGCAATACCGGGTACTCTTCGATGACGCCACGGCGATCCTGGATCAGAACATCGACGGATTCATCACGGCGCTGGACCGCGCCGAGATCCACCCGGGCGGCGGCTACCTGCCGTCACCCGTGCCGGTGGTCGTGGAGATCGACGGGCAGACCCATGAGGGCGTGATCTCCGGCGTGGCGGTCGATCAGCCGCCCGGCTCGCTGCTGAACGCGCGGCTGCGGAAGTTCTGGTACAAGGAAATGGAATAGGCCGACACCGGCTTTCTGGAAGCACCCTGCCCCCGCACGACGGGGGCAGTCTTTTATCGGTTACTTCTTGCAGAATTCCTTGACGCCATCCTCCGCCTTCTTCAGCCCCGCCAGCCGCTCTTCCTCGGTGATGCGGGTCCGGCTGCCATCCGACTGTGCAATCAATGCGTTCGGCACTGAGAAGCTGGCGACGGAGGCTTGGGCCCGCCGGCAATTCTCGGCATTAAAAGCCTTGTCGTCCGCCGCCGTTTTCACTTCCTCCGTGCGCTTGTCGCGGTTTTCCTTCAAGGCATCGACCTCTTTCTGCTGCTGTTCCAATTCCTTCTGCGCGCCTTCGGTATCCACTTTGGGCGGGGGTTTGATCGTCTCCGCCTTGATGTTGCCCGGAGGCGGCTGCTGCGTGTACTGGACCTCGCCATTCTCGTCGACCCATTTGTACATCTCGGCGCCCACCGGCGAGGCGGCCATTGCGAGACCGGCCATGACCGCGGCAAGCCAGGTCCTGGATCCTGTATTTCCGGGGATGGGTATGCGTTTATGCATCGACATGACCTCTAACTTGTATCTGGAAAAGTAACGTTACGCCGATACTGACAAGTTTACTCTATAGCTTTGATTATGCCGTTGATTTGTGGTTCCCGACCCCGCAGACTATTATAATTGCCGCTGTCGGAAAGGTCGCATGCAGCCCATTTTATGGGGGTTCCAATATGAGGACTGTGAATTGCCTGCTGATGTCCCTCGCGATATCCGTGCTGTCTGCACGCGCATGGTGCGTCGATATCATGGAATGCGAGGACGAAAGCGACGGTACCCGTACCTTCCAGGCGCACTGCCCCCCGGGCACCAAGCAGGTCAACGAGAAGAGCTATTCCACGACCCCGCGCTCCGAGGTACAGGCCAGGGCAAAACTCGCCGTCACGCTCTATGCCGTGCCGGAATGCGTGCTATGTGATCAGCTGCGGGAATTCCTGGCCGCGCGCAATGTCCAATTCACCGAAAAGAACCCCAATAACGATGTCGCGATCCAGAACGAAATGAAGGAAAAGGCGGGTGAACTGCGCGTGCCGACGCTGATCGTCGGCGAAAAATCCGTGGTCGGCTACAACCGCGCCGCGGCCACCGCCGCTCTCATTGACGGCGGTTACCTGACGGAGGAAGCGGACCAGTCCGCCAGTACCGAAGAGGCGGCCGCCGCAGAGGAAGCGGCGGAAGCGGAGGCACCGGCGGCGACCGAAGCGCCGGCCGGCGGAGCCAGCCCGCCCTGACAGTGATGATCTGACCCGGAAGTCCGTCCCGGGCTTTCAGGAACAAGCGGCTAGTTGCGCTGTGCCGCCAATTCGCGCGGCAGGGAGAACACGACTTTTTCCCGTATCCCGGGCGCTTCTTTTACTATCTGCGCGCCCCACTCCTTCAGTTTGTCGATGACTTCCTCGACCAGCACCTCCGGCGCCGAAGCGCCGGCGGTCAGGCCGACTTTCAACTTGTCCGCCAGCCATTCGCGCCGGATTTCGGCCGCGTTATCGATCAGGTAGGCAGGCACGCCGGCCTTCTGGGAGATCTCCATCAGCCGCGTGGAATTCGAGCTGTTCTGCGATCCCACGACCAGAATCAGATCGCATTCGGCGGTCAGTTTCTTCACTGCATCCTGGCGGTTCTGCGTCGCGTAGCAGATGTCCTCCTTCTTCGGACCGACGATCTTCGGGAAACGTTTGCGCAGGGCGTCGATCACCACCGCCGTGTCGTCCATGGACAGCGTCGTTTGCGTGACGAAGGCGAGGAACTGCGGGTTCTTGACCGTGAGCCTGCGGACATCGTCGACCGACTCGATGAGGTACATTCCTCCCATTCCATCCCCCCGGCGGTACTGGCCGAGCGTGCCCTCGACTTCCGGGTGTCCCGCGTGCCCGATCAGGATGCACTCACGCCCTTCCTCCTGGTATCGCCCGACCTCCATGTGCACCTTCGTCACCAGCGGACAGATCGCGTCGAAGACGCGCAGGTTGCGGTGAGTCGCCACGTCGCGCACCGCCTTGGATACGCCGTGCGCGCTGAAGATGACCACCGCGTCATCCGGCACATCATCGAGTTCCTCGACGAAGATGGCGCCCTTCGCGCGCAGGGTATCGACGACATATTTGTTGTGGACGACCTCATGACGCACGTATACCGGCGCCCCGTACAAGGCGAGCGCGCGTTCGACGATTTCGATGGCGCGATCGACGCCGGCGCAGAAGCCGCGTGGATTCGCGAGGGTGATCTTGATTTCCGATCTGCGACTCATTGTGGCGTACAGGTTCCCGTGTGTGGTAGCGGGTATCTCGTATCTGGTATCCAGTATCTCGCAGGACAGATTATAAATCTGGAATTCTTGCGAGATACCAGATACGAGATACGCCCTCGCCGGCCGCACCCTAAGTGCCCTGCCTCGACCTGTCAACCTTCGCGCGCCCGACGTCGTGCATGTCAATTTCCGCTCGATCCAGCCACAGCGAATCGGCGATCAATATGATCGCGCCCATCGTGATGGCGGAATCCGCGATGTTGAATGCGGGCCAGTGCCAGGTCCAGGCGTATACGTCTATGAAATCAATGACATATCCAAGGTTGATCCGATCCCAGAGATTGCCCAGCGCGCCACCGAGGATCAGGCAGAGCGCGCAGGCCAGACGGCCGCGGTTCGCGGCAAGTCGCGCGAGCCATACCACGAGGATGACGGAAACGGTGATGGCCATGCCGACGAAGAACCAGCGCTGCCAGCCGCCCGCGTCGCGCAGGAAACTGAAGGCTGCGCCGGTATTGTGCACGAGCGTCAGATTGAAGCCAGGCAGCACGCGCAGCGCGTGATGGAGTTCCAGTCCCTGCACTGCAAAATGCTTGGCGGCCTGATCGAGAACGACAACCAGGGCGGAGAGCCAGAGCCACTTGAGCGTAGACAGGACCGTTCCTCCCCTGATCAGGCGAAGCGGCGCAACTCGCCTTCGCCCGAGACGTTTTCCACGCACCGGCCGCACAGTTCCGGATGCCGGCGGTTGGAACCTACGTCGGCGCGGTGGTGCCAGCAGCGCGCGCACTTGTCGTGGGGGGAAGGCAGTGCGCGGATCCAGACGTCCTGCAACTGGCTGGCGACGGCATCGTCCGGTCGGGACTCCCGCACCGCGACCCGGGCGCCGGAAGTGATGAAGACGAAGCGGAGTTCATCCTCGAGCGAATCCAGCGAACTCTTCACGCCGCCGTTGCAGTAAATCTCGACCTCGGCATCCAGCGAGGAGCCGATGGTTCCCGCGGCCCTGAGACGCTCCAGTTCGCGGCTGACTTCCTCGCGCACGGCGATGATCTGCTGCCAGACCTGGCCTTCAGGCTCCTTTTCGCCCGGCATGCCGGCATACCATTCGGCGAGAAAAACCGAATCGTCCGTCCGGCCCGGCAGGTGTTGCCAGATCTCATCCGCGGTAAAGCTAAGGATCGGCGCGAGCCAGCGCACGAAGGCTTCCGTCACATGGAAAATCGCCGTCTGGGCCGAACGCCGCGGCAGGCTGTCGGCACGGGTCGTATAGATACGATCCTTGATGATATCCAGATAGAAGCTGCTCAGCGTCACGACGCAGTAGTTGTGAAGCTTCTGGTAGATAAGGTGAAATTGGTAGCGATCGTAGGCGTCGACGATCTCCTGCTGAAGGCGGGCCGTCTGCGCCAGCAGCCAGCGGTCGATCTCAAGCACCCGTCCCGGTTCCACGAGGTCGGAGGCCGGATCGAAATCCTTCAGGTTGGCCAGCAGGTAGCGCGCCGTGTTCCTTATGCGTCGGTACGCGTCCGCCATGCGTTTCAGGATCTCGTCCGATACGCCGATCTCGCCGCGGAAGTCCGTGGCCGCGACCCAGAGCCGCAGGATGTCTGCGCCCAGGGTTTTCATGACCTGTTGCGGGACCACTACGTTGCCGCGCGACTTCGACATCTTCATGCCCTGCGCGTCCACCGCGAAACCGTGCGTCAGCACCGCCTTGTACGGCGCGACGTCGCGCATCCCGACCGAGGTAAGCAGCGAGGACTGAAACCAGCCACGGTGCTGATCCGAACCTTCGAGATAGAGGTCCGCCGGGAATTGCAGCCGGGGATCGCATTCGAGCACGGTGGCATGGGTCACGCCGGAATCGAACCAGACATCGAGAATGTCGGTGACCTTGCGGTACTGCGCCGCGTCCACGCCGGGAAGTTCCCCCGGCTCGAGATCGAACCAGGCATCGACGCCCCCCTGCTCGACCCGTCGCGCGACCGCTTCAATCAGGCGCTGCGTGTCCGGGTGCGGTTCGCCCGTGTCCCTGCGCACGATGACGGCAATAGGCACGCCCCAGGTGCGCTGGCGCGAGATGCACCAGTCCGCGCGCTCGGCCACCATGCCGTGGATGCGCTGCATGCCCCAATCCGGGGTCCAGCTCACTTCCGCGATGGCGCGCAATGCCTTGTTGCGCAATCCGTGCGCCTCCATGCTGAAGAACCATTGCGGGGTGGCCCGGTAGATCACGGGCGTCTTGTGGCGCCAGCAATGCGGATAGCTGTGCACGATTTTTTCATCGCGCACGAGATTGCCGGCCTGCCGCAGCACTTCGATGATCTTCAGATCGGCGGCAAAGACGTTTTCACCCGCGACGTGCGCCATTCCCGCCAGGAAGCGCCCGTCGTCGCCGACCGGGCTGTCCACGGGCAGGCCGTATTCGCGCCCGACTGCATAATCGTCCTGTCCGTGGCCGGGAGCCGTGTGCACGGCCCCCGTTCCCGCATCGAGCATCACGTGCGACCCGAGAATGAGCGGCACTTCGCGCGCTAAGAACGGATGATGCAGCATGGCGCGCTCGAGCTGATCGCCCCGCGCGCAGCCCACCGTCCGCCAAGTCGCCGGCTGCCACTTCTCCCTGAGCCCTTCCAGCAGACCCTCGGCCAGTACCAGTATTTCGGGACCCGCTCCGACATCGGCTTCCACCAGGTGGTAATCCGCCTGCGGATGAATGGCGACGCCGTGACTCGCCGGAAGGGTCCACGGCGTCGTCGTCCAGATCACCACCGACACCGGCCGGTTGATTCTCCGTTCTTCTGTCTGCCTGAACCGCGCGATAAAGTGGCCATGCTCGACGTCGGCCTGGCGCACGGGATAGCGCACGTACACGGAGTGAGCGGTCTTGTCCTCGTACTCGACCTCTGCCTCGGCCAGCGCCGAGCGGCAATCGATGCACCAGTACACCGGCCGCGAACCCTGCACCAGGTGCCCGGCGGCAATCATCCGGCCGAGCGAGCGGATGATCCCGGCCTCGGTCGTGAAATCCATGGTGAGATACGGCCGATCCCAGTCGCCGAGCACGCCCAACCGCTTGAAATCCTCCCGCTGGCGCCGGATTTGCTCCCCGGCGTATTCACGGCATCTGCGCCGGAATGTGCGCGCATCGATCTTCGCGCCGGCGCGCCCCGCTTTTTTTTCGACCTGGTGTTCGATCGGCAGTCCATGGCAATCCCAGCCCGGGACATAGGGCGCGTCATAACCGTCCAGGCCGCGCGCCTTGACGATGATGTCCTTGAGGATTTTGTTGACCGCGTGCCCGATGTGGATATCGCCGTTGGCGTACGGCGGGCCATCGTGCAGGATGAACTTCGGCCGGCCCGCCTTCCTGCGGCGCACCCGCCCATACAGATCGCTCTCCTCCCAGCGCTTCAGCATTTCGGGTTCGCGCTGGGCGAGGTTTCCCTTCATCGGGAAATCCGTCTCCGGAAGATTGAGCGTGTCCTTGTAGCGGGTCATGGCCGGTGCATTCTACAGGTTCAACGCGCGTCCTGCGCCGCGGCGGAACCGAGAAACGCCCGCGCCGCATCGCAATCGCGCCGGATCTGATCCTGAAGTTCCCGGGTGGAGGCGAAGCGTTGCTCGTCCCGCAATTTGCACAGGAACTCGACCTCCATGCGCCGTCCATAGAGGTCGTCGTCGAAATCGAACAGGTGTGTCTCGAGCAGCATCCTCGCGCCGCCGAACACGGGTCGCGTGCCGATGTTCGCCACGCCATCGCGCGTCCGGTCGTCCAGCCCGAGCACGCGCACGGCAAACACGCCGCGCAACGGCGGTGTCCGGCGTTCGAGATCGATGTTGGCGGTGGGGAAACCCAGGCCGCGTCCGCGCCGATCGCCGGGAACGACGCGGCCGATGAGGCTGTAGCGCCGGCCGAGAAGGGTGGCCGCCGCCTGCATGTCGCCGTTCAACAGCGCGGCACGGATGCGGCTGCTGCTGACGCGCGCTCCGCCCAGCATGCAGGTCGGGGTTTCGCTTACCTCGAAACCCCTGCCGCGCGCGAGCTCGCTCAATTCCCGGTAATCGCCCACGCGGTTCCTGCCGAAGCGGAAGTCATCCCCGACAATGACATGCCTTGCGTCCATTGCGGCTACGAGCAGGCGATCCACGAACTCGGCCGGCGCGAGCCGGGCGAGGGCATCGGTGAAACGCAGGCACAGCACGCAGTCCACGCCCTGCCGCGCCAGCACCTGGCATTTTTCCCGTAACGAGGTCAGACGCGACGGCGCGGTCTCCGGGGCAAAAAACTCGAGCGGCTGCGGCTCGAAAGTCATCACGATCGCGGGAATACGCCGTTCCGCCGCGGTGCGCGCCAGTTCCCCGATGATAGCCTGGTGACCGAGATGGACGCCGTCGAAATTGCCGATGGTGGCGACGCACCCGCGCTGCCCTCGGCGCGCCTGCGGCGGATGACGGAGGATCTGCATCAGTGGCGGCCGACCTGACGCGGCTTCAATGATGCGCCATTTGCAACACGCGCAGACCGCAGAGCCGCAGGACCGCGAAGTAGCACGCGCTACCCGCTACGATCCACAGCGCCAGTTGCACGACGCGATGGCGTACGCCCGAGGCGATCCAGGATTCGATGGAAGGCGTCGCCAGCGCGAGCAGGAGCCACATGGCCAGCACCGCCGCGCCCACCTGCAGCAGGAAGCGGCCCCAGCCCGCCTGCAATACCAGACCGGATCGCCGGCGCAACTGGCGATAGAGGATCCCCGCATTGATGTAGGCCGCAAGCGAAGTCGCGAGCGCCAGCCCGGCATGGGCCAGAGGCAGGACCAGCGCCAGCAGCAGAGCGATATTACACAGCATGGCGATCACGCCGGCGCGCACCGGTGTGCGCGTGTCCTGGCGGGCAAAGAAACCCGAGGCGAGCACCTTGACCAGAATAAATGCCGGCAGGCCCAGACAGTAGGCGACCAGGCTGCGGCTGGCCATGGTCACGTCATGCGCCGTGAACTGCTCATACTGGAACAGCGTGGCGAGCGCCGGCGCGGCCAGCGCGGCCAGCCCAATCGCCGCCGGCACGGAGATCAGGAACACCCAGCGCAGCGCCCAGTCGAGCGTGCGGTTATAGCTGTCGGACGAACCGCGCGCGTGTTCTGCCGACAGGCTCGGCATGATCACGGTGGCGAGCGCGATGCCGAACACGCCCAAAGGGAACTCAACCATCCGGTCCGAGTAATAGAGCCAGGAAATGCTGCCCGTCACCAGGAATGAGGCGACCAGCGTATCCACCAGCAGGTTGATCTGCGTAACGGACACGGCGAACAGCGCCGGGATCATCAGCTTGAAGATGCGCCGCACGCCGTCCCGGTCCCGCGACAGCGATGGCCGGGGAAGGAGTCCAAGTTTGAGCACGAATGGCACTTGAAAGAGCAGTTGCACGACACCGGCCAGGAACACGCCCCACGCCAGCGCAACGATCGGGCTGGGGAGGCGCGGCGCAAGCCAGATCGCCGCGAAGATCATCGAGAGGTTCAACAGCACGGGCGTAAAGGCGGGGATCGCGAACCTGCGGAAGGTGTTCAGGATGCCGCCGGCCAGCGCGGTCAGCGATATGAAGAGGATGTACGGGAACGTAATGCGCAGCATCTGCGAGGCCAGTTGCTGCTTGTCGGCCTCGCCCGCAAAACCCGGCGCGAATACCAGGACCAGCCAGGGCGCCGCGAGCACCCCGATGGCCGTGACCCCGAGCAGGACCAGTCCGAGAACCGCCGTCGTTTGATCCACCAGGGCGCGCATCTCCTCCGCGCCGCGCGTCTCCTTATATTCCGAAAGCACCGGGACGAAGGCCTGGGAAAAGCTGCCCTCCGCGAACAGGCGGCGCAGTAAATTCGGGATGCGGAACGCCACGATGAAGGCGTCCATGCCAAGCCCGGCGCCGAAGTACCGGGCAATGACGATGTCGCGCACGAGGCCGAGGATGCGCGACAGCGTGGTCATGGCGCTCACCACGACCGTGGATTTGAGGAGACCCAGAGACACGTTCAGAAAAATACTATATCTCTCTGTTTCAGCGCAAAAAATTGTGCGAGCTTGAGCTTTGGCATGAAGTCCTTTGACAAACCGGGCGTGGATGCGCATAGTGGCGCGCCTTTCAGAAGCGGCATTACAGGAGACACGGCACTTGGCCAATATCAAATCGGCGCGCAAGCGCGCCCGTCAGGCGGACAAGCGCCGGCTGCACAATACCGGTCAGCGGACCATGCTGCGTTCGACGGTGAAAAAGGTGGTGACCGCCATTTCCAGCGGCAACCAGAACGCGGCAGCCAAAGCCTACAAGACGGCCGTGCCGGTCATCGACCGCATGGCCAACAAGGGCATCATTCACGCGAACAAGGCCGCCCGCCACAAGAGCCGGCTCTGCGCGAGGATCAAGGCACTGCAGTAGTACCCGCGCCGGCGGCCTTGCATTTCTCGGCTTCGCCTTTGATGCGCGGCCGGGACTCGGAGACCGCTTGCTGAAGCGCCCTCAAATTCCGAATCCCGAGTCCCGAGTCCAGTCCCGAGTCTTTCAGACAAGCACAAGATTATCGCGATGGATGAGCTCCTCCTCATCCACGTAGCCCAGCAGCTGTTCAATCCGGTCGCTCGGCTGTCCCATGATCCGGCGCGTTTCCTCGGCGCTGTAATTGACCAGTCCGCGCGCGATCTCGACGCCGCCTGGATCGACGCAACTCACCACCTCGCCGCGGCGGAAATCGCCGTGCACCGCGGTTACACCGACGGCCAGCAAGCTCCGGCCCTGCCCGCGCAGAACACGCACCGCGCCGGCATCGAGCGACAGTTGCCCGCCCGCGGGGGCCTGACTCGCGAGCCACTGTTTTCGCGCCGCGATCGGCGCCTGCTCCGCATAGAGCAGCGTGCCGATGTCCTCCCCGTCCAGGATCCGCACCAGCACATCCGGTTCCAGTCCGTAGGCGACCACCGTATGCGCCCCGGACTTCGCGGCATTGGCGGCGGCGCGAAGCTTGGTCAGCATCCCGCCCCGCCCGAGGCCGCCGGCCCTGCCTGCGAACCGTTCCAGTTCGGGATCGCCGGCCCGGGCTGAAGGTATCAGCCTGGCGTCGGGATTCGCGCGCGGATCCGCGTCGTAGAGGCCGGCCTGATCGGTGAGGATGACCAGCAGATCGGCCTCGACCAGATTCGCAACCAGTCCGCCCAGCGCGTCGTTGTCGCCGAGCCGGATCTCCTCCGTCGCGACTGAATCGTTCTCGTTGATGATCGGCACGACGCCGAGCCCGATCAGGGTCCGCAGCGTGGATCGGGCGTTGAGGTAGCGCCGCCGGTCGGCGATGTCGTCATGCGTGAGCAGGATTTGCGCGGTATGGACGCCGTATTTCTGGAAACACGCTTCGTAGGCCTGGATTAGGCCCATCTGTCCCACGGCAGCGGCGGCCTGGAGTTCGTGCAGGGCGTGCGGTCGCCGGTTCCAGCCGAGCCGGGAGACGCCTTCCGCGACGGCGCCGGAAGAAACGATCACCGAATGGATGCCGCGGGCGCGCAGCGCCATGATCTGTGCCACCCAGCCCGCCAGGGAATCTTCACGCAGACCGCCGCCATCGCGCGTGAGGAGCGCGCTCCCCAGCTTGATCGCCAGCCGCCGTGCGGCGGACAAGTGTTTCCGAGCGCCGCTCATGATGCCTCCTTATTCCGCATCTCCGCCGGGGTCGCCTGCCGGTCGATCCATTGTTGCACGGCCAGCATCAGTTCCCGGCACCCGGCACCGGTCGCGGCGGATACGACATAGAGCGGCTGCTTCCATCTAAGACCACGCACGATCGACTTGGCGCGCCGGTGCAGCTCATCCGGCGGCAGCAGGTCGGTTTTGTTCAGGACCAGCCAGCGTTCACGCTTCTGCAATCGGTCGTCGTGGAGGCGCAGTTCGTTCTGGACGACGCGGATCTGATCCATGACGTCCTCCGCGCTCGTGGCGGTGCCCACGTCGACGAGCTGGAGGAGCAGCCGGGTGCGCGCCAGGTGTTTGAGGAAATGCGTCCCCAGTCCTGCCCCGTCGGCCGCCCCTTCGATGAGACCGGGAATGTCGGCCACAACAAAGCTCTGTTCGGCGCCGGTGCGCACCACACCGAGGAACGGATACAGCGTCGTGAACGGATAATCCGCCACCTTCGGGCGGGCGGCCGAGATCTGCCGCAGCAGGCTCGACTTGCCGGCGTTCGGCATGCCCAGCAGGCCGACGTCCGCCAGCAGTTGCATCTCCAGGCGCAGGTTGCGCTTTTCACCGCGCTCGCCCTTGGTGGTCCGTCGCGGCGCGCGGTTCGTGCTGCTCTTGAAATGGGTATTGCCGAGCCCATGCCGGCCGCCCTTCGCGACCAGCAGCCGTTGGCCGGCCGATACCAGATCTCCCATCAGTTCCCCCGTATCCTCGTCATAGACCAGCGTGCCCGTGGGAACGCGGATCTCGAGATCAAGGCCGTCCTTGCCGAAACGATCCTGACCCTTGCCGGCCTCGCCCGTCGCGGCCTCGAACCTTCTGACGTGACGAAAATCGGCGAGCGTATTCAGGCCTTCGTTTACCGCCAGATAGACGCTGCCGCCGTCGCCGCCGTCGCCGCCGTCCGGTCCGCCGCGCGGAACGTGCTTTTCGCGCCGGAAACTGCAGCAGCCCTCGCCGCCGTTACCGGCGATGACGCGGATGGTGACTTCGTCAACGAATTTCATGGCATCGGGGCTCGGGGATTGAAGTCTCGCGCAGTTGCCGTCACGAGTCACGAGCCCCGAGCGACGAGTCCCGTCAAAATAAAAAACCCCGCTCGGCGGCGGGGTTTTTCGCGTCCCGGAACGGTCCCGGTTTCAGCTCGCCACCACGCTCACATGGACGCGGTTGCGCGGCCCGCGGTTGCGGAACAGGACCTTGCCATTGATGAGCGCGAACAGCGTATGGTCTCTGCCGAGGCCGACGTTCTCGCCGGCGTGATACTGCGTGCCGCGCTGGCGGACGATAATGTTGCCGGCCTTGACGGTTTCGCCGCCGAACAGCTTGACGCCGAGGCGTTGCGCGTGTGAATCGCGGCCGTTTCGCGAACTGCCTGCCGCCTTCTTGTGTGCCATTGCCTGTCTACCTCTGGTCTGGGACCGCTACACGCTGATCCCGGTAATCGTCAGTTCAGTATACGACTGGCGGTGCCCCATCTGTTTGCGGTAGTGCTTGCGCCGGCGCTTCTTGACGATCCTGATCTTTTCGCCGCGCCCCTGCCCTTTCACGGTCGCCTTGACCGAGGCGCCCTTGACCAGCGGCTGGCCGATATTCACTTCCGCGCCGTCGACGACCATGAGCACTTCGTCCAGGTTCACCTTGGCCCCGGCCTTGGCATCTATCTTCTCGACGCGGATCACGTCGCCTTCCTTGACCTTGAACTGCTTGCCGCCGCTCCTGACTACTGCGTACATGGGGCTCTCCAAAAAGGGGCCAGATTCTAAGGGTTTGAATCCATAGGCACAAGTGGACATCCGAGCGTCCCGCCCGGTGGCATTCCCGCGGGTGGCTTGGCACAATGCCCGCACGCCCCGCCAGCCGGTCAGCAATGCCTGCGAAGAAGTCTGTTTTCTCCCCGTGGCCCGTGGACATCAACGCCGTACGCGCCCTGATCGCCTCCGACATGGAGCAGGTCAATGAACTCGTGCAGCGCCGGCTGCATTCCCAAGTGGGGCTCATTGACCAGCTCGGCCAGTACATCGTCAACAGCGGCGGGAAAAGGCTGCGCCCGGCCCTGGTTCTGCTCTGCGCGCACGCGCTCGGATACGAGGGCCGGCAGCATATCAACCTCGCGGCCATCATCGAATTCATCCATACCGCGACCCTGCTGCACGATGACGTGGTCGATGCCTCCATGCTCCGCCGCGGCCAGGCGACAGCCAACCAGCGCTGGGGCAACGAGGCCAGCGTGCTGGTCGGTGATTTCCTCTATTCGCGCGCGTTCCAGATGATGGTGGAGGCGGACTCCATGCGCGTGATGGAGGTGTTGTCCGGCGCCACCAATACGATCGCCGAGGGCGAAGTCCAGCAACTCCTCAACCGCCACGATCCGGACACGAGCGAGGAGCGTTACCTCCGGGTCATTCACAACAAGACCGCCAAACTGTTCGAGGCCGCCGCGCAGCTCGGCGCCATCATCGCCGGCGGCGACGCCGCGCAAGAGCAGGCATTCGTCCGGTACGGGATGCACCTCGGGGTCGCCTACCAGCTCATCGACGACGTGCTGGATTACCGCGCGTCGAGCTCGGAACTCGGGAAGAACATCGGCGACGACCTCGCCGAAGGGAAACCGACGCTGCCGCTGCTGTACGCCCTGTGGAACAGCCCGCCGGATCGATCCGGAACGCTGCGTCACGCCATCCGGGAAGGCGGACTGGACAACCTGCGGGAAATCCTGGATGCGATTGAATCGACGGGAGCCATTGCGTACACTGCGCAGCGCGCGCGGGACGAGGCGGACAGGGCGATGGAGGCCCTGGGCCTCATCCCGGATTCCGTCTACCGCGAAGCGCTGGTTGCGCTGGCCCGATTCGCGGTTGAACGTAGCCACTAGAATCGACCGTCCGTTCAATACTGTCGGGGTGTAGCTCAGCCTGGTAGAGCACCGCCTTCGGGAGGCGGGGGTCGCAGGTTCAACTCCTGTCGCCCCGACCAAC
>JACPSH010000009.1 GCA_016193395.1 Gammaproteobacteria bacterium
AGCAGCGCCTGCCACGACCTCCGATCCGCATCCGCGTTGTAAACCGTCCCGCGTTCCGGGTCCCTGGCTTCAGGGTTGGTAAAGGCGTGCATGGTGTTGCCGTAGACATGGATCTGCCAGTTGGCGCCGGCCTCCGTCAGCTCTTTTTCGAATTCCTCGACCTGCTCGACCGGCACCATCGGGTCATCATTGCCGTGCAGGGCGAGCACCTTGGCCTTGATCTTTTTCCCTTTCGTGTTGCCGGGCGGAGTGAACAGGCCGTGCATGCTCACCACGCCGCGCACGTCCGCGCCGCTGCGCGCCAGATCGAGCGCACACAGGCCGCCAAAACAGAAACCCATTGCGACGATCCGGCCCTTGTCTACCTCCGGCTGTGACTGGAACGCGGATAGCGCACTCTTCAGCCGGTCCTGCAGTTTGGCGCGATCCTGCATGAAGGGCTGCATCAGCTTCATGTTCTCGTCCGGGCCCTTGCCGAGCACGCCCTTGCCGTAGAGATCGAGCGCGAATCCGGCGTAGCCCAGCCCGGCCAGCGCCCGGGCCTTGGCGCATTCGAACGGGCTGCGGCCGGCCCAGGCGTGCGAGATGAGGACGCCCGGTTTGGGGGATTTGGCGGCATCGTCATAGGCGAGCATGCCTTCCAACAGCGTGCCGCCATGTCGGTATTCCACGGGGCGTTCTTTGATCATGGATCCTCCTCGGCGTCAGACTTCCAGCCCCAAACCCCGGATCTTGCGCGTCAATGTATTGCGCCCCCAGCCGAGCAGGCGCGCCGCATCCTGGCGCCGGCCGCCGGAACGTTTCAGGGCTTCTTCGATCATGATGCGCTCGAAGCGCGGCACGGCGTCGTGGAGCAGGCGCGTCTCCCCCCGGATGAGATTCGACTCGACCCACTTGCGCAGGCCGGACTCCCAGTCGCCGTCGGCCTGTCGCACCTCGGCCGGATCCTTGAGTTCCGGCGGCAGATCGTCGGTATGCACTTCGCCGCCGGAGGCCATGACTGTCACCCAGCGGCAGAAGTTTTCGAGTTGGCGGACGTTGCCCGGCCAGTCCAGCCCGTTGAGGAACGCCTGCGTCTCCGGCAGGATGCGCTTGGCCTCGACGCCGAGATCCGTGGCCGCGATGCGCAGGAAATGTTCGGTCAGCACGGGGATATCCGATCGCCTTTCACGCAACGGCGGCACGTGTACGCGGATGACATTGAGACGGTGGAACAGATCTTCGCGGAACACGCCGTCGCGCACGCGCTGTTCGAGGTTCTGGTGCGTGGCCGCGATCACCCGCACATCGACCCTGACAGGCGTGTGGCCGCCGACCCGGTAGAACTCGCCGTCCGCAAGCACGCGCAGCAGTCGGGTCTGCAGCTCGGCGGGCATGTCGCCGATCTCGTCCAGGAACAGGCAGCCGTGGTTCGCCTGCTCGAAACGGCCGAGGCGCTGCGCGCTGGCGCCGGTGAATGCGCCGCGCTCATGGCCGAACAGCTCCGATTCCAGCAGTTCCCGCGGGATCGCGGCGGTATTCAGGGCGATGAACGGCTGCTCCGATCGCGGGCTGTGCCGGTGCAGGGCGCGCGCGACCAGTTCCTTGCCCGTCCCGGATTCGCCGGTGATCAGCACCGTCAAATGCGACCGCGACAGGCGGCCGATGGCCCGGAATACCTCCTGCATTGCCTGTGCCGAGCCGACGATCCCGGTGTTTCCCGGCAGCTCACCGGGCTTTTCCGGTAAGCGCTCACTCTGCTGAGGACGCAGCGCCCGTCTCACCAGCCCGACCATTTCGTCCACATCGAAAGGCTTCGAGAGGAACTCGAAGGCGCCTCCCTGGAAAGCGGAAACCGCCCGCTCGATATCGGAGTAGGCGGTCATGACGATGACCGGGACGCCGGTAGAACGCTGTTTGATTTCGTCGAGCAGGCGGATGCCGTCCATGCCCGGCATGCGAATGTCGGAGATGATCAGGTCCGGCGTTTCGTGGTCCAGCCGGTTCAGGAGTTTTTCGCCGGTTTCGAAACTGGATACTTCGTACCCCTCCTTCGCCAGCGCCTTCTCCAGCACCCAGCGGATGGAGCGGTCATCATCGGCTACCCATATGTTGCGATTCGCGGTCATGACTTCTCGTTCAGCGGCAGAAGGATGTGGAAACAGGTCTTCCCGTCGGTGCGTTCGTACTCGATGGATCCATTGTGGGCCCGGACCAGTGACTGCGCGATCGAGAGGCCAAGCCCGGTTCCGTCGCTGCGCGTCGTCACCAGTGGATAGAACATGTCGTGCTCAATCTCGGGGGCGACGCCGGGCCCGTCATCGATAATGTCGATCTGGACAGCCATCTTGAAATGCCGATGGCGAATCGTGCAGTTGCGCTTGATGCGCGTGCGCAAGGTAATGTTGCCGCCGACGCCGGTGGCCTGCACGGCATTGCGCACGATATTGAGAAGTGCCTGGATGAGTTGCGTGCGGTCCGCCTGCACCGGCGGGAGGCTGGGGTCATAGTCCCTTTCCACCCGCAGTCGCGCGTCCGCTTCCGCGACCACCAGGCTTTGCACGTATTCCAGCACCTCGTGAATATTCACGTGCGACAAGGTGCGCTTGCTGTTCGGGACGAGCATGCGATCGACGAGGCTGCGCAGGCGGTCCGCCTCGCTGATGATGATCCGCGTGTATTCCCGGAGCTCGCTCCCGTCGAGTTCGCGTTCGAGCAGCTGTGCGGCGCCACGCAGCCCCCCGAGTGGGTTCTTGATCTCGTGCGCCATGCCCTGCAGCGATTTCCGTGCCGCTTCGTGCAGGACGGACAGGTGCTCCTCCCGGCGCGCGCGGTTGAAGGATTGCACGTCGATCAATTCCACGATCAGCGCCTCGCCCTCAGGATCGTCCAGCATAGGCGTAAAGACGGCGTCCACGCACACCAGCCGGCCCTGGCCGAGCTTGAGATTCATGCCCCACTCGGTGAACGAGCGTTTAGCCAGTAGGGCGCGCTGCAGCATGTCGGCGAAACCGGGAGAGTCCGGCACAATTTCGTATGCTGTGTGGCCGAGCACCTTGCGCGAACTTATGGAAAGCAGGTTTTCACCTGCTGGATTGATAGCCGTCAGACGCAACGTGCCATCGAACATCATGACTGAGGTGTAGATATTCTCGATGAGCTGAAACGCCCTCTCGGCTGGGATGGTCATCATCAATACTCATTATTGCACTAGTTTGGTGCGTATGCTACTTGCAGGTGCACCAGGCCAGAGATGATACATATTTGTAACTTACTAAATAATAAGGACAAAATGCGATAATGCCATTTTCGCCCCTGTATTCACCGATGCTAGGAGCAAGAACCGCACCACACTGAACCGGCAGGCGGCCGAGGAAGATCTACTTGGGCTTCTTGGGCTGTGTACCGACGGTAGGCTTGGGCTGAAGCTTCGAGTGCATCTGAAGATGGAAGGTCGAGGTGGGGGAAGACTTGACGATTTTACCATCGGTCGTTTTGACGACCACTCGCAAGTTGTGCGTCCCACGTTCGACGTTGTTCAATCGGAAGCCCGGGGTCCGTCCCGTGGCATACTCGTTGCCGTCCAGGTAGAGCACGAGAACGTGGCTCGGAGACAGCGCCGGAACCAGGCGGACGGATACCGGTATGGTCGACTCGCCTTCTTCGAAACGCACCGCGACATCGTTGACGGGACTGGCGATTTCCAGCTCCGTGTACTCCGTGGCCACCGGACCCTGGGCAGACGGCTGCGTACTGGCGGGTCCCGTTTCCAGCGCCGGGATGATCGGCAGTTCCTCCAGTTCGATCTTCTCCGCATCTTCCGAAGGCGTGTCGGAGTAAATGATGTTGCCGTTCTTGTCCACGCTCTTGTACACGTCGGCGGCGACCGGTGTGCACGCGAGAAGCAGCGACAGGAATGCAAGTTTGGCTGGTTTCATATCGTCCGGGCCCGGTTGTTCATCACTATATTAGACGCACTTTCGCGTCTCCGCGTTCCAAAAGAAAAGCCCCCTTCCGGGGGCCTTCCGTGACGCGATTAACGGACGGGCGCTTACAGGCTGTAATACATGTCGAATTCGACCGGATGGGACGTCATCCGGAAGCGCGTCAACTCCTCCATCTTGAGCTTGATGTAGGCGTCGATCATGTCGTCGGAAAATACGCCGCCGGCCTTGAGGAAATCGCGGTTCTTGTCGAGCGCGTTCAGCGCCTCTTCCAGGGACGCGCAGACCGTCGGGATCTCCTTCTCTTCCTCCGGCTCCAGGTCATAGAGGTCCTTTTCCAGCGGTTTGCCCGGATCGATCTTCTTCTGGATCCCGTCGAGACCAGCCATCATCATTGCGGCAAACATGAAATACGGGTTGCCGTTCGAATCCGGGAACCGCACTTCAACGCGACGCGCGTTCGGGTTGGCCACCAGGGGGATTCGGCACGAGGCTGAGCGGTTGCGCGCCGAATAGGCGAGCAGGGTCGGCGCTTCAAACCCGGGGACCAGCCGCTTATAGCTGTTCGTGCCCGAATTGGTGAAGGCATTCAGGGCATGCGAGTGCTTGAAGATGCCGCCGATGTAATGCAGCGCCAGTTGCGAAAGACCGCCGTACTTGTCGCCCGTGAACAGGTTCCTGCCGCCCTTGCCCAGCGACTGGTGCGTATGCATGCCGTTGCCATTGTCGCCGACCAGGGGCTTCGGCATGAAGGTCGCGGTCTTGCCAAAACCGTGCGCTACGTTGAGCACGACGTACTTCAGCATCTGCAACTCATCGGCTTTGCGCACCAGCGTATTGAATCGCGTGCCGATCTCCGCCTGGCCGGCGGTCGCCACCTCGTGATGATGCAGTTCCACGGGGACGCCCATTTCCATGAGCGTGGAGCACATCGCCGAGCGGATGTTCTGCTGTGAATCGACCGGCGGCACGGGGAAATAACCACCCTTGATCCCGGGCCTGTGGCCGGTATTGCCGTCCTCGTACTCCGTCCCCTTGTTCCAGTGCCCTTCCTCCGAGTCAATCCGGTAGAAGGCGGAATTCAGATCCGCGCCCCAGCGCACGTCATCGAAGATGAAAAACTCGGGCTCGGGGCCGAAATAGGCCTCGTCGGCGATGCCGGTGGACTTGAGATAGGCCTCGGCGCGCTTGCCGAGCGAGCGCGGGCAGCGCTCGTAGCCCTGCATGGTGGTCGGCTCGAGCACGTCGCAGCGGATATTGAGCGTCGGGTCGTCGAAAAACGGATCCATGACCGCGGTTTCCGTATCCGGCATCAGCGTCATGTCGGACTCGTTGATCCCCTTCCAGCCGGCAATGGAGGAGCCATCGAACATCTTCCCGCTCTCGAAAAATTCCTCGTCGGCCATCTGGACCGGAATAGTCACGTGCTGCTCCTTGCCGCGCGTGTCGGTGAAGCGCAAGTCGATGAACTTCGCCTCGTTGTCCTTAATCATCTTCAACACTTTCTCTTTAGACATCGCTAGTTCTCCTCAGATGTTTCCGCTTGCGTCAGGAGGCACGAACGGCCAGGAGCGGGAGAGATCCCTTCCATCTGCTGACTTGTGGTTCTTTAAATTATTCCGCTGGGTGTGTGCATTTAATGTGCCACTCAACGGAATTCACAACTTCTTGAATTTGCGACAGCTTCCCAGGGTATCAAGCAGCTGTTTGCCCCGTTTTAAAGCACGTTGAAAAGTCTGCGCCTCATTATGGTGCTTAACACCACCCGGGATTTGCAACCGCTATTCCGGGGGTATCGATTCCAGGGTCAGGAGCGTCTCAATGGATTCACGCCGCCGCACTTCGTGCGCGCGCGAACCGTCTACCAGGATTTCCGCCGCCCGAGGGCGGGCATTGTAATTGGAACTCATGCACGCTGCATATGCGCCGCTTGAGGCGACGGCCAGCAGGTCGCCCTCGGCGATCGCGAGACTGCGGCCCAGGCCGAGGAAATCCGCGCTTTCGCATACCGGCCCGACCACGTCGAACGTTTGTGGCGCGGATCCGGACTGCTGGCGTACCGGGAGAATGTCCTGCCAGGCGTCGTAGAGCGATGGACGCAGCAGGTCATTCATCGCCGCGTCCACTATCGCGAAATTGCGCGCCGCGCCATACTTGAGGTATTCGACACGGGTCAGAAGGACACCGGCCTCCCCCACCACGGAACGCCCCGGCTCCAGCATCAATTTCAACGTGCGCTGTCCGATCCGGGCGCACAGCGCCTGCACCAGTTGTTCCGGCGCTGGAGGCGCCTCGTCGCGATACCGGATCCCGAGACCACCCCCCATGTCGACATGATCGATATCCATGCCTTCGACACGCAGCGAGTCGGCCAGCTGCAGGACGCGCGTGAACGCATCGATAAAAGGCTCCAGGGAAGTGATCTGCGAACCGATATGACAGGCGATCCCGGTAACCTGAAGGTGCGGCGATCGCGCTGCTTCCCGGTACACCGCCAGCGCCTCCCGGTGGGCAATGCCGAACTTGCTCTCCTTCAGCGCGGTGGCGATATAGGGATGGGTGCCCGCGTCCACGTCCGGATTCACGCGCAAGGCGACCCTGGCGCGCTTGCCCAGCGCGCCTGCGATCCGCTCCAGGCGTCGCAATTCCGCGGCCGACTCCACGTTGAAACAGCCGATGCCCGCCGCCAGCGCCTGATCGATCTCATCGGCGCGCTTGCCCACGCCCGAGAACACGATGCGCGCCGGATCGCCCCCGGCGCGCAACACGCGCTCGAGTTCGCCGCCGGAAACGATATCGAAGCCGGAACCGAGACGCGCGAGCAGGTGCAGCAGCGCGAGGTTGCCGTTGGCCTTGACCGCGTAACAGACCAGGTGAGAACGGCCGGCGAACGCGTCATCGTAGGCGCGCCAGCCTGTTTCGATCGCCGCGCGCGAATAGATGAAGCAGGGAGTGCCGAAACGGGCCGCGATTTCGGACAACGGAACCTGTTCGGCGCACAGCTCGCCGTCCCTGTAGCTGAAGTGCGGCATATCCGCTATGCCGGCCGCGTGAGATCAGGCGCCGAGGTGTGCGATTGGTCGGGCAGGTAAAGATCACCCTTTTGTCCGCATCCCGCTGCGCACGCGAACAGCGCCAGCAGCAGCACAGCGATGCGGCACGGACGAATCAAACGACGGGCGTACATGGGCAATTCCTGCTGACAGGCAGCGGGTTCGGGAGGATATCAAAATTATGCCTGGCAAGGCAGCATGCGGGCGCCGGAACGGTGCGCGCATACCCCCGGCGCTTGCATCGGGGGCGCGCTTGCATTCGCCGCGCAATTTAGTTGAAATGCCTGAAAACAGGGAGGCGGTGAAACAGCCATGGGCGACAATATCATCCACGTCACGGATTCCACGTTCGAAGCGCAGGTGCTCAATTCCAACAAGCCCGTCATGGTGGATTACTGGGCGGAGTGGTGCGGGCCGTGCCGGATGATTGCGCCGATGCTCAACGAGATCGCCCAGGAATACGGTTCCAAACTGACGGTCGCCAAGCTCAACGTCGATGAGAACCAGTCGACGCCGGCGCGATACGCGGTGCGAGGCATCCCCACCCTGATGATCTTCAAGGGCGGGCAGATTGCGGGGACCAAAGTCGGCGCGCTCTCCAAATCGCAACTCGCGGCCTTTATCGACAGCGTTATTTGAGGGTTGAAACTACTGGACGCGGGCGGGGGGGCATGCTAGCTTATTTTGGTATCGGCCTTTCCGTTTAGTCCCTCTACCCAGCAATCTGCGATTTTCCCCGGCACTGGCGCCTGGTGCGCCTGTGTGATCCGGCCACTCAACTTCCGCGCGAATGGGAGTCCATGAACTTAACTGAACTCAAGCAACAACCAGCCTCCGAACTGATCACGCTTTCCGAATCCCTGGGCCTGGATGGCCTGGCCCGCTCCCGAAAACAGGACGTCATCTTCGAGATCCTCAAGGCCCAGGCCAAGAAAGGCGAGGACATATACGGCGACGGCGTCCTCGAGATCCTCCAGGACGGGTTCGGTTTCCTCCGTTCCGCGGACAGTTCGTATCTCGCCGGTCCGGACGACATCTACGTTTCACCCAGCCAGATCCGGCGTTTCAACCTGCGCACCGGCGACAACATCTCCGGAAAGATCCGGCCGCCCAAGGACGGCGAGCGCTATTTCGCCCTGCTCAAGGTCAACGAGATCAATTTCGAGCCGCCGGAAAAGGCCAAGCATAAAATCCTGTTTGAAAACCTCACGCCGCTGTTTGCCAACCGGCGGTTGATACTCGAAATCGGCAACGGCAGCACTGAGGACCTCACCCCCCGCATCATCGATCTGGTCTCGCCCATCGGCCGCGGCCAGCGCGGCCTGATCGTGTCTCCGCCGAAGGCCGGCAAGACCATGATGCTGCAGGCCATCGCCCATTCGATCACGCACAACTGCCCCGAGTGCCACCTGATTGTCCTGCTCATCGATGAGCGGCCCGAGGAAGTGACGGAAATGGAGCGGTCGGTGCGGGGCGAAGTCATCTCCAGCACGTTCGATGAGCCCGCCACGCGCCATGTCCAGGTCGCCGAGATGGTGATCGAACGCGCCAAGCGCCTCGTCGAACACAAGAAGGACGTCGTCATATTGCTCGATTCGATCACGCGTCTCGCCCGCGCCTACAACACCGTGGTGCCCGCCTCGGGCAAGGTGCTGACGGGCGGCGTGGACGCCAACGCCCTGCAACGGCCGAAGCGGTTCTTCGGCGCCGCACGCAACATCGAGGAGGGCGGTTCGCTGACCATCATCGCCACGGCTTTGATCGACACCGGATCGCGCATGGACGACGTGATCTACGAGGAATTCAAGGGCACCGGCAACATGGAGATCCACCTGGAGCGCGAGATCTCCGAGAAGCGCATCTACCCGTCCATCAACATCAACCGCTCGGGGACCCGGCGCGAAGAGCTGCTGACCGAGCCGGACGAACTCCAGAAGATCTGGATCCTGCGCAAGCTGCTACACTCGATGGAGCCGACCACGGCGATGGAATTCCTGCTGGAACGACTCAAGCCGACCAAGAACAACGGGGAATTTTTCGACGCGATGAAGCGGGGCTAGGGCCCCAAAAAAAGAACCCGCCGTAAAGGCGGGTTCTGTGTTTGCAACTCCTGGAGCGGCTTACATCATGTCCATGCCGCCGCCAGGGGGCATGTGCGAGTGCTCCTCCTTCTTCGGGATCTCCGCCACCATGACTTCCGTGGTGAGCAGCAGGCCCGCAATGGATGCGGCGTTCTGCAGCGCAAAGCGCGTCACCTTCGTCGGGTCGAGGATCCCCATCTTGATCATGTCGCCGAACTCGCCGGTCGCGGCGTTATAGCCGAAATTGGCTTCAGCATCCACAACCTGGTTCAGCACCACGGAGGGAGAGGCATCGCCGGTGTTGGCCACGATCTGGCGCAACGGCTCTTCCAAGGCGCGCAGAAGGATATTGATGCCGACCTTCTGATCTTCGTTCTTGCCCTTCATCTTTGCGATCGCGGTCTTGACCCGGATCAGTGCCACTCCACCGCCCGGCACCACACCCTCTTCCACCGCCGCCCGGGTCGAATGCAGCGCATCCTCGACGCGCGCCTTTTTCTCCTTCATCTCGATTTCCGTCGCCGCGCCGACCTTGATGACCGCGACGCCGCCGGCCAGCTTGGCCTTGCGCTCCTGCAGCTTCTCCTTGTCGTAATCTGAGGTGGTTTCCTCGATACGCGCCTGGATCTGCTTGATGCGGCCGTCGATGTCCGACTTCTTGCCGGCGCCGTCGATGATGGTCGTATTCTCCTTGTTGACCTGGACCTTCTTGGCGCGCCCGAGATCATCCAGCTTGGCCTTTTCCAGCGACAGGCCGACTTCCTCGGAAATCACGGCTCCGCCGCTTAGAACGGCGATATCCTCCAGCATTTCCTTGCGCCGGTCGCCGAAGCCGGGGGCCTTGACGCCGCAGACCTTGACGATGCCGCGCATGTTATTGACCACCAGCGTCGCCAGCGCCTCGCCTTCGATGTCCTCGGCCACGATCAGCAACGACTTGCCGGACTTCGCGACTGCCTCGAGCACGGGCAGCATGTCACGCACCGACGAGATCTTCTTGTCGTGCAGAAGGATGAACGGGTTCTCCAGCTCAACGCTCATCGTCTCCTGGCTGTTGATGAAATACGGGGACAGGTAACCGCGGTCGAACTGCATGCCCTCGACGACCTCCAGTTCCATTTCCAGAGTGGAGCCTTCCTCGACGGTAATTACGCCTTCCTTGCCGACCTTGTCCATCGCTTCGGCAATCTTGTTGCCGATGGCCTCGTCAAGATTGGCGGAAATCGTGCCGACCTGGGCGATGGACTTGGGGTCCACGCACGGTTTCGACAGCTTCGCCAGCTCCTCGACGGCGGCGATCACGGCGGCGTCGATGCCACGCTTGACGTCCATGGGATTGTGGCCGGCGGTCACCGCCTTCATGCCCTCGCGCATGATGGCCTGGGCAAGCACGGTCGCGGTCGTCGTGCCGTCGCCGGCGACATCTGAAGTCTTGGAAGCCACTTCCTTGACCATTTGCGCGCCCATATTTTCGAACCTGTCCTCCAGCTCGATTTCCTTGGCGACGGAAACCCCGTCCTTGGTGACGGTCGGAGCACCGTAGCTTTTCTCCAGGACGACGTTGCGGCCGCGTGGACCCAGTGTCTGTTTCACCGCATTGGCCAGGATGTTGACGCCTTTTGCCATGCGCGAACGGGCGTCATCCGAAAACTTTACTTCTTTAGCAGTCATTGTCTTGTCTCCTAAATGCCTTATTCGATAACGCCCATGATTTCGTCTTCACGCAGCACCAGGTATTTCTCGCCGCTGACCTCGGTTTCGCTGCCCGAATATTTGCCGAACAGGACGACGTCGCCCTTCTTGACGTCCAGCGGCCGGACTTCACCGTTGTCCAGGAGCTTGCCGGTCCCCACGGCGATGACTTCGCCGGTGCTCGGCTTTTCCGCGGCACTGTCGGGGATCAGGATCCCGCCCGTGGATTTCTTTTCCTCTTCCATGCGCCGCACGATTACGCGGTCGTGTAAAGGACGGATTTTCATCGTCTCCAACCCTCCTGATTTCTTAACTTTCTGTTTCATAAGGATTTTATTCCTTTGTTAGCACTCTACTTTAACGAGTGCCAGCACTATAGCGAAAATAAATCCGCTGTCAACCCTGCTGCCGGGAAGGCCGCTGGATGCCGGTCAGGTGCCGGCCTCCTGCTGGTAGTACTCCATGAGGATATGCGCGACTTCCGGCCGGGCGAATTCCCTGGGCAGTTCCTGGCCCGCGGACAGCATTTCGCGTACGCGGGTTCCCGACAATTGCACGAAGTCTTCCTCCTTGTGATCGGGCGCATCGCGCATCATGACGACCCGTCCCAGCTTCTTTGAGAACGCCGTGTTGTCCGCCCGGAAGATCTGGATCTGGAGGGCGTCTTTCGGCACCTCCTGGTCGAATATCGTCTGGGCGTCGAAAGGTCCGTAGTAAGTGCCTACCCCTGCGTGATCGCGGCCGACAATGAGGTGCGTGCAGCCGGCGTTCTGCCGGAACACGGCGTGCAGGACGGCCTCGCGCGGCCCGGCATAGAGCATGTCGAACCCATAGCCGGTCACCATGACGCTGTTCGGGGGGAAATACAGTTCCACCATCTTGCGGATGGCCGCGTCCCGGACGTGCGCCGGGATATCGCCCGGCTTGAGCTTCCCGAGCAGCATGTGGATCAGGACGCCGTCCGCTCTGACCGACTCCTTCGCCATCTTGCAGAGCTCTTCGTGGGCCCGGTGCATGGGATTCCGGGTCTGGAACGCCACTACCGCATCCCAGCCGTTGGCGCGGATCGCGGAGCGGATCTGAACAGCCGTGCGGAAGGTCCCGGGGAAATCGCGCTCGAAGTAGCTGTAGTTGAGCACCCGGATCGGACCCGAGACCACGTTGCGGCCCAACGACATGAAGGTCGCCACGCCCGGATGATTCGGATCGCGGGTGCGGAAAATCCTCTCCGTCAGCGACTCCCACTGCGAGTCCTTGAGTTTCTCCACCGATTCGATTTCCTGGACCGCGAGGACCGGATTGCCGGGAAGGTTCGGATCGCGCAACGCGATGAGCTCGACCCTGCCGAGGGATGATGGATCCGCGCACAGGTTCAGGCACGGCACCGGCCAGAACAGGCCGCCGCGCGTGTGCAGATCCTCGGCAACGCTCTTTGCGTCCGCCGCGTTCATGAAACCGGGCAACGGCGAGAAGTATCCGGCGCCCAGCATGACCGCGTTCGCAGCGGCCGCCGAATTCAGTTGCAGGGCGGGCAGGCGCTCGGCCTGCTCTGCGGCTTCGCCGCGCTTGTCTTCATTCTCGATGAAGAGCGGCCGGAGTTCCTCGGACCCATGTGGTTTGATCATTGACGCCTCGCCGTCGCGTGCGGCGCCACGCCGCATGCCGAAAAAGGACGCGTAACAATAGCGATCCCGGAAATAATTTCAAGCTGCGCGCCGCGCGGGATCCCTGCAGCGATTCGCTGGCGCACCGGCGTGGCTGGCATTATCATTGAACCGTCTCTGTCCCCGCGGGAGAACTGTCATGCCTGGAGTCAAGCCTGTCGAACCCGCCGCGCCTGGCAAGAAGACTTCCCAGATCCTCGGCCCGACCGGCGGCGAGGCCACGGTGAAGATGGATTTGCAGGACGCCAAGTGCTACTGGAACGATGCCGAATTTTTCCAGGGCGACCGCATCAGCGTGAACGACGAATGCTACGAATGCAGCTTCGGGCGCTGGGTGTCGGTGGAAGACTGATCGCAATCCCGCGCCGCACCGGCTGACCGGCGCGGCCTTCTCCCCGGCTTCATCCGTCCGCGGCCAGCGGCTGCGCGGCCAGCATGGGTTCCAGCGAGCGCCACACGCGATCGAGCATCAGCGTTTGGGCTTCCGCGCGTGGATGAATGCCGTCCTCCTGCATCAGTTCCTGGCGCAGCGCGATGTCCTCGAGCAGGAAATCGCCCAGCACCGCCCCACACCCCTGCGCCACATCCCGGTAGATCTGCTCGAATCCCTGGGCGTAGGCGGGCCCGTAGTTGGGGGGAATCCTCATGGGAATGAGCAGCACGCGGCTACCGGCAGTAACCAGTCTTGCGGCAATCTGATCGAGGTTGGCGCGGAATTCATCCAGCGCGATACCGCGCAATCCGTCATTGCCGCCAAGTTCGACAATGGCGATGGCGGGCGGCCCTTCCCGCAGCAGGCCTTCGAGCCGTGTCAGCGCGCTGCGGCTCGTGTCGCCGCTGATGCTGGCGTTGACGACACGGTACCGGTAGCCTTGAGCGCTCAGGCGCGCTTCCAGCAGGGCAACCCAACCCTGTTCCAGCCTGATCCCGTAGGCGGCGCTCAAGCTGTCGCCGAGCACCAGGATCCGATCGTCCACCGCGTGGCCAGCCGCGGCCCAGCAGCAGAGAATGACGAACAACGGTCTGAACATGAATAGTGACTCCTCTCTGATTGTGCAGGCCGAACAACTGGGCAAGCAAGTCGTGAGCCCGGATGGCCTGCTGACCATCCTGACCGGGATCGATCTTGCGATCCTGCGCGGCGAGAGCGTCGCCATTGTGGGCGTCTCTGGCTCCGGCAAATCCACGCTGATCGGCCTCCTTGCCGGCCTCGATTTGCCGAGCAGCGGGCGCGTGCTTCTCGAGGGCACGGACCTCAACACGGTCGATGAGGACGGCCGAGCGCGGCTGCGCAGCGGCCGCGTCGGCTTCGTGTTCCAGTCCTTTCAGCTGCTGCCGGGCCTGAATGCACTGGAGAATGTGATGCTGCCGCTGGAACTGGCCGGCCAGGCGGACGCGGCGCAGCGCGCGCGCGAAATACTCGCGGCGGTGGGGCTCGGGGAGCGGCGGCATCATTACCCCGGGCAGATGTCCGGCGGCGAACAGCAACGCACCGCGATCGCCCGCGCCTTCGCCGGAGCCCCGGCCCTCCTGTTCGCGGACGAGCCGACCGGGAACCTGGATCAGCAGACCGGCGCGCAGATCATCGATCTGCTGTTCCGCCTCAACCGCGAACAGGGCACGACGCTGGTCATGGTGACGCACGACCCGGCGATCGCCGATCACTGCGACCGCAGGCTGACGCTGGTTGGCGGCCGTCTGGGCGCGGATTCACGCGATGCGCGCAATTAGGCTTGCGTTCCGGGCGCTGCGCCGGGACTGGCGCGCGGGCGAGTTGAGCCTGCTGGGGGCGGCGGTGATCGTCGCGGTGGGGGCGCTGACCACGGCGGCAACCTTCACGGATCGCGTGGGCAGGGCGATGGAACTGCAGGCCACTGAACTCCTCGCCGCCGACCTCGTGCTGGAGTCTCCGGAGCCGCCCGCGCCGGAGGTCCTGAATGCCGCGACAGAAGCGGGGTTGACGGCGACGACGACATCGGGTTTTCGCAGCATGGCAGTCGCGGCAGGGCGATTGGAGCTGTCCGAGGTGAAGGCCGTCGATCAGGATTATCCATTGCGCGGCAGCCTGCGGACGGCCGACGACCTGTTCGGGGAGGAGATCGAGACGCGCGACGTGCCGGCTCCCGGCACGGTTTGGCCGGACGCACGCCTGATGCAGGCGCTCGCCCTGCGGATCGGCGATCGCATCAGCCTCGGATCCGCCGAATTGGTCGTGCAAAGGATCCTCGCCTACGAGCCGGATCGCGGCGGCGATCTGTTCAACATCGCGCCGCGCCTGCTCATGAATCTGGCGGACGTACCGCGCACCGGACTCATCCTGCCCGGCAGCCGGGTGCAGTACCGCCTGTTGCTGCGCGGCCCCGCCGACGACATCGATCGGTTCCGCGGTGGGATCGAATCGCGCGAAGGCTTGCCGCTCAGGATATACGGCATTCGCGATGCGCGGCCGGAACTGAAGACGGCGCTGGAGCGAGCGCGCCAGTTCCTCGGTCTTGCGGTGCTCGTGAGCGTGGCCCTGTGCGGACTGGCGATCGCCATGTCGGCGCGGCGGTTTGCGCATCGCCACTATGACAGCTGCGCGATTCTCCGCTGCCTGGGCGCGTCGCAAAGCCTCATCGGCCGCGTGTTCCTGTACGAACTGGGCATGGTGGCCGTCCTCTTCAGTGCGGCTGGCTGCACGCTAGGCCTGTTGTGCCAGGAAGGACTCGCCGTGCTGTTGCGCGGCCTCACGGTCCGCGCTTTGCCGGCACCCACACTGCTGCCCATGGCGTCCGGGACCATTGCCGGAATCGCCGCAGTGCTCGGCTTCGCCCTGCCATGGCTGTGGCAGCTTTCTACGGTCCCGCCGCTGCGCGTTCTGCGGCGCGATCTCGCGCCGATGCCGCCGCGCGCCGTGACCGTGTATGGGGCTGCATTGCTCATCCTGGCGTTGCTGACGCCGTGGCAGGCGGGAGAGTTCCGTCTGACCGCCTATGTCACCGCGGGTCTGGCGGGGACCGCCGCAGTGTTGGCGCTGTGCGCGTGGGCGGCGATCCGGCTCGTGGATCGCCTGCGATCGCGCGTGGGGATCTCCTGGCGCTTCGGCATCGCGAACGTCGCGCGCCGCGCTCGTGACAGCATGGCCCAGATTCTCGGCATCGGCCTCGGCGCCACCGCCATGCTGTTGCTCACGCTGGCGCGCACCGATCTGCTGGATGCGTGGGAGAACCGGATCGACCCCGGCACGCCAAACTATTTCCTCATCAACATCCAGCCGGACCAGGCGGGCACATTGAAGGATTTCATGGCGCGGCACGCCA
This sequence comes from Gammaproteobacteria bacterium, assembly GCA_016193395.1. Lineage (GTDB taxonomy): Bacteria > Pseudomonadota > Gammaproteobacteria > Eutrophobiales > Eutrophobiaceae > JACPSH01. Next base: position 15,713 of record JACPSH010000009.1, read on the forward strand.
CGGTCACCGCCGATTTCTACCCGATGGTCCGCGGCCGGCTGACCCACATCAACGACCGCGAGGTGTTAGCAGACCGCTACACCGAACCGCGCGCCCAGCGTCTCGCAACGCGTGAGTTCAACCTTTCCTGGGCCGAGCGCCTCCAGCGGGACAATACCCTGGTTTCAGGGCAATGGTGGCCGCGGACCGGGACGCCGGCCAATTATTTTTCCGTCGAGGACGGCATCGCACAGACACTGGGGCTCTCGCAGGGCGATAAACTCACGTACAGGATCGCCGGGCAGGAGGTCACGGGCCGTATCCTCAATATCCGCCGCGTAGAGTGGGATTCGTTCAACGTCAACTTTTTCGTGGTCGCGAGTCCAGGCACGCTTGAAACATACCCCGCGACCTACATCACCAGCTTCCATCTGCCCGCCAGCCGCCGCGCCCTTCTGGGCGGTCTGGTCAGGGCATTCCCGAGCGTGACCGTGATCGATGTCGCGGCGGTGCTCAGCCAGGTGCGTGCCGTGATGGAACAGGTTTCGAGAACGGTGGAGTTCGTGTTCGTGTTTACACTGGCGGCGGGGTTGATCGTACTCATGTCGGCAATCCAGACCACGCACGACGAGCGTTGCCGCGAGTCGGCGATACTACGGTCCCTGGGGGCAACGCGGCGCCGCGTGCTCGCGGCGCTGACGGCGGAGTTCGCCGTGCTGGGGGCGATCACCGGCGGTGTGGCGGCCGTCGCGGCGACCGTCATTGAACTCGTACTTGCGGAGTTCGTATTCCGCATCGAAGTGTCCGTCAACCCCTGGATCTGGCTGGCCGGGCCGACCGCCTGCCTGGCCCTGATCCTCGCCGGCGGCTATATCGGGACGCGGCGCGCGCTGGCGGTGGCCCCGATCGACGTGCTGCAGCGGGCATGAAGGTCATGGTCCCATCGCATGACACCTCGTCATTGACGTCCGTACGCGATGTAGAATCGGATCCGCCAGATTCCTGATTCGGCGCACGGCGCCGGCCACCGAATTTCCATGACCCACTACAATGACAGCAGCGCTCACCAGCATGACGCGCCGGCGTGCACGGGCATACTGGTCACCAACCTCGGGACGCCCGAGGCGCCCTCGGCGAAAGCCGTGCGCCGCTTCCTGGCGGAATTCCTGAGCGACACGCGGGTCATCGAACTCCCGCGATGGTTGTGGTGGCCGATCCTGCACGGGATCATCCTGCGCCTGCGGCCGGCAAGGGTGGCGCGAGCCTACCAGAGAATCTGGGCGGACGAGGGATCGCCGCTGTACGTGCATTCGCGGCGCCTGGCGGCGGCACTGGAATCGCGCCTCGTCTCGCGCCTGCACGATCCCGTCCGGGTGGAACTGGGCATGCGTTATGGGCGGCCATCCATCGCCTCGGCGCTTGACAAGATGCGGCACGCGAACGTGCAGCGGCTGCTCGTTCTGCCCCTATACCCGCAATATTCGGCCACGACCACGGGCTCGACTTTCGACGTCGTTACCCGCGAACTGCAAGGCTGGCGCTGGGTGCCGGAGCTGCGCTTCGTCAACCATTACCATGATGCCGAGGGTTACATCGACGCGCTGGCGCAGAGCATCTCCGCGCACCGGGCCGCGCATGACCGGCCTGACCGCCTGTTGTTCTCCTTCCATGGCCTGCCACGGCACTACTTCCTGGCCGGCGATCCTTATTATTGCCATTGCCACAAGACCGCCCGGCTGGTCGCCGATCGGCTTGCGCTGCCGCAGGAATCGTGGGCCGTATCGTTCCAGTCGCGTTTCGGCCCGCGCGAGTGGCTGAAACCGTACACGCAGAAACAGCTGGCGCAATGGGCAAGGTCGGGCGTGCGGCACGTGCAGGTGATCTGCCCGGGGTTCGCCGCCGATTGCCTGGAGACGCTGGAGGAAATCCAGATCGCAAACAAGGAAACCTTCCTCGAGGCAGGCGGCAGCCAGTTCTCCTACATACCCGCGCTGAACGATCAGGCCAGCCACGTCGATGCGCTGCTCGGTATCATCGATCGTCATTGCCGCGGCTGGAAAAAACACGGTGCGGATACTTCCGCGGCGGACTCGCAGCGCGAACTGCAGGAGACGAAACAGCGCGCGATCAAACTCGGCGCGCAACAGTAAGCCGAGCGCGCTTCCGCGAGTCTTCGCGCGCTTCAGAGGACGCTCTGCGACCACGGCGGCACGTCGCCCTTAACGCCTCAAGCCTGTCCAGAGGCGGGACGGCCGTGGTTCATCCGGCGGCGATAAGCGGCGCGCGGGCCAGGGAGGGTGAAGCGCGACGCGCTCGCAGCAAGCAGGACACGGAAGTCCTGCGAGCGGGAGCCGGATGAATCCGGCCGAACCGCCCATCACGGCGCGCTTAATAAAAGCGGAACAAGCCCGGTCAAGCTGTCCCCTGCGTCCCAGCGTGTCCGCGGCGGCACTACCGGACCGTCGGCTCGGATGTGCCCAATCACGTCCAGGGAAGGTCGGCCGGGTTCATTCAGCCGCGCTGAACGGACGGGTGGCAGCGGGTACCCCTGCTCCGCGCGCAGCGAGAGGGCATATCCGGCCGCTGGTTCAAGCGAGCACGGACAGGGGCGCCCGGTGACAGGACCCGGCCGCCAACCAAGGCAAACCTGAATCCGGCCGGACCGACGGCCATACGACGTGGTTGAAGTGGAACGAACGCCCGGCGATCGACCCGACGGGATCAGATGATTCCGGAATTTCGCAGATCGTCGATCTCTTCGCGGCTGAAGCCCAGCAGGCGTTCGTAAACTTCCGCGTTGTGGGCGCCGAGATCGGGACCGGGCCAATGGATCGCGCCTGGCGTCTCTGACAGGCGGGGGAAGACATTCTGCATCTTCAGCATTTTGAAGACCGGATGTCCGACGTCGACGATGCTGCCACGCGCCTGGAAGTGCGGATCGGCAAGCATGTCCGGCGCGCGGTAGATTCTGCCCGAAGGTACACCGTGATTTTCCAGGTGCGCCAGCAATTCCGTGCTCTGCCAGCCGCCGGTCCACGCGGTGATCAGTTCATCCAGCCCCTGCTGATGGATGCCCCGCGCATCGTGAGTCCGGTATCGCTCATCATCCGCAAGCGCCACCTGCCCCATGGCTTCGCACAGGCGCCTGAACACGGAGTCCTGATTCGCGCCGATCAGGATCATCCGTCCGTCGGCGGTCGGATAGACATTGGACGGGGCGAGCCCAGGCAGTATGGCGCCCGTGCGCTCGCGCACCCGGCCGCCCTCGGTGTATTCGGGTACCAGGGATTCCATCACGCCGAGCACCGACTCGTAGATCGCGGAATCCACCACCTGCCCGCGGCCACTGCGATCGCGCTCGCGCAGCGCCGCCAGGCAGCCGATGCAGGCGAACATGGCCGCGAGCGAATCGCCGATGCTGATGCCAGCGCGGCTTGGCGGCACGGCTGGATCGCCGCAGACGTAACGCAGGCCGCCCATGGCCTCGCCAATCCCGCCGTATCCCGCGCGCCCGGCATAGGGTCCCGCCTGGCCGTAGCCGGAAACCCGCACCATGATCATCTCCGGCCTGAGTTCCCGCAGTTCGCGGTAACCGAGGCCCCATTTCTCCATCGTGCCCGGGCGGAAATTCTCAAGCATGATGTCCGCCCGCCGCGCAAGATCCCTCGCGATCTCCTGACCGCGCGGCGTGCGGACATCCAGCGTGATGCATTTTTTGTTGCGCGCGATGATCGGCCACCAGACCGGCAGGCCGCGGCCCCAGCCCCGCATCGGATCGCCGTGTTGCGGCAACTCGATCTTGATGACTTCGGCGCCGAGATCCGCCAGCAGTTGTCCGCAAAACGGGCCGGCGATGAGCTGGCCGAGCTCGATGACGCGGAGGCCGTAGAGTGGACCGGTGGGGGAGTCATTCATGCTTGCCGCTAATCTCCATACACGGTGAGGGTCATTCGGCGCACGTGCGGTTGCAGGCGGTGTTCCCAAAGATAAATTCCCTGCCACGTTCCGAGAATGCAGCGGCCGCCGCTGACGGGCAGACTGATGCTGTTCTGCGTCAGCACGCTGCGCACGTGCGCCGGCATGTCGTCCGGCCCCTCGGTCACGTGCCGGAACAGACGGTCGCCGTCCGGAGCGAGCCTCGCCATGAAGCGCTCCAGATCGGCGCGCACCGAGGGGTCCGCGTTTTCGCACAGCATGAGTGAAGCGCTGGTATGCTCCAGGAAGACGTTGCACAGTCCGTGACTGATGCCGGAGCCGCGCACAAAAGCATTGACCTCGGCGGTGATCTCGATGCTGCCGCGGCCGGTCGTCGTGATTTCGATCTGCTCCTGTCTGACCATGATCAGGCCGTCCGGCCGGCCTGCGCGATCAGACGCTCGAGTATCAGACCATAGAACCGCGCCGCGCCGCTGAACAGCCAGCCCAGGTGGCCGCCGCAGCCGCCGCACGCGGCGATCCGCCAGGCGCAGCCCGAAAACCAGGTATGTTCCGGCGTCGCGCGGCCGAGGGTTTTACAGCCCGGCGCCTCTGCAAAGCAGCCAAAATTGAAGATCACACCATGAGGATTGCTGCGGGTGTGCGCATGATCGCCCTCGACGGCTATGCGCTGTGATTCGTCGGTGATAAACCGACCGCAGCTCCGGCAACAGAGTTGCTTCCGGAACTCCGTACCGGTCTCCTGCGCCGCCGGACGCGATTGGGCCGCAGTCCTGGCCGACGTGGCATCCAACCACAGTGCCGGTTGCAGCGCAGCCGGTAGGTTCATGACGGATATACAAGCCTGAGGCCGACCAGAAACAGAAAAACAGCGAAGGCGCGTTGCAGGCTTGCCGTGGGCAGCGCGTGGGCGATGCGCGTTCCCAGGGGAGCGGCAAAAACACTCACCGTTGCGATCAGCAGGGCCGCCGGCCAGTAAACAAAACCGGTCGCGCCCGGTGGGAGTCGAGGGTCGCCCCACCCGGCGGCCACCATGGCGACGGTCCCGGAAACCGCCAGCGGGATCCCGCATGCGGAGGACGTGGCCACCGCGTTGCGTATGTTGACATTGCACCAGAGCAGAAACGGCACGGTCATGGTCCCACCGCCGATCCCAAACAGGGAAGAGAGTGCGCCGATCACGGCCCCGGCACAAGAAAGCCCGGGCAGACCCGGCAGCCGTCCGTGCGCCGCCGGGTTGGGCCCCCACGCGAGGTGAACGGCGACCAGGCACTCGAACACGCCGAACATCAGGCGCAGGGTGCTGCCGGCAAGCTGGTCCGCGATCCACGCACCGGCCGCCGCCCCGGTGAGAATCCCCGGCGCGAGCGGCGCGACGAGCGTCCAGAGTACGGCGCCGCGGCGATGATGGGAGAGCGCGGAGGAGGCCGAAGTGAAGATGATGCTGGCCAGGGACGATGCGACCGCGAGATGCATCGCCACGTCGGGCGGGATCAACTGCAGATGGAAAAGGAACAGCAGGACCGGAACGATAATCAACCCGCCGCCGATCCCGAGCATTCCGCCGAACAGGCCCGCCACGGCCCCCAGCGCCGCGTAAAGCCCTGAGGCGAGGAGATCCGGAGCGGCGGACATCGCGGGATATTTGCTACATTATTAGTCGGGCCCTACGGCAATTATTGCACAGCGCCGCGGTGCGCCACTTGGGGCCACAACCGAAGAACTCACCAGGGCAACGATCCGGATCCATGCATGCAGACTGCTGACCTTGCCGGGCCCGGCATGAACACTCGATATCGGAACGGCTGCCTGTGGGGCCTCACGCTGCTGTTGCTTGCCGCCATGCCCGCTGCGTGGTGCGCGGACGAGGAGGCCCGCCTGCAGGAGCAACGCAGGGAGTTCCTGCAGGCGCAACGGGCATTGCGCACGGGCGATATCAGGTCGTTCAAACGGCTCCTGGCCGATCTGTCCGATTACCCTCTGTATGCCTATCTACTCTATGACGTTCTGCGGGCGCGGCTGCCGACTGCCAGCCCCGAGGAAGTCAGTTCGTTCCTTGTGCGCTTTGGCGACCTGCCCCGGGCAGAGGATCTGCGCAGCGAGTGGCTGCGGACACTGGCCAGGCGCGGCCGGTGGCAGGCGTTCCTGACTTTCTACGCACCACAGACCGACACGACATTGCAGTGTTACCAGCTCCTGGCGCGCATCCGGACCGGAAGCCGGGCCTATCTGCTGGAAGACGCCCGCACGCTGTGGTTGTCTCCCCGATCGCAGCCGTCCCAGTGCGACGAAGCCTTCGAGATGCTGTACGCGAGCGACCTGATGACCCACGAACTGGTCTGGTCGCGCATCAGGCTCGCAATGGACGAGGGAGAAACCGGCCTTGCGAGAAACCTCGCTTCCCGCCTGCCGGCGGGGGACCAGCGGTGGGTGGGGCGCTGGATCGCGATCTACCAGAATCCCGCCAGGGGCACGCTGGACCCCGGGCTCGAGGACACGGAGATCGCGCGGGCTGCGCTCCTGCAGGCCATGCGCCGGCTGGTGAAAATGGACGGCAACCTGGCCATCACACGCTGGCCGGCGCTGCGGTCGAGCTATGGTTTCGCTGCGGCTGAACAGGCCGAGATCGATCGGCTGCTTGCGCTGGGCGCCGCGAAGAATAACCATCCGGAAGCGAAGGATCTGCTCGGGGCGGTGCACAGCGTCGGCATCGACGAAGAGCTGTTCGACTGGCGGCTGCGCGTCGCCCTGAAAACCCGTGACTGGCGGACCCTGCTCGGGTGGACCGAGGGTGAGGTCCCGGACAAGGATCCGGTGCGGCAGAGCTGGCTGTACTGGCGCGCCCGCGCCCTGGAACAGACAGGAAACGCCGAAGACGCCTCGGCGATTTTCCACCAGCTCGCTACCGAGCGCGATTATTACGCCTTCCTTGCCGCAGACCGGATGGGAATTGCCTATGACCTGAACCACCATCCGCTGCCGGAGGATCTGGGGGAATGGGAGCGCCTGGCGCGCATGCCGGCCGTGCAGCGCGCCCGTGAGCTGTACGTGCTCGAGATGACCACCGCCGCGGCACGCGAATGGCAGCACGCGCTGGAGGGGATGACGACTTACCAGATGCAAATCGCGGCGATGATCGCCTCCAACTGGGGCTGGCATCACCGCGCCATCCTCACCATGGTCAAGGCGCGGTCGCTGGACGACCTCGTACTGCGCTTCCCGGTGCCCTACGAGAAGCAGCTGCGCGAATACGCGGACCTGCGCAACCTGGATCTCGCCTGGGTATATGCCGTGACGCGCGCGGAAAGCGCGTTCCTGGAAGACGCGCGCTCGCCCGCCGGCGCGCTCGGCCTCATGCAGGTGATGCCGCAGACCGGGCGGGACACGGCCAGGAGCATCGGCCTGAGGAAATTCTCGACGCCCCAACTGCTGGATTCCGGCACCAATATCCCTATTGGCACCGCCTACCTGCGGCAGATGCTGAACCGGTTCAATGACAACGTCGTACTGGCAACCGCGGCCTACAATGCGGGGCCGGGAAACGTCTCAAACTGGATCTCGGCGCAGGATTGCATCGAACCCGATATCTGGATTGAGCGCATTCCGTTCACGGAAACGCGCAAATACGTGCAGCGCATTCTTTATTATTCGAGCATCTACGACTGGCGCCTGGGCCAGGAGGTCGTCCCGCTGCGGGTACGCATGGCAGCCGTGTCGCCGCGCGATCCAAACCTGGTCGCCGGCCTGGGCTGCACCGGCGGCGTGGTGTCGATGCACTGAATCATGCTGATTCGCAGTATCTGCATCCTCGGCGGAACTGGCTTTGTCGGCCGGTCGCTCGCTAACCGGCTGGCGCGCGACGGCTATGCGCTGCGCGTGCTCACCCGCGACCGCGAGCGCAACCGATCCGCGCTCATCCTCCTGCCGGCGCTCGAGCTGATCGAGGCCGACGTGCACGACCCTGCGCAGCTCGCGCTTCACTTTTCAGGTTGCGACGCGGTCATCAATCTCGTCGGGATCCTGAACGAGCGCGGCCGCAACGGCGCCGGCTTCCGCCATGCGCACGTGGAACTGGCGGAGAAAGTGATCGCCGCATGCCGGCTGAGCGGCGCGCGGCGCCTGCTGCACATGAGCGCCCTCAATGCGGACGCGCAAAACGGGCCGAGCCATTATCTGCGCAGCAAGGGCGCGGCCGAGGACCTGGCGCATCAGGCCGGGGAACTGCGCGTGACCAGTTTCCGCCCGTCGGTGATCTTCGGCGCGGGCGACAGCTTCTTCAACCGTTTCGCCGCCTTGCTCAGGATGACACCGGGGATTTTTCCATTGGCCTGCGCCGGCGCGCGCTTTGCCCCCGTCTTCATCGAAGACGTGGTGGAGGCCATGGCCCGTGCCCTGGTCAATCCCGACACCTACGGCCGGCGTCTCAATCTGTGCGGCCCGCGCACCTACACGCTGGAGCAGCTCGTACGCTACACGGCGGAATGCATCCGCGCGCGGCGCCTGATCATCCCGCTCCCGGATTTTCTGTCGCGCCTGCAGGCGGCGGTTTTCGACTTCGTCCCGGGCAAACCGTTCTCAACCGACAACTACCTGTCGGCCACCGTCGACAGCGTTTGTGAACGCAACGATCTGGATAGCCTTGGCATCGCGCCGACGCCGCTTGAAGCGATCGTCCCGCAGTACCTGTGCGGGCGGGTTGTCAAAGCCCACTACGATCGGTTCCGCAGCCGTTCGCACCGGAACGCCGATGGCCCGCCCGTGTGAAGATATATAGGGTCGGCGGGGCCGTCCGCGACCGACTGCTCGGCCGGCCCGTAGCGGACACGGACTGGGTGGTCGTCGGTGGTACGCCGGATCAGATGGAACAATTGGGCTACCGGCCGGTCGGTCGGGACTTCCCCGTGTTCTTGCACCCGCAGAGCAGCGAGGAATACGCGTTGGCGCGCACCGAGCGCAAGACCGGCCGCGGCTACAAGGGATTCGCCTTCGACACCTCCCCCACGGTCACGCTGGAAGCGGATCTCGCGCGCAGGGATCTCACCATCAACGCCCTGGCGGAGGATGAAAATGGCAGCATCATCGACCCGTACGGCGGGCGCGATGATCTCAAGCAGGGCATCCTCCGGCACGTATCGGAAGCTTTTGCCGAGGATCCTTTGCGCGTCCTGCGCGTCGCGCGTTTCGCGGCGCGCTTCAATTTCCGCGTGGCCGATGCGACCGTGGAGCTCATGCGCCGCATCGGCGCGGACGGCGAACTGGAGCACCTGGTGCCGGAACGGGTCTGGACCGAGACCGAGCGCGCGCTCGCCGAACCGCACGCGCGGCGCTACTTCGAGACGCTGGCGCAATGCGATGCGCTCGGGCGCGTATTCCCGGAAATCGCGGCGTTGTCGGGGGTGCCGCAACCTGCAAAGCACCATCCCGAGATCGACAGCGGCCTGCATACGCTGATGGCCCTGGAACAGGCCTGCCGCATCACGCCGGATCCCGCGGTGCGCTTTGCCGTCCTGGTGCATGACCTCGGCAAGGGCGCGACGCCGCGCGCGGAGTGGCCCTCCCACCCGGGACACGAGGAACGGGGGGTCGCGATGATCCATGTCCTGTGCGATCGCTACCGGATCCCGAACCGCTACCGCGAACTCGGCGTGATCGCGGCGCGGCACCACCTCGACTGTCACCGCGTCGCGGAAATGAAGCCAGCCACGGTTCTGAAAAAACTGGAGGAAATGGACGCCTTCCGCCGACCCGAACGGTTCGAGCAGTTCCTGCTCGCATGCGAAGCGGACGCGCGCGGACGCAAGGGGCTTGAGGATCGTCCATACCCGCAGGCGGATCGGTTCCGGCGGCTCTGCGCCGCCGCCGCCAGGGCGGATCTGAGCGGCGTCGATCTCGCCTCAATGGGCGGGACGGATGCCGCGGCTACCGTCAGGGAGAGGCGGTTGGACGCGCTGAAGCAGGCCGAGTGATGGCCTGCAACGCGGGTCAGGCCAATACGGCGACCAGCACTGCGCCCAGTGCAAACCGGTAAAGGGCGAAGGGCAGCATCCCGACGCGCGCGATGAACTTCAGGAAATAGTGGATCGTGATCCAGCCGGCGCCGGCGGAGATCAGTCCGACCAGGCCCATGGATCCCCATGGCGCCGCCTCCGGCAGGCGAAGGAGCTGGAACGATTCGTAGACACCGGCAAGCAGGATGGCGGGGATCGAGAGCAGGAAGGCGAAGCGCGCCGCGGCATTCCTGCCCAAATCCAGAAACAGGGCCGCGGTCATCGTGATGCCGGAACGCGACGTGCCCGGGACCAGCGCAAGGCATTGGGCGAGCCCGATGCAGAGGACATCGCGCCAGCCGAGCGAATCGTCATCGCGATGGTGCCGGCCCCTGCGATCGGCCCATAACAGCAGCAGTCCATAGCCGGGCGTGGTCACGGCAATCACCAGCGGGTCGCGGAATGCCGTGGCGACCAGCTGATGCAGTAACAGTCCCGCGAAAATCACCGGGAGCGTCGCCACGCAAAGGTGGAACAGCATCCGCCTCTCGCTCTTCAGGGTCGTGTGGCCGGCATGGCCCAGCGAGGCCAACATGCGCGCCACGTCCCGACGGAAGTAGACCACGACGGCGACCAGCGTTCCCACGTGCGCGCCCACATCGTGCGCCAGTCCCTGATCCGGCCACCCAAGCAGCGCCGGCAGGAGGATCAGGTGGCCGGAGCTCGAGACCGGGAGGAACTCGGTCAGTCCCTGCACGAGACCGAGAACAATGAGATGCAGCGGATCCAATGTGCGGTCAGAGAATGGGAAGGAACGCGGCGGTGGCCATCCGCTGGATCACCTTCCTGAGGGTCCGGTTGTTCCTGTCGGCAATGATGACGGCCATTGTATCCTGCAGCCCGATCATCTTTCCGAACAGCCGTTCGTAGCTCAGATTCTCGGGCTCGCCCTGGAGCGACACGCTGTATAGATACGGCTTTCCGGCGCCGTCCACGCTGTGCCCGAGTTTCCAGGCCGCGATCTCGATGTTGCGTGCGCTGTGGTACAAGTTCTGCGCATCGACGGTGTCGAGCACATAGAACTCGGTTTTGTATTCATAGGCTGCCATGACCATCGAAGCCAGCCCGGCGACGAAGGCGAATACCCGATCGCCCGTGAACTCCGGCGCCAGGCTGAGGTGGATCGCGTCCACGCCGGTCCGGTCCTGCACTTCCGGGAAACGCCAGTTATCGGAGCGGGCGAGAAGCCGCGTGACGTTCCCATCCGCCGTGGCCTCCGGGGCCTTGCGCAGTTCGCGCGGGTTGCGTTTGTACAGCTTGCGCATCAGTGCTTCGAGATGGCCGCGCATCTCGCGGACGTGTACTTCCAGCACCTGGCCGATATCGCTCTTCGCGAGCGAGCGCACCTGGAAATCCCCGCTCTGGGGACCATCACCCCTGGATTCGGCGCTGCCGCACCCGGCGAGCAGCAGGCTCGCCCCGAGGAGGCAGGCTTGGACGCGGCCGGTGGATCCCCGGTCCATCTCCGTTCTAGAGGCGCGGTCTCTGATCGAAGGACGCGAATCCCTTCAACGGACGCGACGGCAGATTCCGTGTAAACGCTATCGCCTTGACCAGTTCGCCCATTTCCCCCGGCAGGGTCAGCACCTTCACCTGTTGTGCGACTTCCAGCCAGCGGCGGGTATCATCGGACGACTGGCGCGAGGCGATCTCCTCGAGCCCGCAACCGATCAGGAAATGCGCCTGCGTCGTGAAGCCGCCCAGGTCGAGGCCGGCGCCGGCGCCGGCCTCCGCGACCGCGGTGAAATCGACCGCCGCGGAAATGTCCTGCAACCCGGGATAAAGAAGCGGGTCGGCGTGCACTCGGTGGCGATAATGGCAGAGCAGCGTCCCTTCGCCGCGCTGCGGATGGAAATACTCTCGGCGTGGGTAGCCGTAGTCCAGAAGCACGAGTGCGCCGACCGTCAGAGCCCCGGCCCAGCGTTCGATCAACGCGCGAAGTGACATGTTGACCTCGGTCACGTAACCGTCGGGCAACGGCGCGCCGAGGTCACGCACAATGTCCTGGACCGCCCCGTCCAGTTCCGCGTCGGCCGGCAGGCAGCGCCATTCGAACCGCGCGCCTTCCCAGGCGATGCGCATTTCCATGACGCGGCGGCCCGAAAGCCTGACACGGCAAACCGGGATCGCGTCCAGCACTTCGTTGGCGAGGATGACGCCGCGCACGCCGCCTTCGGGCAGGCGATCGAGCCAGCGGATGCGCGCGGCGAATTCCGGCAGCTCACGCGCGAGTCGCTGCCGTTGCCGCTTCCGCAGTCCGGCGCTGGTTTCGAGGATCCAGTACTCGCGCGGTGCATTCCCGCGCGCGATCAGTTCGCGCAACAGGTCGGTCGCCATCCTGCCGCTGCCCGCGCCCAGTTCGAGGATGAGGTCGCCGCCTGCAAGCTGGAGGATCTCCTCGCATTGCCGGGCGAGACAGGTGGAAAACAGCGGTGACAGTTCCGGGGCGGTGACAAAATCCCCGGCCGGGCCAAACTTGGCCGCCCCGGCGTTGTAATAACCCAGGCCCGGCGCATACAGCGCGCAGTCCATGAATCGACGGAAGCCGATCGAGCCGCCAGCCGCCAGGATTTCGTCGCGTATCTGATCGGAAAGGCGCGCGCTGTGCGCTAGCGTGGCGGGATCGGGGAGCGGAAGGGCCGCAGTGGCGTGCGGCTGGCTGTGTGGCACATTCACGAAGGCGTTGATTTCTTTGCTGCCCCGCAATCCTTTACGATCCATCCCGAAGGCGAAGTCCGCATACATCATACCCAAGCCATGCAGACCAAGACAGCACTCGTCACGGGCGCCGCGGGACGCATCGGGGCGGCGATCGCGCGCGCCCTGCACGCCGACGGCATGAACGTCGTCATCCATTATTTCCGTTCTGGCACCGCGGCGGACGCCCTGTGCGACGCGCTGAATGCGCTGCGTCCGGGGTCCGCATCGTGCGTGTGCGCGGACCTGCTGCGGACGGACCAGTACCGGCCGGTAATTGCTCATGCCGATGGCCGCCACGGGCGGCTCGACGTGCTCGTCAACAACGCGTCGGCATTCTTCCCCACGCGGATCGGCGCCACGTCGCCGGAACAATGGGAGGAACTGGTGGGCACGAATCTAATGGCACCCTATTTTCTCGCGCAGGAAGCCGCGCCGGCGCTGCGCGCCTCGGGGGGATGCATCGTCAACCTCACGGACATCCATGCCGATCGGCCGCTGCGCAATTACGGCGTCTACAGCATCGCCAAGGCGGGACTGGTCATGCTCACGAAAGTGCTCGCCAAGGAATTGGCGCCGGAAGTGAGGGTGAACGCCGTGTCTCCCGGCGCCGTGCTCTGGCCGGAGCACCTCGACGAAGACCTGCGCCAGCGGGTGATCTCGCACACCATGCTCAAGCGCGCGGGGAGTCCCGATGACGTGGTGCATGCCGTCAGGTTCCTGATCCGGGACGCGGACTACGTGACGGGGCAGGTTCTGACCGTGGACGGCGGCAGAACGCTTTACTCCTAGTACCTCGTTCCTCGTGGCCCGGAACTCGAATCACCAGGTACGAGGCACGGGTTACTTGAATTCTGGCAATCCGCCTTCGACGAACCAGCGCTTGGACTCCGTGTTGTACCACCACTTCTGCTGGAACGGCGCGTGGCGCAGCGTGCCGTACGAAGTATTGAAGTAGCTGTATTCGCCGGCGACTTCCGCCTCCACCAGATTATCGTTCAACTGCCGCTCGCGCACGGCATAGCCCGTGATGCGGACACTTTCCAGGCCCTCCAGATTGAACTGGTAGCGCTGCCCATCGCGCGACATGTGAAACGCCTCAGCGTCATCGTAGCGTCCCCAGCGCATGGCCTGGGCATAGTGATTGATAGCCTCTTCAAGGCTCTCCAGCCGCTTGGTCGAACTGCCGCCGCCGCAGGCGGTAAGCAGGAGGACGAGGGCGCTACAGATGATTATGCGCATGGTTCATGACTCCGCAGAATTCATGTTTTCATTGCCATCGAAATCGAGTTTGACCGGGAGGAGATACTGGCTGTTTCGATCGAACCCCGCCCACAACTCGGCGAAGCGTTGGCCCGTGACCGGGTGCCGGCGCTCGCCGGCAATCTCGGCAAGCGGTCGCAGGACGAAAGCATACATTCCAATGTCTTCCCGAGGCAGATCGAGATCGCGGTCGTGGGCGACCAGGTTGTTGTACAGCAACAGGTCCAGATCCAGGGCGCGCGGCGCAAACCTTGGCGCTGACCGTTCGCGTGCGAAGCGTTGTTCGATCTCGTCCAGCATGCCCGCCACCTCGCGCGGTCCATGGTCCGTATCGAACGCGACCACCAGGTTGTAGAAGTCGTCGCCTTCGAACCCGACCGCCCGGCTCTCGTAGACGGGGGAGATCGTCAGATCGCCGAACGCCTGCCGCAGCGCCCGCACGCCGGCACGGACGCTCACGGCCCGATCGACGTTGCTGCCGATAGCGACGAACACGCGCGCCATTGTCAGGTCCGTGCCCCGCGTTCGATGACGACGCCGACGTCGCGCACGCCGCGGACGGCCCCCTGCTTGTTGAGCCGCAGCCGGCACCACGTCACCTTGAATTCGTCGATCAGGATCCCGGCGACTCGCTCGGCCAGTGTCTCCACGAGCCGGAAGTCGCTTTCCCCGACGAATGCGATCAGGCGCTTGGCCACCGCCTTGTAATTGATGGTGTCCTCGATGCGGTCGGAAATCGCGGCCTTGCGCACATCGGCCGCCATCTCGACATCCAGGATCACGGTCTGCTTGGTGCGCCGTTCCCAGTCAAATATCCCGACGACCGTGTCGATGCGCAGGTCCTTGAGGTAGATGATGTCCATTGCCGGATTCGCCTGGGCCGGCGTCCAGTGTAGCGAAGCCGGCACGCGCTAGACAGTAGCTTGACCGCGGTGCGCGCGCACCTTCCAATAGGGGCATGCTCACTCCCGCATTCCTGATCGTCCTGGCCTACCTGATGGGTTCCGTCGTCAGCGCCGTGCTCGTGTGCAGGGCCATGGGGCTGGCCGATCCGCGCGGCGGCGGATCCGGAAATCCAGGGACGACCAATGTCCTCCGCATGCATGGCCGGACCGCCGCGGCACTCACGCTCTGCGGCGACGTGGGCAAGGGACTCATCCCAGTGCTGTTGGCGCGCTGGCTGGAAAGCCCGCCCTGGGTCGTGGGGCTGACCGGCGCCGCCGCGTTTGGCGGACATCTGTTCCCGGTTTTTTTTCGCTTTCGCGGCGGCAGGGGAGTGGCCACACTGATTGGCGTGCTGCTTGGCGTGCACTGGCTGCTCGGTCTCGCGTTTGTCGCCACCTGGCTCATCGTGGCGGCCGCGTCCCGTTACTCGTCCCTCGCGGCGCTGATGGCCGCCGTGTGCCTGCCGTTTTACGCCTGGCTGCTGCTGCCCGATCGCGCCTACCTCGTGTGTCTCAGCGCCATCAGCGCCGTGCTCATCGCGCGCCACCTGCCGAACATCCGCAAGCTGATCAACGGGACGGAGAGCAAGATCGGCACCTGACCGAGCGGAACACCCACGGAAGCCCGGTTCCTTCCAGTTTCGGGGGCGGCCGGATTCATCTCAAGCGCTGACCGGACGGGTGGCGCCGGGCACTCCCCTGTTCCGCGCGCAGCGAGAGAACTTGTCCGGCGGAAGGTTCGAGCGAGCACGGACAGGGGTGCCCGGTGACAGGACCCGTCCGGCACCCTACGCAAAGATGAATCCGGCCGGACTTCGCTTCACGTCACTCGGCGGGCGGGTCCTGCCATCGGGTACCGTCTTCGTGCTCGCTGGCGCTGCGCGCGAACGACGGTGACCCGATGTCACCCGCCCGGTCAGCGCTGGCGCATAAAACCAGCCGGGGGAGTCAGGCCACGGTTATCAGCGTGCCGGCGCTCTACTCTTCTCGTTCGTGTGTCAGATCCCAGCGAGCGTGCGCCGCGAAGGCGAGCGGCTCGGTGGCGCCTGCCTTCACCCGCAGACAGCCGGCCAGCGCAATCATCGCGCCGTTGTCGGTGCAGAACTCCGGGCGTGGCGTGTACAACTTCCCGCCGGAGCGCTCCGCGGCAGCGGCCAGGGCGCGGCGCAGCTGCGCATTCGCGCTGACACCGCCGGCCGCGACGATTCGATTCAGGCCGGTCGCCCGCATTGCCCGTTCGCACTTGATCACCAGCGTACCCACGACGGCGTCCACGAATGCCCGCGCGATGTCGGCGCGCGTCTGCTCATCGCCGGGGAGTCCGCGCACGGTGTTCAGCGCATAGGTCTTGAGCCCGCTGAAGCTGAAGTCCAAGCCGGGCCGATCGGTCATCGGACGCGGGAATTCAAAGCGTCCGGGCCGGCCCCGCTCCGCCAGCGCCGACAACGCCGGCCCGCCCGGATAGCCCAGGCCCAGCAGCTTCGCGGTCTTGTCGAAGGCTTCGCCGGCGGCATCGTCCAGGGTCTCTCCCAGGATGCGGTAGCGGCCTACGCCGTCGACCCGTACAAGCTGGGTGTGCCCACCGGAAACCAGCAGCGCGAGGAACGGAAACGACGGCGCATCCGGTTCGAGCATGGGGGCCAGCAGATGCGCCTCCATGTGGTGGATAGCAACAGCGGGGATCCCCCACGCATAAGCCAGGCTGCGCCCGACGGCCGCGCCGACCAGCAAGGCACCCATCAGGCCCGGGCCGGCGGTATAGGCCACGGCGCCGATCATCGAGGGCTTTGAACGCGCCCCGGCGAACACCTCCCTGATCAGCGGCAGCAGCCGCTGCACGTGATCCCGGGATGCAAGTTCCGGCACCACGCCTCCGTAGGGCCGGTGAATGGCGATCTGGCTGTACAGCGCGTTGGCGAGCAGGCCGCGCCCGTCGTCGTACAGGGCGACGCCGGTCTCATCGCAGGAGGTTTCAATCCCGAGTACTTGCATGCTTTCCGGTGTAACCGTTGACGCAAAAACGGGTTTTGCATCGGCCTGCTATGGGCACGACAGCGTATTGTGCCTTGCAATTGGGCCATTTGCGGCTAGAATCTCCGCCCTTTCCCCGACGGGAGTACCCGCGGCAACCGGGAGATTTATGCCGACCATCAAGGTGCGAGACAATGAACCTTTCGACATCGCGTTGCGGAGGTTCAAGCGCGCCTGCGAGAAGGCCGGGATCCTTGCGGAAGTCCACCGCCGGGAATTCTACGAGAAGCCGACCCAGGTGAGGAAACGCAAGGCCGCCGCCGCGGTCAAGCGACATCAGAAGCGCGCGATGAAGGGGCATATGCGCCCGGTCCCGCGTCCCGCCTGATTCGCCGGTCCCTCCCGCTCCCCCTCCGTGGCCGAACTCAAGCTCCGCATCAACGACGACGTCAAGTCGGCGATGCGCTCCAGGGAAAAGGAGCGTCTGGCCACGCTGCGACTGATCCTTGCGGCCATCAAACAGAAGGAAGTCGACGAGCGAATCGAGTTGGACGACACCCAGGTGCTGGCGGTCCTCGACCGCCTCGCGCGCCAGCACCGCGAATCCATAGAACAGTTTGAAAAGGGAGGTCGCAGCGACCTGGTGGAAAAAGAGCGTTTCGAGCTCGGCATCGTGCGTGGCTACCTGCCGACGGCATTGAGCGGCGAGGAAGTGAATGGCCTGATCGCCGAATGCATCGCGGCCACCGGCGCGGCGTCGGTGAAAGACATGGGCAAGGTCATGGCGGTTCTCAAGCCCAGGGTGCAGGGTCGAGCGGACATGAGCAAGGTCGGCGTCATGGTGAAGGAGAAGCTGAACAAGTAGGTAGAATACAGAATTCAGGGAAGAAGCCGACGGCAAGGCGCATCCGCCCTATATTCCATATTCTAAGTTCTCAATTCTTCGCCGCCCTGGATCGTGGCGTTTATACTCTTTAGATGGCCGGGCGCATCCCGCAGCATTTCATCGATGATCTCCTCTCGCGTATCGACATCGTCGATGTGATCGACAGCGTCGTGCCGCTGCGCAAGGCCGGCAAGAACCACCAGGCGCTCTGTCCGTTCCACGAAGAAAAGACTCCGTCGTTCACCGTCAGTCAGGATAAGCAGTTCTACCATTGCTTCGGATGCGGCGCGAACGGCACCGCCATTTCCTTCCTGATGGAATACAGCCACATGGATTTCGTGGAGGCCGTCGAAACGCTCGCCGCGAAGGCAGGGCTCGAAGTTCCGCGCGAAGGCGGTTATGTCAGAAAGGACGATGATCGGACGGAACTCTACGAATTGCTGGAATTGGTCATCGAGTACTACCGGCGCCAGTTGCGTGAGCATCCGCTGGCAACGCGCGCCGTCGAGTACCTGAAGGGGCGCGGCATTACAGGAGAACTCGCGGCAAAATTCGAACTCGGATTCGCGCCGCCGGGCTGGGACAACCTCATCAACGCACTCGGGAAATCAGACGCGGCGGTGCAGCGCCTGGCCGCGGCCGGCATGCTCATCAAGCGCGATACCGGGGGTTACTACGATCGTTTCCGCGATCGGGTCATGTTCCCGATCCGCGATCAGCGCGGCCGTGCCCTGGGCTTCGGCGGTCGGGTGCTTGACGAGGGCACGCCCAAGTACCTTAACTCCCCGGAAACGCCCGTCTTCCACAAGGGCCGCGAACTGTACGGCGCGTATCAGGCGCGCGCCGCCAGCCTCGATCGCCTGTACGTCGTCGAGGGCTACATGGACGCGCTCGCCCTGGTCCAGTTCGGGATCACCCATGTCGTCGCTACGCTGGGGACTGCGGTCACCCGCGATCACCTGGAGCGTATTTTCAGACTCACGTCGCGCGTGGTCTTCTGCTTCGATGGCGACGAGGCCGGCCGACAGGCCGCGTGGCGCGCCCTGGAGACCTCGCTGCCACTGCTCAACGACGGCCGAAGCGTCTATTTCCGGTTCATGCCGGAGGGGGACGACCCGGACAGCTTCGTGCGCCGGCAGGGACGCGTGGAATTCGAAGCGGATGCCGGGCTGGTGCCGCTCTCCGACTACCTGCTCAACACCCTGCGCGGGAAATTCGAGCTGGGGACGCGCGAGGGGCGCGCCCTGTTTCTCGACGCCGTCGCGCCCTACCTGCGGTCGCTTCCGGCCAGCGCGCTGAAACGACTGCTGTTGCGCGACGTGGCCACGCTCGCGGCCGCCGATCCCGCCGATCTGGACGCCCTGCTGGCCAGCGGCGGGCCTGCGAAGTCTGCCCCGCGTCCCGCTGCACCGGCACGGACTCCGGCGCGGGGAACCGACCGGACCCTGGTCGGTCAACTGATACGCCTTTTGCTCCACCGGCCGGAACTGGCCCTCCTGGCGCCGGAACCTGTCGAACTCCAGGGGGTGTCCCTCCCGGGTACGGATTTTGTGCAGCAATTGCTGGAATTGATCAGATCCAACCCCGGGATCCGCTGCGCCACCATCGTTGAACACTGGCGGGGCAGCCGCTATGAAGGTCGCTTGCGGGAACTGGCGGCGGGCTCGGAGGCGCTGGATGCCGAGGATTTCGACCTGGAAGCCGAATTCCAGTCGATCTGGCGCGAAGTACAGACCCGCAAGGGACGGCAGCGGCGGAAGGAGCTGACCCAGGTCGAGCGCCTGAGCGACTTGTCCGAGGAAGGCAAGGCAGCGCTGCGCAGCCTGGGACGACCTCCGAAGGTGGACGCCGGGGAGTGAATCTGGCTGGCCTGATGCGTCGCAATATGCTATACTAAGTGTTTGATTTTTTCCAACAATTTCGAAGGCGATCAAGCACTTAGCGCAAGCACACCGGGATCCGGAGCCTATGGAGCGAATTGACGAACATGTCGAGCACGAGCAGGAGGAGGACGAGGAATCACAACTCAAACTCCTGATCGCCAAGGGCAAGGAACAGGGCTTCCTGACCTACCACGAGGTCAACGAGCATCTGCCCGATGAGATCGTCGATCCCGAGCAGATCGAGGACATCATCAACATGATTACGGAATTGGGCATCGAGGTGCATGAGTCGCCGCCCAATTTCGACCTGCTCCTCAACGAAGAGGAGCCGGTGGAGGACGAAGCGACCGCGGCCGCGAACGCCGCGCTTGCCTCTGTGGAAAACGAGTTCGGCCGGACCACCGACCCGGTGCGCATGTACATGCGCGAGATGGGGACGGTCGACCTGCTGACCCGTGAGGGCGAGATCAAGATCGCGAAGCGCATCGAGGAGGGCATCAACCAGATGCTTGCCGCGTTGTCGCTGCACCCCGGCACCATCGATTCCCTGCTGCTCGCCTGCCAGAAGGTGCAGAGCGAGGAACTCAAGCTTTCCGACATCATCATCGGCTTCAGCGACCACGAGGAGTATCCCGACAGCGGCGCGCTGCCGATCCTCGTCCCCGCCGAAGCGGGGCTGGAACGCAAGGACGTCGACGATGAGGACGAAACCGGTGAGCAGGAAAGCGACGACGAATCCGGGCCCGAGGCGGCCGTGGATCCGGCGGAAGTCCGGGCCCACATCGCATCAATCGCGTCGGCTTACAAGAAACTCAACAAGGCCATCAAGCGCAACGGCCGCGAACACAAGCGATCGGTCAAGCTGCAGGAAAACCTGACCAGGCTGTTCATGGACCTGCGTTTCACGCCCAGGTTCATCGAAGACCTGACCAACAACGTCCGCGGTCTGATCGAGATGATTCGCGCCACGGAGCGCAACGTCATGCGCCTGTGCGTCAAGGACGGCAAGATGCCGCGCAAGGATTTCATCGCCTCCTTCCCCGGCAAAGAAACCAACATCAACTGGATCCGTTCGCTGGCGCGGACGCGCAGGCCCTATGCCAAGAACCTGGCGGCCATCCGCGACGACGTCATTCGCGTGCAGGAGAAGCTCGCCGCGGTGTTCGACGGCGCGCTGCTCAGCATCGCCGAAATCAAGGAAATCAACCGCAAGGTGTCGATTGGCGAAGCCAAGGCGCGCCGCGCGAAAAAGGAGATGGTCGAAGCCAACCTTCGCCTCGTGATCTCGATCGCGAAGAAGTACACGAATCGCGGGCTGCTGTTCCTCGATCTGATCCAGGAGGGCAACATCGGCCTGATGAAGGCCGTGGACAAGTTCGAATACCGCCGCGGCTACAAGTTCTCCACCTATGCAACGTGGTGGATCCGCCAGGCTATCACCCGTTCGATCGCCGATCAGGCGCGCACGATTCGTATCCCGGTGCACATGATCGAGACCATCAACAAGCTCAACCGCATCTCGCGCCAGATCCTGCAGGAGAAGGGCCGGGAGCCGACGCCGGAAGAACTGTCCGTCAAGATGGAAATGCCGGAAGAGAAGGTGCGCAAGGTGCTGAAGATCGCCAAGGAACCCATTTCGATGGAAACCCCGATCGGCGACGACGACGACTCGCACCTGGGCGATTTCATCGAGGACGCCAATACGCAGGCGCCGGTGGATTCGGCGAGCTTCGAGGGCCTGCGCCGCGCCACACGTGACGCGCTGAACGGGCTTACACCGCGCGAGGCAAAAGTCCTGCGCATGCGCTTCGGCATCGACATGAATACCGACCACACGCTGGAGGAGGTCGGCAAGCAGTTCGACGTCACGCGCGAGCGCATCCGCCAGATAGAGGCCAAGGCCCTGCGCAAGCTGCGCCACCCCAGCCGCTCGGAGCATCTCCGCACCTTCCTCGACTAGGCGTTCCCGCTGGTGTGGGGCTCCGCGCCCGGCCATCCGGCGTAACCCTGCAGCCAGGGGCGGCTGTCATCGTCTCGGACCGAAACGACTCAATGGAAATCCTTTCCTCTATTGTTTTTTCACTTGTTACTTGTCACTTTTTACTTTTAACTTCTGCAAGGGCCTGTAGCTCAGCCGGTCAGAGCCGCGGACTCATAATCCGTTGGTCGCAGGTTCGAGTCCTGCCGGGCCCACCATAATCCTGACTGTTGCGTCTCCGCGCCCGGCCGGGCGGAACGCGATTCCGAACCTCTCAGCGCCTGCAGCCCGTCAGGACGCGCGGTCTGAACTGAACGGGCTGGACTCAATTTGCCGGGGCGTTGGACCCCGAAGCGGGACGACCGACCGAATTTGACCCGGGAAGAGGTCTGCGCTCCCGCCCGACCTTTGCAAATGTGACCACTCGGCGTTAACCCGGCTCAGCGTGATGACCATGGAACTGCAAACACTCATCCTGTTCGCGCTGACCGAGACGGCCATTGCACTCTCTCCAGAGCCGGCGGTGTTACTCGCCATGACTACGGCTCGCGTCACGGCCTGCGCGGGGCGGCCGCTGGCGCTGCCGGCATCGAGCTCGGCAATGCGGCCTGGTTCCTGTTTTCCGCCGCCGGGTTGACGACAGTGCTGCTCGCCTAAAGTAAGGCGTTCGCGATCATCAAGTGGGCCGGTGCGACATACCTCATCCTGTTCGGCGTGAAGCTGTTGTTCTCGCGTGGGCATGCGCCCGCTGCCGCAGTTTTTCGATCCGTCCGCCCCTTACGGGCGCCAATTTCTGGTGCTCGGCGTGATCACGCTGATTATTGATTATTGCGCGCTCCTGGTTTACGGCTGGCTCGCCGATCGCGGCGCGCGGCTGGCCGGTGGATCACGCCTGTCAGGCTGGCTTGATCGCATGGCGGGGGCGTTTCTGGTCGGCGCCGGGGCGCGGCTGGCGCTCGTGACGAGATCGGCGGGCTGATCTCGTTCAGTTGGCCAGGAGCGCCTTCACGCGCTGCGCGGCCTTTGCATCCACCTTCTTCTGTACCTTCTCGAGGATGTAACTGCGCTTGAAACCTTTGGACCGAACCTCCTTGAGGACACCACGGATCTCCTCATCAGACCGGTTCTTCCGCAGGGATTCGTAGAGGATCTCGAGGATGGTCTCGGTCCACAGCGTCTTGGCGGTCGTTTTGGTCTTGTCATCGTCCGTCATTTTTCCTCCGATCACGCGGATGCCAGTGCACGAATATAACCTCGTCCCCACTGACCGGCAAACGTCCGGCCGGGCGCCGTCGCGTCGCCTCGCGACGCCCGGCAATCAATTCAGGTTTCGCCCTCGTGATATCATGGCCGCATGCAAAACACCGAGCTTCCATCCAAGGGTTCGAAATCCTTCAAGGTCGTACACCAGCATGTCGACCGCATTATCATCGAGGCGGCTTTCGACAATTACCCCGACGCGGCCGTCCACCTGGCGAACTCCATATTCATGGAACCATTCATCGTGATCGACGAGGGCCAACTGGATTTCGGGAACCTGACGCCGGAAGAGGCGCGGCGCTTCGCGGTCGAGCGGATCGCGTTCAAGGCGCCGCGCGCGCAGGACTGATCACGGGGCAAGCCGCTCGATAATCCACATTCCTTCCGGACCGCGCCGGTAACGGATGCGATCGTGCAGCCGGTTATCGCGCCCCTGCCAGAATTCCACGGTTTCCGGGCGTACCCGATATCCTGACCACGTTTCGGGCCGCGGCACCACGCCGCCTTCGAATTTGCGATCGAACTCCGCGAAGCGCCGTTCCAGGAACTCGCGATCCCGAACCACGCTGCTTTGCGGCGCGACCCAGGCGCTGATCCGGCTTCCGTAAGGCCGTGACGCAAAATAGTCGTCCGCCTCGCCGGCGCTGACCGGCTCGACATTGCCCTCGACGCGGATCTGGCGGTGCATTGTGGCCCAGTAGAACACCAGCGCCGCGCGCGGGTTTTCGGCGAGATGCCGTCCCTTGACGCTCCCCGTGTGCGTGAAGAACACAAAGCCCTGCTCGTCGTAATCCTTGAGCAGGACATAACGCGCCGACGGGTAACCGTCCGCGCCGGCGGTGGCCAGGACCATGGCTTCGGGCGTATCAATTCCAGCCCCACGCGCCGCTTCGAACCAGTGGGCAAGCTGCCGGATCGGGTCTCTCTCAACGCCGGACTCATCGAATACCAATGTCTGTTCTTCCTCGCTCACTTCAGGCCATGACGACCGGATGACGATCTTTGCACGCTTGTATCAGATGGGAAGCAATGACTTGGTGTGCGCCGTGAGTACGATATAGGCAAATACGCCAAGCGCCGCAACAAAAGCAAGGCCTCTGATCTTCCTGGTGCTTCCGAGGTGCAGCGCAATGGCCCCCAGGACAATATAGACAATCACCGCCAGCAATTTGCCGAGCAGCCAACGCTGCTGATAAAAGGCCCCATAGAGCATGACTGCGAGAAACAGGCCACTGAAGAACAATACGGTATCGATGACATGCGGCAGTACGCGCGACAACCGATTCTGCAAGAGAGCAGGGGCACGGAGCATCAGGATACCGCGAAGCACAAATGACCCGATAGTGAGTACGGCACAGGAAATGTGGACGGTTCTCAATAACATGCTGGCCGGCTTCGCATCGCCGGGGGGCGATCTTCCTGGCCCCTGTTGCCTACCATGGACTCCGCGGGCGGGACGCAAGCAGCCGTGATCGAAAGCCTATCTTACACACTTGCCGCGATCCTGTTATACGTGGTTTCCGACTGGCTGCTTCAACGCGCGGAGCTTGCCGCCGCGCGCCGCTTCAAGCACCGGAACGTCATTTTCTTCTTCATTCTGCTCGGCCTTTCCCTGGCCGCGTTCTGGATCATTGGCATGTTCCAGGTCCCCGTATAGTCCGGGAGTATGGTTTGCTTTATATCAAGGACGCGCGACAGTTAAAAAACTGGCCTGGCATTGACTCAGGTCAATTACCGATCATCCCGCGACAGGCTAATCTTCGCACCGCAACCACGGCGGTGGCGGCCCCCGGCGGCCTCACCGCGCATCGGAGAACGAACCATGGATACGAATCCCGACCGGCCGGCCTCGGAGCCGGAACCGCCCGAACGCATCCCCTTCATGCAGCGGCTGATGGATAATCCCTTTCTGCTGTTGTTTCTCGGTGTCACGATCCCGACCGTGCTCTACGTGATTTGGGGAGTCATGGAGATCGTGCAGATCCCCATTTCCAAGTAGGAGTCACTCCATGTCCATCTGGCCTCCCGAACAGAAAATATGGTGGCACGAACCGATCGCAAAGATCGAGATTGTCTGGATCGTCGTCGCCTTTCTATGGGGAGTGGCGATGTTTTTCATGATGATTTACTGGCATGGAGCCGGCGAACAGAACCTTTCCAACGAGGCCTACCGCACGTCGCCGGAAGCGTATGCGGCCAAGGCCCAGGCGATGATCGACCAGTACACGGTGCGCGATGAAGGCGGCTATCCGGTTGTACACCCGCCGGCGGGGAGCGAAGTCTATCTGATCGCCAGACTCTGGCAATGGTGGCCTATCCTCGAATTCGAAAAAAACCAGTCGTACCGGCTGCATATCTCTTCCATGGACTGGCTACACGGCTTTTCGCTGCAACCCACCAACATCAATCTGCAGATCCATCCGGGTTACGACATGGTACTGACGGTCACGCCGGATCAGTCCGGCCAATTCGGCGTCGTGTGCAACGAATTCTGCGGAATCGGGCACCATACCATGCTCGGCCGGATATACGTCGTCGAATAACGGGGACCACGACCATGCCTGCACGAGAACAATTCCGGACCTGCCCGGCGACCGGATTGAAAATTCACTTGCCGGCGGAAAAATTGATCAAGGCCAATGCCGTCGCTGCCGTCGTCTTTCTCGCGATCGGTGGACTGTTCGGCCTGCTGGTGGCGCTGACGCGCTGGCCCGCGGTTCATCTGCTCCCCGCCGAATGGTTCTATCTGGTTCTGACCGCGCATGGACTGGACGTGCTTCTGGTCTGGATCATCTTCTTTGAAATGGCGGTCCTGTACTTCGCTTCGGCAATCCTCCTGAACTCACGCATCGCGGCCCCCAAGGCCGCCTGGACCGGTTTCTGGATGATGCTTGCCGGCGCGGTCATCACCAACATCGCGGTCCTTCAGGGCAAGTCCAGCGTGATGTTCACTTCCTATGTGCCGATGCAGGCGCAACCGCATTTTTACCTCGGCATCATCCTGTTTGCCGTCGGAGCCCTGATCGGCTGCTTCGTATTCTTCGGCACCCTGGTGATCGCCAAGGAAGAACATACTTACGAGGGCTCCGTCCCGCTCGTTACGTTCGGCGCACTGACCGCCGCGATCATCGCGGTGTTTACGATTGCTTCCGGCGCGATCATACTCATCCCGACGCTGCTCTGGTCCCTGAAAATCGTGAGCACCATCGATCCTCTCATGTATAAGGCCGTCTGGTGGGCGATGGGACATTCTTCGCAACAAATCAATGTCTCGGCTCACGTGGCGATCTGGTATGCCATTGCCGCGATCGTGCTCGGGGCCAAACCCATTTCCGAGAAGGTCAGCCGCCTGGCCTTCCTGATGTACATCCTCTTCCTGCAGTTGGCCAGCGCCCACCACCTGCTGGTGGAACCCGGCATCAGCTCGGAATGGAAGATCTTCAATACCAGCTATGCCATGTATCTCGCGGTACTGGGCAGCCTGGTGCATGGCATGACTGTGCCGGGTTCCATCGAGGCCGCGCAACGCATGAAGGGATTCAACAACGGGCTGTTCGAATGGCTGCGCAAGGCGCCATGGGGCAATCCGGCGTTCGCCGGCATGTTCCTGTCACTCATCCTGTTCGGATTTCTGGGCGGTATCTCCGGCGTCGTGCTCGGCACCGAGCAGATCAATCTCATCATGCACAATACGATGTATGTGCCGGGCCACTTCCACGCCACGGTCGTGACCGGGACAACACTGGCGTTTATGGCCCTCACCTACTTGCTCGTGCCGTTGATTTTCCAGCGGGAACTCATATTTCCGCGGCTGGCGAAACTCCAGCCCTATCTGTTCGCGCTGGGCGCGGCCGGGATCTCGCTTTTTATGATGGGCGCAGGGACCCTGGGCGTGTCCCGCCGGCACTGGGACATCACTTTCGCGGATGCGCCGCTTGGTTTTGAGTATCCGGGCGCCGCTTTCCTGATGATGGGACTGAACGGGATCGCGGCGGTCCTGGCGGCCCTTGGGGGACTGATTTTCATTGTTGTCGTGGTCGGTTCGATTCTGTACGGCAAGAAGATCGAGGGCGGCGCAGCGGCGGGACCAAAGCCGGCGGCGGTCGTCGGCAAGTATGGCAGCGCGGGCACGCTGGCCATCCCCGGCACGGCCGTGCTGGTCACGGTATTTTTCATCGCATTTGTGCTGTATTACTTTGTGAACTGGAAGTACCTGGCCGAAGTCTGGCCATTACGGTGAGGCGTATCCAACCCGCTGCAAGCCGCTATTACCGGCAACCGGAACGGCGAGCGCCACGAAATTCCGCACGCTGCGTTCTTGCAGAGGCGGCCTGGTCCTGGCTCCTCGTGGTCTTCATCGCCTCCTATGCGGCGACTTGCCGCGCGGAGCCGCACGATTTCACGGCGTTCAGCCGGGAACGCGCCCTTGCGTACAGTCAGGCGGCCTTGGGCCGCACCGTCGGCGCACACCGCTTTTTAAATCACAACGGCGAAGCGGTTGAACTTGACCGCTTTCACGGCAGGCCGCTGGTCGTCAGCCTGATTTACACGAGCTGTTACCACACCTGCCCGGCCTTGACCCGCAACCTCGCGCACGCCGTTGACGTCGCGCGCGAGGCTTTGGGCGAGGACAGCTTTCGCGTGGTCAGCATCGGATTCGACTCCGCGGTGGATACGCCTGCCCGCATGAACGAGTACGCCAGGGAGCAGGGGATCTCGGTGCCCGGCTGGGACTTTCTGAGCGGTGAGGAGGCAACGATCAGGGAGCTCAGCGAGGATCTCGGCTTCATCTTCTTCCCATCACCTAAAGGCTTCGACCATCTCGCGCAGACCACCATCATCGACACCGGGGGACGGGTATATCGGCAGGTTTACGGCAACACATTCGAGACGCCGCAACTGGTGGAACCGCTGAAGGAACTCCTGTTTGGCACGGCGGCGCGCCTGCCGGTGACGGTATCCGACTGGATCGACAACATCCGCCTGTTCTGCACGATTTACGACCCGAGCACCGGACGTTACCGGTTTGATTATTCGGTCCTGGTCAGCGTGGTTGCCGGCCTGCTCTGTCTCGGCATGGTCATGACCTTTGTCGTCCACGCGTGGCGTACCCGTGGCCGTTCCAAGCCGGTAGCCTGACCGGCAATCGACTGCGTAATGCGATCCGCCCTTCGAAAGCTGTTCGAATGCGTCGACGTCTGCCTCAATGCCGCCTTCTCCCCGGCTGCCAACCCGATGTTTCAACTGGGGGCGATGGGCTGGTTTTTCTACTGGATCGTCGTCGGCAGCGGCATATACCTCTATATCTTCTTCGATACCGGTGTCACCGAGGCCTATGAATCGATCCAGGCGCTCACCGAGTCCCAATGGTACGCGGGCGGTATCATGCGCAGCCTGCATCGCTACGCATCCGACGCGCTCGTGGTCGTCGCCCTGCTGCACGTTCTGCGTGAATTCGCCGCGGATCGCCTGCATGGCGCGAGGACTTTCACGTGGATCACCGGTGTGGCGCTGTTGTGGTTCATCTATGCCAGTGGGATCACCGGCTACTGGATCGTATGGGATATGTTCGCCCAATACGTGGCAATCGCCACGGCCGAGTGGCTGGATGCGCTGCCGATCTTTGCCGAACCCATTGCCAGGAATTTTCTGCACGACGCAACCTTGAGCGGCCGTTTTTTCACGCTGTTTGTCTTCATCCATATCGTCGTACCGCTGATCATGCTGTTCTTCATGTGGCTGCACATTCAGCGACTGTCGCAACCGGCGGTCAATCCACCCAGGCGGCTTGCGCTCGGCACGCTGGCAGGGATGCTGGCGCTGTCCCTGCTCTATCCGGCGACAAGCCAGGGGCCGGCGGTCCTGACTCAGGTGCCCGCCATCGTCGGGATGGACTGGTTCTATTTCTTTCTCTACCCCTTGCTGGATCGTTATTCCGGCTCCGCGCTGTGGGCGGTTGTCGCGGGCGGAACGGCACTGCTGGTGTTATTGCCCTGGCTCGCGCGATCGCGACAGGCCCCTCTCCGGGTGGCCAGGGTTGACCTGCCGAACTGCAATGGTTGCGGTCGATGCGTGGCTGACTGCCCCTTCGGCGCGATCACGTTACAACCGCGCAGCGACGGACTGCCCTACGGCACGGAAGCCGTGGTCGATCCCGATCTGTGCGTAAGTTGCGGCTTATGTGTCGGCGCATGTCCGACCGCCACGCCATTCCGGCGGCGCAGTAAAATCATCCCCGGCATAGAGCTTCCGGACTTTCCCATGGCGAAGCTGCGGGAGGACATGATCCGCGTGATGGCGGGGATCGAGGGATCCGCCCGCGTGCTGGTCGTCGCCTGTACAAAGGGTAACAGTGCCCTAACCGTCCAGGGCGACGGGTTCGGCATGGTATCGATGCCGTGCGTGGGTATGTTGCCTCCCTCCTTCATCGACTTTGCGTTGAGCCGTCGTCACGCCGATGGCGTCCTGTTGAGCGGCTGTGCCGACAACGATTGCTTCCATCGTCTCGGACAGCGCTGGACACGCATGCGGATCGAGGCGGAGAGAGATCCGGCGCTGCGCGCACGTGTGCCGCGCGACCGCGTTGCCATCAACCAGCAGGACACGGTCGGTGGCACATTGAACCGCCAGGTGCTGGCGTTTCAGCAGCGCCTTGCAAACTACACGGACCCGGGCCAGGGCGGGAATCGAACATGCGTCAATTAGCCGCCATCGCCCTGCAGGTTTTGTTCTATATCGCCTTCATGGCGGGTGTCGGTTACTTTTCCACCCGTCCAGCCTATACGCATCAGGACCCGGCACTCGCGCTCGTGAAACTGAGTTTCAGCCATGCCGGTGAGCGAAAAGAGGATTGCCGCCGGCTCAGTCCCGAGGAGATCGCGGACCTGCCGCCCAACATGCGCCGGCCGACGAAGTGCAGCCGCGAACGTGTGCCGCTGTATGTCGAGCTGCTGCTGGATGACCGGATGCTGTACCGCGCCGAGTTGCCGCCCTCGGGACTGTCCGGGGACGGTGCATCGAGCGTTTATCGGCGTTTTCCCGTGCCGCCCGGTACGCACAGGTTGACGGCGAAATTGCGCGACACGCGCCGGGAACAGGGATTTGACCACGAACGGTCTGAAACCGTCACGTTGTCCGCGCGCCAGAATTTCGTCATCGACTTCAAAGCCGATATCGGGGGGTTTCTGTTCCTGTGAAGACGGGCTGCACAACGCAACCGGGATGGACGGACTGCCCCGGCGGGGCACAAATATGACGCGGCTCCAATGGCGCGACGAGTATTCGATCGGCATTGCCGACATCGACTACGAACATCGGGAACTGATCGGCTTGATCAACGACCTGATCGATGGTATTGCCGAGGACTCCGCTGACGCCGTCATGGATCATCTCGGCGAGATCTACGCGCGGATTGCCGCCCACTTCGCGCTGGAAGAAAAGATCATGCGCGAGCGCAATTACGATCAGTATGCGGACCACAAAGCCGATCACGACCGCCTTCTCGATGCGATCCGGGACATCATGGACGAATACGACGACGACGCATCGCTGGATAACGACGAATTCGTCGATCGCCTCGATCACTGGTTCACGGACCACTTCCGAACCAAGGATGCGCGCATGCACAAACAACTCTCCACCGCATGAGCGCCGCGCCCAATGCAGGATAGGTCCCTCGCGGCGCGCATCCAGGCCCCGGCTGCGGTCATCGACGCCGTTGTTCCCTCGGGGCCTGTGTTGTTCAGCGCCCCGCACCGGGTCATGTTTCTTGCGGGCACGCTGCAACTCCTCCTGACCCTGCTGTTCTGGTCAGTCGAACTCCTTGGCCGGCACACCCTGCTGTGGCCGCCGCTGGCCACGAGCGTGCCGACCACATGGGTGCATGCATTTCTGATGTTGTACGGCGTATTCCCCTTCTTCATTTTCGGCTTCCTGATGACCACGTATCCAAAGTGGCTGCAGACTGCCCCGGTGCCACCCCGGATGTATCTCGCCAGCTTCTGGCTCCTCTGTGGCGGAACCGTCACTGTCTATGCCGGCCTCATCCTGCCCCGTCCCGTCATCGAGGGCGGCGTCATCATGTTTCTCTGCGGCTGGGCGGTGACCGCCTGCGCCCTCTGGAATGTTTATCTGCATCCCGGCAAACCATGCTCGGCGTATGAAACCATTCTCAGCCTTGCGCTGCTCAGCGGCTTCGCGGGCGCGTGCAGCGGCCTGTACTGGCTGATAGACGGCGACCCGCTGGCGTTTCGGATCATGCTCGTCGTCGGCTTGTGGCTGTTCCTGTTACCGGTATTGATTACGGTTTCGCTCCGGATGATTCCGTTTTTCGCAAGCTGCGTCCTGGATCGCTACACCATGCGCAGACCGGCCTGGTCGCTGCCGCTGATCGCGGGCTGCCTTGCCGGTCATGCGCTGCTGGAAGTCATGGGCATGCCGCAGTGGCTGTTCCTGTTCGATGTCCCGCTTGCCGGAGCCGTCTTGTACCTGTCCTGGATCTGGGAAATTCGCCGCGGCTTCCGCGTCCCGCTGCTGGCGATGTTGCACGTGGCGTTTCTCTGGTGCGGAATCGGTGCTCTTCTATACAGCATACAGAGCCTGGTGTGGCTGCTTGGCGGCGGCATCGTCCTGGGCAAGGCGCCGCTGCACGCGCTCGGACTGGGTTTCGTGACATCCATGGTACTGGCCATGGCGAGCCGCGTGAGCCTCGGGCACTCCGGCCGCCCGTTGACAGCCACCCGTGTGACACTGGTCTGCTTCGCGTTCCTGCAATTTGCCGTATTACTGCGCATCGCAAGCGAATGGCCGTTCATCGGCGCCGCTGCGTCCGCTTACTGGAACACGGCCGCCGCCTTCCTGGGCGTGTTTATCATGGCGCTGTGGACATGGCTGTATTTGCCGATATACCTGACACCCCGCGTCGACGGGAAACCCGGCTGAATTGCTCTTATCAACCATCAATCTGGAGGAAATAACCGATGAATAACCATTGCAGAATCGGCGTGGCCCTGATCGCCGCCGTTGTGGCCGTCCCGGCGTTTGCCGCCGGAGACGCCGCCGCAGGCAAGGCAAAATCGGCCATCTGCGCCGCCTGTCACGGCGCCGAGGGCTTGAGCCCTAACGATCTCTGGCCCAATCTTGCCGGTCAGAAATACGGATACCTCGTGAAGCAGATGAAGGCATTCAAGGACGGCAGCCGGAGCGATCCGATGATGTCGCCCATGGCCGCGCCACTGACGGACGTTGACATCGAGAACGCGGCGGCCTTCTTCAGCAGCCTCAAGTAGCCTTAACAGGCTGACGCAACAGGCCCGTGCGGGGAAGCTGAAGGTCGTTTCCGGATGAACAACGACATTTTTTCCGATCTCTATAAACAGCGGCTGCAGCGCATTGAAAATGCCATTGCCCTGCGCGAACCCGACCGGACGCCGTTTGTCTATTCCACGAATTTCTGGGCCGCGCGGCTGGCCGGCATCACCTTCGAAGAGGCGATGTATGACATCGACCGGTACGTGGAGGCCAGCAAGCGCGCGATCCATCTCCTGCAGCCGGACGCATTCTCGGCGATCCTGTTTCCGTTCGCCCAGACGCTGGATGAGCTGGACTTCAAACCGGTCAGGTGGCCGGGCCACGGGGCGGATCCGAACGTCACCTTCCAGTACATCGACCAGGAGCTGATGTCGGCGGAGGAGTACGACGATTATATTCTCGACCCGACGGGCTTCTATCTGAAGAAATACCTGCCGCGCATCGCCGGCGCGTTCAGGGTGTTTGAAGATTTTCCGCAATTCGTGACCTACCCGGAATGGGACCTGGTCGGATCGGTGGCCGCCTTCGCCAACCCGGCCCTGCAAAAGGGATTACAGCGCCTGTTCGAGATAGGCGAGCGCACGGCGCAGAACTACCGGCGCATCGGCGCCTTCGCCAGGGACATGAATGAGGCAGGATACCCGCTCGCCGCCGGGGCGTTCTGCAAGGCGCCGTACGATCTGTTCGTCGATTTCATGCGCGGCTCCAAGGGCGGGATACTCGACATGTTCCGTCACCGGGACCGTCTCCTGGAGGCCATGGCGAAGGCGCGGGTCCTGCTGTTGCGGAACGTGGAGGCCGCGACCAGGCGTTCGGGCTGCCGCTACGTCTTCATCCCGCTGCACTGGGGACTGGACAGCTTTATGTCGCCCGATCAGTTCAACACCTTTTACTGGCCGGAACTGAGAAAGGTCATGATGAGCCTGATCGAGCGCGACCTGGTGCCCTGCGTGTTCTGGGAGGGCGTGTGCAATTCGCGCCTGGAAATCATTGCCGACGTTCCGCCGGGCAAGGTCATCTACAAGTTCGAGGCAACCGACCTCCTCCGGGCGAAGGAGGTGCTGGGCAATGTCGCCTGCCTGCGCGGCAACGTGCCGGCGTCGTTACTGACGACGGGGATCGCGGAGGAGGTAGACAGCTATTGCCGGAACTTGATCGAGAAGGTCGGCAAGGGCGGCGGCTTTATCCTCGACGGCGCCGCAGGCATTCCCGACGAGGCAAAAGTGGAGAATGTGATCGCCATGGCCGAATCCGTCCGGAAATACTCCGCTTACTAGGACCACGGCAATGAGACTTCCCCCCGGCGTCAGCAGCAGGGATTTTTCCGAGGCGATCCGCCGCTTCGAGGAGCACGTACAGCGGCGGCTGGACGAAACCATCAGGGACCCGCTTGACCCGAACGGCATCCTCTCCGCCGGCCGCTACGGGATCTGGCCAAGGCGTCAAATAGCCCGCGCTAAGACGTTTTCAAACTGCCGCCGTCGGTCTGAAAGTATTGCTGGAACCAGGTCAAGAGGCGCTCGTCCAGGCTAAGGTCGCCTCCGTTACACGCGCCGTTCCGGAAGGAGTCCAACATGCCACGGATGCGCTCCAGGAGTTTCTCGTGCTCCGCCTTGTGCAGGGAATACAGTCGATATCCCCATTTGCGCATGAATTTCTCCTCCAGCGCAAAATGGCCGCGGACCCTCTGGTAGAGCTGCCCCAGGCAGTCGAACACAGCGTCCCGGGACAGCGTGCGCCGCAGGTTTTCGCATGCGGCATTGATGGTATCGATGAGCAGCCGGTGCTCGTAGTCGACGGATTCGATGCCCGACCTGTATTCGTCCTTCCACTCAAGGTAGCGCATGGAATGGCACCCACCAAACCAATAATACGTACTACAAGTCCTTGAACAATCCAATACCCGGATTGAGGATATTGTCAGGGTCCAGCGCCTTCTTGATCCGTTTCAGCACCTCGCCATAGGCGCCCGCGTCTTCCAGCGATGGGAACCCGTACTTGAAGCGGAACGGCACGGCGCCGTAATTTTCCATCGCCGTCTGGAACAACCTCTGGTACTTGTCGCGCAC
>JACPSH010000031.1 GCA_016193395.1 Gammaproteobacteria bacterium
CCAAGGGCGCCGGCTATAAGTAATGGTTTCCTCCCTCTCCCCTCGTGGGAGAGGGGGCAGGAAACAGATGGGGACGGACCCAAACACCGGGTCCGTCCCCTCTTCCTCCCGCCGTCATTCCGGGCAAGGGTCCGCAGGACCCGCGACCCGGAATCC
Organism: Gammaproteobacteria bacterium; assembly: GCA_016193395.1. Lineage (GTDB taxonomy): Bacteria > Pseudomonadota > Gammaproteobacteria > Eutrophobiales > Eutrophobiaceae > JACPSH01. The sequence goes on from JACPSH010000031.1 coordinate 157, forward strand.
AGTCGACGTTCAATCCATCGCCTTTGATACTTCTTCCGAGAGTTGGGTGATCCACCAGGCGCAGTATGATCTCTGGCACGCCGAACTGTCGCGGAGGCAACTGAAAGTCAAACGCCTGGCGCCGTGACTTTCAAGCTGAGATGTGAGACGTGCCGACTGCTTTCGGCGGGAGTCGTTAGCTAGGGAGTAGCTCGCCCTCTCCAATAACCCGGACGCCGCCGTTGATGCGCAACGGCAACAATCAGCAAGCCCTCCGGCTCGACGGCATAGATCACGGAAAACGGAAAGCGGGACAGCAAACTACGGCGAAGTTCGGTGGTGATAGTCAGACCAAGTCGGGGATTGTCGCGTAGCCGGTCAATCGCGCGCTGCACGTCATCAAGAAAATCTGCGCCAAGGCCCTCGGTCTCCCTTTCGTAGAACCTCGCGGCTTCAGTCATCTCTTCCTCCGCAGGAAGCAGATACCGAAACCCGATCATTTCAGGCGCTGGCGAGCCCTCTGCATCGCTTCCTCCCCTGAAGCAATTCCCAACTCTCCCGCCAGGTAGGCGTCATACCGCCTCTGGGCCTCTTCAATCCAGAACTTTTCTGCGCCCTCGTCCGTCGCCGGGTCGAGGTCATCAATCAACGCACGCGCCAGCCTGGCCTTTTCCCGGGAACTCAAGGCAAGGGCTTCCTTTTCCAGTTCATCGAAGTTTGCAGACATGTCCAAACTATACGCCGTCGATTCCGTCACCGCTAACGCCGGAATACCTCACTCCACCTATGCCGCGAGCCAGTAATGCGCTGGTACTATCGGCGGCCCTTGGGGCGGGATTTATCCCGCCATTGAGGTAGCCCTGTAGGGCCGGCTTCATCCGGCCATGGAAAGAATGGTCCGCGAGGACGCGGGCCCTCCAAAAAGGACAATGCCCTGAATTGGAGGGCCGCCGTCCCCGGCGGCCTTGCCTCTCCCCCTTCCGCCAATTCCTCTATGAGTCCATGATTAGCCATGCAAAAAATAGCCATCCTCGGTGGTAACCGCATCCCCTTCGCGCGGGCCAATACGGCCTACCGCCACATCGGCAACCAGCAGATGCTCACCGCGGCGCTCTCCGGCCTGGTCGAACGTTTCAATCTTCGCGGCGTGCGGCTCGGCCTCGTGGCCGGCGGCGCGGTGCTCAAAGCCACGCGCGACTTCAACCTCACGCGTGAATCCGCGCTCGGCACGCAGCTCGATCCGACCACGCCCTGCATGGACGTGCAGCAGGCCTGCGCGACCAGCCTCCAGGCCGCGATCATCGTCGGCAATGAGATTGCCAGCGGCCAGATCGAAGCCGGCATCGCCTGCGGCGTGGACAGCGCCTCCGATCCGCCGATCATGGTGAACGAGGAGCTGCGCCGCATCCTGCTCGATCTCAACCGCGCGAAGACCGTGCCCGACAAGCTCAAGGTCATGGCGCGGCTGCGCCCCTGGCACCTGGTCCCGGCCATTCCCTCCACGACGGAGGCGCGCACACTGAAATCCATGGGCCAGCACGCCGAGATCACGGCGCGGGTCTGGGGCGTGGACCGGCAGAGCCAGGACCGGTTTGCGCTGGAAAGCCACAAGCGCCTCGCCGCCGCCTACGAGCGCGGCCTGTTCAAGGATCTGATCACGCCCTTCGGCGGCCTCGAGCGCGACAACGTGCTGCGCCCGGACACCTCGCCCGAGAAACTCGCTTCCCTCTCCCCCGCTTTCGATCGCCATGCCGGCACGATCACCGCCGGCAATGCCTCGGCACTCACAGACGGCGCGGCCGCCGTGCTGCTCGCGAACGAAGAGTGGGCGAAAGCGCACAATCTCCCGGTACGCGCCTATCTCACCGTGCACGATACCGCGGCGGTGGATTTCTTCGGCCACCCGAACGGCGGCCAGACGGAAGGACTGCTGATGGCGCCGGTCTACGCCGTGCCGAGAATGCTCAAGCGCGCCGGCCTCAAACTCCAGGACTTCGACTTCTACGAAATCCACGAAGCCTTCGCCGCGCAGGTGCTGTGCACGCTGAAGGCCTGGGAAGATCCTGAGTTCTACCGCACGCGGCTCGGGCTGGATGCGCCGCTCGGTTCCATCGACCGCGCGAAACTCAATGTCGTCGGCAGTTCGCTTGCCACGGGACATCCGTTTGCGGCGACGGGGGCGAGGATACTTGCGACGTTGGCGACGCTGCTCGATGAACGCGGCAGTGGGCGGGGGCTTATTTCGGTCTGCGCTGCCGGTGGACTGGGTGTCTGCGCGATATTGGAGAAATGACACTTCAGAGCAGGCGAGTCTCTCCAAAGAATCGCCCCATTGGACTGAGGAGAATTGAATGGACACGCTTCCCGTTGTTGTCCGAGCGGAATATCGCGGCGAATACAAGATCCGGCTCGTCTTCAACGACGGCGTCGAGGGTACGATTGACTTCCTCGACTGGCTCAGCGGTCCGGTCTTCGAGCCGCTGAAAGACCCGGAGTACTTTTTCCACTTCTTCGTCGAAGGCGGCACGGTGACATGGCCGAACGGTACCGATATTGCCCCGGAGACCCTGCACGAGCGGACAAAGACCGCTGTAGCCGCTTGATCATCACATTAATCTAGTGGCGTCAGATTTGCTTTCTGACCAGAAAATAAACCTGACACCATTTTCGGACACTCTCGAAAAGAACGAGCGTGATCGCTCCAACTTCATCAGGGAGTTAGTCCAACGTCCCAATGAGCTGGCCCGAGTACCCGCGACATTCTTGGCCACTCCTCCCAAACGTATAGTGCAGTTCTGGGATGATCTTGGCCGACTGCCCAAAGATGTTAGGGAGTGCATGGAGTCGTGGAAGAAACTCGAACAGTCAGGATTCGAGCTTCAGGTTTTCGACGAGAGTTCAGCGAGAGACTTTGTCCGCGTCCACTTGGGTTCGAGACATGTGAAAGCTTTTGACAAGTGCTATCACCCCTCAATGAAGTCGGATTACTTCCGCTACTCCTACATCTTCGTAGAGGGAGGTTTCTATGTTGACGCTGACGATGTCTATCACGGAACGACGATCGAACATCTCTTTTCAGATGGTCGATTGAAGCTTCAACCTTTCTGCTACGACATTGAGACAGCCCAGATGGTTCCACCCTCAGATTTCGTAACCTTGGGTGCAAACCAATTGAGTTGGATTTTCTACTTAAATACTACGCCCTTGATCGCGATTCGCAATCATCCAATTGTAGAGCGTGCGCTGATGAACGCTACGATATCCCTTGAGCAAGAATCGAAAGACGAGCTGCCCGAAGTCCAGGCAACCACTGGCCCCGGCAACCTCACCAGATCCGTATTCGAAGTGCTTGTTGATGAAAGCTGCCCTGAAGAAGCATTGCTCATTGTTCACGATTGGGAGAAGACTTCCACCAGTAAGTGGCCACTCAGATACCGGAGTGATAAGAGAAACTGGAGGCTTTCGAATCGGCAAGCATATCGGGCCTCGCCGCGCGCGGAAAAGCCATGAATTTGGCGCCGCATTCGCTAGAAGCTGTCAGTTGGGTGTTTCGATTCTGGCTGACTATTCGGAGGCTCCTGCCGAAGCAGAAGTGTCGAGCATTCGGCGTCCAAGATACGGAGGAAGGCCCTCGGATTGAGAAAGTCTATGTCATCAACCTCGATCGTGAACCGGGACGCTGGTCCAAGATGGAGCAAGAGCTCAGACGCATATTGGATTCGTCGGGAGCTGAACTCTTGAATTTGACTGAGCGGCTTCCCGCCATCGACGCTAATGCATTCTCGGAAGAGCCACCTAAGGATGCCGACATTGATCCGTTCTATACGCTTGAGGATCAGCTTTTCGTGGAACCCCAACCGCTGGTTTCTCCCACGAGGTTCGAACTAAGTACCCCGATTCGAATGAGCCGAGCTGAGATTGCGGTCGCTCGATCACACATCAATGTGTGGAGGCAGGTTGCAGCGACTAACCATGCGTACGTCATTATTCTCGAGGACGACGTGTGGTTTCATTCTGGGTTTGCACGATATCTGGATCGAGTGTGGGACGAGGTCGTGACCGAATATGACAAAAGAGGAACATTCGATGTTCTTTATGTATCGTATCTCGAAGCGAAGCACGGTGCGCCAAAGACCTTGCTTTCAAACAACGTATTCCGCCCAGTGCGCGGGCTCTGGCACCTGTCCGGATATGTTCTCTCCCGCGAGGGAGCTGAGAAACTCCTCCGACTACTTCCTTGCCGTGGCCCCGTTGACCTCTGGATAAATCACCAGTTCAAAGCGTTGGACGTGCGGGCGACTAGACGGCCTCTTGTTAGCCAGCGACGCGACGCTAAATCCACCAACTCATATTCCATACTTCCCACTCTCACGCAAATTGGCGCGATCACTAGTGAAGAAGCATCCCTATTTAACATCCGCCCAAATGAGCAACCAGTGTTTGCTCTTGGCCCTGAAGGCTCCGGTCATTCATCGCTTGCAATGGCTTTGTGCATGCTCGGTTATAGATGCTGCAGCGACCTCCAGACATTACCAGCTCCTGAATTAGAACGGCTTCTCGAAGGAAAGGACGGGCGGGTTTTTGATGCATATGTAAACATCGGGTCCCTAGAAGCAAACGTCAGAGCGGTCCGGAGTCGCTACCCGAAGGCAAAATTCATTATTACCGTAGCCAAGGGCATCACTGCAGATGACACTTTCCTCAGTCTCAAGGACGAACTCAATGATGCCGACGTCGCGGTGCTTCATTCGGAGGAGTTGAATAAATGGCAGGTCGTTTGCGAACACCTCAGATGTGCACCGCCTACTTGCTCTTTCCCGACGCTGAAGGATCTTGGCCAAAGACCAATTCTGGAAGCAGCCATTGACGCGGGCCAGCTTCCAGGATCCAAAAGGCCTAGGCGTGACAGGTCTCCATGGGTCGTTGAGCCCCGTATGTGGTGGCAAGGCATTCACTCCGTCGCGACAGAGGATGGGCAGCCGGGTGCTGGAACGTTCGTTAGATTCAGCGACTGTTTGGAGTGCCTCGATACGAGACGCTGGCTTCTGAGAAGTGATACCTTCACGGACAACTTGGCGTTGTTTCGCTCCTCTAACGTCGAATTTAGATCTGGAATCGGAGCTGCGCTTTTCGTCAGAAGTGAGCCTCTAGGTGTTCGAGATTATAGTGCCGCTTCGATATGCAGTCGGGACCAATATTTGTTCGGAAAATTCGAGGCGACCATCCAAGCCTCAAATGCCCCCGGCGTGGTCACTGGATTCTTTCTCCACCGTAACTCACCGCGACAGGAGATAGATATCGAGATCCCGGGAAATCGACCAGACCGCCTCGTGGTCAATGTCTTCTACAATCCAGGTGACGAGGGAGCAAAGTTCGACTATGGCTATAGAGGTGCCCCAAGCTATATCGAACTCGGGTTCGATGCATCCAAAACAAGCCACCGCTTCGCAATTGAATGGAGTCCGTGCGAGATCCTTTGGTGGGTTGACGATCACTTGGTCCATAGACGCGTGCTCTGGGATCCGACGCCAATCCCGCACCTTCCAATGGCGCTACATGTCAACAGTTGGCCATCTCGTTCCACCCAACTTGCCGGGCGAATCAACAATCGACGGCTCCCAGCAATCTCGATAGTAAGATCGATCGTTCTGGAGACGAATTCGGTTACCTCCTCGCCTGGATGTGACTATTTACATCGAACGAATGCTGGATTGTTTCAAGTGAGTCAGCTAGCAAAATGATTGTTCTATCATACAACCCGGGCCACGATGGCGCATTCGCTTATCTTGAGGACGGACGATTAGTAGCCTCGATTGAAGCTGAGAAAGACTCCCATTATCGACATTCATCTTTGGCCGTTCCGGATGTGTTCAGCGTCCTCAGTGAACTAAAAGAAATTCCCGACGTGCTATGTAGAGGTGGCTGGTGGACTAGCGACCCGCATCAATCTAAGCAGCGCGGTGTTGCTGGATATCACGGCGTCCGCAACACCGAAATTGTAGTTGGCAAAATGCGCTTATTGGGGAGGACAGTTGAATACTTTTCATCTTCCCACGAACGTTCCCATCTTCTCTGCGCCTTTGGAATGTCGAATCTGCCCAAGGGCACGCCCTGCTATGCGTTGCTTTGGGAAGGTGTGATCGGCTCATTCTACGAAATCGATTCCGAGTTGAACCTAACAAAGCTCGCCGATGTCATGCCTGAACCTGGGCATCGTTATGCCCTGCTTTATGGTCTTGCGGATCCGACATTTGATATGAGTATTGCAGAATTCTCCCGATTTTCCGACGCGGGAAAGCTCATGGCCTTAGCTTCATTTTCAAAACGAAGTAGGCCTTCGGATGAAGAGGAGAGAATTATCGCATTCCTAATGCAGGATTGCCTACACCTCAATCCGAAGGAGTGTGAGACGCTAAGGCATTGCAGACACTACAATGTGGGGCTGGATGACCAAGAGTTTCGTAACTTTGCGGGTATTGTCAGTGACAGAATATTCGATCGTTTTTATCAATTTGCCAAATCGAACATGAAGAAACGAATGCCACTGCTGATCACTGGCGGGTGCGGACTAAATTGTGACTGGAACACGAAATGGAGGGAGAGCAATCTCTTTTCCGAGGTATTCGTGCCGCCTGTTCCCAACGATTCAGGATCGGCAATCGGCACTGCGATTGACGCGCAGTTCCATTTTACAGGGAATCCCAAAATAAAGTGGAGTGTTTACGCGGGCCTTGAGTTTGTTGCCAACGGCGCATTCGATGCATCTTTATATGATGAGTACAAAACGGACTACGCGATGGTTGCGGACATGCTGACTAGCAACCTAATCATCGGATGGGTAAACGGGAAAAGCGAAATCGGACCACGTGCATTGGGAAATCGTTCGATCCTTGCGTCGCCGTTTAAGGAAAGCACAAGGGTGCGGCTGAATGATATTAAGCAACGTGAACAATTTCGCCCCATTGCGCCCGTTTGCCTCGAGGAAGACGCTGCACGATGGTTTGGCTGCGATCGCCCCAGCCCGTTTATGCTCTTCACGCAGCCCGTATCTACGGATGCGCTAACTGCGGTGACACATGTCAATGGGACAGCACGCATTCAAACGGTGTCCTTTGTGACTAACAGTCATTTGCACGAGTTGCTTAGGGCATTCAAGGCGCGTACCGGCTACGGGGTCTTATGCAATACTTCTCTGAATTTCAAAGAAAGAGGATTCATAAACAACATAGCCGACCTCTCCTCCTATACGATAGAGCATAGTCTGGATGGCTTTGTGATTGAAGGGAAATGCTACATGTTGAAGTCATCGAACACCTATCAGGCGTTTCTGAGAGCGTCAAGCTCTAGTGCTAGTCGGTCGAGGGGTAAGCAATAGGTGCCTCAAAGCCGTCTAGCAATTATTTCAGCAATCCATTGTTGATCCGACGCAGGCGTTCCGAATGCCCAATACCGTCAAATTTCATCGCGTGCTTCGCGCGCGGCCCGAGAAGGTTTACCGGGCGTTTCTCGCGATACGATAAAGGTGTCAGGTTTATTTTCGGTTTGTGTTTGATCCCGCCCACGACGCTCGAATAAGGGCTGCTGCCTTCGCGTGGCTTGGCGAGCAGATCGCCGTTCACGGTGACGTCTTCCCCAGGACAGTCCTCGCGGAAGGATTCCGATTCGATGACGCGAGGGTGCCGTTGCTCGGGCCGCAGGGGATATTCAAGCCTCGCATCATGAACGAAGTACCGCTGAGCATCACGACGGCTCCGCACGGCCCGTATGATGACTCGTTTGGCCCCGATGAACTTCTGCGCTATCGGTACCGCGGAACCGATCCGAATCACTCCGATAACAAGGGGCTGCGCTTCGCCATGGAGCGGCGCTTGCCGCTCGTCTACATCCATGGCGTCGTTCCCGGAAAGTACCTGGTCACGTGGCCGGTGTTCGTGGTGGGGGATGACCCGGAGAATCTCACGTTCAGCGTCGCGGTGGATGATGCCCGGCACCTGGGACTTTCCGACAACCCTTCTCTACAGATGGGTGTAAGGGAAGACGCCGAGACCGCGCGTCGAACGTACATCACCGCGGCCGTGCGGGTACGACTGCATCAACGCGCGTTCCGGGAGCGCGTGCTCGAAGCGTATCGACGGCAATGCGCCTTCTGCCGCCTGCGCCACGAGGAGCTGCTCGATGCGGCGCATATCATCCCGGACTCCGAACCCGGCGGAGAGCCCGTTGTTCATAACGGTCTGTCGTTATGTACTCTGCATCACGCGGCATTCGACCGCTATTTCATCGGATTGCGGCCGGACTTCACGATCGAGGTGCGCGAAGACCTCCGCCGCGAGCGGGATGGTCCGACCCTGCTGCACGCCATCCAGGGGCTGCATGACTCTCGCATTGTCCTTCCGAGACGCGCTGAATTTCGCCCTGCCCGCGAACTGCTGGAGGTTCGATACGAGCGCTTTCGCCAGGCTGTGCAACGCGGCGCCTGAGTTTGATGATTTGGACAACCGGGGAACTCGGCCGACCCATCCCGGAACCCAAGGGCCGGCTCCAGTACGCGCAACTTCCGTCTGGAGGTGTCGCGTCACTGTGGCTCGCCCCGGCGAGATTGCCGGAACATCGAATTCATGGTCATCCTGAGAGCCACCGTGAAAGTGTTGCGGTCTCTGCCAGAGTCGGCGGCCGAGGATGATCGGTCGGATACGGCCCTCGGCGACTGGTATGTGAACCGGCTCGTGGTCGACCGCCGACCGCTCCTGCTGTGCGTCAGTTCAACGTCGTTGCTTTCCATTCTCGCGCCGGCCAGGGACGTGCGGTCGCTGCCGCAGCGTTTCCCCGGCATCGTCGCCGATCGGCTGCGGCGGTTCGGGATCCCGCTCGAATCGATCGAGTCGGAATTGAACGCGATGCACGAGGTCCGCGTCGGGAGGACCCAGGATCGATCCGACCTCGGAACGATGGTCGACTTCGCCAAGGCCGTTCCGTACTACCTGCCGATCAATGGCTGGGATGCGACGACTCTGCGGGACGCCGAAGATCGGCTGGCAAAGACACCCTGCCGCGTGGTCGGCCGGTTCAAGGACGTCATTTTTCCGGAAAAGACCACGCCGGAACTGCTGCGCGGCAAATGGGCGTCTTCCCGCAAGGCTCCAGTGCTCAAACTGGTTCAAAAGCCTCCCCGTCAGGCTTGAATATACCCATATTGGGCATTAGTATGCCCAGTATGGGTATGGCAGCTAAGGTTCGGAAATCCAAAGTGCAGAGGCCAGGGAGCCTCGCCGACGCGTTGTTTTCCACGACCCAGCAGCGCGTGCTGGCATACCTGTTCGGCCAGCCCGAGCGGAGCTTCTTCGCCACGGAGCTGATCAGGCTCGCAGGCGGCGGATCCGGCGCGGTGCAGCGGGAACTTGCGCGACTGGCGGACAGCGGACTGGTAACGGTTACCCGAGTGGGTACGCAGAAGCACTACCAGGCCAACCCGAAGTCGCCGATTTATTCCGAGCTTTGCGCGATCGCGCAAAAGACAGTAGGGCTGGCCGAGCCGTTGCGGGAGGCGCTGAAACCGCTGGCGAGGCGTATCGCCGCCGCTTTCATTTATGGCTCCGTGGCAAAGCGCAGCGATAACTCTGCCAGTGATATTGACGTGCTGGTGCTTTCTGATGCCGTGGACTATGCGGACGTGTTCGCCGCCATGCAAACGGCGGAGGCCAGGCTGGTCCGCAAGGTAAACCCCACGGTATACACACCCGCGAACTGGCGCAGGAAACGCAGGGAAGGAAATCCCTTTGTCGTGAAAGTGGCCGCGCAGCCCAAGGTGTTCCTCATCGGCGCGGAGGAAGATCTTGCCTGAGCAATCCGGCGATCTTGGGAATCTCGCCCGCATCGGCAAACTGGCGGAGGAACCGGGGACACCGGCTGAGATTGCGGGACTGCTGATTTCCGGGGGTGAACGGCTGACGGATGCACACAACGAGGGCCTCGCGCTGTCGAGCCGCTTCGATCTGGCTTACAACGCTGCCTATGCCCTCGCCTTGGCGGCGTTGCGCTGGCACGGTTATCGCTCGGAGAACCGCTATCTGGTTTTTCAGGTTCTGCCGCACACGCTTGGTCTGCCCGCCGCAACGTGGCGCATCCTGGCGAAGGCGCACGAAGTACGCAACATTGCCGAATACGAAGGACATTTCGACGCTGATGCAACGCTGCTCGCGGATCTCCTCAAGGCCACCCGGACGGTTCAGACTGCGGTCGCAAGACTGCCACCACTCCCGAAAGTGGAGTGATACCCTGAAGAATTACAGATTAAACCATAATGTTGGGCAGTCAGTCTGCTGGACTTTGAGTAACGGGCATCGCTAACAGCTTGACGGAGACACGGGAATGCATCAGTACCAGGCAAGAGTAACCTGGAAGCGGCAGGACGCGAAGTTCACCGACAACCGTTACAGCCGCGGGCACGAGTGGTCCTTCGACGGCGGCGTCACCGTGCCCGCGTCCTCCTCGCCCGCGTCCGTTCCGCTGCCCCTTTCGATCGCGCAGGCGGTGGACCCGGAAGAGGCACTGGTCGCAGCCGCGTCGAGCTGCCACATGCTGTGGTTCCTGTCGCTCGCCGCGCGCCGCGGATTCGTGGTTGATGCCTACACGGACGAAGCCTTCGGCGTGATCGGCAAGGACGAGAATGGGAAGCAGTTCATCACCCGTGTCACGCTGCGTCCGAAGATCGAGTTCTCCGGCGCAAAGATGCCGTCGACGGAAGAGCTGGAGGCCCTGCACCATGCGGCCCACGAGGAGTGCTTCATCGCCAACTCGTTGAAGTCCGAAGTCTTGATCGAATCCGTGCCCGGCTGAACCAAGTCCTCGACCGGCCGGCCACTCTCTCCCTGTCCGAACTGGAAGCGAAACCCATGAACAGTCCCGAAACCGAATTCTTCGACGGCGGCTGTACCTGCGGCCAGGCGCGCTACCGCATGACGTCCCGACCCCTGTTCGTGCACTGCTGCCATTGCCGCTGGTGCCAGCGGCAGACCGGCGCGGCCTTCGCGCTCAATGCGCTGATCGAGGCCGATCGCGTGCAGCTTCTGCAAGGCGAGGTGGAAGTGGTTCCCGTCCCCTCGCCCAGCGGCAAGGGGCAGAAGATCTCGCGCTGCCCCAGGTGCCGCATCGCGGTCTGGAGCAATTACGGCGGGGCGGGCGACGCCGTTCACTTCATCCGCGTCGGCACGCTCGATGAGCCGGACCGGTTCCCGCCCGACATCCACATTTTCACGTCCAGCAAACAGCCATGGGTCGTCCTGCCCCCGGGCACGCCCGCTGTACCGGAGTACTACAAGCTGATGGAAATCTGGCCGAAGGAGAGTCAGGAACGGCGCGCCGCCGCTATCGCTGCATCCTCTTCAAACCGTCGAGCGTGACGGTGCGGGAAGCCATTTCGATCGATGTAGCCCGGTGCCATTCACCCCTGCTGGATCAGGGCACGGACGGCGGCCAGCAGGCCGCGCATCTGCGCGGGTCCGATGCGGCCGATACAGCCGATGCGGAAGGTATCCGTCTTCGTCACCTTGCCTGGATAGATCACGTAGCCGCGCCTCCGCAATCCATCATAGAAACGCCCGAAGTCGAAGCCGGTGCCGGCCGGGGCGTGGAACGTGACGATGATCGGTCCCTGGACGGCGTCGCGTAGATAGGTTTGGAATCCCATCTTGCGCATGCCGTTCACCAGAATACGGCAGTTCTCGCGATAGCGCCGGCCGCGCGCGCGCACGCCGCCCTCGCGATCCAGTTCCGCGACGGCGCGATCGAGCGCGAGCAGGCAATGCACGGGCGGCGTGAAGCGCCACTGGCCGTTGCCTTCGAACCCCTGCCACTGGGCGTGCAGATCAAGGCTGAGCGAGTGCGCGTTGCCGGCGCAGGCCGCAAGCACCGAGCGGCGCACGATGCAGAAACTCGCGCCAGGAACGCCTTCCAGGCACTTGTTTGAGGAGGCGGCAACCGCGTCCACGGGCCAGCCGCCGGCGTCGATCGGCATTGCGCCCAGCGTGCTCATCGCGTCCAGCAGCAGCGGGCGTCTGCGGCGCGCGGCCACCGCGGCGATCTCCGCAACCGGGTTCATGATCCCGGACGTGGTCTCGCAATGCACGAGTGCGACGTGCGTGATGTCAGGGTTTGCCGCCAGCGCGTGGTCAACGGCACCGGGATCGATCGGCTGGTCCTCAGAGATTTCGAGCACCGCGGCGGATCGGCCGAGAACCTCGCAGATACGCGTGATGCGCCGCCCGTAGGCGCCATTGACCAGATTCAGCAGCCTCCCTTTCTGCGGCAGCAGCGTACCCACCATGGCCTCGACCGCAAAGGTGCCGCTGCCTTGAATGGGCACGCAGACGTGTGTCCTCCCGCCCCTGGCGAGACTGACCAGCCGGTCGCGAATGCGCCGGGTGAGTTCGATGAAACCCTGGTCGCGGGAACCGTGGTCGTGGAGCATCGCGTGCTTCACGCCGGGTGAGGTCGTGAGCGGGCCGGGCGTAAACAACCACGGATCGCCCGTGGGCGTTCTGGCCGGCCTCGCGGCGCGGCCGCGCTTCTTCTCTGGTTTCGATCGCACGCGGCAATTCCGTAAGACAACTTATAGCGGAAATCCCGTTACGCGGCTATTCTGCCGGTCCGATGCTGCGCATGCTCACCCACCTGGGACTGGTCCTCGGCCTGCTCCTGCTCATTGGCCTGCTGATCTGGCAGGGCGTGATGGCGGTGCTCCAGCTCCTCGCCTCTTCGGGACTGATGTTGCTTCTTCTTCCCCTCGTTTGGCTGCCGAACGTCCTGCCCGCGACGGAAGCGTGGCGGCGCCTCGTTGCCCCCGGACACCGGCCGCGTTTCGCCCATGCGCTGCTCGCCATCTGGATGGGACGCGCGGTGAATGACCTGCTGCCGGTCGCGACCATCGGCGGAGAAATCGCCAAGGCGCGGCTCATCTATATATGGGGCTGTCCGGCGAAGATCGCCTCGGCCTCCGTGATCGTGGACAAGACCGCGCAGGTCATTGCCGTCATCCTCTGGGGACTGATCGGTGTCGCCTGCCTGCTGCAACTCGCGCAGGACGATCGGCTCGCGCACCTCGCGCTCGCAGGCTTCGGGATACTTGCCCTCGCGACCGCCGGGTTCTTCTTCGTGCAGCGCGCCGGCATGCTTGGTTTCCTTGCGCACATGGGTGAATCACTGCTCCAGGTCGAATCGCTGAACGGCATCACGGTCAGCGCGCGTGAAGTGGACGCGAGTGTGATGGAGATCTACCGGGCCCGCCCGCGGTTCGCGATCGCGATTGGACTGCGCACGCTCGCGCTGCTGCTGCAGTCGGCCGAGGTCTGGGTGGCCTGCCTGCTGCTCGGCCACCCGATTGGCGTGCTCGAAGCGGTGATGGTCAAGAGCCTGACCGCCACGCTGAGCGACATCGCCTTCATCATCCCCAATGCCTACGGCGTGCAGGAAGGCGCCTTCATCATCATTGGCGGGCTCATCGGCCTGCCGCCGGACGCGGCGCTTGCGGTTTCGCTCGCGCTGCGCATCCGCGATCTCATCCTCGATCCCGCGGGTCTGCTCGCCCTGCATCAGATCGAGGCCCACCGCTGGGTCAAAGCCGCTCCGGAACCTGAAAGTAACTGATTGAAAAATCAGGATTATTCTGCAATACTCCAAGCTGCGAGCACGACAGGCAGGCGAGGCCATGAACCAGAACCCTCAGGCCGGGAGTGCGGCGGCCGACGAGGCTTACCAGGAGCGGATCCTGCAGGGCGTTTCCCGCACCTTTGCGCTCACCATCCCGCAACTGCCGCCCGCGCTATGCCGCGTCGTCAGCAATGCTTACCTGCTGTGCCGCATCGCCGACACGATTGAGGACGACAAGCACCTGCCTTTAGAGGAGAAACGTCAGTTCGCAGATCGCTTCATCCGCGTCGTGGCGGGTATGGAGACCGCGGCGGAATTCGCCGCGACGCTCGCGCCGAAACTCTCCCCGACCGCGACCGCCGATGAGCGTGACCTGATCGTCCACACGGACACGGTGATCCGCATCACCCACGGCTTCACGCCGCGCCAGCGCGCCGCGCTCGAACACTGCATACGGATCATGGCCGACGGCATGGCGCGCTACCAGGAATCGAACGTGCGGCTCGGTCTCAAGGACCTGCCGGATATGGATGCGTACTGCTATCACGTCGCGGGCGTCGTCGGCGAAATGCTGACCGAACTCTTCTGCGCCCATTCGCCGGAAATCGACCGGCATCGCGCGGAACTGATGCCGCTCGCGGTCTCCTTCGGGCAGGGACTGCAGATGACCAACATCCTGAAAGACATCTGGGACGACCAACGCCGCGGGATGTGCTGGCTGCCGCGCGACATTTTCTCCATGCACGGCGCGGACCTGCGCAAGCTCGCGCCCGGCGCCCGCGATCCGGGTTTCGAGCAGGGACTGGGTCACCTGATCGCGGTCGCGCGCTCGCACCTGGCGAATGCCCTGCGCTACACATTATTGATACCGGCGCGGGAAACCGGGATCCGCCGCTTCTGCCTGTGGGCGCTGGGCATGGCCGTGCTCACGCTTCGCAAGATCAACCGCAACCGATCCTTTGCCTCCGGCAATGAAGTGAAGATTTCGCGCCGCAGTGTGTACGCCACGATTGCCATCACCAAGCTGCTGACGCGCCACGATCGCTTGCTGCGGGGCCTGTTCAGTATCACCGCGCGCGGCCTGCCTGAAACGATCCCCGCCAGCCCGTCGGGCCCGCTGACCGGGACGGTCTGAGCGCGCCCGCGGTACCCGCCGTGAAACGGATCGGCATCGTCACGGCGCTTGCGGCCGAGGCCGCCTGCCTGATCCGTCCGCCCCCGCCCGATTCCCCGCAAACACTGGATGAATGCTTCTCCATGGTGCTTTGCGGCAGCGGCCCGCACCGCGCGGCTCGCGGCGCCGAACTCCTCCTCGCCGCCGGCGCCGAAGCCCTCATCAGCTTCGGCGTCGCCGGCGCGCTCTCGCACGCGGTCCGGCCGGGCCAGTTGCTCGTGCCCCATACCGTGATCTCCTCCGTTCGGCGTTTCGAAGCGACCGCAAACTGGCGCCTGCGCGTGCTCGCGCGACTGAGCGATGGTTCGGTGCGCGCGCACGAAGGGGTGCTTACGGCGTCCGAAGGGATCGTCGCCGGCGTCCCAGCCAAGGCGGAACTGCACCGGGCTACGGGAGCCGATGCGGTGGACATGGAGAGCGCGGCCATCCTGGAGGTCGCGGAACGGCGCGGTGTCCCGGCCCTGGTGCTGCGTGTGGTGCTGGATGCCGCGGACCTGGAGATACCCGACCCCGTGATCCGGCGCAGCGACGCTTACGGCCGGGCGCGGCGTCTTCCGCTCCTGGCCGATCTCGTGCGGCGGCCGTCGTCCGTCCCGGCGATGGTGCGGCTGGCCGGTGGATTCCGCGCCGCGACCGGTACTCTGCGGTGGCTCGGGCGCAACCGCGCGCGCATCCTTCCTTTCGGGAGCCCGCCGTGAAGAACCGGGGCGCGCGGCTTGCCTCGGTGTACGCCCTGGTTTATAAGGGCCGCCGGTTCCAGTCTTTCATCATGAGACGTTTCCCATGCTGACCCCCGGACAATTACAGGCGTTTTCCGATGAGGGCTTTCTGACCCTGCGCGGCCTGTTCAGCGCCGCGGAAATGCGGGAGATCACCGCTTGGTTGGACGAGGTTGCCGCCTGGCCCGAAGTCCCGGGCAGGTACATGATGTATTTCGAGCAGAGCCGGTTGCAGCCCGGCCTGCGGATCCTCAGCCGCCTGGAGGACTTCGAGCCCTATCACGCGGGATTCAGCCGGCTGTTACGTGAACCGCGGATGCAGGGCATCGTCTCCGAGTTGTTTGGCGAGGCGTCGGTGCTGTTCAAAGACAAGATCAATTTCAAGCTGCCGGGGGGCGACGGCTTCAAGGCGCACCAGGACGTCCAGGCCGGCTGGGATGCCTATGCCCCGCTGCACATCACGGCGCTGCTCACCATCGATCCCTGCACCGTGGAGAACGGCTGCCTGGAAGTCGCGCCGGGGTTCAACCGCAAGGGACTCATCGGGGAAAAATGGAAACCTTTGCCGGAAGACGGGCTCGAATACATTGCTGTGCCGACGCTGCCCGGCGACGCGCTCTTTTTCGATTCCTTCGCGCCACACCGCTCCGGACCGAACATTACCGCGGACCCGCGCCGGGTGCTTTACGTCACGTACAACAAGGTCTCCGAAGGTGATCATCGCCGACAGTACTATGCGGACAAGCGACGGAGCTACCCCCCCGATTGCGAGCGCGAACCGGACAAACAGTACGTATTCCGGGTCTGAACGGTCCGGCGCCGCCGCGCACAGCAGGTTGCGGCATTACGTGCGCCGCGGCCTCCCGGCAAGATTGATCTCCCGTCTCTGAGCTTTCCATGCCTACGCTTGGTCAGATGATGCTCTCCCTGCTCGGGGCCTGGATCCGCATGGCGCAGCGGCGGCCGCTTGCCGTCGTCGCGGCGGCTGTAGTCCTGTCAGTGGCATGCGTCCTGTACATCAAGGACAACCTCGGCATGAATACGAGCACCAAGGACATGCTGTCTCCGGACCTGCCGTGGCGCCAGCTCGATCTCCAGTACGAGCGTGAATTCCCGCACCACACGGACAACATCCTGGTGGTCATCGAGGCGGCAACCCCGGACCAGGCTCTCGACGCCGCCGACGTCCTGTACGAGCGCCTGATGCAGAGACCGGACCGGTTCCGTTCCGTTTACTACAACAGCGCAATCACCCTCTTCAGGAATTCCGCCCTGCTGTTCCTGGACACCGGGGAACTGCAGGACCTGGCGGACAGCCTGGCCGCGATCCAGCCGTTCCTCGCCAGGCTGACCGGCGATGAATCGATCCGCGGACTGTTCTCGATGCTCGCGGACGCCGTGGAGGCGTTGGAAGACGGCGAGGATTTCGATCTTGCGCCACTGCTCAGGCAGGTCAACGCCGCCATCGAGGCGGTGGAGCATCACCGTGACTACCGGGTTTCCTGGCACCGGCTCATGAGTGGCGAGAGCGACGAGGACGACGTGCAGCGCGAATTCATCATCGTCCAGCCCGTCCTGGACCATGACGACCCTCTTCCCGCGGACCCGGCGATCAGCGAGCTGCGCAACATCGTCAAGGAACTCGGCATCGAGACGCGCTTCGGCACGCGTGTGCGGCTCACCGGAAACGTCGTGCTCGAACAGGAAGAGTTGCTGAGCGTGCAGCGCGGCACGCAGCTCGTGTTCCTGCTGTCACTCATCTCCGTGACCGTGCTGCTCCAGTTCGGGCTCGGATCGCTGCGCATGGTGGTGGCGACACAGCTCACGCTGCTGATCGGACTCGTGTTCACCGCCGCCATCGCGACGCTCACCCTCGGCGAGCTGAACCTGATCTCGGTGGCGTTCGCGGTCCTGTACGTCGGCCTCGGGGCGGACTTCGCCATACATTACTGCCTGCGCTACCGCGAACTGCTGTTCGGCGGCATCGAGAACGCCGCCGCCGTGGAGCAATCCGCCCTGCACATCGCGAGCTCGCTGTTCCTCTGCGCGGTGTCGAATGCCGTCGGCTTCTTCGCATTCATCCCGACCGATTTCGACGGCGTCGCCGAGCTCGGCCTGATCTCGGGCGTCGGCATGTTCATCAGCCTGCTGGTGACGGTCATGCTGCTTCCCCCGCTGCTCATGCTGCTGCCGCTGCGCAAGCCCCGGGACCCGACGGCCGCCGCCCGCTGGGACGACGCGCTGAGCCGGATGCTGGTGACGCCCTTCAATCACGCGCGGACGGTGCGCGCAATCGCCATCGTGGCCATCGTCGCGATGGCGGGCGTCATCCTGAACCTGCGCTTCGACTACAACGTGCTGAACCTCAAGGACCCGTCCACCGAATCGGTGCAGACCTATCAGGACCTGCTCAAGGACAGCCGCACGTCCCCGTGGACCGGCGTCATGCTGGCTTCCGACCGCGACGAAGCGCTGCGCCTCATACACGAATACGAACAGCTCGACGTCGTGGACAAGGCCATCTGGATCGGCGACTTCCTCCCGGAGAACCAGGATCAGAAGCTCGCCATCATCGAGGAGATGAACCTGCTGCTCGGCGAATTGCCAGAGGCCGGCGAAGCGGCGCCGTCCTCCCACGCCGATCAGGAAGCGGCGCTCCGCTCCTTCCTGGGCGCGCTCGAACGTGCGCCGACCGTGGGCAGCCAACCGGAGTTTCTCAAGCTCCAGCACAACCTGCGCGCGTTCCTCGACCGCGCGGCGCATTCCGGCGAGCGTGGCGGCAACGCCGCGCTCGACCGGCTCTCGCACAGCCTGCTGGCGTCGCTGCCCGGCCGGCTCGCCACCCTGCGCGCGTCGCTGGATGCCGATGTCATCACCTACCAGTCATTGCCGAAGGCGCTGGTGGAACGCTGGCAAAGCGCCAGCGGCCGTTATCTCATCGAGATCATGCCGCGGCGGAACATCAACGAGAACGGCGCCATGCGCGACTTCGTCGAGACGCTGCAGAAGGTCGATGCGCGGGTCATCGGCGCGCCGGTCGTCAACCTGGAGGCCAGCGACGCCGTGATCAAGGCCTTCTCCCAGGCGTTCCTCTATGCCCTCGTTGCCATCGTCGTGATACTGTTCTTCATGCTGCACCGGGGACAGGACGTTGCCTACGTAGTGGTGCCGCTGCTCGTCGCGACCCTGATGACGGGCGCGGCCAGCGTCGTGCTGGACATTCCCATCAATTTCGCGAACATCATCGCCCTGCCGCTGCTGCTCGGCATCGGCGTGGACAACGGCATCCACATCGTGCATCGCTTCCGCACGGCGCCGCCGGACGACACGCACCTGATGCGCACCAGCTCGGCGCGCGCGGTCGTCATCAGCACGCTGACCAACATCGGCGGCCTGGGCAACCTCGCCTTCTCGCCGCATCTCGGGACCGCCAGCATGGGCGAGATCCTCGCTATCGGCATCGGCATGACCATGCTCTGCACCTTCGTCATCCTGCCTAGCCTGCTGATGATGGAAACCGAACGCGCAAAGCGCGCATGAACGCCGCGGCGGGCAAGCCCTGGGATGCGCGTCTGGCGGCGCGCCTGATCGCGCCGCTGCGGAATACGCCCGTCACGCCGAACCACCTGACGACACTGCGGCTCCTGTTCGGCGTGCTGGCCTGCGCCGCGCTGTCCGCGGGCGGATATTTCTGGTCGAATATCGGCGCGCTGTGCTTCGCGGTGTCCAATTTCCTCGACCATACCGACGGCGAGCTGGCTCGGCTCA
>JACPSH010000032.1 GCA_016193395.1 Gammaproteobacteria bacterium
CCGCCGCCTGGCCCGCGTCAGGATTCTTCGCCGCGGCCGCGGTGCCGCTGCTCGTGTGCGCGGCCTGCATGCTGCTGATGGGGTGGGAAGATAACGCCGGACGACGTGAGCGCTGACTGCGTCATTCCGGACTTTGCGAAGCAAACGTCCGGAATCCAGAGGAAGCGCGAATCAAGGCCAGGAATTCGATATGCCCTCGAGCGAAGGCCGTGGAACTGCGACACACGAGGCACGAGGGCTGGATTCCGGAGGCGGCCGGAGCCTGCCCCGGCGCAGGCCGGGGGCCGCTCCGGAATGACGACGGAGATTCGCGCGATCAAATCGCCGTCCAGCCACCGTCGGCGACGTAGACGGCGCCGGTGACATACGAGGCTTCATCCGAGGCCAGGAAGGCCATCACCGAGGCGATTTCCTCCGGCACGCCGGCCCGCCCGATCGGCACCATCTTCGAGAACTCGCGTTCGTGCTCTTCCGTGACCCAGGATGTCAGCGCCGTTTTGATGTAGCCCGGCATGACGCCGTTGACGCGGATCATTTCCTTGCCGTAGGCCGCGGCCATCGATCGGACCAGGCCGTAGACGCCGGCCTTGCTCGCGCTGTAGGCGGTCTGTTCCGGCGCGATCCCGTAGAGCCCGGTCGGCGAGGTCGTGCACACGACTGCGCCGCCGCCCGAGGCAAGCAGGGCGCGGATCCCGTGCTTGCAGGTAAGGAACATGCCCGTGTGGTTCACGTCGAGCATGCGCTGCCACACTTCCAGCGCGATGCGATCGACCCGGTCGTCCTTGCCCACCATGGCAATGCCGGCATTGGAGATGACGATATCCAGCCCGCCGAAAGCCTTCACGGCATCCTTTACCGCCCTTTCGACTTGATCTTCCTTTGTGACATCCGCGACCAGGGCGAGCGCCTCGCTGCCGCTGATGAGCGACACGGTCTCCTTTACGCCGCGCTCGTTGACGTCAACGGCGGCCACCCGGGCGCCTTCCCTTGCGAAACGGATCGCCGCTGCCCGTCCGATGCCTGAGCCGGCGCCGGTGATGATTGCGCGCTTGCCGCGCAGACGTGTCTGGTCCATTGTTCTGCCACCTTTTTTGCGGGACGCCACAGCGGCGCTGACATTATTATATATGCCCGCATCGGCCCGGGCGCGGCGCACTAGGGCAGACCCGCTCCGCCAGTCCGAATCCGGAACATGCAAATGGGGAGGAGAGCAACATGGCAGCCGGGAAGAATCTAAATGAAGAGGTCGTCCGGACATTTTTCAGGAAACTCAGCGCGAGCGACCTCGAGGGCGTGCGTGCGGTCCTGAACAAGGGGGCGTACTGGGAGGTCATGGTGACGGGGATCCCGGGCACCGGCATACACCGCGGCCGCGATACCATCGTCGACAAGTTCCTGGCGCCGATACGCGGCATGTTCCGGCCGGGCGATCCGAAGATCAAAATCGTGAACATTTTTTCGAGGGGACCGATGGTCGCGATAGAGACCCGGGTGCGCGGCCGCTTCAGGGACGGGAAGGAATACCGGAACAAGTACAGCTGGATCATCGAGGTCCGGCGCAACAGGATTGACGCGATCCGCGAATAACTCGCAGGGAATTGTCCGAGAAGGGATTGTCGATCCGGCGCGAGGTGCTGGGCGCGAAGTACGTGGACAATGCGCTCGACAACGCCAACGACTTCAACCGTCCCTTGCAGGAACTCCTCAACGAATACTGCTGGGGCGCGTGCTGGGGACGCGACGGGCTGACGCGCAAGGAACGCAGCATGATTAACCTGGCGATGCTGACCGCGCTCGGTCGCACGCACGAAGTGGAAACGCACGTGCGCGGCGCGCTCAACAACGGCCTGACGCAGAAACAAATCGCCGAAGTACTGCTGCAAACCGCGATCTACTGCGGCGTGCCGGCCGCCGTGGACAGTTTCCGCGCGGCAACGAAAATTCTGGCGGAACATGGCAAGTAGCTTCGCGCCCCCGGACCGCATCGGCTTCATCGGGCTCGGCAACATGGGCGTCCCGATGGCACGCCGGCTCGCGGGCGCCGGCTATGCGCTGGCCGTGGCCGACAGGAACCCGGACGCTGTGAAGCGTTTCGCGGCCGAGGTTCGCTGCGAGCAGCCGGCCGACCTGAAAACGCTCGGCAGCCTGTGCCGCGTGGTCATCACGATGCTGCCCGAAGGCAAGGCGGTCCGTGACGTGCTGACCGGCCCGAGGGGCGTCGTGGCCGGGCTGAAGCCGGGTTCGGTCCTGATCGACATGACCTCCGCTTCGCCCGTGAGTACCCGGGAACTGGGCGAGGAACTGGCGAAGCAGGGGTTCCCGCTGATCGACGCCCCGGTTTCAGGCGGCGTGAAGAAGGCCGTGGAAGGGACGCTCTCGATCATGGCGGGCGGGGACGCGGCGGTGCTCGAACGCGTGCGGCCGATCCTGGATGTCATGGGCAAGGTCTTCCATACCGGCGCATCCGGCTCCGGCCATGCCATGAAGTCGCTCAACAATTACCTATCGGCGGCCACGTTGACGGCCTCCGCCGAGGCAATCATCGCCGGCGCGAAGTTCGGGTTGGATCCGAAACTGATGGTGGACATCCTCAATGTCTCCACCGGTCGCAGCAACAGCACCGAGTACAAGTACCCCGTGTTCATCCTCCCGGGCACCTTCAATTCTGGGTTTGCACTCGGCCTGATGGCCAAGGACCTGCGCCTGGCCCTCGAACTGGCGAAGTCCACGGGCGCCCCGCACATGCTGCTCGAAGAGTGCGCGCATACCTGGGCCGAGGCCGAGACGCAGCTCGGTTTCGGGGCCGACCATACCGAAGTCGTGAAATACCTGGAGTCGCTCGCCGATGGCAAAGCCAAAGACTGAACGCGAGCCGTTCGAGGTCTACGCGATCCGCTACGCCACCGTCGAGCGCAAGCCCTCGGAAAACTTCATCGGCGGCGACGCGCACGAGTCCGCCGCGCGCATGGATTATTTCGTCTGGCTGGCGCGCAATGCTTCGCGCACCTTCATTATCGACACGGGCTTCAATGAAGCCGCGGCGAAGCGGCGCAGCCGGCAATTCCTGCGTTCGCCCGCCGACGGCCTGCGACTGTTGGGCGTGGATGCTGCCGAGGTCGAAGACGTGATCATCACGCACATGCACTATGACCACGTCGGCAATTTCGATGTGTTCCCGAAAGCGCGCTTCCATCTCCAGGACAGAGAAATGGCGTATGCCACGGGCCGTTACATGGCGCACGAGTTCTTCGCCGCCGCCTACGAGCCGGACGAGGTTGTCGCCATGGTGCGCAAGGTGTACGCGAAGCGCGTAAAGTTCCACGACGGCGACGCGGAGATCGCCCCGGGCATCACCGTGCACCACGTCGGCGGCCACACGCGCGGGCTGCAAATCGTGCGCGTCTGGACGCGGCTCGGCTGGCTGGTGCTGGCTTCGGATGCGGCGCATTACCTGGCGAATATGAACGAGGGCCGGCCGTTCCCGGTGGTCGCGGACCTCACGCAGATGTTCGACGGCTGGGATCGGCTCCGCGCGCTCGCGGATGCGCCGGAATTGATCATCCCCGGGCATGACCCGCTGGTGATGCAGCGCTGGCGCGCGCCGGACGAGTCGCTGCAAGGCATTGCCGTGCAACTGGATGCCGAATGAATCCCGATCAGAACGGTTCAGGCAATCGCATCGTCGGCATCGTCCTGCTGATCGCCATCGGCGCCGGCCTGTGGTGGGCAATCGGCGGCCCCGATGAGGATCTGTCCCCGCGCGGCGCGATGGCGGTGCTGGTGGTCGTCACGAAAGTGGAGAAGCGCGACGTGCCGCACCAGACCAGCGCGGTCGGCACCGTGCAGTCCCTGCACAGCGTTGTCATCCGTTCGCAGGTGGAGGGGATCCTGAAGGAGGTTCTTTTCCAGGAAGGCCAGATGGTGAAGGAGAACGATCTGATCGCGCGCATTGACGATCGGGCAA
The DNA here is from genome assembly GCA_016193395.1 of Gammaproteobacteria bacterium. Classification (GTDB taxonomy): domain Bacteria; phylum Pseudomonadota; class Gammaproteobacteria; order Eutrophobiales; family Eutrophobiaceae; genus JACPSH01. The sequence continues at coordinate 3,965 of JACPSH010000032.1, forward strand.
TCATGGCGGCGCTGGAGCAGGCGCGCGCCGAGAAGGCGCGCAACGAAGCGCAGCTCAAGGCCGGCGAAATCGATCTCGCGCGATACCGGCAATTGGTGGAAAAAAAGACCATTCCAGCGCAGACCCTGGATCAACAGGTGGCGCTGGTGGATCAGCTGCGCGCGGCGATTGAAGCCAGCGAAGCAGCGATCGATGCCGCGGAGGTGCAGCTTTCCTATACGCGCATTACGTCTCCGGTCAGCGGCCGCGCCGGGATCCGGCGCGTCGACGCCGGCAACCTGGTGCGCGCCAGCGACAACGAGGGGCTCGTGACCGTGACTCAATTCGATCCGATCGCGGTCGTCTTTTCGCTGCCGCAGTCGCTGTTGCCGCAAGTCCAGGCGCTGCTCGACCAAGCCACGCCGGCGACCGTGGTCGCATTCGATCGCGACGGCGGGACGGTACTCGCCCAGGGCCGTCTTGTATTGATGGACAATCAGATCGACGCGCGCACCGGCACGATCGGACTGAAGGCGGGGTTCCCGAACGCGGAGGGCCGTCTCTGGCCCGGTCAGTTCGTCACGGTTCAGTTGTATACCGGCGTGAGCGCCGGCGTGCTGACCGTGTCGTCATCGGCAGTGCAGCGTGGACGCGATTCCCTGTATGTGTACCGCCTCGACGGGGACAAGGTCGACGCCGTGCCGGTGATCCTGAGCTTCGAGGACGAGGACATCGCCGTAGTTGAAAGTGGGCTCGCCCTCGGCGACATCGTGGTCAGCGAGGGGCAATCGCGCCTGAAGCCGGGGGATACGGTGCGCGTGACCGGTGTCTCGCCTGTCCAAAGCGCCGCCGCGCAGAGGTAGAAGGAATGATTATCCGTCCCGGGTTATCCGCCTGGTTCATCCACCATCCAGTCGCGACCTTGCTGCTGACGGCCGCCGCCGCGCTGCTCGGGTTGTTCGCCCTGCCGCAGCTTCCGATCGCGCCGTTGCCAGACACGGAATTCCCGACTATCCAGGTCAGCGCGAACCTGCCCGGGGCGAGCCCTGAAACGATGGCTTCCTCCGTCGCCACCCCGCTCGAAGTGCAATTGAGCTCTGTGCCGGGGATCCAGCAGATGACCTCCACCAGCGCGCTTGGCAGCACGTCGATCACGCTGCAGTTCGTGCTCGGCAAGGACATCGACGCGGCCGCGCAGGAAGTGCAGTCCGCGATCAACACGGCCACCGCGCGCCTGCCCGTCGATCTGCCCAACCTGCCGCGCTGGCGCAAGGTCAATCCCGCGGACAGCCCGATCCTCGTGCTGCGCGTGCAGTCGGACTATATGCCGCTCACGCAGCAGAAACCCGCGCTGCGCATCCAGGCCGCGCCGGAGCGGCTTGCGGCGTACGAGCTCACGCTCGCCGACGTCCGTTCGGTGGTGCAGCAGGCCAGCGTCAACCGCGCCAAGGGCGCGATCGTAGGCGAGCGACGCGCCTCCACGCTGGATACGAACGATCAGATCTTCTCGCCGGAAGAATATGACCGGCTGGTGGTGGCCTGGCGCGACGGCAAGCCAATCATGCTCAAGGACGTGGCGAAGGTTTCGTTCGGACCCGAAAACGACTACGCGCGCGCGTGGCAGAACGGCAAGCCGGGCGTGAGCTTCATCATCCGCCGCCAGCCGGGCGCCAACATTGTCGAGGTCACGGATCGCATCCTGGAGAATCTGCCGACGCTGAAGGCGATGTTGCCGGCCACCGTCGAAGTAGACGTGCTCAACGATCGCACCCGCACCATCCGCGCGTCCCTGCATGAGGTCGAATTGACGCTGATGGTCTCGATCGTGCTGGTCATTCTCGTCATGAGCCTGTTCCTGCGGCGGCTTGCGGCTACGTTGATCGTCACAGCCGTGTTGGGCATCGCGCTGGTTTCGACCTTCGCGGCCATGTACGCGTTGGGCTTCAGCATCAATAACCTCACGCTGGTGGCGCTCGTGATCGCGGTGGGTTTTGTGGTGGATGATGCCATCGTCGTGGTCGAGAATATCCACCGGCACGTCGAGGCCGGGGAGCCCGCGCGCGAGGCGGCATTGCAGGGTGCCTCCGAGATCGGCTTCACGGTCGTGTCCATCAGCTTCTCGCTGATCGCGGCATTCATCCCGCTGCTGTTCATGGGTGGGATCGTGGGCCGGCTGTTCAACGAATTTGCCATGACCGTGACCGCGGCGATCCTGATCTCGATGGTGGCCTCGCTTACGCTGGCGCCATCGCTGGCGGCGCGGTTCATGAAGCCAATCGCGCGGCACACCTCGGAGAGCAACACGCTGCCCGAGCGCATGGTGGAATTCTATGACCGCACCCTGCGTTGGGCGCTCCACCACCAGCGCACGATGCTCGCGATCTTCCTTTGCACGATTGTCATCGCGATCGCGGGCTATGTTTACATCCCGAAGGGGTTCTTCCCGTTGCAGGACACGGCCTTCCTGTTCGGCACGACGCAGGCGGCGCAGAACATCTCCTACGACGAGATGGTGGAGAAGCACGCGCGGCTCGCGCGCATTGCTGTGCAGTCCTACGGTCACGCGGTCGGCGCCACGGGCGGCAGCCAGACACTCGCCAACGGCCGCTTCTGGGTCGTACTCAAGGATCGCTCGGACCGCGATGTTTCGATTTTCGAGTTCATAGAGCGGTTGCGGCCGAAACTGGAGCAGATCCCCGGCATCGTGCTGTTCTTCCGCGCCGCGCAGGACATCTTTCTCAGTTCGGTGGGAGGCGTGTCGAGGACGCAGTACCAGTACTCGATGAAGAGCAGTGACAGCGCGCTGGTCGCCGAATGGGCGGATCGGCTGACCGAGAGGCTTGCGCGGATCCCGGAGCTGCGCGACGTGTCCAACGACCTGCAACGCGGGGCGAGCGTGACGAAGCTGACGATCGACCGCACCGCCGCGGCCCGCTTCGGCCTGAGCGCCGCGGACATCGATCAGACGCTCTACGACGCCTTCGGCCAGCGCCAGATCAGCGAGTACCAGACCGAAACCAACCAGTACAAGGTGATCCTCGAGATCGATCCGCGCCAGCGCGGCCGGGTCGAGAGCCTGGCGTATTTTCACCTGCGCTCGCCGCTGACCGGCGAGATGGTCCCGCTTTCCGCGGTGACGACGATTGCGCCGCCGTCCAGCGGTCCGCTCTCGATCAGCCACAATGGCATGTTCCCGGCGGTGACTGTCTCATTCAATGTCGCGCCGGGCGTGGCGCTGGGGGAGGCGGTTGATCTGATCTCGCAGGCCGAGGCCGAACTTGGAATGCCCTCGACCGTCGTCGGCTCGTTCCTGGGCACGGCCCAGGCGTTCAAGGAGACCCTGGCGACGCAGCCCCTGCTGATCCTGGCGGCGCTGCTCGCCGTCTACATCATCCTCGGTGTTCTGTACGAAAGCTTCGTGCATCCGTTGACCATCCTCTCCACACTGCCGCCGGCCGGGATCGGCGCGCTCTTTCTGCTGTGGCTGTGGGGGCTCGATTTCACAATCATGTCGCTGATTGGCCTCGTGCTCCTGATCGGCATTGTCAAGAAGAACGGCATCCTGATGGTGGACTTCGCCATCGACGCCGAGCGGCGGCTGGGCCTTTCCCCGGAAGAGGCCGTGTACCGCGCCTGCCTGACCCGTTTCCGGCCGATCATGATGACGACCATCGCCGCCATGCTTGCGGCCGTGCCGCTCATGATCGGCTTTGGCACCGGATCGGAATTGCGCCAGCCGCTCGGTATCGCCGTGTTCGGCGGCTTGCTGGTGAGCCAGATCCTGACGCTGTATACGACTCCCGTGATCTACCTCGCACTCGATCGCGTTTTCCACAAGAAGGCTGCCCGGCCTGCAGCCACCCGGCCCGCCTGGGCGAAATAGAATGACGTTGATGTGCTGCCGTCATTTCGGAACGGCCTCGCGTCCCCATATTTTGTCGTCATTCCGGAACGGCCTCGCGTCCCCATATTTTGTCGTCATTCCGGAACGGCCGCAGGCCGCTTCCGGAATCCAGTCCGTCCCCTGGATTCCGGACGCTCGAACGGCTGCGCCGCTCTCGGTCCGGAATGACGGGATGACGAGCGGCCCACACAATTTCTTCGCCACAGCCGCCAAGGGCACGGAGGATCTCGTTGCCGGCGAGTTGCGCGCGCTCGGCGCAGGCGAGGTCAAGGAGACGCGTGCCGGCGTGAGTTTCAAGGGTGGACTCGATGCCGCCTATCGCGCCTGCCTCTGGTCGCGCGTCGCCAACCGGATCCTGATGCCAATCGCCGAAATTCCCGTCGCCGACGCGAACCAGCTCTATTCCGGAGTGCAGAAAATTCACTGGCTGGATCACCTTGCGCCGGACGGGACGCTCGCCGTGGATTTTTCCGGCAGCAACGCGGCGATCATCCATACGCATTTCGGCGCGCAGAAAGTCAAGGACGCGGTCGTGGACCAGATCCGCGCACGCACCGGCCGGCGCCCCTCCGTGCAGAAAACACGGCCCGATCTCCGCATCAACGTGTATCTGTACCATGACCAGG
>JACPSH010000033.1 GCA_016193395.1 Gammaproteobacteria bacterium
AGCGTGTGGATCTTCTTCATGTACGCGGAGGCCTCCGCCGCCGAGCGCATGTCCGGCTCGGTGACGATTTCGATCAGCGGCGTGCCGGCGCGGTTCAGATCGATACCGGTCTGGCTGCCGAAACCGTCATGGATGGATTTGCCCGCATCCTCCTCCAGGTGCGCGCGGGTGATGCGGATGGTCTTGCGTGTCCCGTCGTGCAGTTCGATCTCCAGGCGTCCCTTGCTCACGATCGGCAGCTCGTACTGGCTGATCTGGTAGCCCTTCGGCAGATCGGGATAGAAGTAGTTCTTGCGCGCGAACACGGGCCGTCCGGCAATCGTTGCCTTGACCGCGAGACCGAGGCGGATGGCCATGCGCACGGCTTCCGCGTTCAGCACCGGCAGCACGCCGGGCAGCCCGAGATCGATCGCGCAGGCCTGCGTATTCGGCTCGGCCCCGTACTTCGTCGCGGCGCCGGAGAAAATCTTGCTCTTCGTGCAGAGCTGCACGTGCGTTTCGAGGCCGATGACGGCTTCCCACCGGGTCATTCGCCGTACCCCGCAGGGATGCGCGTGTGCCAGTCGCTTTGCTGCTGCCAGGCATGGGCCGCGGCCAGGATCCGCGCTTCGTCGAAGTGGTTGCCGATCAACTGCATGCCAACCGGGAGGCCGCCAATCTCGCCCGAAGGAATCGAGATCGCGGGCAGACCCGCCAAGTTGACCGAGACCGTGTAGATGTCGGATAGGTACATGCTCACCGGGTCGTCCATGCGCTCCTTCAGCCGGAACGCAGTGGTCGGCGAGGTCGGGCCGGCAATGAGATCCACCTGTTCAAAGGCTGCCCTGAATTCATCGCGGATCAGGCGCCGGATCTTCTGCGCCTTGAGGTAATAGGCGTCGTAGTAGCCGGCGGACAGCACATAGGTGCCGATCATGATGCGGCGCTTGACCTCGGCGCCGAAACCCTCGCCGCGCGAGCGGCAGTACAGATCGGTGAGGTCCTCCGGATTATCGCAGCGGTAGCCGAAGCGAACGCCGTCGAAGCGCGACAGGTTGGAGGAGGCTTCCGCCGGCGCAACCACATAATAGGCGGGAATCGACAGGGGCGTGCTCGGAAGTTCGATGTCTTTGAGTTTCGCCCCGCCACGCTCCAGTGTTTCCAGCACTTTGTGTATGCAATCGGCGATCGCCGCATCGAGCTGGGCATCGAAATACTGCCGCGGGAGCCCGATGCGCAGGCCTTGGACCCCTGTGGCGAGCGATCTGACGTAATCCTGCGGCGCCCGTTCGACGGAGGTCGAGTCTTTCGGATCGAAACCGCCCATCGCGCCGAGCAGCAACGCGACATCCTCCGCCGAGCGCGCAATGGGGCCGCCCTGGTCAAGGCTGGAAGCAAACGCGACCATGCCGTGACGGGAGACCAGGCCATAGGTGGGCTTCAGACCGGTGATCCCGCACAGGGCTGCCGGCAATCGAATCGATCCGCCGGTATCCGTGCCGGTCGCGGCAGGAACGATGCGTGCGGCCACGGCGCAGGCCGAGCCTCCCGACGATCCGCCCGCCACGCGGTTTATATCCCAGGGGCTGCGCACCGGTCCTTGGAAGCCGGTTTCGCTGGATGAACCCATGGCGAACTCGTCCATGTTGGTCTTGCCGACCATCACCATGCCCGCCGCCCTGAGTCTTTCGACCACGGTGGCGTCGTAGGGCGCAATGAAGTTGTCGAGGATCTTCGAGCCGCAGGACGTCTTGACGCCGTCCGTGCAGAAGATGTCCTTGTGGGCGATGGGAATGCCGGCGAGCGGGCCGGCCGTTCCCCTGGCATGCTGATGATCCGCGTCCCGGGCCTGCGCAAGCGCCAGGTCCGGCGTGGGCGTGATGAAACAGTTCAGCGTCGGGTTGAGGCGCTCCAGACGCTTGAGACAGGCGTGCGTCAGCTCCACGCTGCTGAAATCACGCCTGGCGAGCGACCGCGAGAGTTCCGTGAGTGATTTCCGGTGCATGCCCTGGGTTCCGGCCGGAGGCTGAGGGACCACCCCGCGCCGGGTGGCGCGTCCCCGGTGGTGCTATTCGATGACCCTGGGGACGAGGTAATAGCCGTTCGCGACTGCCGGCGCGATGGCCTGGAATTTCTCGCGCTGGTCGGTCTCCGTCACCTCGTCCGGGCGCAGCCGGGCGGTGATCTCCAGCGGGTGGGCGAGCGGCTGCACCGCGGCCGTATCCACGCTGTTCATGGTATTCACGAGATCGAGGATCTTCGAGAGTTCGCGCTGGTAAAGCGTGATTTCCGCCTCGTCCAGAGCCAGCCTGGCGAGGCGCGCGATCTGCTCAATTTCTGTCCTGTCGAGAGACATCAAGAGCCACCTTATTTCTGCTTGAATTGCCGAAAATTTATCACAGTCAGTGCCTTGCCCAAAGCATCCGCCGCTGCTAAAGTGCTCACATTAACCCACTGAGATCACAGGAATTTGGTCCCCGGGCGCATGCCGATCGCACTTCCTGCCGGCAGGCGCCCAAGTATTTAGATGTACAGCGTATCCCAATTGACCAGCCGGTTTGAGTCATTGCTGTTTCGTGGTGATCCTCGCTGCCGAATTCAGCCCGTGAAGGTGCGCTAATTCCATGTTCAGTCGTTTGCGTGGTTTCTTTTCCAGTGATTTGTCGATCGACCTCGGCACGGCGAACACGCTGATCTATGTCCGCGGCAAGGGCATCGTGCTGAACGAACCTTCCGTCGTCGCGATCAGCAAGCAGGGCGACACGATCAATTCGAAATCGATCCGCGCGGTGGGCGCGGAGGCGAAGCGCATGCTCGGCCGCACGCCGGGACATATCTCGGCGATTCGCCCGTTGAAGGACGGCGTGATCGCGGACTTCGTGATCACCGAGAAGATGCTCCAGTATTTCATCCACAAGGCCCACGGCCGGACGCTGTTCCAGCCCAGTCCACGCGTGCTGGTGTGCGTGCCGTGCGGCTCCACGCAGGTGGAACGCCGCGCCATCAAGGAATCGGCCGAGGGCGCCGGGGCGCGCGTCGTGCACCTGATGGAGGAACCGATGGCCGCGGCCATCGGCGCCGGGATGCCGGTCTCGGAAGCGCGCGGTTCGATGGTGCTGGACATCGGCGGCGGCACGACCGAGGTGGCGGTGATCTCGCTGAACGGGATTGTGTATTCGGATTCGGTGCGCATCGGCGGCGACCGCTTCGACGAGGCCATCGTCAATTATGTGCGCAGGAATTACGGGACATTGATCGGCGAGGCCACCGCCGAGCGCATCAAGTTCGAGATCGGCTGTGCGTATCCGGGCAACGAAGTGCGCGAGATGGAAGTGCGCGGCCGCAATCTTGCGGAAGGCATTCCGCGCAGCTTCACGCTGAACAGCAACGAGATCCTGGAAGCGCTCCAGGAACCGTTGACCGGGATCGTGGACGCGGTCAAGAACGCGCTGGAGAAGACGCCTCCCGAACTGGGTTCGGACGTGGCCGAGCACGGCATGGTCCTCACCGGCGGCAGCGCGCTGTTGCGCGACATCGACCGGCTGCTGATGGAGGAAACGGGGCTGCCGGTCATCATCGCCGAGGATCCGCTCACCTGCGTGGCGCGCGGCGGCGGGCGATACCTGGAAATGATCGACGAATACGGGACCGACATACTGACCGTGGAGTAGCCAGACCGGGCCCCGGGGAGGCATACAGGGATGTATGGCCATTTTCAAATCGCCCAGGCGTTTGGAAAATGAAGGAAAACGAAAATCACACTTTTCGTTTTCTGACCGCCAGGGATGGCGGAAATGCAGAAAATGCAGGAGCAATTTTCTGCCGTGCTTAGGCAAGCCTGGGAAGGGCTGGTCAAAGCCGAAAACGAGGGGAGCAGCCATCAAAACCTTGTTTCTGAAGAGTCCGTCCGCGGGGATCCGGTTCTTGCTGTTCGTCGCCGCGTCCCTGGTGCTGATGACGGTGGATCACCGGCAGCATCACCTCGAATCGGTGCGCTCGGTGCTGAGCGTCCTCGTTTATCCCCTGCAATACCTCGTCAACCTGCCGGTGGCCGGCGGCCACTGGATGTCCGAATCGCTGGTCACCCGCGGCATGCTCATCGACGAGAACGCGCAGTTGCGCGAGGAGCGCCTGCTGCTGAATTCGAAGCTGCAGAAGTTCGACGTGCTGGAGGAGGAAAACCGGCGCCTGCGGGAACTCCTGGAATCCTCCATGCAGTTGCGCGAGCGGGTCCTGATCGCGGAACTGCTCGCCGTCGAGCTCGAACCGTTCCGGCGCCAGGTCGTCATCAACAAGGGGAGGCGCGAGGGCGCCTACCACGGCCAGCCGGTGGTCGATGCGAACGGGGTCATGGGGCAGGTGATCCACGTCGGCCCGTTCTCGAGCACGGTATTGCTGATCACCGATCCTTCCCACGCGCTTCCGGTCCAGTTGAACCGCAACGGCCTGCGCGCGATCGCGGTCGGCACCGGGCAGGACAATGCGCTGCTGCTTGAACACCTGCCGACGAATGCCGACATCCAGAAGGGAGACCTCGTGGTCACCTCCGGCCTCGGCCACCGTTTCCCGCGCGGCTACCCGGTCGGGATCGTCAGCGGCATCACGCTCGATCCCGGCGAACCCTTTGCCAAAGTCGAAGTCACACCCAGCGCCCATATGGAACAGAGCCGCGAGGTGCTGCTGTTGTGGCCGCATGACCTGGGCGACACGCTCCGCGATGAGGGGGTCGCGTCCAACCCATGAACGAACGGCGGCACAACGGCGGTTGGGTGATCGCGATGAGCTTTGTCATTGCCTTCATGCTTACCGCAATGCCGCTGCCGGAATGGGCGGTGAACTGGCGTCCCGCCTGGGTCGCGATGGTGCTGATCTACTGGTGCATGGCGCTGCCGCAGCGGATCGGGATCGGCGTCGCCTGGCTGCTTGGCCTCGTGCTGGACGTGCAGCAGGGAACGCTGCTCGGCCAGAATGCGCTCGGGCTGGCGCTGCTGGCCTTCATCACGATCCAGACCTACCAGCGCGTGCGCGTGTTCCCCCTGAAGCAGCAGGCGATCGTGGTCTGCGTCTGTCTGCTGCTGGCGCAGTTCATCAATCTCTGGATCCGCGGCATCATGGGCGTGCCGCCGCAGCACTGGACCTTCTGGACGCCCGCCTTCACGAGCATGCTGCTCTGGCCCTGGCTGTTCATCATCCTGCGTGACCTGCGCCGCAAGCACCATGTTTATTAACCCGGATAATTCATGAACGGCGCTCCAGTAATCGGACGGGTGGCATCGGGTGCCGTTGTTCGCGCGCAGCGGAAGGGCCCCACTGGGGGAGGGTTGGATCGAGCACGGACAACGGCACCCGGTGACAGGACCCGTCCGCTCAGTGTCGCATTCGTTCATGAATTATCCGGGTTAGCAGGCTGATGCAAAACCCGGTCTCGCATCAATCTGTTCGAGCCCGCTTCCGCGCTGAATGCCGCCCCGTCTGACCCTGAAAGATCCCGGCCAGGAGTACAACCTGGTCCGGCGGCGGGTCCTGTTCGCGGCTGTCGTCATGGTGCTGCTCGGGCTCGCGCTGGTCGCGCGCATCTTCTACCTTCAGGTGATCCAGCACGAGCATTTCACGACCCTCTCGCAGCACAACCGCGTCAAGATAGCCCCGATCTCGCCGATGCGCGGGCTGATCTTCAGCCGCGATGGCGTCCTGCTGGCGGACAACCGGCCATCTTTCAGCCTCGAGCTCACCCCCGAGCGCATTGAGGGGCTGGACCAGACCCTGGTCGAGCTGCGCCGCCTGATCGCGATTGGCGACGCGGATGTGACCCGTTTCCGCGAGTTGCTGAAGAAGAAGCGGCGTTTCGAGGGCGTGCCCCTGCGCTTCAACCTGAGCGAAGAAGAAGTTGCGCGGGTGTCGCTCGATCGCTACCGCTTCCCCGGCGTGGACGTCGTGGCGCGGCTGAACCGCTATTATCCGCTGGGGGCGAACCTGGCGCACATCATCGGTTACGTCGGCATGATCGACGAGCGGGACGTCGAGACGCTCGACAAATCGAACTACAGCGGCACGGCGCACATCGGCAAACTGGGCGTGGAGAAGGCCTACGAAGAGCTGCTGCACGGCAAGGTCGGCTACCAGCAGGTCGAGGTCAACGCCCAGGGCAGGGTGATCCGCGTGCTCGATCGCAGCCCGCCCACGCCCGGCAAGAACATCAGCCTGACGCTGGACGTATCGCTCCAGAACCTCGCCGTGCAGGCACTCGAGGGCCGGCGCGGGGCGATCGTCGCGATCGATCCGCGCGACGGCGGAATCCTCGCCATGGTCAGCGCGCCCGGTTTCGATCCGAATCTATTTGTGAACGGCATCGATGCCGCGTCCTACCGCCGCCTGCTCGATTCGCCTGGAACGCCGCTGGTCAACCGCGTGCTTCAGGGCAAGTATCCTCCGGGTTCGACCATCAAGCCGTTCCTCGCCCTGGCCGGCCTCCAGTCCGGCGTGCGCCACTCCGCGGATGAAACCTGGTGTCCCGGGTGGTTCGCGCTCAAGGGGAGCGAGCATCGCTACCGGGACTGGAAGAAGGGGGGGCACGGCCGCATGGCCATGCGCCAGGCCATCGCCCAGTCCTGCGACGTGTATTTCTATACTCTTGCACACGACCTGGGCATCGAGCGCATCCACGATGCCCTGAGGCATTTCGGCTTCGGTCTGCCGACCGGGATCGACATTGGGGGCGAGGCGGCCGGCATGGTCCCGTCCCGGGACTGGAAGCGCAAGGTCTTCGAGCAGCCCTGGTACCCCGGGGAAACGCTGATTCTGGGGATCGGCCAGGGCTACATGCTCGCGACGCCGATGCAGCTTGCTGCGGCCACGGCGACCATGGCGGGCCGGGGCTGGCGCGCCGCCCCGCACCTGTTCCTCAGTGCGCGCGATCCGATCAACAACGAGACCGTGGGCGAGGCGGAACCGCGCCAGGAAAAGCGCGTCGTGGTCGACGATGAGGCGGATTGGGATGAAGTGATCACCGCCATGTTGGAAGTTACTCACGGGGCGCGCGGCACCGCCAGGCGAATCGGCCAGGGTGCGCCGTACACGATCGCCGGGAAGACCGGGACGGCCCAGGTCATCGGCGTCGGCCAGGACGAGGACTACGTGGCGGAGGAAATCCCCGAGGAGCTGCGCGATCATGCCTTGTTCATCGCCTTCGCTCCAGTGGAGTCGCCGCGCATTGCCGTTGCCATCATCGTGGAAAACGGCGGCAGCGGATCGGCCAGCGCCGCGCCGATCGCGCGTATCCTTTTGGACCACTACTTCGGCGCGAAAGTCCGGGAGAGCGCCGGATGATCGAGCGCACGCTGGCCGACCGCATGCACGTGGACGTCCCGCTCCTGATCGGGCTCGTGATCCTGTGCTCGATGGGACTGGTGATCCTCTACAGCGCCAGCGGGCAGGGTACGGACATCGTGTGGCGTCAGGGGATCCGCATGTTCGCCGCATTCGGCGTGCTGCTTCTCGCGGCCCAGGTCCCGCCGGCGACGCTGGCCCGCTGGTCGATCGGGGTCTACGCACTGGGCATACTGCTGCTCGTGGTCGTCCTGCTGTTCGGAGACGTCGGCAAGGGCGCGCAGCGCTGGCTTGATCTCGGATTCGTACGCTTTCAGCCGTCCGAAATGATGAAGGTCGTGGTACCCATGGTGCTGGCGTGGCTGATTTCGGAAGGCGGCGTGCCGCCGCGGTTCGGGCGCGTGTGCCTGTCCTGCATCCTGATCATCCTGCCGGTCCTGATGATCGCCAAGCAGCCGGATCTCGGCACCGCGCTGCTCGTCGCCTGCGCCGGTTTCTCGGTGCTGTTTGTCGCCGGTCTCAGCCTGCGCGCGATCATGGGGTTCGCGGTGGTGGCCGGCGCGGCGATGCCGGTACTGTGGCATTTCCTGCACGATTACCAGCGCCAGCGCGTGCTGATGTTCCTCGATCCGCAGCAGGATCCGCTCGGCTCCGGCTACCACATCATCCAGTCGCAGATCGCCATCGGCTCCGGCGGGCTTTACGGCAAGGGCTGGTTGAACGGCACGCAGTCGCATCTCGAGTTCCTCCCCGAGCGCTCGACCGACTTCATCTTCGCGGTATTCTGCGAGGAATTCGGGCTCATGGGCGCGCTGCTGCTCATCAGCGTCTATGCCTTCGTCATCGGCCGCGGGCTGTACATCTCCGTGAAATCCCAGCACACCTTCGGACGCCTGTTCGGGTGCGGCATCGTGCTGACATTTTTTGTCTATATCATTGTCAACATGGGCATGGTTTCCGGGCAGGTGCCGGTAGTCGGCATTCCGCTGCCGCTGGTCAGCCACGGCGGGACCTCGCTCGTGACCCTGCTGGTCGGCTTCGGCATGCTCATGGCCATTCATACCCACCGCCGGTTCCTCGCTGAATGAGGCACGGCCTTTTCGGCGGACTGTTGTGCGCCTTCTGCGCCGCGGCGTGCGCGGCGCCCGCGGCCGTCACCGATCGCGCCGATGTCAGCGCCTTCCTGTCGGAGGTGGCGGCCCGGCACGGGATCAGCATCGATGAACTCACGTCGGTGTTCAGGAAAGTGCGGTTTTCCGACCGGGTCCTGAAAGCGATCTCGGAGCCGGCTGAAACGCTTCCCTGGTACCGGTATCGCGAGATCTTTCTCCAGCCGGACCGCATCGAGCTCGGTGTCGAATTCTGGCGGCAGAACGGCGAGGCGCTGCGGCGCGCGGAGAGCGCCTACGGCGTGCCCGCTGAGATCATCGTCGCGATTATCGGCGTGGAGACCCGGTACGGCCGCAATATCGGCGATTACCGGGTGATCGATGCGCTCGCGACGCTCGCCTTCGATTTTCCCCAGCGTGGCGAATTCTTCCGCGATGAGCTGGAGCAATACCTGCTGCTGACGCGCGAGCAGAACATGGATCCGCTCGGGCTCAAGGGGTCCTATGCCGGCGCCATGGGGATCCCGCAGTTCATCGCCAGCAGTTACCGGCGTTTTGCGGTGGATTTCGACATCGACGGGGTGACGGATATCTGGAAGAACCCGACCGACGCCATCGGCAGCGTCGGCAATTATTTCCGCGAGCACGGCTGGCTGACCGGCGGGCTCGTGACCCTGCCTGTCTCGACGCGGCCGGACCTGCGGCCGGCCGTGTCCTCCGGGCTCGAACCCGATCTCACGCGCGCTGATCTCGATTCGCTGGGCGTGACGTCCCCGGTTCCCCCGCCGGCGGGGGAAAAGGTCAAGCTGCTCGAATTCGAAACCGGGAACGGCCCGGAATACTGGCTCGGCTTCCGCAATTTTTACGTGATTACCCGTTACAACCACAGCCCGCTATACGCGATGGCGGTGTTCCAGCTTGCCCGGAGCATCCGCGAGATGCACGAGGCGGCCTCGGCCAGCCGGGGCAGGGACGGCGGTGCGTGATTGGCAACCGGCCCGAAACGGTTCCGGTCGTGTGTGCGCTGCTCTGTGCGGTCCTCCCGCTGGCGCAGGGCTGTTCCATCCTTTCCACCCAGGATTCCGGTCCCAGGACGGGCAAGGTGGATACCTCGAGTGTCGGGGACGCCGTCCCGCGCGACGAGCCCAGGAGCCGCTACGGCAACCCGGAGTCCTACATAGTCCACGGCCGGCGCTACCACGTCCTGAAGAACAGCGACAATTTCGCGGAGGAGGGGATCGCCTCCTGGTACGGCGAGAAGTTCCACGGCCGCCGCACGTCGAACGGCGAGACCTATGACATGTACGCCATGACGGCCGCGCACAAGACCCTGCCGCTGCCGACCTACGTCGAGGTCACCAACCTGAAGAACGGCAAAAAAGTCATCGTGCGCGTGAATGATCGCGGCCCGTTTCACGACAACCGCATCATCGATCTCACGTACACAGCCGCCACCAAGCTGGATATACTGAATGCCGGGACGGGCCTGGTGAGAGTGCGGGCAGTCAACTCCCGCAACTACCGCGAGCCGGACCCCCACGCGGTGCCGGACACGCGGGCGGATCGGCCATCCGGTTTCTACATCCAGGTCGGCGCCTTTTCGAGCCGCATCAATGCCGAGAACCTGCGCGGGCGGCTGGGTGTTCTCGGCGACCACCTGATCAACATCCACGAGGCAGTGGTGGCCGGCAAGACGTGGTATCGCGTGCGTCTCGGCCCGATCCAGGAAGTGGATGCGGCGGACCGGATCGTCAATCGCCTGGTCGGTTTCGGGATTTTCGATCACCAGATCGTGGTCGAATGACCCTCTGTCCAGTGCCTGGGCCTGAAGAGAGGAACTTTGCAGAGATGAGTTCAAGATCCATCCTGCTGTTGCTGGCGCTGGCGTCAGCACTGAGTGGTCCCGCAACGGCCCAGCCGGTGGTGCCGGCGCCGCCGCCGATCAACGCGAAGTCCTGGCTGGTCATCGACTACCAGAGCCGCCAAATCCTGGTGCAGGAGAAGATCGACGAGCGCGTGGAGCCGGCCAGCCTGACCAAGATCATGACCGTGTACGTCGTCGCGAGCGAGCTCGCCGCGGGCCGCGCCAAGCTCGACGACAGCGTGACGGTCAGCGAGCGGGCCTGGCGCATGGAAGGGTCGAAAATGTTCATCGAGGTCGGCAAGCAGGTCTCGGTGGCCGATCTGCTGAAGGGGGTGATCATCCAGTCCGGCAATGACGCCAGTGTGGCGCTCGCCGAGTATGTCGCCGGCAGCGAGGAGGGGTTCGTGGCCATGATGAACAGCTATGGCGCCAGGCTGGGCATGCGGACGACGCATTTCGCGAACAGCGACGGGCTGCCCGATCCGGACCATTACACGACGGCGCGCGATCTCGCCACCCTCGCCGGGGCGCTGATCCGGGATTTCCCGGACATTTACGCGCTGCACTCCATTCAGGAATTCACCTACAACGGCATCACCCAGCGCAACAGAAATGACCTGCTGTTCGACAACAGCGGGGTAGACGGCATCAAAACCGGGCACCATGACACCGCGGGCTACTGCCTGATTGCTTCCGCGGTGCGGGACGGGATGCGGATCATCACGGTGGTCATGGGCAGCAACGGAACCCGGTCCCGCGCGCAGGCCACGGATGCGCTTTTGAATTTTGCCTTCCGCTTTTACGAGACGCACAAGATCTATTCCGGAAACGAGAAGATCGCGGGTACAAAGGTATGGAAGGGGGCGGCGGATTCGCTGGATCTCGGGATCACGGAAGACCTGTACGTGACCGTCCCGCGTGGCGGTCTCGAACGCATGCAGACGATTATCGACGTGCGCGAGGACGTCATCGCCCCGGTGGGCAAGGGCGCCGCGCAGGGCATGCTCCGGATCCAGCTCGACGGAAACGAGCTGACCAACCGCCCGTTGATCGCGCTCAAGGAGATCCCGCCCGGAAACCTCTTTGTCCGCCTGAAGGACGACGTCGAGCTGCTTTTTCATTAGCAGGATGCTGAAATCGGAGCAGGGGACGGCAGCCTTGGCGATTGTCTATCTCAACGGCCGGTACATCCCGGAGGCGTCGGCGACCGTGTCCGTGCTGGACCGCGGCTTCATCTTCGGGGACGGGGTCTACGAAGTCATCCCGGTATTCGGCAGCCATATACTGCGGTTCTCCGAGCACCTGGCGCGGCTCGGAAACAGCCTCGCGGGGATCTACCTCGATAACCCCCATGCGGAAGCCGAGTGGCGCGACATCGTCGCAACGCTGCTGGAGCGCAACCCCGGCGCGGAGAACCGCTCGGTCTATCTCCAGGTGACGCGCGGCGCCGGGGAACGCGGGCACGTCCCGTCGAAGGCGCTGTTGCCGACCGTGTTCGCGATGTGCAACCCTATTCCCGAACGCGATTACACCCGTGGCGTGAGCGCCATTACCCATGAGGATATCCGTTGGCAGTACTGCAACATCAAGGTCACGAGCCTGCTGCCGAACGTGCTGCTGCGGCACCGGGCGAAGGAGCGCGACGGCTCGACCGAGGCGATCCTGCTGCGCGGCGATCGGGTGACCGAGGGCGCGGCGAGCAACGTGTTCGTCGTCCACGGCCGGCGCGTCGCGACGCCGCCGAAGGACCATTCGCTGCTGCCGGGCATCACCCGCGATCTCGTCGTGGACCTGCTGCGCGGCGCGAAGCTCGGCTGTGAGGAGGCGAAGATCACGCGCGCGGATCTCGTGTCCGCGGATGAACTATGGATCACCAGTTCCATGATGGGGATTGCGCCGGTGACGCGGCTCGACGGCAGACCGGTCGGCCAGGGCCAGCCGGGCGCGGTGTGGCGCGAGGCCGACGCGATCTATCAGGCGTTCAAGGTGAAGGGTGTCGGCGGTGCCGCGCCGAACTAGTGTGCCGTCCCGCGATGTTCTTGCGAAATTCCATGTCAGCGGGAAGGTCATTCCGGGCCCGCCGCAGGCGGCGCCCGGAATCCAGCCTTCGTCAAGCGCTGTCTGGATTCCGGAAGGCGGCGCAGCCTGCCCCGGACTCGATCCGGGGCCGCTTCCGGAATGACGTCATCGCGACGCGGGAATTGCACAAGATCATTGCGGGACGGGATACTAGCAGGCTGATGCAAAAGCGGGTTTTGCATCAACCTGTTAGAGTCTTCACCAGCGGGGAGACCAGACCATGAGCGCGATTCGCATCACTGAATTGCTGGGCGACGGGATCGGCCCCGAGCTGCGGGAGTCCGTTTACGCGGTGGCCGAAGCCATGCCGCTCAAGTTCCAGTTCATCCCCATGGACCTCACGCTCGAGAACCGCGAGTCGGGGGACCGCGACCTGTTCGACAAGGTGGTCGCTTCGATGAACGACACCAAGCTCTCGATCAAGTATCCGACCATCACAAAGACGGTGAGTCCGAACGGCATCATCCGCCGCAAGTGCAATTTCAGCGTCATCCTGAGGCCCGTGATCTCCATCAAGGGCATCAAGTCGCACTTCACCGAAGAGGTGTTCCTCTACATCGTCCGCGTCGCGACCGGCGGCACCTATGACGATCCGGGCAGAATGATCGGCAAGGATGCCGCCGTCTCCATCCGCATCGTGGAGCGCGATCCCTGCCGGCAGGCGGCGCACTTCGCATTCGAGTTCGCGCGCAAGAAGAAATTGCGCGTGACCTCTTCCTCCAAACATACCATCCAGCGGGCTACCGATGGGCTGTTTGAAGCGGTTGTGGCCGGGGAGGGCAAGCGGTTTCCGGACATCAAGCACAATGTCGAGCTGTTCGACGCGCTGCTGGCGAAGATCATCCTGCACCCGGAGGACTACCAGGTTGTCCTCGTGCTGAATGAATACGGAGACTTCCTCTCCGACATGGCCAGCGGCCTGATCGGCAGCATCGGCACCGGCGCCAGCGGCAATTACAGCTTCACCGGGGACGACAAGGTCGATATCGCGATGTTCGATCCCTCAGGCGGCACCGCACCGGACATCGCCGGCCAGAACAAGTGCAACCCGGCGGCCATCCTGCTGGCCTTCGGCATGCTTCTCGACCACATCGATCGCTATGACCTCGGCCACGATCTACGTGTGGCGATGCTCGGCGCGATTGCCGACGGCGAGTGCACGCGCGACATCGGCGGCAAGCTCGGCACGCGCGAGTTCACGCGCGTCGTCGTCGATCGGATGAAGGACAAGCTGAAGAAATAATTCCGCCGTCATTCCGGGCGGCCGGCAGGCCGCTTCCGGAATCCAGCCCTCAGGTTGCGCCAGCGGCGACGACGCAGGCGTTATACAAGGTCGTTTCCGAACCGTGCTTTTTTCGGTTCACGCAATTTCGCGAAAAGCTGACAAGGACGCGACGGAGACCGCGCAAGGGCTGGATTCCGGACGTTCGCTTCGCGAAGTCCGGAACGACGTCAATAGGCGGGACTCAGGCTCAGGTCTTGATCCCCGTCCCCCGCTCCAGCAGCAGCAGGGCGAACGCGGTCAGCGCAACCACGAAGGCCGTGATCACCAGCAGCGCCATCGTCACGTCGACATCCGAGGTCCCCAGCAGTCCGTAGCGGAAGGCATTCACCATGTAAAGCACCGGGTTTGCGCGCGAGACCGCCTGCCAGAAATCCGGCAGCAGGTTGATCGAGTAGAAAACACCGCCGAGGTAGATGAGCGGCGTCAGCACGAAGGTCGGGATGATGGAAATGTCGTCGAACTTGCGCGCGTAGATCGCGTTGATCAACCCGGCCAGCGAGAACAGCACGGAAGTCAGCAGCACCACGGCGATCACCACCAGGAAGTGGCGTACGTGCAGGTGCGTGAACAAGAGCGCGATCCCCGAGACCACCAGCCCGACCGCCAGCCCCCGCGCGACGCCGCCGCCGACGTAACCCGCGAGGATGATCCAGTTCGGGATCGGCGCGACCAGCATCTCCTCGAGGTGTTTCTGGAATTTGGCGCCGAAAAAGGACGACACGACGTTCGCGTAGGCGTTGTTGATGATGGACATCATAATCAGCCCGGGCGCGATGAACTGCATGTAAGTGAAGCCGCCCATCTCGCCGATGCGCGGCCCGATTAAATGCCCGAAGATCATGAAATAGAGCGCCATGCTGACCGCCGGCGGGACGATGGTCTGCGCCCAGATGCGCAGGAAGCGCCCGACCTCCTTGTCCAGGATGGTGCAGAAAGCCACGAACAATCCCTCGCTGTTCATGCCGGCATCAGTTCAACTTGTTCGACTCGACCAGCCGGATGAAAAGCTCTTCCAGCCGGTTCGACTTGTTGCGCATGCTGCGGATGCGGACGTTGGATTCCGTGAGCTTCAGGAACAGTTCGTTCATGTCCTGCTCCTTCGTCAGTTCGACTTCGACCGTGGTCGGATCGATGGCATGCAGACTGTATCCGTGCACCAGCGGGAGGGAATCGTACGGTCGGTCAAGATCCATGATGAATGTGTGCGTATTGAGCTTCGCGAGCAGGCTCTTCATTGACGTGGATTCGATGATCTGCCCCTTGTCGATGATGGCGATGTTGCGGCACAGGCTCTCCGCCTCCTCGAGATAATGCGTGGTCAGCACGATGGTCGTGCCACGGTTGTTGATGTCGAGCAGAAAGCTCCACATGGATCGCCGCAACTCCACGTCCACGCCCGCGGTAGGCTCGTCCAGGATCAGCATCTGCGGCTCGTGCACGAGGGCGCGTGCGATCATCAGGCGTCGCTTGAGCCCTCCTGACAGGGTACGGGACTGGTCGTTGCGCTTCTCCCAGAGCCCGAGCTGCATCAGGTAGCGTTCGGCGCGCTCCAGCGCCACCCGCCGCCGGATCCCGTAATAGCCGGCCTGGTGCACAAGGATGTCCAGGCAGGTCTCGAACATGGAGAAATTGAGTTCCTGCGGCACGATCCCGAGCAGCGATTTCGCTTTCTGCGGGTCCTGGTCGAGATCCACGCCGAACACGGAAACCGTGCCGGCGCTCTTGCGCACCAGCGAGGAAATGATGCCGATGGTGGTCGATTTGCCAGCGCCGTTCGGCCCGAGCAGGGCGAGGAAATCGCCGTTGGGGACGTGCAGGTCGATACCCTTCAGGGCCCGGAAGCCGTTGGCGTAGGTCTTTTCCAGGCCGCGGATTTCGAGAGCGTTGATCATGCGGGAGGGGTCGGGTCGGGCCACCGGCCTGACCATGGGGTTTGCCGGAGCGGAAATCGAAGTCGGCGAAACTGACACTGTCGCGACGCGGACTGAAGCAGGTCCGCGCGGCCGTCAACTGTCCTTGTGTATCTGATCCCGTTGCTTCCTCTGCTGCTGTCCAATCTTGAGCAGACTCTGGGCCACGGCGCTGTCGCGGTTCAGGACCAGGCGGAAATATTCCTTCGGCACGCGGATGAGCCGCGACACGCCGTTGGTCCGCGCGTATGCGCTGCGCTGTCCAGAGCTGCCCGGCATGAGCCCCTGTTCGCCGAAGTACTCTCCCTTGGCGTGGGTCGCCAGGATGATGATCTTGCCGTCCTCATCCAGGGTGAAAATCTCCACGGTACCGTCCAGCACTACGTACATGCAGTCGGCTCTCTCCGTCTCTTTCAGCACGAAGTCGCCCGGGCCGACCTTGATGACTTCCGTCCATGCGCCGATGCTCGCGAGCTCTGCCGGAGTGAGGCTTTGGAACAGTCGCATGCCCTTGATCATGTCGTGCACTTCGCGGGCCTGCGGGGACAGCCTCGGAAGCGTGGTTTCTTCCGGAGGAGGCGTGGGTGCCGTTTCGTCCCGATGCAATCCGAGCTGGACGTGTTTTTTGTCGATCTTGAGCAGCGTGGCGGCCTGGAGCGCCCGCACCGTGGCGCTGCGCCGCCCGGTGGTCGTGTTCTCGCTCAACGCCTGCTCGCCGAAGAAATCGCCGGGGCGCAGGGTGGCGATGGCGACTTCGCGGCCCACGAAGGCATCCGCGCCGCGCAGCAGCACTTCGACCGCGCCTTCGAGGACCACGTACATGCAATCGGCAATCTCCGCTTCGCGGATGATGGTCTGCTTGGAGCCGTATTCCTCGATGCCGTTCTCGGGGCAATTGAGTATCCCCTCCAGCTCCGCCTTGGTCATGGAGCTGAAGATCGGGATCTTGCGCAGGACTTCAGGGTCGACCTTTTTCTTCACCGCCATCGTGACTCGCTCCATCGCCGCGCAAGCGATACCCGCCACGGCGATAACGCGGAAAAGATGCCTGGATGGGGATTATACCGACCCCCTCCCCGGCGGGACCGGACGCCTTGCCTTTCCGTCGGGTGGCTCACAATCTTCGGTCTGGGCAGCTTATTCATTTTATATATAAGCAATATATTGGTAATTCGATATCTTAATAAGTTGCCTAGCGGCCCTTGAAGGCGCGAACGGCCTGATTGAACAAATCGGCGGTGGCCTGCATTTCGTCGACAGTCCGGTTATGGAAAATTACAACGACGGCCTTCTGTTCCTCAGTGGCACTTTCGCCCCAACCGGCTTCCACCTGCTTCAGGCAGGCCATGTACTCGTCGCCCTGTGCGAGGTAGGCCTTCAGCGTCTTCTGCGCCGTCAGCATTTCCTCCTCGGTCGCCGTTCTGCCATTGGGGATCTCCGGTTTCGCTCCAATCTTGCATTTCTCCATCACTTCGCCCGACGCGGACTCGGGCTGGGCGAAAGCAAGGCTGCCGAACAGCAGGCCTGACAGGACGAGAAAATGAGTGATTAGCCGTTTCATAGTCTGTATTCATACCTCGTGAATTAGGGGCCGGTTTATTCGCGGCGGCCTGACCACGGCTGCCGGGGCTTCCTCGTGCTCCGGCGCGCAATCTTATCGTCAAAGCGCGATATGTTACGCTGTTTGGCATCCAATCTGAATCGGACCGGCGGAGTCCGCATTCGCATGTTGACTGACAACGAAGGAAACGCTTCGCTCCTGTCGTTCCCCTGCGATTTCCCGATCAAGGTCATGGGGAAGGCGGCGGAGGATTTCGATGCGCTGGTGGTGAGCCTGGTCCGCCGCCATTTCCCGGACCTGATGGAAGGGGCGGTGCGCACGCGGCTCAGCCGCCAGGGCCGGTTCATGTCGATTACCGTGACGGTCAGGGCGGAAAGCCGCGCCCAGCTGGACGCGACGTACATGGAATTGACCGCCAACGACCGAGTGATGATGGCCCTGTAATTTCGATTTATGCCCGTGAATTTCAGGGAGCTGGGTCTGCAACCGTACGCGTTCACGCATGCGGCGATGAAGCGCTTCACGGAGGAGCGCGATGATGCGACGCCGGACGAGATCTGGACACTCGAGCATCCCTCCGTGTACACGCTCGGGCTCGCCGGCAGGCCGGAATACCTCCATGAACCGGGGAGCATCCCGATCATCAAGACCGATCGCGGCGGCCAAGTCAGCTATCACGGGCCCGGCCAACTCATCGTTTATACCCTCCTGGACCTGCGCCGACTCGGAATCACGCCGCGATCGCTGGTGCAGCAGCTGGAACAGTCGGTCATCGATCTTCTCGGGGAACTTGGGTTGGAAGGAGACAGGCGCGCGGGCGCGCCCGGCGTTTACGTGGACGGTCGCAAGATCGCCGCGCTGGGCGTCCGCATCCGGCGTGGTTGCAGCTATCACGGCCTGGCCGTGAACGTGGACGTGGATCTCGGTCCGTTTGCCGGGATCGATCCATGCGGCTACCCTGGACTCCAGGTCACCCGGCTCGCGGATCTTGGCGTCACCCTGGATAGCACGCGTGTGGCGGAGGCGCTCCGGCCGTATCTCACATCCCGGCTTGGCCTCGATGGGCAGGCGGCCGAAGCTCCACGGCGCGCGGCCCGTTCATTTGCAACTCCCTCGCAGGCGCCACAACAGGACTCGATGCATGGCCGTTGAGCAGCACAGGACCCCTCCCGCTGCGGATCAGCGCGGCAAGCTGAAACTCGCGCGCATCCCGGTCAAGGTCGTGCCCATGGCCGGGCGGCCGCCGCGCAAGCCAGCCTGGATCCGGGCGCGGGCGCCGACGCATCCCCGCGTGCTCGAACTCAAGCGCCTGCTCGAAGAATACCGGCTGCACACGGTGTGCGAGGAAGCCGCATGCCCGAATCTCGGCGAATGTTTCGCGCATGGCACTGCGACATTCATGATTATGGGCAACCTGTGCACGCGCCGCTGCCCGTTTTGCAACGTCGCGCACGGCCGGCCCCAACCGCTGGACGAACAGGAGCCGGAACACCTGGCGCAGGCGGTAGCGCTCATGGGTTTGAACTACGTCGTCATCACGTCCGTCGACCGCGACGACCTGCGCGATGGCGGCGGCGCGCATTTTGCGCGTTGCGTCGCGGCTGTTCGCCGGCGGATCCCCGGCATCCGCGTGGAAATATTGACGCCGGATTTCCGCGGCCGCATGGACCGGGCGCTCGACGCGCTTTCGGTTTCGCCGCCAGACGTCTTCAACCATAACCTGGAGACAGTCCCGCGCCTGTACCGGAAGGCGCGGCCCGGCGCGGATTACGGCTGGTCGCTGGAACTCATTCGCCGCTTCAAGTCGCGGCATTCCATTGTGCCGACCAAGTCCGGTCTCATGCTTGGGCTCGGCGAGGAGATGAGCGAAGTGAAGGAGGTGATGCGGGACCTGCGCGCTCACGACTGCGACATGCTGACCGTCGGACAGTATCTCCAGCCAAGCCGTTATCACCTGCCGGTCGAGCGGTTCGCCTCGCCCGAGGAATTCGATGAGCTGGCGGAGTTCGGTCGTTGCCTGGGGTTCCGCAACGTGGCCAGCGCGCCGATGGTGCGTTCCTCCTACCACGCGGATCAGCAGGCTGCCGCCAGGACGACAGGATTAGCGGCCGCGGGTGAATGATCGCGGCCCTGCGCGCCGTCATCGAGGCGGCGATCCTGCCGCCGGGCCTGTTCCTCATTTTATTGCTGGGCGCGGCGGTGTGCCTGCGTCATAGGAGGAGGATTTCGATGCTGCTCCTCTGCGCGGTCCTGTCGGTTCTTTACCTTTTATCCTCGCCGCTGGTCGCCCGCTGGCTGGCCGGTATCCTGGAGCAAGACCAGGTTCCCGCGGTAGCTACGGCGCTGCGCGGCCATGCCGATGCCATCGTCGTGCTGGGCTGCGATCGCTACAGCGACGCGCCCGAATTCGGACGCGATGATGTTTCCGCCTGTTCGCTGGTGCGGCTGCGGTATGCCGCCGAACTGGCGCAGCAGAGCGGGCTGCCCGTTCTGATCAGCGGCGGCAATCCGCGCGGTGAAACGGTGCCGGAGGCGGAGATCATGGGGCGCGTGATGCAGGAGCGGCTCGGCGTCGTGGCGCGCTGGCTGGAAGGGCGCAGCCGCAATACGGACGAGAATGCGAAATTCAGCGCCAAGCTCCTGATGGCGGACCAGGTCAAGCGCGTGGCACTGGTAACGCATGCCATCCACATGCGCCGCGCCGCGCGCGCCTTCCGTCGCGCCGGGCTGGAGGTCACGCCCGCGCCGACTTATTACTACTCGGTGCGGGCGCGCGCGCCGGCCTGGGCGCAGGTCCTGCCCACCACGCAGTCCCTGCTTGTCTCAACGCTCGCCCTGCGCGAGCAGTTCGGACTGCTCTGGTACATCCTCACCGGCCGCTGATACGCATTGGGGTCAGGCTTGCAAAATTGCGTTATGCGCGTAACGCAAGAAACGCAAGCCTGACCCCATGCTACTTTTTTATACGAAGGACCCGGGCCTCGGCTTGGCCGCGGGCGAAGCGGGTTTCGATCAGCGTCCCTGCGCGCAACTTTCCGGCATCCACGACAACGCGTTTCTGTTCATCCGTCACGATTGCATAACCGCGTTCCAGCGTGGCCAGCGGGCTGATCGCATTCAGGGCGAGACGCGACCCCGCCAGTCTCTCCCGGGCGAGTTCGAGCAGGTGGCGCATGTGCTGAACAAGTTGCGCGTGGAGGAAGCGACAAAGGTCGATTTGCTCACGCAGCTGGTAGCGCGGATCGAGCTGGTACAGGGCCGCGCCGGCGTGCTGCACTTGCGAGCGGCGCCCGGCGAACTGGGCGCGAACCGAGTGAGCCAGCCGCGCCGCCAGGTCGTCGACACGCTGGGCCAGGTACTGGAGCGGTCGGGAGGCGTCCGGCACGCGCTTGCGCAAATGATCGAGAACGCGCGCAAGGTGTTGCAGTAGTTGAACCATCGCGCGTCTGAGCTTCGCGTCGAGCGTCGTGACCCGCTGGCGCAATTCCGACTGGTCAGGGCTCACGAGCTCCGCCGCCGCGGAAGGCGTCGGCGCCCGGCGATCGGCGGCGAAGTCAGCGATGGTGAAATCGATCTCGTGACCGACGCCGGTCACGACGGGGATCGGGCAGGCGCGAATGGCGCGCGCCACGCGCTCGTCGTTGAACGGCCACAGGTCTTCCAGCGATCCGCCGCCGCGCGCGAGCATCAACACGTCGCACTCCCGACGCCGCCCGGCGGCCGCGATCGCGTCCACGATGCTCTCCGCGGCGCCGGCGCCCTGCACCGGCGTCGGGTAGATAATCACGCCGGCGCGCGGATAACGCCTCCCGAGCACGGTGAGGATGTCATGCAGCGCCGCACCACTGGGGGAGGTGACGACGCCGATGCGCCGCGGGTAGGCGGGCAGCGGCCGTTTAAGGGCTTCATCGAACAGGCCCTCGCTGTGCAGACGCTTCTTCAGTTCCTCGAAGGCGCGTTGCAACGCGCCGATGCCGGCGGGTTCGAGCTGCTCGACGATGAGCTGAAAATCCCCGCGTCCTTCATAGAGGCTGACCTGTGCGCGGGCGATCACCAGCGCGCCGGTCTCCAACGTGAACCTGAGCAGGCGGTTGCGTCCGCGGAACATGGCGCAGCGCACCTGGGAATGTTCGTCCTTCAGGGAAAAATAGATGTGGCCGGACGCCGGCCGCGAGAGATTCGAGAGCTCGCCCTGCACCCAGAGCAGCGGGAAACTGCCTTCCAGGACCGCTTTCGCCTCGCGGTTTAGGCGCGTGACGGAGTAAATGTCGCGTCCGGCCGGATCCGGCTCCGGCGGCTGGCGGGGATCATGAACCACGGTCGACATTCTGGATTTACCGGACTGGGGGCAATCTCTATAATAGCCGGCCACGGGCACCCCGGCAGCGGCGGTGCCCGCGTCGTATATGGGCATCACGTCGACGGGAGTATAAGGCCGTACCGTACGCAAATGCGTATCACCCAAGAAGCGCTCACCTTCGATGACCTGCTACTGGTTCCCGCCTACTCGCAGGTCCTGCCCCGGGAGGTGAACCTTGAAACACGCCTAACCCGCGCGCTCAAATTGAACATACCGCTCATGGCGGCCGCCATGGACACCGTGACCGAGGCGCGGCTCGCGATCGCCATCGCCCAGGAAGGCGGGATCGGCATCATCCACAAGAACATGGGGCCGGACGAGCAGGCCCGACAGGTGCGGCAGGTGAAGAAGTTCGAAGCCGGCGTCATCCGCGATCCGTTCATCGTCGGCCCGAAGACGACCATCCGCGAGGTGCTGGAGCTCAAGCGCATCAACGATATTTCCGGCGTGCCGATCGTCGACGGCGGCAAGCTGGTCGGGATCGTCACCAGCCGCGATCTGCGCTTCGAAACGCGTTTCGACGATCCCGTCTCGAGAGTCATGACGCCGAAGGAGCGCCTGATCACCGTGAAGGAAGGCGCCAGCAACGAGGAGATCACGGCGCTTCTGCACAAGCACCGCATCGAGAAAGTGCTCGTCGTGGACGATGCCTTCCAGTTGCGCGGGCTGGTGACCGTCAAGGATATCCACAAGGCGCAGCAGTTTCCCATCGCCTGCAAGGACGAGGACGAACGGCTTCGGGTCGGCGCCGCGGTCGGCGTGGGTCCCGGCACCGAGGAGCGCGTTGCCGCCCTGGTCGAGGCGGGCGTCGACGTGCTGGTGGTCGATACCGCGCACGGCCATTCGAAGGGCGTCCTCGACATGGTCAAGTGGGTCAAGTCCAGGTATCCGGACATGCAGGTCATCGGCGGCAACGTCGCGACTGGCGAGGGGGCCAGGGCATTGGTGGAGGCCGGCGTCGATGCGGTCAAGGTGGGCATCGGTCCCGGCTCGATCTGCACGACACGCGTCGTCACGGGCGTCGGTGTGCCGCAGGTCACCGCGGTCGCCCAAGTGCATGCCGCGATCGGCAAGAGCGACGTTCCGCTCATTTCAGATGGCGGGATCCGTTATTCCGGCGACGTGGCCAAGGCCATCGCCACGGGCGCGGATTGCGTCATGATCGGCGGCCTGTTTGCCGGCACGGAGGAAGCGCCGGGAGAGGTGGAGCTGTTCCAGGGGCGTTCGTACAAGAGTTACCGCGGCATGGGCTCGCTCGGCGCCATGGCGCAGACCTACGGGTCGTCCGACCGCTACTTTCAGGAGGACGACGAAATCGAAAAGCTGGTGCCGGAAGGCATCGAGGGTCGGGTGCCGTACAAGGGCCCGCTGAGCGCCATCGTGCACCAGATGATCGGCGGCCTGCGCTCGGCCATGGGCTATACCGGCTGCTCGACTATCGCGGAAATGCGCGTGAAGCCGAAGTTCGTGCGCCTGACCAGCGCCGGGATCCGCGAGAGCCATGTGCATGACGTGTCAATCACGAAGGAGCCGCCGAACTATCGAGTCTGATACGTTCTCCGTCATGCCTGACCTCCACTCCGATCGCGTCCTCGTCCTCGATTTCGGCGGCCAGTACACACAGCTCATCGCGCGCCGCGTGCGCGAGGCCAAGGTCTACAGCGAGATCCATCCCTACGACATGGGTGAATCGGCGATCCGCGCGTTCAAGCCGAGCGCCATCATCCTCTCCGGTGGGCCGGAGTCGGTCACCGAGGCGAACGGCGTGCGCGCCCCGCGGATCGTCTTCGAGTTGGGCGTGCCCGTGCTCGGGATCTGCTACGGCATGCAGACCATGGCCGAGCAGCTTGGCGGCAAGGTTGAGACGTCCCGGGTGCGCGAATTCGGCCACGCGATGGTGCGCGCCCGCGGCCATTCGCGTCTGCTGAAGGGGATCCAGGACGAAACCAACGCCGAAGGCCACGGTCTGCTGCAGGTCTGGATGAGCCATGGCGACCGCGTGCGCGATTTGCCCCCCGGCTTCAAGGTGATCGCCAGCTCCGGCAATTCCCCCATCGCCGCCATGGCGGACGAGAACCGCAAACTCTACGGCCTGCAATTCCATCCCGAGGTGACGCATACGCGACAGGGGACGACGCTGCTCAAGCGCTTCCTGCACGAGATCGCCGGCTGCGGCTCGGCGTGGAACACGGGCAACCTGATCGAGCAGTCCGTCGCGGCAGTGCAGAACATGGTTAGAGGGGACCAGGTCCTGCTCGGGTTGTCCGGCGGCGTGGATTCGGCGGTCGTAGCGGCGCTGCTGCACCGAGCGGTGAGCGACCAGCTCGTCTGCGTCTTCGTGGACAACGGCCTGCTGCGCCTGGGCGAGGGCGACGAAGTGATGGACACCTTCGCGAGACACATGGGCGTGCGCGTGATCCGCGTGAACGCCGAGGATCGCTTCTTCAGGGCGCTGCGGGGAATCGCCGACCCGGAGGAGAAACGCAAGGTCATCGGGCGTGAATTCATCGGCGCCTTCGAGGACGAGGCGCAAAAGCTGAAAGGCATCAAGTGGCTGGCGCAGGGCACCATCTACCCGGATGTGATCGAGTCCGCGGCCGCCCATACCGGCAAGGCCCACGTCATCAAGTCGCACCACAACGTGGGCGGACTGCCCGTCGATCTGCGCATGAGCCTGATCGAACCGCTGCGCGAGCTGTTCAAGGATGAAGTGCGCAGCCTCGGCATCGAGCTTGGCCTGCCGCGTGAGCTGGTGTTTCGCCACCCGTTCCCCGGCCCGGGGCTCGGCGTGCGCATCCTGGGCGAGGTCAAGAAGGAATACGCGGAGTGCCTGCGCCGCGCGGACGCTATCTATATAGAGGAACTGCGCCGGCGCGGCCTGTATGAAAAGGTGAGCCAGGCCTTCGCGGTGTTTCTGCCGGTGCGCTCGGTGGCGGTGAAGGGCGACGCGCGCGCCTACGAATATGTCATCGCGCTGCGCGCCGTCGAGACCGTGGATTTCATGACCGCGCGCTGGGCGCACCTGCCGCACGATTTCCTTGAGCAGGTCTCCAGCCGCATCCTCAACGAAGTGGCCGGCGTCTCGCGCGTAACCTACGACATCTCGAGCAAGCCGCCGGCGACGATTGAATGGGAATAATCGGGTCGAAACTGACGCGAGCCGAATCAGGCAGATTGTCGAACGAAACCCGGAATACCTGGAACTCTATGACAACGCGCACAATCTCAGGCAGGGGATCATCGACAAGGACAGGGAGAATCAGAAGAACCAGAAGAAATAGAAATCAGCCTCCAGCCGGCTCTCTGGCTGCACTGATATTTACTTGGACCCATCCGTTCCATCGTTGCCCTCCGTAATGCAGATGCAAGCCAACTCCGGGTGCGACGAGCAGGTCTGGATGTCCCGGGCGCTGGACCTTGCTCGCCGGGCCGAAGCCGCCGCCGAAGTGCCCGTTGGTGCTGTGGTCGTGCTGGACGGTGCATGCATAGGCGAAGGATGGAATCACCCGATCTCCGCCTGCGATCCCTCGGCGCATGCCGAAATGCTGGCGCTGCGAACTGCGGCGGCGCAATTCGGCAATTACCGGCTGCCGCGGACAACCCTTTACGTGACGTTGGAGCCGTGCGTGATGTGCGCCGGCGCCATCATCCAGGCGCGCATCGCGCGGGTCGTGTTCGGGGCGCGGGATCCGAAGGCCGGCGCGGCCGGGAGCGTGTTCGATGTTCTCAATGGTGGCCGGCTGAACCATCGTGTCGAATTGACCGGCGGCGTGATGGAAGCGGAATGCGCCGCCATCCTCCAAACCTTTTTTCAAGCCCGGCGCTGAGGCATGGACAGGACGCTGGCAACCGCCCTTGTTGAACGGCTGGCGGCTTCGCTGCGGTTGAACAGGATGCGGCTCGTCACCGCGGAATCCTGCACCGGCGGCGGGCTCGCGTACCTGCTGACTTCCGTTCCCGGGAGTTCCGACTGGTTCGAGCGCGGCTTCGTGACCTACTCCAATGCAGCCAAGCGCGAGCTGCTGGAAGTTCCGGCCGCGGTACTGGAGCAGTTCGGCGCGGTAAGCGAGCAGGCCGCGGCGGCCATGGCGGAGGGGGCGCTCGCCCACAGCCATGCCAATGTGAGCGTGTCCATCACCGGGATTGCCGGACCGGACGGCGGCACGCCCGATAAGCCCGTCGGCACCGTTTACTTCGCCTGGAGCCGCCAGGGCGCGTCCACGCGCGCCGCCAGGATTGCGTTTGCAGGCGACCGGCAGCAGGTGCGGGAACAGTCGATATTGATGGCGCTGCAGGGATTGCTCGATCTTGTGGAAGTTGCTAGTCCCTAGTCCCTGCTAAGACGGGACGAGGGACTCGGGACTCGGGAAACGGCACGCGGGGCGAGACGGAGGCGAGCGGACCCTCTACAAATGTCACGTTTATTCTTCGCGCTTTGGCCGGATGAGGCAAGCCGTAGCCTCCTGGCCGAGGTTGCCGAAAAGCTCCCTGCCGGCCTCGGCAAGCACGTTCCGGTGCAGAAGCTGCACCTGACGCTGGTGTTCCTCGGGCAGGTGGACGACACGGTCCGCGATGGCCTGATCGAAGATGCGAACGCGATCGCCGTGCCGCCGTTTGCGATTGAATTCACGCATTCCGGCTGGTGGCCGCGGGCCGAAGTGGCCTGGCTTGCGCCGGACCACATCCCGGCGGAACTGCCACCGCTGGTGCAGCGGCTGCAGGATTTACCCTGGGCGCGGCAAATCGAGGTGGACCGGCGCCCCTACGCCCCGCATCTCACCGTCGCGCGCAAGGTCAGGCGCCGGCCGCCAGCGCTGCCGTTTCAGCCGATCCGCTGGGAAATCCGGGAATTCTGCCTGGTCGAATCGACGACCGGGCAGGCCGGATCGGAATACCGGATATTGCGTCGCTGGGCCCTCAAAAGTTGATGCAAAAGTCCATCCATGGACTTTTGCATCACGTGCTCACCGCGCCGTAAATATTGTGGGATAATCCTGACGCGATTCAGAAGCAGCACGCTTCTTCCTGAACTCACCGTAACGCAAACGCATAGGAGAGACTGACCATGGATGACAAGAGAAAACAGGCGCTCAATATCGCCCTGGGGCAAATCGAGAAGCAGTTCGGCAAGGGATCCGTCATGCGCATGGGCGATGACGGTGTCGCACGCGACATCGCCGTCGTGTCCACCGGCTCCATCGGCCTCGACATTGCGCTCGGCGTCGGCGGGCTGCCGCGCGGGCGCGTGGTCGAGATCTACGGCCCGGAATCGTCCGGCAAGACCACGCTGGCCCTGCACGTGGCCGCCGAGGTGCAGAAGGCGGGCGGGACAGCCGCGTTCGTGGACGCGGAGCATGCATTGGACGCGCAATACGCCGCCAAACTGGGCGTTTCGATCGACGATCTGCTGGTGTCCCAGCCGGACACGGGCGAGCAGGCGCTCGAGATCACGGACATGCTGGTGCGTTCCGGGGCCGTCGACCTGGTGATCATCGACTCGGTGGCGGCGCTGACGCCGAAGGCCGAGATCGAGGGCGAAATGGGCGACAGCCACATGGGCCTCCAGGCGCGGCTGATGTCGCAGGCGCTGCGCAAGCTGGCCGGCAACATCAAGCGCTCGAATGCGCTGGTGATCTTCATCAACCAGATCCGCATGAAGATCGGGGTGATGTTCGGCAATCCCGAGACCACCACCGGCGGAAATGCCCTGAAATTCTATGCCTCCGTGCGCCTCGACATCCGCCGCATCGGCGCCATCAAGAAGGGTGACGAGGTGATCGGCAACGAAACGCGCGTGAAGGTCGTGAAGAACAAGGTTGCCCCGCCGTTCAAGGAGGTCCTGTTCGACATCCTGTACGGGGAAGGGATCTCCCGCGAAGGCGAGATCGTCAGCATGGGCGTGCAGCAGGAGATCATCGAAAAGACCGGCGCGTGGTTCAGCTACAAGGGACAGCGCATCGGCCAGGGCAAGGACAACGTCCGCCAGTTCCTGAAGGAACACCCGGACACCCTGCGCGAAATCGAGGCGGCCATCCGCGCCAAAGCACTGCCCATGCCCTTGCGGCGCGAGGAAGCCCAGGAGGAGGAGGCCGAGGCCTGACCGGCGGGACCGCGACCATCCGGAAGCGCGCGCTGGACCTGCTGGCGCGGCGCGAACACAGTGCCGCGGAGCTCAGGCAGAAACTCGCGTCGCGCGGGTTTGATGCCGGGTCCGTGGAGGAAGTGCTGGCGGAACTCGGCAGGGAGGGGTTGCAGAGTGACGCGCGCTTCACCGAGGCGTGGGTACATCAGCGCAAGGAACGCGGCTACGGGCCGGTGCGTATCCGCCAGGAACTCCGCGATCGCGGGGTACCCGCCGAGTTGATCGAACTGAATCTGGATGAATCCGATGCGGAATGGTATCCGCGGCTCCTCGAAGTGCGCCGCAAAAAGTACGGCACGTCCCCGCCTTCCAGCTACCGCGAACAGGCGCGGCAGTCGCGCTTCCTGTACCAGCGCGGCTTCAGCAGCGAACAGATCCAAAGACTGTTTCGATCAGACGAATAGCCAGGTTCTATATTGTCATTTCGCACTGAGGCCGGCGATGATTCGATCAGGTCGTCATTCCGGACCGAGACCGGCAAAGCCGGTCGAGTGTCCGGAATCCAGGCACAACGCGCCAAGCACGCCGCGTTGTGGCCTGAAGGAACACGAGGGCTGGATTCCGGAATCGGCCTGCGGCCGTTCCGGAATGACGTCGTGCAAATGAATTGCCGGATCACGGCGTGGTAATGAAATGACGAATCGAATATGACCAGCAACGAATTACGCAAGGCATTCCTGGACTACTTCCACGGCCACGGCCACGCGATCGTGCCGAGCAGCCCGCTCGTGCCGGCGAACGACCCGACGCTGCTGTTCACCAACGCGGGCATGGTGCAGTTCAAGGAAGTCTTCCTCGGCCTCGATCGCCGTCCCTACCGCCGCGCCGCCAGCGCCCAGCGCTGCGTGCGCGCCGGAGGCAAGCACAACGATCTGGAGAATGTCGGCCACACCGCGCGCCACCACACCTTTTTCGAGATGCTCGGCAATTTCAGCTTCGGCGATTACTTCAAGCGCGAGGCGATCCGCTACGCCTGGGAATTCCTGACCGAAACCCTCAAGGTGCCGCCGAAGCGCCTGTGGATCACGGTCTATGAGGATGACGACGAGGCCGCGGACATCTGGTTGAAGGAAATCCACGTGGACCGTAAACGTTTCAGCCGCTGCGGCGAGAAGGACAACTTCTGGGCCATGGGCGAAACCGGACCTTGCGGGCCGTGCAGCGAGATCTTCTTCGACCACGGCGCGGAAATACCGGGCGGCCCACCCGGCAGCCCGGACGCCGACAGCGACCGGTACGTGGAGATCTGGAACCTGGTATTCATGCAGTACGACCGCGACGGCGAGGGCAACTTGCAGCCGATCCCGAGCCCGGGCGTGGACACCGGCATGGGGCTCGAGCGCATCGCTGCCGTCATGCAGGGGGTGCACAACAATTACGAGATCGACATCTTCCGCCGCCTCACGGGCGCCGTACAGGAGCTGGCCGGCCGCTCCGGACTGGACGTGGTATCGACGCGCGTGATTGCCGATCACATCCGTTCCTGTGCGTTCCTGATCAGCGACGGCGTCATTCCCTCGAACGAGGGGCGCGGCTACGTCCTGCGCCGGGTCATCCGCCGCGCCGTGCGCCACGGCCGCAAGCTCGGATTCGTCGATCCGTTCTTCCATCGGCTGGTGCAGCCGCTCATCGAAGTCATGGGCGAGGCCTGTCCGGAGTTGAGCCATTCCAGGGAACTGGTGGAGCAGACGCTCCGCGCGGAGGAATCGCGTTTCGCGGAGACGCTCGACCAGGGACTGCGCGTGCTCGAAGAAGTGGTCGAGAAGCTGCGCGGCCGGATCATCCCCGGAGACGCCGTATTCAAGCTGTACGACACGTTTGGTTTCCCGGTAGACCTGACTGCGGACATCGCCCGCGAGCGCGGTCTGCAGCTCGATCTCAGGGGATTCGATTCCGCCATGGCGGAACAGCGCGCCCGCGCGCGTGCCGCCAGCAAATTCGCGGCGGATGCCGCGCTGGGCGGGGACAGAGGCGATCTGGCATCCGAATTCCGCGGCTACGAGCAGCTGGAATTGACCTCACGGGTGCTCGCCCTCTACCGCGACGGGCGCACGGTGAATTCGCTCAAAGTAGGCGAGGAGGGCGGCATCGTGCTGGCCGCGACGCCGTTCTACGCCGAATCGGGCGGCCAGGTCGGCGATCAGGGCGAACTGGCGGCGAATGGCGTGCGCTTCGAGGTGACGGATACGCAGAAGCAGGGCAAGGCGCACGCGCACCTGGGGCGCGTGATCGAAGGCGCCATCGCGCCCGGGATGGAACTGCGCGCCAGGGTGAACGCGGCGCGGCGCGCGGCGACGGTGCGCAACCACTCGGCTACGCACCTGCTGCATGCGGCGCTGCGCAAGCTGCTGGGGAAGCACGTCACGCAGAAGGGCTCGCTGGTCGCCCCGGACCGGCTGCGCTTCGACTTTTCCTATCCGGAAGCGCTCAACCAAGGGCAGTTACGCCAGGTCGAGCGGCTCGTGAACCACATCATCCTGGCCAATGCCCCGACACGCGTGGAGGTCATGCCGCTCGAGCAGGCGCTCCAGTCCGGGGCCATGTCGCTGTTCGGCGAGAAGTACGACGCCCGCGTGCGCGTGCTGACCATCGGTGGGGAATTCTCGGTGGAGCTCTGCGGCGGCACCCACGTGCCTCACGCGGGCGACATCGGCCTGTTCAAGATCGTCTCGGAGTCGGGGATCGCGGCCGGGGTGCGCCGGCTGGAGGCCATCACCGGGGAAGGCGCGCTCAGCCGCGTCGAAGAGAATGACGACCTGCTCGAACAGTGTGCGCGCATGCTGAAGACCGACAGCGGCAGCGTCGCGGTGAAGCTCGAACAGCTCATGGAACGAATGCGCAAACTGGAGAAGGAGATCGAGCAGCTCAAGGGCAGGATGGCCAGCTCGGCGGGCGACGACATGGCGGAGGAAGCCGTGGACGTCGGCGGCATCAAGGTGCTCGCCCGGACGCTGGAGGGCGCGGATCCGAAGACCCTGCGCGATACGGTGGATCAATTGAAGAACAAGCTCGGCACGGCTGCGCTCGTTCTGGCGACGGTCAAGGATTCCAAGGTCAGCCTCGTGGCCGGCGTGACTGCGGACAGCACGGACCGCGTCAAGGCGGGCGATCTGGTGAACTTCGTCGCGCAGCAGGTCGGCGGCAAGGGCGGCGGCCGGGCGGACATGGCACAGGCCGGCGGCAACGATCCCTCCAGGCTGGAGGAGGCGCTGGCCAGTGTCCGCCGCTATGTGGAGGAACGGATATCCAAGACGTAACGGCCGGAATCCGGACGCGGCCGGGGCACGGACACCGGCCGAATCGCCGCCTCTGCTGTCCAAAAGGCCGTAATCCGCTACAATTCGCCCCTTTTTTATGGCACTGATTATTCAGAAATTCGGCGGCACCTCGGTGGGCAGCGTTGAACGCATCAACGCGGTCGCCGATAAGGTCATCCGCACCCGCAAGCAGGGGCACGACGTCGTGGTCGTGGTGTCCGCCATGAGCGGAGAAACCGATCGCCTGCTCGCCCTGGCAAACGACATCGCGCATCGGCCGGATCGGCGCGAGCTGGACGTGCTGCTGGCGACCGGCGAGCAGGTGACCATCGCGCTGCTCGCGATCGCGCTCCGGGAGAAAGGCCAGGACGCCGTGTCCTTCACCGGGGGCCAGGTGCGGATCCTGACTGACAGCGCCCACACTAAGGCGCGGATCATGGATATCGACGCGGCGCGCGTGCGCAAGGCGCTGTCCAAAGGCCGCGTCGTGGTCGTGGCCGGTTTTCAGGGCATTGATGCCGACGGCAATATCACGACCCTCGGCCGTGGCGGATCGGATACCACCGCGGTGGCGATGGCCGCCGCGCTCAAGGCGGACGAGTGCGACGTTTACACCGATGTGGACGGCGTCTACACCGCCGACCCGCGCATCGTGCCGGAGGCAAACCGGCTGAAACGCATCAGTTACGAGGAAATGCTGGAGATGGCGAGCCTGGGCTCAAAAGTGCTCCAGATCCGCTCCGTGGAGTTTGCGGGGAAATACCATGTGCCGCTGCGCGTCCTGTCCAGTTTCCAGGACGGTCCCGGCACGCTGATCACCGACGAGGACAAGGAAATGGAACAGGCCCTGATCTCCGGCATCGCGCACGCGAAGGATGAGGCAAAGCTGACCATCATGGGCGTGCCCGATCGGCCCGGCATTGCGTACACCATCCTCGGCCCGATCGCGGATGCGAACATCGAGGTCGACATGATCGTGCAGAACGTAGGCGCCGACAATAGCACCGACTTAACCTTCACGGTGCATCGCAATGACTATGACAGGGCGATGGAGATCCTTCAGAAAACATGCAGGGAGATCGGCGCGCGCGGTGTCACCGGTGACAAGCGCATCGTCAAGATCTCCATCGTAGGCGTCGGCATGCGCTCGCACGCCGGCATCGCCAGCCGCATGTTCAAGGCGCTGGCCGATGAAGGCATTAACATCCAGATGATTTCCACCTCGGAAATCAAGGTGTCCGTGGTCGTGGACGAAAAGTATTTGGAATTGGGCGTAAGGGCGCTACACTCAGCTTTCGGGTTGGAGAAGGGGGCGAACGGAGCAGGATAGGGAGGGCCAGGGGCCGCATAAGGGACGGCATTTTCAGGCAGATTGGCGGTCAAAGCTGTACCGCCCAAGGAAAAAGAGGAAAGAAAGATGTTGATACTCACACGCAGGATTGGCGAATCGCTGATGATCGGAGATGACGTCAACGTCACGGTGCTCGGAATACGGGGCAACCAGGTCCGCATCGGAGTCAACGCCCCCAAGGAGATCGCGGTGCACCGGGAAGAGATCTACGAGCGTATCCAGATGGAGAAATCCAAGCAGGGCAAGTCGCAGCGCGCGGAGGATTATTCCAGGGAAGGTGGTGGTGGTGCCGGACCGGACGATCCTACACTGACCCGGCACGACGACTGACAGACGCCGGGGATTTCGAACAATCAGGAGAGGTGGCCGAGAGGCTGAAGGCACTCCCCTGCTAAGGGAGTATGGGCCTTAAAAGTCCATCGAGGGTTCGAATCCCTCCCTCTCCGCCATAATTAAAAGGGGGCGCAACGCGCCCTCTTTTAATTATGGGACGGGGTGATGGGATTCGAACCCACTCTCTACCGTCTCCCCGGCCAAGGTTGCGTGAGAGCCGCCGCCCCCGCGAAAGCGGGGGAGCCGCGAGCCGGGGTCCATTGTGTAATTCCAATGCTCCAACCGCACCATGGTCCCCGGATAACTGCTTCGCAGTTTCCGGGGCGACGGGAGGGAAAGGAATTCCGGGGCGACGGGTGGTGATGACTCCGGCGCGGCGGAGGGGTTTGAACCCTCCTGCTGCACTGCAGTACACTAACCGGCCGGTCAGTCAGCAGAAGGTCCAAACCGATGTCTACAGTGAATGTCTTCAGCGAGCATCCAATCGCGGGCGAGAAGTCCGGTGACGGCGCGGCCGCCATACGGGACGCCGCCATCCAGCTCTTCGCTGACCGCGGCTTCGAGGCGGTTCCGCTGAGCGCGATCGCCCTGCAGGCGGGCGTCTGCAAGGCCAACATCTTTTATCACTTCGGCTCAAAGGAGTTGCTCTACGTAGCCGTGGTGCGGCATGCCTGTGACCACATGTCGCGCCTGCTCGATGACGTGACCAGCACCGGCTCGTTCGTTGATCGCGTCCGACACTTTGCCTGCGGGCACATGCGCAATCTGATGCGCTACCCGACCCTGTCACGCCTCATGCTGCGGGAGTTCCTCGATGGCGATGCGCGCCGCAGCCGGACGCACGTCGAGGAATTCATCGGCGCCAACTTCGCGAAGCTCGTGGACATCTTCCGCGCCGGTCAGAAGGAGGGCGTAGTCAGGGAGAATCTCGATCCGGCAGCGCTGGCCGTTTCGCTGGTCGCGGGCAACGTGTTCTTTTTCCAGGTGCGCAGCCTGCTGTTGCACTTCCCCGACGCCCGCTCCGTCGATGACCCGGAAGTCTACAGCCGGGCTGTCGTCGACGTTTTCCTGAACGGCGTCCTCACCGAACAACAGTCGAAAATTCCGGGTGGAATGGATCATGCGTGCGGCAGTTAAGAGCCTGATTGTGATTGTTGTCCTGGCCGTAGCTGCAGGCGCAGCGTGGAAGCTGCATCTGTTCGGCGGACCGATACCCAACGGCAAGGCCGCCGCCGGCGATCCGCCTGGCGCGGGCGCCATGGCGATGCCGGTGCTCGCCGCGCGCGTCGAAGTGGCGCCGGCGCTCGATCGCGTGAAGGTGGTCGGTTCGCTGCGCGCCGATGAATCGGTTGTCATGCGGTCGGAGATCGTCGGCCGCATCGCCCGCCTGAATTTCGAGGAAGGTCAGTTCGTCGAGGCCGGCGCGGTTCTGGCCGAGCTCAATCCGGAGGAATGGCTTGCCTCCATTCGCCAGGCCGAAGCCACCGCCAGGCTTCAGGAAGTGAAGATGTCGCGCGCGACCGAGTTGCGCGAGAAGAGGGTCATCAGCCAGCAGGAGTACGACGAAACCCGCGCCTCACTGGACGAGGCGCGCGCCGCGCTCGAGCTGGCGAGGGCGCGTTTCGCCAAGGCGGTGATCCAGGCGCCTTTCGCCGGGATCCTGGGATTGCGCAAGGTCAGTCCCGGCGATTACGTCGAGGCCGGCCAGGACATCGTCAATCTGGAGGCCATCAACCCGCTTAAGGTGGACTTCGGCATTCCGGAGCGCTTCGCCGCGCAGGTGGGCGTGGGCCAGCAGGTCGAGATCGGCGTGGATGCCTATCCCAACGACCTCTTTGTGGGCGCCGTGTACGCCGTCGATCCGCGCATCGATCCGGCGTCGCGCCGCGTCCAGTTGCGCGCCCGCATCGACAATCCCGGCGGCCGGCTCAAGCCCGGAATGTTCGCGGAAGTGGCGCTGGTTCTCGACACCCGCGAACAGGCGATGTGGGTGCCGGAGCAGGCGATCGTGCCGACGACCACGGCGCAGTTCGTCTATCGAGTCGTGGACGGGAAGGCCGTGATGACGCCGGTCAAACTCGGGTTGCGCAAGCCGGGCAGCGTGGAAATCCTCGAAGGTCTGCAAGATTCCGACGTCGTCGTGATCGAAGGCCAGATGAAGCTGTTCGACGGAGCGCCCGTCATGGTCGGCGCGCCGCCCCCCGGCCAGGGCCCCAGGTCCTAGGCGCGAACGGGACAGGTCATGGTGCTCTCCGATCTCTCCATCCGCCGCCCGGTCCTGGCCACGGTCATGAGCCTGATGCTCGTGCTGCTCGGGTTCCTGGCGTTCGAGCGCCTGCCGGTCCGCGAGTACCCGGATATCGACACCCCCACGGTCTCGGTTTCCACCGTGTATCCCGGCGCATCCGCGGAGGTGGTCGAAAGCCAGGTCACGCGTCCGCTGGAGGATTCGCTGGCCGGCATAGAAGGCATCGACAGGATGAAATCCGTCAGCCGCGAGGAAGTCAGCGAGATCACTATCCATTTCCGCCTGGAACGCGAGGCGGACGCCGCCGCGGCCGACGTGCGCGACCGCGTGTCCCGGGCCCGCGATGAGCTGCCCGAGGACGTCCGCGAGTCGATCATTTCCAAGGTCGAGGCGGACGCGAACGCCATCATGTGGCTCGCCTTCTACAGCGACCGTCAGAGCGCGCTCGAGATCACGGACTTCGCCGACCGTTTCGTGAGGGACCGCCTGCAGACCGTGCCGGGCGTGGCCAGCGTGTTCATCGGCGGCGAGCGCACCTACGCGATGCGCCTATGGCTGGAGGCGCGGCGGCTGGCCGCCTATGGCATCACCGTTCAGGACGTGGAGAACGCGCTGCGCCAGCGCAACGTCGAGATCCCGGGCGGCCGGATCGAGAGCCTGGAGCGCGAATTCACCGTGCTGGCGGAGACGGACCTGCGCACGCCGGAGCAGTTCAACGATTTGATCATCCGCGAAGTCAACGGCTACCCGGTGCGGCTGCGCGATATTGGCCGCGCGGAGCTGGGCGCGCAGAACGAGCGCACCATCGTGCGCGTGGACGGGGAGCTGGCCGTCGGGCTCGGCATCGTCAAGCAGTCCACGGCCAACACGCTGGCGGTCGCCCGGGGCGTCAGGGCCGAAATACCCAACATCCAGAAGATGCTGCCGCCGGGCATGAAGCTCAAGGTCGGCTTCGACTCCTCGATCTTCATCGAGGACTCCATCTTCGAGGTGTACAGGACCCTCGCCCAGGCGCTGCTGCTCGTCATCCTCGTGACCTTCTTCTTCCTGCGTACGGTGCGGGCCACACTGATCCCCTCCGTCACCATCCCCGTGTCCCTCATCGGGGCGTTCATTTTCATCTACGCGCTGGGGTTCTCCGTGAACGTGCTGACGCTGCTCGGGCTGGTGCTCGCCATCGGCCTGGTCGTGGACGACGCCATCGTCATGCTCGAGAACATCCACCGCCGCATCGAGCACGGGATCGAGCCGCTGAAGGCCGCGTACGAGGGCAGCAGGGAGATTGCCTTCGCCATCATCGCAATGACGCTCACGCTGGCCACGGTGTTCGCGCCGCTCGCCTTCATGAGCGGCAACACAGGGCGCCTGTTCCGCGAATTCGCGCTGGCGGTATCGTGCGCTGTCCTTGTTTCCGGTTTCGTCGCGCTGACGCTGACGCCGATGATGTGCTCGCGCATCCTGCGCGAAGAGGGCAGGCACGGCCGGCTTTACACGGCGATCGGCAGGGGCGTGGAGCGAATCACGGCGGGTTATCGTTCGCTGCTCGACGCCGCGTTGCGCACTCGCGCCCTCGTCATGGTGATTGGCGCGCTGGTGGCGGTCGGCAGCTTTTTCCTGATCGTCAATCTGAAATCCGAGCTGTCGCCGCTGGAGGACCGCGGTGCAATCGTCGCCGTCATCAACGCGCCGGAAGGCGCCACCTTCGATTACACCGACCGCTACGTCCGCGCCGCCGAGAAATTCATGGCGCAGATCCCGGAGATCGGGACCTACTTCACGGTCGTGGCGCCGGCCATCTCGCCGCTGGCACCGGTCAACACCGGCATCGGCTTCATCAGCCTGAAGCCCTGGTCCGAGCGCGACCGCAGCCAGCAGCAGATCGTGGGCGAACTCCTGCCCAAGCTGCTCGGTCTGCCGGGCGTGCTGGCATTCGCGATCAACCCGCCATCACTCGGGCAAGGCTTCCGCAGCCTGCCGGTGCAGTTCGTCGTGCAGGGGCCGGATTACACATCGCTCGCCTCCTTCGTGCAGAAGATCATCGCGCGCGCGCGTGACAACCCGGGCCTGGTGAGCGTGGATACGAATCTCAAGCCGGACAAGCCGGAGCTGCGCGTGACGGTGGACCGCGATCGCGCGGCCGATCTCGGCGTCGAGATCGAGGAAGTCGGCCGCGCGCTCGAATCGCTGCTCGGCGGCCGCCAGGTCACGCGCTTCAAGCGCGAGGGCGAGCAGTATGACGTCATCGTCAAGCTGGTCGACGAAGAGCGGCGCACGCCGCAGGACATCAGTTCCATCTACGTGCGCGGCTCGGGCGAGCGCCTCGTGCCCCTGGCCAGCCTGATCGATACCCGCGAGAACACGGTGCTCAAGCAGTTGAACCACTTCAACCGCCTGCGCGCCGCGACGATCTCCGCGGGTCTTGCTCCCAACTACTCATTAGGCGAAGCGATCGAATGGCTGGAACAGGTCGCGCGCGAGGATCTGCCGCCCGCGGCCAAGACCGAACTGGATGGCGAATCGAAGGAATTCCGGGAATCGAGCGCGAGCCTGGTCGCGATGTTCATCCTGGCGATCATCTTCATCTATCTCGTGCTGGCGGCGCAGTTCGAGAGCTTCGTCGATCCCCTCATCATCCTGCTGACTGTGCCGCTCGGGATCACCGGCGCGTTGATCGCACTGAAGCTCTCGGGCGGGTCCTTGAACGTCTACAGCCAGATCGGGCTCGTGATGTTGGTGGGGCTCATCTCCAAGAACGGGATCCTGATCGTCGAATTCGCCAATCAGTTGCGCGAGAAGGGGCGCGGGATCCGCGAGGCCGTCGTGGAAGCCGCGACACTGCGCCTGCGGCCGATCCTCATGACCACCTTCGCGATGATCTTCGGCGCCACTCCGCTCGCGCTCGCCTCCGGCGCCGGCGCCGAGAGCCGGTCCCAGGTCGGGTGGGTGATCGTGGGCGGTCTCGCCCTCGGTACGCTCCTTACCCTGTTTGTGATCCCGACGGCCTACACGCTGCTGGCGCGCAAAGGTGCGCATGCGCCGCAACCGACACCCGCCGTGGGCGAATTGGCGACCGCCAAGTAACGGCCGGGAATTGACTCAAGGGCGGCAAGCGGTAGACTGCCGCCACCCTTCAGACGCACGCGCCCGTAGCTCAGTTGGATAGAGTACCTGGCTACGAACCAGGGGGTCGGCGGTTCGAATCCGTCCGGGCGCGCCA
>JACPSH010000034.1 GCA_016193395.1 Gammaproteobacteria bacterium
GAAATTCTGTTTGAAGTAGTCGCTCGGCTTCTTCTTCAGCTTGGGCCGATCCATCCGCACCGAGGCGCGGGCGTGCATCCAGTCGAGCCGGTAGAGCGACCAGGGGATGTTCTCGCCCATGTGACCGAGCACGATCTTGAGCTTCGGGAAGCGATCGAAGATCCCGCCGACAATTAGCCGAATGCCGTGCAGTCCCGTTTCGACTGCATAGCCCCAGATCGCATGTTCGAGGTGGTAGGGCTTGAAGGCCTTGGCCATGTTCGGGGCCGGCGCGCGTGGATGGATGTAGATGGGCACGTCCAGCGCCTCGGCGGCTTCCAGGATCGGCCAGTATTTCTTCTCGTCCAGGTACTCGCCGTCGGTATGCGAGTTGATAATTACGCCGTTCAGCTTGAGCTTGGTGATGCCACGCTCGATTTCCTTCGCGGCCTGCTTCGGTGCCTGCGGCGCAACGGCGACCAAGCCGGCAAGGCGCCCGGG
The DNA here is from genome assembly GCA_016193395.1 of Gammaproteobacteria bacterium. Classification (GTDB taxonomy): domain Bacteria; phylum Pseudomonadota; class Gammaproteobacteria; order Eutrophobiales; family Eutrophobiaceae; genus JACPSH01. The sequence continues at coordinate 481 of JACPSH010000034.1, forward strand.
GTGGCGCTTGATGGCTTCGGCCAGGTGATCGTTCGCGATCCGCGCGATGGCGCAGGCCTTGTCCGGCTTGAACATCTGCACGCCGGTAGAAGTGAGCGAGAGCAGGTGCATGCTGACGCCCGCCTGGTCCATGATGCGGATGCGCTCGTCGTCGAGGTCGAGCAGCCGCTGACTCAACTGGCCGCCGTCGGTCTGCGCGCGGGCGAGGAACAGGTCCGGGTGGTACTTCTTCTGTTTCTTCAGCAGCTTCTTCCATCCATCGAACTGTTCCGGGATGGCGAAGGCTTCTTCCGTCGCGATCCGCTTGAAGTTCTTCATGATTCCTCCTTAAAAAACGGGAAAGATTTATTTTCCGGAAACATGAGCAGCACGTCGACCAGTGCCATTTGCGGGCTCGGCTTTCGGAAAATAAATCTGTCCCGTTTTTGATTAAGCGAGCATTTTTTGCGCGGCGGCAATGGTCTTCTCGCGGTCCGTTTCGTCGCCCATGTCTGCGGGCGGCGGCACGGCCCGACCGCGCTGCACCGCGGGCCGCGCCGCGAGCTGATCGATCCAGCGCTTCAGGCTGTCCAGCCCGTCGACGCTGATCCCGCCCCATTCGTATCCTCGCGCCCAGGACCAGTTGGCGATGTCGGCGATGGAATAGTCGCCGGCCAGGAATTCATGGTCCTTGAGACGCTTGTCCAGAACCTCCAGCAGCCGCCGGCTCTCGCGCTGGTAGCGCCCGATGGCGTACTCGATCCTTTCCGGTGCATAACGGTAAAAAACGTTGGCCTGACCCATCATCGGGCCGATGCCGCCCATCTGGAACATGAGCCACTGGATGACCACTGATCGACCCTTCACATCCTGCGGCATGAACTTGCCGAATTTTTCCGCCAGGTAAATCAGGATCGCGCCGGATTCAAACACTGCGAAGTCATCGTTGTCGTGATCGACAATGGTCGGGATCCGGCCGTTCGGGTTCAGCTTCATGTACCACGCCTCCTTCTGCTCCCCCTTGGACAGGGAAAGGTGGGTAACCTTGTACGGCACGCCCAGCTCTTCCAGCATGATGGAGACCTTCCAGCCGTTCGGCGTGGCGGCGGTATAGAGTTCGATCATTCTTCGCTCCTGCTGTTGCCTGATGTGATTTCCCTTGGGTTCAACTCTTTCCTTGCAGCACGGCCCTGCCTCTCTTCTTCACCTCGGCAGCGTTTTTCCGGCGTCCGTCCTCGAAGGCCATCCGGCGCGGCTCCGGCGCCTCGTCCTCGTAAGCGGCGAGGATCTCCTCGAAAATCCCTTTCAATTCCTCCTTGTGGTCGGGATGGGTAAGAATGTAAAGATCCGCTCGCTGGACCGCGCGCAAGACCTTCTCTCCGACCTCAATCGGGTCCATCCCGAGCTGATGGATGTTCTGCAATCCCTGCATGAATTCTGTGTTCACGGGGTAGCCGTGCTCGCCGAGCGATTTTGGCCGGACTTCCTCGCTGGCGTAGATATGGGAGTTCACGAGCCCCGGGCACAGGACGGAAACGCCGATGTTCTGCGGGGCGAGGTGGTACCAGAGACACTCGGACAGGCCGCGCACGGCAAACTTGGTGGCGGTATAGATCCCGGCGCCCGGCCCGCTGACGAAGGCGGCCATGGACGCAGTGTTGACGATGTGGCCGCCCTCGCCATGGCGCTTGATGCGCGGGATGAAGGTGACCAGTCCGTTGATGACGCCGTTCAGGTTGACGCCCATGACCCAGTCCCAGTCGTCGTAGCTCGCCTCGTCCATGGGGCCGAAGCTGTTGATCCCGGCGTTGTTGCACAGCAGGTGAACCCTGCCGAACATGCGCTCCGCCTCGTCCGCCGCCCGGGCGACGGCGGCGCGATCGGTCACGTCGAGCCGGATGCCGTGCACTACGAAGCCGTCCGCCCGGAGTTTCGCTATGGCCCGGTCGAGATCTTCCTGGCGGATGTCCGTCAGGACGACCTTCATGCCCGCCCGGCCAAACACCGTCGCCATGCCGAGACCGATGCCGTTCGCCGCGCCGGTGATGAACGCCACCTTGCCTTTCACTTCCTTCACGGATTGATCCTCGTCGTCACTGCGCAGCGCGCGGCTGCATACTTTTGCAGGGTCGCATCGGTGGGTCAAGCGCCCGCGCGGGCCGATCGCCGGCCCTTGTCCTATACTGTAGGCGCACAGGAGGCCTGATGACGAATTTCGGAAACAACCCCGCGTTCACCGGGTTCAATGCCCCGTTCCGGGCGGAAGTGGATGTCTTCGATCTCGAGGTCGAAGGCGAGCTGCCGGCGGCGTTGAACGGCGCCTTCTACCGCGTGCAGCCGGATTTTCTCTACCCGCCGCGCTACGCCAACGACGTGCCGTTCAATGGCGACGGCCACGTGAGCATGTTCCGTTTCGTCGCTGGCCACGTCGATTTCAAGTGCCGCTTTGTGCGCACGCAGCGCTATAAGGCGCAGCGCGCGGTGCGAAGGGCGCTGTATGGCACTTACCGTAACCGCGGCACGGACATGCCGGAGGTGCGCGAGCTGAGCGGCGGCACGGCGAACACGAACCTGATCCTCCATGCCGGCAGACTGTTCGCCCTCAAGGAGGACAGCCCGCCGGTGCAAATTGATCCGAATACGCTGGATACGCTGGACGACTACTGCACGTTCAACGGCAAGCTGAAGAGCCGGACCTTCACGGCCCATCCGAAGCTCGATCCCATGTCCGGGGAGATGGTCGGTTTCGGCTACGAGGCGAAGGGTGACAACACCGATGACGTCGCGGTCTACTCCCTCGACAAGAACGGCGAAGTCAACTGGGAGGCGTGGATCAAGGTCCCGTACGTGGGGATGCTGCACGATTTCGGACTGACCCAGACCCATGTCACGTTCCTGGTCATCCCGCTGGTGGTGGACATGGAGCAGATGAAACAGGGCGGCGTCCACTTCATCTGGGACGACACCATGCCGACTTGGTTCGGCGTAATGCGGCGTGGCGGCGACGGCAAGGACCTGCGCTGGTACAAGGGACCGACACGCATGGCGACACACTGCATGAACGCCTTTTCAGACGGGACGAAGGTCTATGCGGACATGGACATGGCCGAGGGCAACCAGTTTCCGTTCTTCCCCAACCGAAGAGGCCCGTTCGATTTCAGAAAGGCCTCAGGAAGGCTGACGCGCCTGTTCGTGGACCTGTCAAAGAAATCCGACACTTACGATTTGGAGGTGTTGCACCCGGAGATCGGCGTGCTGCCGCGCGCGGACGAGCGTTACTGGTCGCTGCCTTACAAGGTTGGTTTCATGCCGGTCATGGATCCGACGCTGCCGCTCGACCAGGCCAAAGTCGGCAACACCGGCCTGATCCTGAACACCTGGACGCGCTTCGATCACGCCACCGGCAAGTCCACTTCATGGCACACCGATCCCGTTTCGGGTCTGCAGGAATGCCAGTTCGTGCCGCGCAGCCAGAACGCGCCGGAAGGCGACGGCTGGCTCATCGGCCTGTGCAACCGCTACGAGGACATGCGCACCGATCTGCTGGTGCTGGATGCGCTGCACCTCGCGGACGGCCCCGTGGCGACCGTAAGGCTGCCGCTGAAACTCCGCAACGGTGTGCACGGCACGTGGGTGTCCGGCGATCATCTTGCATCCGGTTCGGCGGCGGCGTAACGCAATGTTGTTACGACCAACACGGCCGGATTCATCTCTACGCCGACCCACACAAGGTGAAGCCGGGCGGATTCATGTGTGCGCTTGGCGCCGGACGGGTCCTGTCACCGGGCACCCCTTTTCCGTGCTCGCTCGGTCCCATCGCTTGCGCGCGGAAAAAGGGGAGTGCCCGGTGCCACCCATTCGCTCAGCGCTTGAGATGAATCCGGCCGGCCAGCCTGCTACGCGCTCCTGACTTCGAGGTCGAGCGCGGCCGCGATCAGCGACTGCGTGTATTCCTCGCGCGGGGCGTTGAAGATCTGCGCGGTCAGACCCTCCTCGATCACCTTTCCTTCGCGCATCACCAACACGTAGTGACTCAATGCCCGCACCACACGCAGGTCGTGGCTGATGAAGACGTAGGCCATGTGGTGGCGCGACTGCATCGCGCGCAGCAGGTCTACGATCTGCGCCTGGATCGACCGGTCCAGGGCCGAGGTCGGTTCGTCCAGTATCACCAATTCCGGCTGCAGCACCATGGCGCGGGCAATGGCGATGCGCTGCCGCTGGCCGCCGGAGAACTCGTGGGGCAGCCGATCGCCTATCCCGGCATCGAGTCCCACTTCCTCCAGCGCTAGGGCGACCCGCCGGCGGCGTTCTTCCTCCGTCAGTTGCGGTTCATGCAGCCGCAGGCCTTCGCCGACAATCTCGCCCACGGTCATGCGCGGACTCAGCGATCCATAGGGATCCTGGAAGACGATCTGCATGTGCCGGCGCAAAGGCCGCAGGGCGCGCGCTCCCCATCCCTGGATGTCGCGACCGAGGAAGACGATGCGTCCCTCGCTGCCGGTCAGCCGCAGCAACGCCAGGCCCAGCGTGGTCTTGCCGGACCCGGATTCGCCGACGATCCCGATCGTCTGCCCGCGTCGGACCGACGCCGTAATGCCGTCTACCGCGCGCACGAAGCGGACGGTGCGGCGCAGGATCCCGCGAGTGACGGGAAAGTGGACCTTGAGCTCGCGCGTCTCCATGACCAGCGCGGCGTCCGGATCCGGTTGCACCGGCGCTCCTCTCGGTTCTGATTCGATGAGATGCCGGGTATAGGCATGGGCCGGCGCCCTCAGCACCTCCGCCACAGCGCCCGTCTCGACGATTTCGCCCCGGGTCATGACGGCGACGCGATCGGCGACCTTGGCGACCACGCTAAGATCATGCGTGATCAGCAGCATGGCCATGCCCAGCCGGGCCTGGAGTTCGGCGAGCAATTTCAGGATCTGCGCCTGGATGGTCACATCCAGCGCCGTGGTCGGCTCGTCCGCGATCAGCAGGTCGGGCCGGTTGGCAAGTGCCATGGCGATCATGACCCGCTGGCGCTCACCGCCGGAGAGCTGGTGTGCGAACGCATTTAAGCGTGATTCGGCGTCGCGCAGCCCGACCACCCGCAGCAGATCGAGCACCTCGCGGCGCGCGCTGGCGGCGCCGAGTCCACGGTGCAGGCGCACGGTTTCCCCGACCTGCTGCTCGATCGTGTGCAGCGGGTTCAGCGACGTCATCGGCTCCTGGAAGATCATCGAGATGCGGTCCCCCCGGAGTGTCCGCAATAACTTCTCAGGAGCGCCCATCAGTTCCTTGCCCTCGAACCGGATCGAGCCTCGGGGGTGGAAGGCGGAGGGGTAGGGGAGGAGTTGCGGGATGGACAGTCCCGTGACGGTCTTGCCGGACCCGGACTCGCCGACCAGCGCCAGCACTTCACCGCGCCCGATGGTCAGTGATGCCCCGCGCACGGCTTCGACGACTCCGGCGGGCGTATGGAACGAGACGCGCAGGTCCGCGACTTCGAGGAGCGTGCTCACAGGCCGGTCTTCTTCGGATCGAAGGCGTCGCGCGCCGCCTCGCCGATGAAGATGAGCAGGCTGAGCGTGACCGCGATCACCATGAAACCGGTGATGCCGAGCCACGGCGCCTGCAGGTTTGCCTTGCCCTGCGCCAGCAATTCTCCCAGGGAAGGTGAGCCGGGAGGCAGTCCGAAGCCGAGAAAATCCAGCGCGGTCAGCGCCGCGATGGAGGCGCTGAGCACGAACGGGAGCAGCGTCAACGTGGCCACCATCGCATTCGGGAGGATGTGACGCCACATGATCTCCACGTCCCCCATGCCCAGCGCCCGGGCGGCGCGCACGTAATCGAGATTGCGGGCGCGCAGGAACTCGGCGCGCACCACGCCGGCCAGCGGCAGCCAGCTGAACAACAGCAGGACGATGAGCAGCGAAAAGGCGCTGGGTTCAATCAGGCTGGCAAGGATGATCAGGATGTAGAGCACCGGCAGCCCGGCCCAGATCTCGATGAAGCGCTGGAAGCCGAGATCCACCCACCCGCCGAAATAGCCCTGCACGGCACCGGCCGCGACGCCGATGAGGGCCGAGAAGAACGTCAGCGTAAGCCCAAACAGCACGGATAGCCGGAAACCGTAGACCACCCGCGCCAGCACGTCGCGCGCCTGCTCGTCCGTGCCGAGCCAGTTCTCGCGTGTCGGCACCGAGGGTGCGGGCGCGGGCGGGTTGCGGTTGATAGTATTGTTGCCGTAGCGGATCGGCGGCCAGATCATCCAACCATTTGCTTCGATGGCCTCCGCGATGACCGGATCGCGGTAGTCGGTCTGCGCCAGGAACCCGCCGAACACCGATTCCGGGTAGTCGACCAGCACCGGCGTGTAGAAGGCACCCTGGTAGCGTACGAGGATGGGTTTGTCGTTGGCGAGAAACTCGGCGGGCAGGGACAGCAGCATGAGGGCGAGGAAGATCCACATGCTCCACCAGCCGCGGCGATTTGCCTTGAAATTGCGCCAGCGGCGCGCGTGGAGGGGCGAAAGCGGCATGGATCCGATCTGCGCGTTCAGCGGCTCAGGTGTTGCGGGTCTCGAAGTCGATGCGCGGATCGACCACGGTATAAGCGATGTCCGCGAGCAGGTTCAGCAGCAGGCCGAGGAGGGTGAAGATGAACAGGCCGCCGAAGACCACGGGGTAGTCGCGGTTCAGGATGGCCTCGAAGCTCAGCAGGCCGAGTCCATCCAGGGAGAAAATAACCTCGATAAGAAGCGAGGCGGTGAACAGGATCGCGACCAGGGTCGCCGGAAACGTGGCGATCACGACCAGCATGGCATTGCGGAACACATGGCCGTACAGCACGCGCCGCTCCGGCAGTCCCTTGGCGCGCGCCGTCATCACGTATAGCTTGTGAATTTCGTCGAGGAAGGCGTTCTTGCAGAGCATGGTGAGGCTGGCGAATCCGCCGATCGCCATGGCGGCGACCGGCAGTGTGATGTGCCAGAAGTAATCCGCGATGCGCGTGCCCCATCCCATTTCCGCCCAGTTCTCCGAGACCAGCCCGCGCAGCGGGAAGAGCTGCCAATAGGAACCGCCGGCGAACAGCACGATCAGGAAGACGGCGAACAGGAAGCTCGGGACGGCGTAGCCGACGATGATCGCGCCGCTCGTCCAGACATCGAAGCGTGAGCCGTCGCGCACCGCCTTGCGAATGCCGAGCGGGATGGAAACCAGGTAAGTGATGAGTATGGTCCAGAATCCCAGCGACAGGGACACCGGCAGCTTTTCCGCGATCAGGTCGATGACGGGCGCGTTGCGGTAAAAACTGGTGCCGAAGTCGAACCGCAGGTAATTGCCTATCATCTGCGCGAAGCGCACGTGGATCGGCTTGTCGAAGCCGAATTGCCGCTCCAGTTCCGCTACATAGGCGGGGTCGAGCCCCTGAGCGCCCCGATAGCGGCTGGTGGAGCCGGAGGAACTGGTCGTTTCCAGGCTCTCGCCGGCCGAACCGCTGGTGCGCGCCGTGACATCGGCCCCGAGACCGACGCTCTGCGCGATCACGCGCTCGATGGGGCCGCCCGGAGCGAACTGCACGATGACGAAATTGATCAGCAGGACGCCGAACAGCGTCGGGATCATCAACAGCAGGCGGCGGGCGATGTAGTGCGCCAAGGCGGGACTATCTGGCCTTCTTGCCGCCGGCCTTTTCCAGAGCCGCTTCCTTCTGCGGGTCGATCCACCACGTGTTCAGCAGCCAGAACAGCCGAAGCCAGGTGGGATCCCGGTCGGGTCGCCCGAAACGGTTCCAGTAGGCAACCGGCACGCCGCGTACGTAGGCATTTGGGATCGAGTAGAACCCCCAGCAGAGCACGCGGTCGAGGGCGCGCGTCGCGGCGACCTGTTCCTCCCGATTGCTGGCATTGACCACGTTTTCGACGAGCGCGTCGACGATGGGGTTCCTGATGCCCATCCAGTTGCGGCTGCCGTTCTGGTGCGCGGCCGCGGAGCCCCAGTACTCGCGCTGCTCGGCGCCCGGGGCGAGCGACTGCGGCAGCGTGAAGCCCTGCGTCACGTCGTAGTCGAAGGACTCCATGCGGCGGAACCACTCCGCCGTGTCCACCATGCGCAACTTGGCGTTGACACCGAGGCGCTTGAGGTTGGCAACGAATGGCGCCGCGACGCGTTCGAAGAACGGATCCCAGAGCAGGATCTCGAATTCCAGCGGCGCGCCCTTTTTGTCGACCATCAGGCCATCCTTCATGGTCCAGCCGGCCTCATTCAGAAGTTGCGCCGCGCGGCGAAGGTTCTTGCGCAGCGACTCCTCGGTGGCATCGGTCTTCGGCGGGCTCCACGGCTGCGTGAACACGCGCGGATCGAGCTGCTTGCGGAACGGTTCCAGCAGTTCCAGTTCACGCCCGGCCGGTATCCCCTGATTGGCGAGTTCCGTATGATCGAAGTGGCTGCGCAGGCGGATGTACTCGCCGTAGAAAATGGTCTTGTTCAGCCACTCGAAGTCGAAGGCGTAGCTGATGGCCTCGCGCAGCTTAGGGTCGCGGAACGTGGCGCGCCGTTGGTTGAAATAAATTCCCGCGTAGAAGGTGCTGCCCTCGAACTTCATCATCTCCTTGATGAGCCGCCCGTCCTTCCCGGCCGGGACGTCGTAGCCCGTCGCCCACTGCGCGGGCAGGGTCTCCCAGCGCAGGTCGGCCTTGCCGGCCATGAACGCCTCGAAGCTGACGGAGATGTCACGGTAGAAATCGTGCTGGATGATGTCGACATTCCAGCGGCCCTGGTTGACGGGCAGATCCTTCGCCCAATAGTCGCGCACCCGTTCCAGCGTGTAGGCGCGTCCGGGATCGACCTTGCTGATGCGATAGGGTCCGCTGCCGAGTGGCGGCTCCACGGTCGGTTTCGAGAAGTCCCGGCCGGCCCAGTAATGCTTCGGCAGGACGGGCAGCCCGGCGACCGTGTAGACGAGTCCCCGGTTTCCCGCCTGGTTCAGGATGAAGCGCACGCTGCGCGGGCCGGCCGCATCGGCCTTGGCTACCCCCGCGTAATCGTTGCGATACTGCGGCGACCCCTGCGTCTTCAGGATCTCGAAGCTGAAGATGACGTCCTCCACCGTGATCGGCTTGCCGTCGTGCCAGCGGGCGCCATCGCGCAGCTTGAACTCGGCCCAGGAATAGTCGTCGGGCCAGCTGACGCTCTCCGCCACCAGTCCGTACACCGCGGTAGATTCGTCGCCGCTGCGGACCATCAGGCGTTCATACAGCGCGGTCTCCAGCGTGAAGAACGCCGGCGGCGTGCCGACCACGACGAAGGGGTGAAGCGTGTCGAAACTGTTGCCCCAGGCGTAGGTGAATATGCCTCCCTTGGGCGCGTCCGGGTTGACGTAATCGAAATGCCGGAAATCCGGTCCGTACTTCGGTTCGCCGAACAGCGTGAAGGCGTGTGAGGTATGCGTGCCCGCGTTCGGGCCGTCAGCCGCAGAGGCCGGGAGCAAAACCAGCACACCCGCGAGCAGCGTGCACGATGCGAGATGCCGGATCCGCATGCGGCCGCGCGCCGTGGTTCAGTCGGCATTCGCCGCGGCGAGGTCCTCGCGCAGCGTGCGCGCCGCGAGGAAGAAATGCGTTGCGGCCCAGACGCTGGTCACGACGACGGGCACCAGTATCCCGTAACGCAGCGCGTCATCGCCGTATTGCGCCTGGAAGCGGTCGCTGACGATCCCGACGATCAGCGGGCCGCAGGTCATCGAGACGAGGTTCGCGAGGAACAGGTAAAACGCCGCGGCCACCGCCCGGCGCCGGACGCCCCCCAGATTCTGGATGGTGCCGGTCACGGGGCCGAGGAACATGTGCATGATGAACATCGGGATGAACAGCATGAGCAGCGCGGGTGTCGGCGTCGGACTGAGATATACGAAGAACTGGAACGGCACCGTGCCAAGGAGTACCGCGCTCGAAAACCACGCATACCAACGCGGGTCTCCCGTTCTGCGCACGATGCGGTCGGCAATGTGCCCGCCGAGGAACGTCCCGGCCGCGCCCGCGATGCCGAAGATGAACGCGAACCAGGTGCCGACTTCGCCGCTGCTCATGCCGTGGACGCGCATGAAGTACGGCAGCGTCCATACGCCGGCGGCCCAGGCGCCGACCCCGTGGATCGCGCCGCCCAGCGGAAAATGGCGCAGCGACGGCCGGCTCAGGAAATAGCGCACCGTGGAAAGCAGTGTCGGGGGCGGGCCGACGTGCGTGCGGTTTTCGGAATGACCGCGTGGCGGTTCGCGCAGTGTCCATCGGAGTATCACGGCGAGCAGGATCCCGGGGATGCCGAGCACGACGAACGCAGTGCGCCATCCGAAGAACTCGTTGACCCAGCCGCCGACGAGGAAGGTGGTCAGAAATCCCAGTGGTATGAACATGAACAGCACGCCGAGCGCGAAGGCGCGACGCTCGGGCGGAAAATAGTCCGACACGAGCGACTGTGCGGGCGGCGAACCCCCGGCCTCGCCGATGCCGACGCCCATGCGCGCGAAGAACAGGGACCAGAAGCCGGTGGCCGTCGCGCACAGCGCGGTCATCAGGCTCCACAGCGTCAGCGAGATCGCGATGATGTTGCGGCGATTGAAGCGGTCGGCGAGCCACCCGACCGGCAGACCGACGCTCGCATAGAACAGTCCGAAGGCGACGCCGCCGAGCAGGCCCAGTTGCGTGTCCGTGAAGCTGAATTCCAGCTTGATCGACTGGAGCAGGACGGAAAAAATCTGACGGTCCACCCAGCTGCACACGCCGACGGTCATCAGCAGGCCGAGGACGTAGTTGCGGTAGGCGGCGGACACCGTGAATGCGCCCGCGTCCGGCGCCGCGCCCAATGCCTTTCCATTCAGCTCAATGCTCGACATGAAGGTGAAGAGCCCCGCTTTTCACTTTCAACTCTACACTTTTTGACGGTTCATTGCGCCTTGGCCAGGTCCTCGCGCAAGTGCCTTCCGCCGAGGTAGAAGTGCAGCGCCGCCCACGTATTTGCCACGAGCACGAGGGTCAGGATCGAGTAGCGCAGCGAGTTGTTTCCGTACTCCTCCGAGAAGATGTCGCTGATTACGCCGACGACCAGCGGCCCCAGGCCCAGACCGATCACGCTGTTCATGAACAGGAACAGGGCCGCCGAGATGGCGCGCCGCCGCGGACCGGCGATGCCGAGCAGCATGGCGCCGAACGGCCCGATGAACATATTGGCGAGCACGAGCGGAACGATCATCACGATGAGCGCCTCCACCGGCTGCGGCCAGAGATAGGTGAAGAAGGCGAACGGGACCGCGGCGAGCAGGGCCGCGGCGGAGATCCACATGTACCAGCGGGGATCACCGGTTTTTCTGACGACGCGATCGGTCACGTTCCCACCGAGCAGCGCGCCGGTGATCCCGGCGGCGCCGATCACGAAGGCCAGCCAGGTGCCGATCTGCGCCGGGGTCATGCCATGGACACGGATGAAAAAGGCGGGGACCCAGGTTGTCGCGCCCCAGGCCGCCATGCCGAACAGGACGCCGCCGAACATGATGTTTCGCCATGAGCGGCTGCCGAGGAGATAGAGAATCGAATCGAACAGTGTGGGCACCGGACCGTCGACCATGCGGGCTTCGGAAAAGCCGCGTGGTGGCTCGCGCAGGGTGAGACGGACCAGCAGGGCAAGCAGCAATCCGGGCAGGCCGACGACCATCAGCGCAGTGCGCCACCCGTAGTATTGCGTGACCCACCCCCCGAGCAGGAAGCCGATCATGCCCCCGATCGGGAAGACGGTCCCGAGCACGGCGAGCGTCGTGCCGCGCCGCTCAGGCGGAAAGTAATCCGCGACCAGGGACTGGGAAGGCGGGATGCCTCCCGCCTCGCCCACGGCGACGCCGACGCGCGTGAGGAACAGCGACACGAACCCCGTGGCCAGCCCGCACAGCGCGGTCATGGCGCTCCAAAGTGCGACGGCCGTCGCAATGATGTTCCGGCGACTGTAGCGCTCGGCCATCCAGGCGATAGGGAATCCGACGGTGGCGTAAAACAGGCCGAAGGCCAGGCCGCCGAGCAGCCCGAGTTGCGTGTCCGAGAAACCGAATTCCAGCTTTATCGACTGCAGGAGGATCGCGAAGATCTGCTGATCGACGAAGTTGAAGACCCCGACGACCAGCAGCAGCCCGAGCACATAGCGGCGATATTGTTCGGAAATGGCAAAGGGCGGGGCGTCGACAGCATCCCCCGTCGCAGCGACTGCTGCGTGATCTGCGTTGCCCATGCTCTCCCCCCGAGCCGCAATTTATTTTTCGATCGTCCACTTCGGGACGTTGCGGACCTTGCTGCCAGACGCGTGACGCCGGCCATTCTGTCATCGCCTCAACGGCAGTGCGAGGCTCAACGGCGCTGCGCATTCGCCAGCCTGCCTGGAACAATGAATGTTGCAAAGAGGCAACAGTACCTGTGGACTCCTCTGTGGTCGGGATTCGCGATGATTAGTTGAATGCTTGGAGTTCCTTGAGAAATTGGCCATTACTTCCAGTTGCAGCTTGAGATATACAGCCGTTAGAATTAAGGTACATGCAGCGAAGTTTGATATAGCTACAAAAGTGCGCTATCCGAACTGACGCTGTTTCGCAAAAAAAACCGCAAGGGGGGAGCACATGAAAAGCGCAGTCGCTCACTGCAAAGGTCTGACGTACGTCTTTGCTTCGGTCGTCAGCCTGATCACCGGCTGGGTACCGGTTGTTTACGCGGCCGATGAAGGCGGTATCGAAGAGATCATCGTCACGGCGCGGTATCGCGAGGAAGAGCTGCAGGATACGCCTATCGCCATCACCGCCATCACCGCCGAGGATATCGAGGCGAAGTCATTCTCGGCATCGTACGAACTGGGTTATTCGGTTCCCAACGCTTCATTCCGGCCCGCGCAGGCCGCGTTCGGCAACACCATGACCGCGTTCATCCGCGGCGTGGGTCAGAACGACTTCGATTTCGCCTTCGAGCCGGGCGTCGGCGTATACGTGGACGATGTCTACCAGCCGTTCACGATGGGTACTCAGATGGACCTGATGGATCTGGATCGCGTCGAAGTGCTGCGCGGACCCCAGGGCACCCTGTTCGGCCGCGGTTCGATTGGCGGTGCGATTCGCTTGGTCAGCAAGAAGCCGATGGGGGACAACACCGGTTTCATCACGGCCACCACCGGCGAATACGATCGGGTTGACGTTCGAGCCGGCTATGACTTCTCGATAATCGAAGACACGCTGATGGCCCGCGTTACCGGTGTTTCCAAGCAGCGTGACGGGTACCAGAGGGTCCTCGATTTCGCGTGCGCGAATCCGACATTGGCCGGCACTTTACCCAAAAGGGATCTGAATCGCGGCACCGATTGCAAGACCGGCACCCAGGGCGGTGAGGACGTTACCGGCGCACGCGGCCAGTTGCGGTGGGTGATTAACGAAAACGTCGAAACCAACTTCGCGGTTGATTACCAGAATGACGCGTCGGAAGCGAAGGCGGACACTCTGCTGGCCGTCAGCTACCAGAACCCGCCCTTCGACGGTTATTCGAACTGGAGCGCCAACTATCTTTCGCACGTGCGGAATCGATTCGTTGGAGGCGAAGACTACGGCTACAGCATCCCGTACGATACGCGTTTCATACCGAACAGCATCTACGAGACTTATGCGACCTACGATGATCCGGACAGCGGTCTGACGTTCAAGCCGCAATCGCACCTGGAGAAAACTTCCGTCTCGGGCAAACTGGACTGGAATCTTACCGACAATCTTGCCCTGACCGCGATCGGATCGTGGAATGATGTCACCAGCAATTTCGCCACGGACGCAGACGCCTCGCCGTTCAATGAGCAGACGGTCAATGGGCATGAGGAAATGGACTGGTGGACGGCCGAGATCCGCTTCAGTGGACGTACGTGGGACCGGATGGACTGGACCGTGGGTGGGTTCTTCTACAACGGCGATTCCACCAATCAGCAGGTCGTCAGCATTCCGCCGATTGGTTGGGGAGTCTTTACCGGCCCTATCGGTTTGCCTCCTTCCGTGGCGGCAACGCTGATAATCGATCCCACCATTCCGGTCCTCGGCAATATTCTGGTCAATGCCGAGAATGTGCATAAATCCAAGGATCAGTCAGGGTTCGGTCACATGGTGTTCGATCTCACCGAGGACTGGAAACTGACCGGCGGCGTGCGTTATTCGCACGATACGAAGGACGTGGATTTCGACAATACGATCGTTCAGTCGACGATTGCAATTGACGACAACCACTTCGACTGGAGAGTGGGCCTCGACTACAAGATCACCGACGACATCCTGGGTTACGGCTCGGTCTCCACCGGCTTCCGTCCGCCTGCCTACAACCCGCGCCCGTTCACTCCGGCGCAGGCCGTGCAGGTCGGCGGGGAGGAATTAACGGCCTTCGAACTCGGCGTGAAGGCGGACCTGTTTGATCGGAGGGTACGTGTGAACGCAGCCGGCTTCTACAGCGACTACGAGCAGCGCATTGTCCCCATCGGCGGAACGGAGTGCTTGCCGGGAACGGGTGTTCCAGCGGGCACCCCCGGTGCACTGCCGGACTCCAACGGCATTTTCTGTTTCGCGCCGACTTCGCTGGTTTCCTACCAGAACGCGCCGGCGAAAATTCACGGTGCCGAGCTGGAAGTGGAATGGCGTCCGGTGGATCCGCTCACGATCAACGGCGTCTTTGGCTGGACGAACTGGAGCTCGAATGAGATCGACAACTGCGACTTCAACGACGACGGCTTGCCGGATGCGAACGTGACCTGCGTCAGTGACACGCCATCCTATGTGCCGGAGACGAACTGGAGCGTCAGCGCTTCGTACGATTTCGCCATGGCGAACGGTTCCACTCTGACGCCGCGGGTGGACGTCTACGGCCAGAGCGACATCTGCTTCTCCGTGATCGGTCCACTCTCCTGCGCGGATAGTTATGAGCTTGTTAACCTGCGCGCTGAATGGACCAGCCCGGAAGGCGCCTGGACTGCGGCGCTCGGTGTGTCGAATGTGACCGACAAAAAGTATTTCCTGAATACTTTTGACCTGTCGATATTCGGTCAGCCGACGGTTGAAGGGCAGCCTGGCCATCCGTCCGAGTGGTATATCACCCTGGGCCGGAAGTTCTGATACAGGGTTGGGATCGGCGGGCATAGCCCCGCAGGTGTCCCGGAATCGAAGGGCGCGCTCAGAAATGAGCGCGCCCTTTTTTATTTGCCGGAAACCGGGGACGGATTTGAAATCCGTCCCCGGTTCGCCTAGAACATCCCGTTTTCGTTGGCCGCTTTCTCCGGCACGGGCTGCGCGACGTCCCAGTGTTCGACGACCTTGCCGTTCTCCAGCCGGAAGATGTCCATGACCGCCGTGCCACGATCGGCCGGATCGGCGGGGTTGGCCCGCGCATGGGCGTGCACGATGACGTAGTCGCCGTCCGCGAATACCCGCTTGAAGTCCGTCCGATAGGTTCCAAGATTGGTTTTGGCGAATTCCAGGAACGCCTTGAGGCCTTCCGGCCCGTCCGCGGCCAGCGGATTGTGCTGGATGTATTTCGACCCGAGGTGTTCCGAGGCGGCTGTGAAGTCCTTCTGGTTGATCGCCTTGTCGTAGAAATCGATGACGATATTCTTGTTGAGTTCTTCCTGGTCCGTACCGCTGGCCCAGGCGTGTTGGGCCGCGATGATCATCGCAGCCAGGGCCAATGGGGACGTTCTTGCTTTCATGGTATTCTCCTCTGCGTTGGCGGACTCTACGTCCCTGAATTCTGGATGTTATTTGTCCTCATTGCCAGTATCAACGCGCGGTTGACCGCAGCGTACCCAGGAGAGCGTTCATGAGTTCGACCGGGTTTTACGGATGGAAACTGGTGTGCTGCTGTTGTTCCTCAGTCTGCCCGCGCGCGCGAAAGAAGCCGCCGGCGATTTGAGTCCAAGCCTGCGGTAATCCCGGGAACCGTCTGCGTGCGTTCAGGGACGATCGGGGTAATCGCGGGACGCAGTCTTCGAATTGCCGGTTTCGCGGCACTGAGCATGGGAGCCCTGTCCCCGGCAGGGTATATCCGGGCCGACGAGTCCCCCGACGGCGCGTCGACGGTCGGGATGGCGTGCCCGGAGCTGGTGAAACTCCGACAGCCGGATACCACGATCGCGCTGGCCGATTTCGTTCCTGAGGGCAAATTCACACCTCCGGACACGAATGCATCCGTGGCGTCACTCTTAACTCAGGCGCGCGAGGCTGGACAGGAGCCCGTCGCCCCACCATCGGATCTGCCGTCTGCCGGGCTGGAAGTACCTGCTTTCTGCCGCGTCGCGGGCAGGATCGAGCCCGCCATCCACTTCGAAGTCTGGATGCCCGCGCGGGGCTGGAATGGAAAATTCAACGGGGTGGGGCTCGGCGGGTACCTGGGTGCGATCAATTACAACGCGCTGGCGGAGGCGCTGGCGCGCGGGTATGCCGCGGCCTCGACCGACGCCGGCCACCGCAGTTCCGCCAACGCGACGGCCTGGGCCATCGGGAACCGGGAGGCGATCGTCAGCCTCGGTCATCGCGCCCACCACGAGATGACAGTGCGCGCCAAGGCCCTCATCGATGCGCACTATGGGCGTGCTCCGCGGTACTCCTATTTCACCGGATGTTCGTCTGGTGGTTGGCAGGGCCTGACCGAAGCACAGCGATACCCGGACGATTACGATGGAATTGTCGCCGGCGCCCCGGCGCTCAACGTGGTGCATTTGCACGCCGGCTCCATCTGGAACGCGTTCCAGGCGCGGAAGGTACGGCCCGAAAAGTTCGCTCTCGTGGCGCAGGCCGCCATAGGCGCCTGTGACCTGGGTGACGGTGTGGCCGACTGGCTTATCCACGACCCGCCGCGCTGCAAATTCGATCCGGGGACATTGCAGTGCCCCGGCGTCGACGACGGCCAGTGCCTCACCGCGGAGGAGGTGGAGGCCTTCCGCAACATGTACCGGGGCGCGCGCAATGCCGCGGGCGGACAGGTGTACCCCGGCTGGCCCGCCTCCAGCGAACGGGGTCTCGCCACCTGGGCGAATCCCGTGTTTCTGGCCTTTGTCGCCGGCACGTTTAAAGACCTGGCCTACCAGGGCGATGCGGGCTGGGACGTTGAAAAATTCGATTTCGATGCCGATGTCGCGAAGGCGGACGACCTCATCGGGCGGCATCTGAATTCAAGCGATCCGGATCTGCGCGCGTTCCGCAATCGCGGTGGAAAACTGATCGTGTATCACGGTTGGGATGACGCGCTGGTGCCGGCTACCGCGACGATCGATTATTACCGGCGAGTCATCGAGGCGGTGGGCGGCGCGGATGTCGCCGCGCTGTCCAGGACGCGGGAATTCGCGCGGCTGTACCTTGGAGCGGGGATGGGGCACTGCGCCGGGCAACCCGGGCGCGGGCCGCATGTGTTTGACGCCCTTGCAGCGCTCGAGACGTGGGTGGAGAGGCAGCAGGCGCCGGACAGAATCGTGGCTTCCAATCCCGAAAGCGGCATGAAGCGGCCATTGTGCCCCTGGCCGCAGCAGGCCCGCTACACGGGCACGGGCAGCACGGACGACGATCGCAACTTCCGCTGTGTTGCCGATTCCGATCCGGCCGGGTCCAGTCCGTGAGCGCGACCTTGGCGCGCCTGCGCGTCATCGATGCCGCGCGCAAACCCTCCGCATTCAGCGTTGCGTTCTTCACGGCGGCGATCTTCGCGCTGCTTCCAATCTCGACCGACCTCTACCTTCCGGCCTTGCCGGCGCTGCGCGGCGATTTCGGAATCAGCAGCGCCCGGTCGCAGCTCACGCTATCCGCGTTCATCGTCGGCTTCGGTCTCGCCCAGCTTGCCTATGGACCGCTCTCGGACCGTTTCGGGCGCCGGCCGGCGCTGCTCGCCGGGATCGTGCTGTACGCGGCCGCCAGTGTCGGCTGCATGGCCGCGCCGACCATAGAAATGCTGATCGCCGCGCGGTTCCTGCAAGGGGTGGGGGCGTGCAGCGGCCAGGTCATGGCGCGCGCCATCGTGCGCGACCTTTACGACCCGGCACAGGGCGCGCGCGTGCTTGCCTACATGACGCTGCTGTTCGGAATCGTGCCGCTGGTCGGGCCGCTCATCGGAGGATATCTCACTGTATGGTTCGGCTGGCGTTCGACCTTCGCTTTCCTGCTGGCCTTCGGCTTGGTGCTGCTGGGATCAGTGTGGTTGCTCCTGGCGGAAACGAATCGCCATCTCGATCCGGCTGCGGCCAGCCTGAGACGCCTTGCGGAAAACGCAGGGACGATCCTCCGCAACCGCACCTTTCTCGGTTTTTCGGCTTGTGTGACATTCAGCTATTGCGGGGTGTTCTCATTTCTTTCGGCCTCGTCATTTGTGCTGATCGACGTGCTGGGCGTGGCGCCCGATCGCTTCGGTCTGTGGTTCATGATGGCGGTGACTGGAAACATGGTTGGCGCGCTGGCATGTTCGCGGCTGACGCAGCGCTTCTCCCTCGCTCGATTGCTGGCGGCGGCGGCCACGGTGAGTTGTCTCGGCGGCCTGATGATGCTCGGGCTCGCTATCGGCGGCATCGCCCAGCCCTGGGCAATCATTGCGCCGATGGCGGTTTACCTGATGGGCCACGGCATCACGGTGCCGGTCTGCTATGCCGCAGCGGTAGGTCCCTTTCCGACGATGGCCGGGACGGCGTCTGCCCTGCTTGGCCTCATGCAGCTCGGTGTGGCGGCCGTCGTTGGCCAGATCGTCCTGAGGTTGCACGACGGAACCCCGTTGCCGCTGGCGGCAGCCGTGGCTGTGCTGGGCTGCGCCGTGCTGGTGACGGAACTTATTCTGGTCAGGGGAAAGTCGGAACGCGCTGACGACAGGCGGTAGATCGGATTTCGAGTCCCGAGTCCCGCACCCTAATCAGGGGCGGCGCATCAGCAATCCTATTTCCGGCGGGATGGGCGCCACGTCGATGACGACATTGACGCATGCAGGCCGGCGGCTCGCGAAAGCGGTCTGGATCGCCGTGCCGAGATCCGCAATTTCGGTCACGAGGCTGGCGTGACAGCCGAATCCCGCGGCGATCTCGTGGTATTGCGCATTGCCCAGGCGGGTCGCGACCAGCCGGTCGCAGCCGGAGACCATCTCCTGGAAATGCTGCGAAGCCGCCCAGCTGCGGTTGTTCATGATCACGACCACGATCGGCAGTCCGTGCCGCGCCATGGTGTCGAATTCCGCGATCGTGAAGCCGACCGCGCCGTCGCCCGCCAGGCACAACACGCGGCGATCGCGGTGGGCTAATTGCGCGCCGATGGCAAGCCCGAGCCCAAACCCAACTGCACCGAGGAAACCGTGGGTGATGTAGCCGCCGGCCTGTTTTTGGCGAATCACTTCGTTCAGCCAGTGATAGGATTCGGCCCCATCGCCGATCACGATGGTCTCCTCCGGAAGCTGTTCGACCACGGTGGAGACGGCCTGGTAGGGATGGATCGGCGTCCCGGTGCGGGCGAGTATTTCCTCGAACTGCCGGGCGCGCGCGGACTTCGCATCCTGGATAGTTTTCTGCCATTGCCGGCGATCCGGCCATTGGTGGGAAGCGGCGAATTCGTTGAGCGCGATAAGCGTTTCCCTGCAATCCGCGACGATCGGCACGTCAACGTCTCGGAGCAGGCCGATCTCCTTCGGATCGATCTCGACGTGGATCAGCTTCGCGTTGCGAGGAACGAGCACGTCGCTGCCGCCGAGCGTGAACAGGCCGAAACGGACGCCGAGCGCGAGGACGGCATCGGGGCGATCACCCGGTGCGCTCAGGTCCGCCATCTTGTGGAACGTGCCGCCGTAAAGCCGGTGATCGCTGGGGAGGAGCCCGTGCGCCTGGAAATCCGAATAGACGGGGATCCCGGTCGCCTCGGCGAACTTCAGCAATTCCGGGCCGGCATCCGATTGCCAGGCCCCGGCGCCGGCCATGATCACCGGATGCGACGCCCTGGACAGAATTTCAATGGCGGAGTGGATGGCCGCGGGGAATGGCGCCGGCGGGGACTCGACTGTAATCGACCCCGGTATTGAAACCTCGGCGTCGTCGACCGTCGCGGTCAGCACGTCCATGGGCAGATCGAGGAGCACGGGGCCGGTGGGCCCGGAGGTCGCGAGGCGGATCGCCTGGGCCGTCAGCCTGGCCAGTTGCTGCGGCACCGTGACCTGGTGCGCCCATTTGCAGATGGGTCGGGCAATGGCGACTTGGTCGATGCCGGCCTGCAAGGTGTTCGTCTGCGCGTCGCGCAGTGCGGCCGAGCCGGCCAGATAAAGCACGGGTGTGCGGTCCAGATACGCATTGGCGATGGAAGTGATGACATTGGTGAAGCCGGGACCGGCAGTGATCATGGCCACGCCCAGCTTGCGCGCCGCCCGGGCATAACCTTCGGCCGCGTGCCCCGCGGCGGCTTCGTGGCGCGTGTCGGTGATGGAAATCCCGCTCGGACCGGCGGACTGAAACAGCGTTTCCAGGTGCGCGCCGTGCAAGGCAAAGACATGCTTCACGCCTGCCTTTGCCAAGGTGCGCATGACGAGTTCTCCGCCGCTGATCCGCCCCATCGTAATTGTCCCTCCGGGCTGAACCGCAATGCCTGCGGATGCTAAGCCGGTGGCCGGCCCCGTTCAAGGTTGCCGCGCGCGGTGGCTATACTGCCGGCGGAACCCGAACCGTGAGGGCCGATGCGTGATCGAACTCTATACCTGGGCGACGCGGAACGGCTGGAAGGCGTCCATCGGCTGGATCTGATCGAACCGCATCCGGCGGTGCAGCGCGGCGTCAGTATCCCGAGCCGCGACAACTACGATCTTTCAATCGGGAAGTCGGGCGATGCCACGGAGTTCGCCAGACAGGCCCGCGGGATGATTGAGACAGGCAAGTAGTAGCCTGCGGCCCGCCGCGTATTCATTCAGTTCTTCTTCAAATCGTTGGGACGGCTTGGCCGGGATTGTGGAGCGGCATGAGCAGCGCACGCAGCCAGGAGGGTGGAGTGCGCTGCGCT
This sequence comes from Gammaproteobacteria bacterium, assembly GCA_016193395.1. Lineage (GTDB taxonomy): Bacteria > Pseudomonadota > Gammaproteobacteria > Eutrophobiales > Eutrophobiaceae > JACPSH01. The sequence continues at coordinate 21,484 of JACPSH010000034.1, forward strand.
AGCCGCGAGCGCTTCAGGGACGAAGCGCGATGCGAAAGCGGAACAAGCCCGGCCCAGCCGTCCTCAAGTCACGAGGGACTGTCGGAACGAACACCCGGCGATCCGTCCATGGAGCGTTCAGGCGGGGACGGACGGGATGGCCGGGTTTATCCGCCCATCAGAATGCAATGTGCTGCATGTAGCCGCCGTCCACATGCAGGTTCTGGCCGACGGTGAAGCCGGAAACCGGGCTCGCCAGAAACACCACCGCGGAGGCCACTTCCTCGGGCGTGCCCAGTCTTCCTATCACACATTGCTTCATTGCGTCTTCATAAGCTTCGGGCATTCCTTTCTTGATGTGGTCCCACGGCCCGCCCTCGAAGTAGATCGGACCGGGCGAAACGATGTTGACGCGGATCCCTTCCTTGGCGAGACCCTTGCTGAGTTGCGCGCCGTAGGCGATCAGCGCCGCCTTCATCGAGCCGTACGCATAGATTCCGGGCGCCTGGAGAGGCTTGGACATGACGCCCGAAATGCTGGAGATCAGGACAATCGCGCCGGCATCGGATTTGCGCAGCCAGGGCAGGGCGGTTTCGCAGCCGCGCACCGCGCCCATCATGTCCGCCTCGAACAGCTTGCGCCATCCGATTTCGCCGCCCTCGCCCGGTCCGGCGGAGACATTCGAGACGAAGATGTCCAGCCCGCCCAGCCGTTCTGCGGACGAATTGATCCAGCGGACCAGGGCGTCCCGGTCGGTGATGTCGACGGCGTCGCCGATGACGTTGACGCCTTTGCTCTTCAATTCGGCCACGGTCTGATCCACGTCCGTCCTGGTTCGCGCGCAGATCCCGAGGTCGACCCCTTCCTCGGAGAACTGTCGGGCAATGCGCAGGCCGATGCCGCGGCTGGCGCCGGTGACCAGCGCCTTGCGTCCCTTGAGCTTCAGATCCATGTCTCCCCCTATATATAAGGAATGACTTGCCGCGATTATACTTTTACCACTTGCGCCAGTCGCCGCTCTGCTCCAAGGCGTGAGCGGCGCGGTAGATGAGTGTTTCCTCGAAATGACGGCCGACCAGCATCATTCCCACCGGAAGGCCGCCGCGCACGCCACAGGGAATGGATAGGGCCGGATGTCCGGTGACGTCGAACTGGCAGGTGTTCGATATGGTATTGAACGCTCCGTGCATCATTTCCTCGGCGGTCAGCTCGGCCTGCGTCGCAGGGTTGCGCATCGCCTTCTGCACGGTGGTGGGCATCAGCAGCAGGTCATTCTGTTCCAGCGTCGCATCGTAGGCGCGGCGCAGGCGGCGCACGAGGTTCCTGGCTTTGGCGTAGTAGCGTCCGCGGTACTGTTCGAGGTACTCGCCGAGCAGCACGAACAGCTGCGCGTTGGCCGGGAAATCGCCGAGATGCTTCTCCCATCCATCCATCGCGCGGTGGATCGCCTGCGAGTACACGCCGTCCGTGTTCCCGGCCTGTCCGTTCCGATGCAGCGTATCGCGCAGCCCGTCGGAGATGACGCCGCTCCAGATGGCGACGCCTGGTCCGTGAAGAGGCACGGAGACTTCCTGCACGACGGCCCCGAGTTCCGCGAGGCGCGTCGCGGCCGCTCGCACGCACTCGTCCACGTCCGCCTCGGAACCGGCCTGGCCGAAACCCTCCTTCAGAACGCCGATGCGCAACGCGGCGATGTCCTTGCCGAGCGCATGGGTGTAGCGCTGAACCCGCACGTTGCGCTGGCGCCCGTCCAGGCCATCGGGTCCGGCGAGCACCTCTAGCAGCAGGGCATTGTCGGCGACGTTGGCCGTGATCGGACCGACGTAGTCGAGCGTGCTGTCCATGCCGAGGATACCGGTATACGGGACCAGGCCATGCGTGGGTTTCAAGCCGTAGACGCCGCACCAGCTCGACGGGATGCGGATGGAACCGGCCTGATCGCAGCCGAGCGACATGTCCACCGCGCCGGAGGCGACCAGGGCCGCGCTGCCGGAGGAGGAGCCGCCCGCGGAGAATTCCGGATTGAAGGGGTTGCGGACAATGCCGGTGCTGGCAGTGGCGCTGCCGCCGGAGACGCACAGGAACTCGCACACGGCCTTGCCGCGGATGTCTGCACCCGCGTCGAGCAGCCGTGTCACGACGGTGGCGTCGAATTCGGGGATTGTACCTTCGAGAAAGCCGGCGCCGTTCATCAGCGGCACGTTGGCGATGAAGATATTGTCCTTCAGCGCCACGCGCCGGCCACGCAGGGGGCCGCTGCCGCTGCCCTGGATCTCCGTCAGTAAGTACCAGGCCCCGTGGGGATTCTCCTCCGGCGACGGCCGGCGGTGGTTGCGCTTCGGATATTTGATCGGCGGAAGCTCGTCAACCTGGCTGTCGAGCCAGGCATAGGCGTCGGAGAACCCCCGGGTGTAGGAGAGCAGGCTCCGTGCGGCCTCCTCGCGCAGATTGAATCCGAGGCGCGCGGCAACGTCCCGCAATTGCTTTACGCCCGGCGGCTGGAATTTCGGACTGGTCACGCTGGAAGTTCAGTCGAACCGCCGGCAAAGCGCAAGCAGTTCGGCAATATTGTGGACGGTGAGGTGGGGGCGAGTCCTGGCCGGCATTCCGGCGAAGGCATCTCCGTCGCCTATGCCGGTGTGGACGGCGATAGCCAGCGCGTGGCCGCGGTGTGCCATGGGGATCTCGAGGCTCGGATCGTCGCCGATCACGGCGAGGTCCTTGAGCCGCACGCCCAGCCGCCGGCCGGCGCTGCCCAGCGCATGCAAGGAGGGTTTGCCGACGATCTCGACGCGCGTGCCGGTCAGGTCGCGGATCATGGCCGAGATGGCGCGCGATGAGCCCAGCGTCCTGCCCTCCGCGGAGGCGAAAAACAGGCTTTGCGAGCTGCTGTACAGCCGGGCTCCGCCCCAGACCGCATGCACGCCCGCTTCCAATTCGTTCATGGTGAATTCGCGGAACCATCCTACGAGGACTGCATCGGCCTTCTGTACGCCCGTCGCGGGCACAATATCGATTCCGACATTCGCAAGCGGACCCTTGAGTCCATCGCCGCCCAGCACCATCACCCGCCGATGACCTCGACGCAGGAACAGGTCAAGAGCGCTGCTGACCGGTGTCATGAGATTGTCGGACGTGACCGGGAACCCGATGGACTGCAACGTTTGGGCGTATTGCAGGGGAGTGCGCGTGGTGCCGTTCGTGAACAGCACGAAGGGCAGGTGGTGATCGTTAAGCCAGGCGATGAAGTCGATTGCGCCCGGCAGGGGCCGAAGCCCCTTGTTGTGCCGGTCGCCGAGCACGAGTGTGCCATCCATGTCGCAGACGAAGCCACGCGCGCGGCGCAGGCGTTCCAGTACCCGGCCCGGGATTGCGGGTGCGCGCTTCCCGCGGGGCTCAGGCATGCGCGCGATTGGAACCAGTCAGTTCGAGGCGGAAATCGGGTTTTTCGAGGACGATGTCCCGCACGCCGGGGCGCTCGGTGATCTCCTTCAGCAGCTTGAGCAGCGTGCGCGTATCCGGATTGTAATGACGCCGCGCGGGACCGGCGGCGATCATGGCATCCACGTGGTCAGCCGGCATGACCGCGCGCAGCAGGAACTCTTCGTCCGAGATTCCCGGATTGAAGCGCTTGCGCAGTTCGGCGGGCGGCTGTGGCGGCGGTTCAGCGGCAATCTCCTTGGCGCGCGGGCGGGACAATATCCTGTCCATCACGTCGGGATCGACCGGCGCGGTGGGCTTACCAAAGCTGCCCAGCACGTAGCGAATCAGCTGGTCCGTGACGTTGCCGTAACGCTCGCTGCCGATGACATTGTAGAGTGCCTGCGTGCAGACGATTTGCGGGAAGGGCGTCACCATGATGGGGTGGCCCAGTTCCGCGCGCACGGCGCTGACCTCGTCAATGACGGCGTCGAATTTATGCTCCAGGCCGATCTCCGCCAACTGTCGGCGGGTGGTCGTCATCGTGCCGCCGGCCACCTGGTGGCGCAGGAACGAAGCGTCGAATTCCTGCGGCGTGCCGGCCGGCAGGTCCTCCGCCTGCGCGAGTCGGGTGAAATAGTCGGCGACCTGGGCGAGGGCACGGTCGTCCACGTCCACGCGGTGGCCCATCTCGCGCAGGTTGGCGACGATGCGCTGCGCGTTCGGCAGCGAGCTGCCGTTTGCGAGCGGGCCGCAAGCGACCTGCAGCACTTCGACGCCGAACTCGGGCGCCGCCATGTAGCACAACGGCGCGAGCCCGATGGTGCAGTGCGCGTGCAGTTCGAGCGGCATCGAGCCGAGCGCCTTCTTAACCGCTGGCAGGATGGTTCGCGCGCGTTCGGGGGTGAGCAGGCCGGAGGGATCCTTCAGGTACACGCGGTCGATGTTCGGGTCTTTCGCCATCTTCGCCGCGAGTCCGGCGTAGAAGGCGTCGTCGTGCACGTCGCTGATGGTGTAGGTGAGGGCGGCGATGATCTCCGTCCCGCCCGCCTTGCGGATCTGCCGCGCGGATTCGAACAAAGCGTCCAGGTCGTGCATGGGATCGAGCACGACGAAGCGCGATATGCCGTTCCGAACCATGCAGTCGTACACGAGCTGCATGAAATCCGGGTGTGCGCGCTCCCAGGAGATGAAGCGGAACCCGGTCCCAATCGATTGCAGCGGCGTATTGGGCATCGCCTCACGCGCGAGGCGGAAGCGTTCCCAGGGGTCTTCCCGGTGGGTCCGGACCGAGACGCCCATGTGCGTGCTGGAGGTGAAATCGAGCGCGCGGAAGCCAACGCGATCGATGACCGGCGCGATCTGCAGTACCTGCGGTGTATTCAACCCCGTCGCGCTCCACAGGCTCTGGTTGCCGTCGCGGATGGATACATCAATCAGTTCCAGTTGCGCCACTGCTCTTGCTCCCTGCCTATCGTATGCAATGTCCGGCCGGATTCATGCGGACTTCGTACCGGACGGGTCCTGTCACCGGGCACCCCTGTTCGTGCTCGCTCGGTCCCCTGCGCTGCGCGCGGAGCAGGGGAATGCCCGGTGCCACCCGTCCGGTTGGCTCCTGCGCAGGAACCCGGCCGGATTCAACCACGAGCGCCTGCCGGGCGGGAGACATCGGGTCACCGCTCTTCGCGCGCAGCGGTAGCGAGCACGAAGACGGTACCCGATGGCAGGACCCGCCCGCCCCGAACACAGGAATGAATCCGGCCGGACTGACTGCTGCCGTCACGGTGCCACCGCTTGGGCGAGGAACTTCGGGAACCAGGCGGTATCCACGCCGCCCCGGGCGAACTCGTCGTCATCCATCAGCCGGGCATGCATGGCGATATTATTGCCGACGCCCTCGATACGGCAGCTCCGCAGCGCCCGGCGCAGCCTGTTCAAGGCATCATCGCGATCCTGGCCGTGGACGATGAGTTTCGCGAGCAGCGAATCGTAGTGCGGAGGCACGGCTGCGCCGGTCTGCACGTGCGTATCGACGCGGATCCCCTCGCCGGCGGGAAAGATGGCGGCCGTGACTGTGCCGGGATGGGGCCGGAAATCGTGCGTCCAGTCTTCGGCATTGAGCCTGCATTCGATAGCGTGCCCGGAAAAGCGCACGTCTCCCTGCCGGAGCCGGAGCGGGTATCCTTCGGCGACCGAGATCTGATGCTCGATCAGATCTATGCCGCAGATGGCCTCGGTCACTGGATGTTCCACCTGTATGCGCGCGTTCATTTCCAGAAAGTAAAACGAATTTCGCTCATGGTCCACCAGAAATTCGACGGTGCCCAGCCCGCGGTATCCGAGGTGCCCGCCGAACGCGACGGCGGCATCGTGCATGGCCTCGCGCAGCGTCTCGGGGAGGTCCGGAGCGGGCGCCTCTTCCACGAGCTTCTGGTAGCGGCGCTGGACGGAGCAGTCCCGCGTGCCCAGATGGATCACGTCGCGGCTGTCGCCCAGTAACTGCACTTCGACGTGCCGGCCGGATGCCACCAGCCGTTCGAGGTAGAGGCGCGGATCGCCGAACGCCGCCTGCGCTTCCGCAGTGGCCAGATCGATCGCGTGGCCGAGTTCCTCCGCCGTACGCACGGGCTTCATGCCGCGGCCGCCGCCGCCGCCGACCGCCTTAATCAGGAGGGGATAACCAATCTCGTCGGCGCGGCTGCGGGCCTCCGCGGCGTCGTGAATTTCACCGCCAGGCACGACCGGCAGACCGGCGGCCACGGCATGTTCGCGCGCCTTGAGTTTGTCCCCCACGGCGGCAAGCTGCGCCTCCGTCGGCCCGATAAAGACGATCCCCTCAGCGTTGCACGCGGCGGCCAGGCGGCGGTTCTCGGAGAGGAAACCGTAGCCCGGGTGGATCGCATCTACGCCAGCGGACACGGCCGCGGCGATGACGGCGTCCACGTTCAGGTAACTGCCCGAAGAGGGCGCGGGTCCGATGCATACGGTCCGGTCCGCGAGACGGGCCGCCATGGAGTTGAGATCGGCCTCCGAGGCGGCGAGCACGCATTCGATACCCAGGCGCTCGCAGGTCCGGATGATGCGCACCGCGATCTCGCCGCGGTTGGCGATCAGGATACGGCGCAGGATCATGGGCGCTCCGGTTCGATGCGCATCAATACCGTTTCCTGCTCCGTGAACTGGCCGTTCTCCCGGCAGATCTCCCGGATGGTGCCGCGCGCGCCCGCATGGATGGAATTCATGAGCTTCATGGTCTCGACGATGCAGACCACCGTGTGTTCCTCCACCCGGCTGCCGATCTCCACGAACGGCGCCGCGCCGGGCTGAGGCGCGCGGTAGAACGTTCCGGGCAGCGGGGTGCGCACATCGATCAGTCCGTGGCGCAGGCCCGGTTCCTGGGGCGGTGTTGCCCGAGCGGTTTCTGGCGGCGCCTGTAGGGCGGTGACACCAGCCAGCTTGGGTTTCGACATGACCTCCGAGGTCCGGGTCCACTGGCCGTCGCCGCGACGCAGCGACAGCTTGAACTGGCTGGTTTCCACGTGCAGTTCATTGAAGGGCGAGGCGTCCAGCAGCCGCAGGATCTCGACCACGTCCTCGTTGGTCAGCTTCATGGCAGAAAACGGGACAGATTTATTTCCGAGTTCATTGAAGGATGGCAGGGGGTCCCGTAACGGAAAATAAATCTGTCCCCTTTTCTGCGACAGCTTTCATGGCTGGTGGAACTTGATCACCTGCTCGATGATGGCGTCGGCGAACTGCTCGTCGTTGATGTGTCGCGGTAATTCAGTCACCGGCACGCCGGCAGGCATGACCATCTTCAAGTGCGCGGCAAACACGGGCGGGAGAGACGGGTCATGCAAATGACCCTCCTCGCTGTCATGCGAAGAGAACCCAAGCAGAGGAATGAAGAAGGCCACCGGACCCTTTGCATTGCGGATCAGTCCGGCCAAGTGCTCGGCGATCCGTTTCAGCTCCGGGGCTTCGGTGCGGACCGCGGTGAGCGCGGCATTGTGGATGTGGTAGCGCTTGCCGGGATAGCGCGCCCGGGCATCGTCGATGGGCCCGGCGATGATGAAATCGATATTGCCGGGCGCGAAGATGACCGGCACGCCTTTTTCAAGCGCCGCCTTGCAGCGATCGGGGCCGGCGCTGCACAAGCCGTTGTAGAGCAAGTCGACGATTTCCACGAGCGAAAGGTCGACCACGACGGCGACGTTCTGTTCACGCACGATTTCGTCCATGGCCAGCCCGCCGGTGCCCGTGGTGTGGAACACGACGACTTCGTAGCCCTTTTCCTCGAGCGCCTTGCGGATGCGCACGCTGCACCGATCGGTGGTGCCGAGCGTGGACATCGCGACCAACGGCTTGCCGGAGGGTTCGCTGGCCCGGTACTCGCGCGCCATGCCCGCGACCGCCAGCGCGCCGTTGCGGAAAACGCTGCGCGTCACGGTATTCAGGCCGGCGATGTCCGCCACCGAGTGGACCATGACGATGTCCTTGGTGCCGACATAGCCGCGGGTCATGCCGGAGGCCATCGTGGAGATCATCACTTTCGGCAATCCGAACGGCAGGGAGCGCATGACCGCCGTGCCCAGCGCGGTGCCCATGGATCCACCCACGCCGATAACGCCGCTCAAGCCCTCGCCGCGGTGCAGCTCCTGCGCGCATTTGATCGCGCCTTCGGTCATGACCGCCTGGCATTTGCCTTCATGCCCGATGCCGCGCACCTGCTCGATGGTCTTGCCCGCGGCGGCGGCGACCTGCGCGGGCCCGATCTCGGCGCCGGGGACGATACGGCGGATGCTGGCGTCCAGTTGGAGGACTTCCAGGCCGCTGTCCTCGAGGCACCTGCGCACGTAGCCGGCCTCGGCCTGCTTCGTGTCAAGCGTGATGATCATCAGCACTCTGGGCTTGGCGTTCATCAGCGGATCATACCTTGTCAGGCTTGCGAACAACGGTTTTCCCACCGCCGGGGCTCCTGTATGGTATCGCCGGCAAGCGCGAGGGAAAACACCAATGAGCCAGGTCGTCACGTCTTCCACGGATGGCGAGATCGCCGTCATCACCATGGACAATCCGCCGGTCAACGCCATCGGCCAGGCCGTGCGCGCGGGGCTGGCCAGACACCTGAAGGCGGCGCTGGGCGACAAGGCCGTGCGCGCCGTGGTCATCCGCAGCACCGGCCGCACGTTCGCCGCCGGGGCGGACATCAACGAATTCGACGGCGTGATCCGCGAGCCGCAGTTCCGCGAGGTGTTTGCGCTCATGGATGACTCGCCCAAACCGATTGTCGTCGCCATCCAGGGCACGGCGCTGGGGGCGGGCGTGGAGCTGATTCTGGCCAGCCATTTCCGCTGCGCCGCCCCGGCGGCAAAGCTGGGTCTCCCGGAACTGACCCTGGGTATCATCCCCGGGGCCGGAGGCACGCAGCGCCTGCCGCGGCTGATTGGGGCGGCGGCGGCGCTGAAGTTCATCATCGATGCGCGGCCGGTCGACGCGCACGAGGCGAGGACGCTGGGCCTCGTGGATCGGATTATCGACGGCGACCTGCTCGAAGGCGCGCTGGCCTGTGCCCGGGATCTCGCGCAATCAAACACCGCGCCACGGGTCACATCCAGGCTGCCCGTGGATCGGAAGGGGTTTGACGATGCCTTCGTCGACTCGTGCCGCAAACAGGCCGCCAAGTCCATGCGCGGCCAGCAGGCACCTGAGCGCGCCATGGAGGCCATTCGCGTGGCGGCCGAAACGGACTTCAACTCCGGCCTGGATCGTGAAGCGGTCATTGCCGCTGAAACACTCGAGACGGTCGAGTCCCGATCACTGCGGCATATATTTTTCGCCGAGCGCGAAGCCGCCCGCATCCCCGGCCTGGAAAAGAACGTGGAACCGCTGGCCATCGCCCGGGTGGGCATCATCGGCGCCGGCACGATGGGCGGCGGCATCGCGATGAATTTCGCCAA
>JACPSH010000035.1 GCA_016193395.1 Gammaproteobacteria bacterium
GGCCCGGCGGCACCGTGAAGCAGAGTTCATAATCGTCCCCCGCGCAGAGCGCGATCCGCCGGCGCAAATCCGGATCGCGCATCGAAGCCAGCGCCTGGCAAACCGGCAGGGATTCCAGTCGGACTTCAGCCCCCGTGCCGCTCTGGCTGGCGAGGTGTTCCAGATCGCCGGCCAGGCCGTCCGAAATATCAATCGCCGCGCTGGCGATACCGCGCAGCCCAATGCCGGCCTCGATACGCGGCTCAGGCCGGTGCAGTCGCTCAAAACAGGCCTCAGGGACCTCATTGCGATCGATATCCGGGCCGGACGAAGCCGCGAACGCGAGTCCCGCACTGCCCAACTCTCCCGTGACATAGATTTCGTCGCCCGGGGCAGCGGTGTCCCGGCGAATCGCCGTGCCGGCGGGCACGCAGCCCAGGACCTGTACAGTGATATTGAGCGGGCCGTGAGCGAGGTTACCGCCGACGAGGCTGACGTGGTGACGGTCCGCGAGCTTACGGAACCCCTCCGCGAACGCCCTCAGCCAGTCGGGATCGGCGTGTGGAAGGGTCAGCGCCAGCGTGGTCCAGCGTGGTTCCGCACCCATGGCGGCGATATCGCTCAGGTTCACGGCGAGCGACTTGAATCCGGTGTCGAATGCCGCGGCGTCGGGGAGAAAGTGGACTCCGTAGACCAGCGTGTCGGTCGTGACGACCAGTTCCTGGCCGGCCGGCAGGTGCAGTACCGCGGCATCATCGCCTATCCCCAGGACCACATCGCCGCGTCCGCAGGTCAGGCCGGCGAAATATCGCCGGATGACTTCAAACTCGTCCAACGGCGTGCCTCAGCGACCTTCACCGGGCGCGGCGGGCCGGATCCTGCGCGCAGCCGCGTCCAGCACGCCGTTGATGTACTTGTGCGATTGCTCCGCGCCGAACATCTTCGCCAACTCGATTGCCTCGTTGACGATGACGCGCCACGGCAGGTCGGGCCGGTACTTCAATTCGTATATTCCCAGATACAGAACCACGCGCTCGACCGGGTCGAGTTGCGCGACCGGCCGGTCCAGATGCATGCCCAGTTCCTGGTCCAGCTGCTCGCGGCGCTCGGTCACGCCGGTGACGACGTCGCGGAAATAAACGAGATCCGCATTCTCCAGTTCCGAACGATCGCTCTCGAACTCGGCAATCACCTGCGCGATGGGAGCGCGCGTGATGTCCCATTGGTAGAGCGCCTGGACCGCGTTGCGCCTGGACCTGGCGCGTGCCTGCCGGTTGAAGCCCTGACGCCGCGCCGGATTCATGGCGCGAGCTTGCGCAGGATGCCGATCATCTCCAGCGCGGCCGCGGCCGCCTCGCTGCCCTTGTTGCTCTCGTCGTCGCCGGACCGGTCCAGCGCCTGATCGATCGTGTCCACGGTCAGCACGCCGAAGCTCACCGGTACGCCAGCGGCGGTGGCGACGCCGGCGACGCCGCGCGCGCATTCGGCGGCGATGAAATCGAAATGCCGCGTCTCGCCGCGGACAATGGCGCCGAGGGTGACGATGGCGTCGGCGACACGCCGGTCGGCAAGGGCCTTCGCGGCCAGCGGGATCTCGAACGCCCCGGGGACGCGGACGATGGTGATGCGATCCGCGCGGATACCGCGCCCGATCAGGGTGCGCAGGCAGCCCGCGATCAGCCGCTCCACGACCTGGCGGTTGTAGCGGCTGGCGACAACGCCGATGCGCCAGTCGCCGGCGCGGGCGTCCGCTTCGATGACCTCCGGCTCCGCCACGCGCGCCTACCCCGTGATGTAGTCCACGACTTCCAGCCCGAAGCCGGACAGCGCATGGAAACGCTTCGGCGAACTCATCACGATCATGCGCCGCACGCCGAGTTCGGAAAGGATCTGCGAGCCGAGCCCGATCGTACGGAGGTCGCTGCCCTTCTTGCCCGGCTCCGCCGCTTCCCGGTCGTCACCGTCGCGGAGCCGGTCAATCTGCGCGATCAGTGCATCCGGCTCGTACTGGTTGCACAGGATCACGACCACGCCGCTCTCCTCGCGCGCCATGCGCTGCAGGACATCGTTGATGGGCCAGCGCCTGCCGTTCAGGTTGGCGCCGGTCAGGTCATAGATCGGGTTCTCCAGATGCACACGCACGAGAATCGGCTTCTGCGCGTCGATCGTTCCCTTGACGAGAGCGAAGTGCAGATCGCCCTTGACGCTGTCGCGGAATGCCACCAAGCGAAACTTTCCGAACGGGGTCGGGAAGTCGCTCTCGGCGACCCGCTCGATGTTCTTTTCGTTCACGGTACGGTAGTGGATCAGATCGGCGATCGTGCCGATCTTCAGGCCGTGCGCGCCCGCGAATTTCTCCAGGTCGGGGCGTCGTGCCATGGTGCCGTCATCGTTGAGGATCTCCACGATCACGGCCGCGGGCTGGAACCCCGCGAGGCGCGCGAGATCGCAACCGGCCTCTGTATGGCCCGCCCGCGACAGTACGCCGCCGGGATGTGACATGAGTGGAAACACGTGTCCCGGCTGCACCAGATCGGAAGGCCGCGCGTCCGGCGCAACTGCCTTGCGTATGGTGAGCGCGCGGTCGGCGGCGGAGATCCCGGTCGTGATCCCGTCGGCCGCCTCTATCGACACGGTGAAGTTCGTGGAGTGAGTCGAGTAGAAATTGCGCGCCATCAGCGGCAAGTTGAGCCGCCGGCAGTGTTCGCGCGTCAGCGTCAGGCACACCAGGCCGCGGCCGAACCGCGCCATGAAGTTGACGTCCTCCGGGCGGACGCATTCGGCTGCGATCAGCAGATCGCCCTCGTTTTCGCGTTCCTCGTCGTCCATGAGCACGACCATGCGGCCGGCGCGGATCTCCTCGATCAGTTCTTCGGTGCTGTTCAGTGGCATGACGGAATGTACGGCGATTCGATGGCGGAGTGCATCTTACCAGTTTGCACGCGCGGGCGATCCGGCCGGATTCACTTTGCGTGCGTGGGCGAGCGGGTCCTGTCGTCGGGAAACCGCTCTAGCCCCGGCCGGATTAATGTGAGCGCAGTGCCGGACGGGTCCTGTCACCGGGCACCCCTTTTCCGTGCTCGCTCGGTCCCCTCGCTTGCGCGCGGAAAAAGGGGAATACCCGGTGCCACCCGCCCGCCCCGAAGCAGTATTGAATCCGGCCAGATGAATGCCGGGAGGTTACGCGGGTTTTGCGCGCAGCAACTGCTCGATGTAGCGCGCCAGAATATCGACCTCGAGATTGACCTCGGTCCCGGACCGGTACGTTGCAAAAATGGTTCGCTCGAGCGTCGCGGGAATGATGTTGACGCTGAAGCGGCTGCCGGCCGCGTCGTTGATGGTCAGGCTCGTGCCGTCTACGCACACCGAACCCTTGCGCGCCCAGTAGCGCGCCAATGCGTCCGGAGTCTCGATGTCCACACGCTTTGAACGGCCTTCGGGGCCGATGGTCGTGATGCGTCCCGTGCCGTCGACGTGGCCGGTGACGAAATGCCCGTCCAGCCGGCCGCCAGCGGCCAGGGACTTCTCGAGGTTGACGGGACTGCCCGGAGCAAGCCGGCCGAGGGTCGTACAGCTCAAGGTCTCGGCCGATATATCCGCGTCAAACTCCCGCGCGGTGCTCGCAATGACGGTCAGGCAAACGCCGTTCACGCAGAGGCTTGCGCCGGGCCGGACATCATCGAGCCCCAGGTCTCCCGCATCGAACTTGAAGCGCCGGTCGGTGCCGGCCGATTCGATGCGCGCGATCCTGCCTACCGCCTGGACGATTCCGCTGAACACGATCGCGCTCCGCGGTTCCTCAGACCCCGTCCGGCAACGGCCGGAAGGTCAGGCGCCAATCGTTGCCGACCGCGCGTCGATCGGCCAACCTCCATTCAGCAGGCCTGGAATGGCCCGCCGAGCCCGGCATGGGAAACGGCGCCGCGCCCCGCGCGCCGAGCTCACGCCTGGACTGGTACACGATCAGCTCATCCACCCGTCGCAATGACAGCAGGGCATCGGTGAGCGTCCTCCCGGCTTCAACGAGGATCTCGTTCACCTGCTCCTTCTCCGCCAGGTATTTGAGCGCGGCGTCCGCGAACTCGTGCTCCGAGGCATCCAGCAATGCGATGTCCGCGCCTGCCGCGCGCAACTTCGCCTGCCGCCCGGGATCCGCATTTCGCGTGAAGATGAGCGTCCGTCCCGGCAGCCTGAGCATCGCGGCGGCGGCCGGAAAGCGCAACCTCCGGTCCAGCACGGCGCGCAGCGGCTGTCTGCCGCTGAGCTCCGTCCTGCGCACATTCAGTTGCGGGTCGTCCGCAAGTACGGTGCCAATCCCGGTCAGTACGGCGCAGCTTTCCGCACGCAGGCGCTGCACGTCGGCGCGCGCCGCTTCGCCGGTGATCCATTTGCTCCCGCCGTGGACCGCCGTGAATCCATCCGCGCTCAACGCCAGCTTGCAGCGCATGAACGGACGGCCCGTGCTCATGCGCATGACAAAGCCGCGGTTGATTTCCGCGGCATCGGCCTGCATCAGCCCGCTCGCGGCGGCGACGCCCGCCTCGGCCAGCAACCGCAGGCCACGGCCCGAGACCCGGGGATCGGGATCCGTCATCGCCGCCACAACGCGGGTTACGCCGGCGTCGATCAGCGCATTGGCGCAAGGCGGCGTGCGCCCGAAATGGGCGCACGGCTCGAGGGTCACATAGCAGTCCGCGCCGCGGGCCGCTCCCCCCGCCTCCGCCAATGCCGCGACTTCGGCATGCGGGCCGCCGGCGCGTTCGTGCCAGCCCTGGGCAATGATTGCCCCGCCTCTGACCAGCACGCTGCCGACCCGGGGATTGGGCGCCGTGGTATACAGTCCGCGCCGCGCCAGTTGCAGCGCGCGCGCCATGAACGCGTGATCAGCCGCCGACCAGCTCAATGTTCGTCACTTTCCGGCTTGAGGAGGTCGAGCTGGCTCTTGCGGAGTTCGGGTGGCAGTTCGTTCTGAAGCCGTTCGATTTCGTCGAGGAAGGCGCGCACGTCCTCGAACTTCTGGTACACCGACGCGAAGCGCACGTAGGCAATGTGATCCAGGCCGCGCAGCTCCTCCATGACGAACTCGCCGATCTTCCGGGATTTGATCTCGCGCTCGCCGCTCGCGCGCAGCTTGTGCTTGACCCTGGCGATCGCGGACTCGACCTGGTCCATGCGCACCTTGCACTTCTCGAGCGCGCGCAGGAACCCGCCGCGCAGCTTCTCCTCAATGAAGGGTTCACGCCGGCCGTCGGATTTGATGACGCGCGGGTAGTTCAGCTCCGCGGATTCATACGTCGTGAACCGCTCCTTGCACTCCAGGCACTCGCGCCGCCTGCGGATCTGATCCCCCTCGCCGACCAGTCGCGAATCGATCACTTTCGTGTCCGGGAAGGAGCAGAACGGGCAGTGCATGGATTCGGGCCGGCGCGGATCCGGGGATCAGCGGCGGCGCGCCTTCGATCGTTGGTTCGGGCGCCTCGCGGAGCGCCGGAAGGATTTTGCCTTGGGCCTGGCTCCGACTGCGACCGATCCTGAAATCCGGCCGTACACCGGGAACTGCCTGCACAGTTTCGCCACCTGCCCGCGAACGTGATGGATCAGGCTTTCGTCCTTGATGTTGTCGATGATGTCGCAGATCCAGCCGGCAATCATTGCGCACTCCCGTTCCTTCATGCCGCGCGTCGTGACCGAGGGCGTGCCGATGCGGATGCCGCTGGTCACGAAAGGCGGTTGCGGATCGTTCGGCACCGCGTTCTTGTTCACCGTGATGTGAGCGCGCCCGAGAGCCGCGTCGAGTTCCTTGCCGGTCAGTCCCTTCGCGATGAGGTCCACCAGGAACAGGTGATTGTCCGTCCCGCCGGAGACGATCTTCACGCCGCGCCGCATGATCACCTGCGCCATGCGCCGGGCGTTCTTCAGGATCTGCTTCTGGTACTGCTTGAATTCCGGCTGCATGGCCTCCTTCAACGCCACCGCCTTGGCAGCGATGACATGCATCAACGGCCCGCCCTGATAGGCCGGGAATACCATGAAGTTGATCTTCTTTTCGATGTCGGGGTTCGCCTTGCCCATGATCAGCCCCGCGCGCGGGCCTCGCAGCGTCTTGTGCGTGGTCGTGGTCGTCACGTCCGCGATTTTCACCGGGCTCGGGTACAGGCCGACCGCGATCAGCCCCGCGACGTGCGCAATGTCCGCCACCAGGCAGGCTCCCACGCCGTCGGCAATGGCGCGAAAGCGCTTCCAGTCCACGACCCGTGAATAGGCGGAGAAGCCGGTCATGATCAGCTTCGGCTTGTGTTCCTTCGCCAGCCGCTCGGCCTGGTCGTAATCGATCTCACCGGTCGTCGGGTTCAGCCCATACTGCACCGCCTTGTACAGCCGGCCTGAGACGTTGACCGACGCGCCGTGCGTAAGATGGCCGCCGTGCGCCAGGCTCATGCCCATGATCGTGTCGCCTGGCTCGCACAGCGCCAGATATACCGCACCGTTCGCCTGCGAACCGGAATGCGGCTGCACATTTGCGAAGTCCGCGCCGAAGAGTTTCTTCGCGCGGTCAATGGCGAGCTGCTCGACCACGTCCACGTGCTCGCAGCCGCCGTAGTAACGCTTGCCCGGGTAGCCTTCGGCGTACTTGTTGGTCAGAACCGAGCCCTGCGCCTCGAGCACGCGCGGGCTCACGTTGTTCTCCGAAGCGATCAGTTCAATGTGATCCTCCTGCCGCCTGCGCTCTCCTTCCATCGCGGCCCACAGCTCCCTGTCGAAGCCGGCGATTTTCATGCCTTTCCTGTACATTCGTGATTTCTCCAGCGCGCTTGATTCGTCGAAATTATATCAGGGTGTCTTCGGCCCGCCGACATTCGCGAAAGTCCGCAAAAACTCGATCGGGAGGGGAAAGACGATCGTTGAATTGTGCTCGGATGCGATCCCGGCCAGCGTCTGCAGGTAGCGCAACTGCATCGCATTCGCGTGCCGGCCGAGCACTTCGGCCGCTTCGAGCAGCTTCTGCGAGGCCTGCATTTCGCCTTCCGCGTGGATGACCTTGGCCCGGCGCTCGCGCTCCGCTTCCGCCTGGCGGGCAATGGCGCGGATCATGCTTTCGTCGATATCGACGTGCTTGATTTCGACGTTGGCGACCTTGATCCCCCAGGCATCCGTCTGCGCATCCAGGATCGTCTGGATATCCCGGTTCAGTTTGTCGCGTTCCGCCAGCATCTCGTCCAGCTCGTGCTTGCCGAGCACGGCGCGGAGCGTGGTCTGGGCGAGCTGGCTGGTGGCGGCGTGGAAATTCTCGACCTGGATGATGGCGCGTTCCGGATCGATCACGCGGAAGTAAAGCACGGCGTTGACCTTGACCGAAACGTTGTCGCGCGAGATCACGTCCTGGCTCGGCACGTCCATGACGATGGTGCGCAGCTCGACGCGCTCCATCTGCTGGACGATGGGAATGAGGATGATCAACCCGGGTCCCTTGACGCCGGAAAAGCGTCCGAACGTGAACACGACTGCGCGTTCGTACTCGCGCAGGATCTTCAAGAACATCGGGCCGAGGATCACTGCGCCGATAGCGATGTAGACAAACGTCATCATGATTGTCCCTCCTCTGCAAACTCAACCAGAAGAACCAGGCCATCACGGGATACAACCCGCACTTTCGCGCCGCGTCGCACCGGAGCCCGCGAGCGGGCCTGCCAGTCTTCGCCGTGGATGTGAATACTGCCGAGGCCCTCGAAGTCCTCCAACGCCTCTCCGATCGCGCCGACCAGTTCCTCCGTGCCCGACACGACCGGGCGCCGGTGCGCCGCCAGCACCGAGCGCAATGCGATAAGAAAAAACGCAGCGGTCAAAACCGCAACGGCGATGATCAGCGGAAGCGAGATGGGGAGTCCTCCACCGGCCTGGTCGAACAGGATAATCGATCCAATCACGAAGGCGATGATGCCGCCGATCCCCAGCACGCCGAAACTGGGCACGAACAGCTCCGCGACCATGAACGCTATGCCGACCGCGATCAGCGCGAGGCCGGCGTAGTTGACCGGCAGCACCTGGAAGGCATAGAGCGCGAGCAGCAGCGAAATCGCCCCGATGACGCCTGGGAGCACATACCCCGGGTTCGCGAGTTCGAAGAACAATCCGTACACGCCGAGCAGCATCAGGATATAGGCGATGTTCGGGTTGGTGATCACCGCCAGAAGCTCGGTGCGCCAGTCCGGCTCCACGATCTCGGTCTGAAGCCCCGCGGTATCGAGCACAATATCGCGGCCCTGCACGTTGACCACGCGCCCGTTGATCATGCGCAGCAGCTCGTCCGCGTCCTCGGCAATGAATTCGATTACGCGCTGTTGCAGGGCGCTCTCCGCCGACAGGCTCGCCGCCTCGCGCACGGCGCGCTCCGCCCAGTCGGCGTTCCGCCCACGCAACTCCGCCAGGCTGCGGATGTAGGCCACGGCGTCGTTGACCATTTTTCTGTTCATCGCGTCCGCGCTCTCCGGCGCGGCATCCGGTTTCGCCTCCCCACCTTTCTCCTCCCCTCCATCGCCGGACTTGTCGTCCTTTTTCTTCGCGTCGGGTTCTCGGATCTGCGGCGGCTTGGAAGGCTCGATCCCCGGCATTCCCCCGATTTGGACGGGTGTCGCCGCCCCGAGGTTGGTGCCCGGCGCCATCGCCGCGATGTGTGCGGCGTAGAGCATGTACGTCCCGGCGCTCGCGGCGCGCGCCCCCGAAGGCGCGACAAAAACCGCCACGGGCACCGGCGAGGCGATTATGTCGCGGATAATGTCGCGCATCGCCGTGTCCAGCCCGCCGGGCGTATCGAGCTGCAGGATGACGATCCGCGCCTGTTCCTTCGCTGCGCGCTCGAGTCCGCGGTGTATGTAGTCGCTCGAAGCGGGTCCGATGGCATCGCGCACGTTCAGCAGCAGCGCCCGGCCTTTTGCTTCTTCCTGCGCCGATCCGTAGAACGCCAACCCGGCGAGAAGCAGTCCGAGGTAGACGATGCAACGTTTTGATTTCCTAAGCAATGTTTTGTCAGACCTCACGAGCTTTCGAGGTTCAGCCGGATTGTGGCCTTGCACCTGAAGAGCATTGTACCGCTGAGGGGGATCGCAGGGTGCTCGTTCCGCGAGCACGCCGGCACTCCGCCCCCGGTCCTGCTGCCTGACGTAGGGTCTATTGAGCGCAGCGAAATCCACCAGTCCCCCGCCCGGCATCCGCTGCGCTCATACCACCCTACATCCCGTACCGACGCATCCAGCCGCACCGCCCCAAACGGCGCGCTTGACGGGCTGAGAAGGCGATCGCTAAGTTATGGCGCGCAGCGAGCGCCCCCGGCCGCGGCCCGCCCGCGAGCGCCATTCGCAGACTCCCCATGTCCGAACTCGACAAATTCCTCGCCCGTGCGCACGCGCTGCTCGATCGGATCGAGCCGTTGCTGCCCGGCGGTGATCGCGCCGCCGGGGCGGAGGCCGCAAGCGCCTTCCGCTGGCGCCGGCGTGGAACCCACGGCGTGCTGGAGGAAATCCGCCACAGGAGTCCTATCATGCTGGCCGACCTGCAGTGCATCGACCGGCAGAAAGAGATCATCGATCGCAATACGCGCCAGTTCCTGCGCGGCCTGCCGGCAAACAACGTCCTGCTCGCCGGTCCGCGCGGCACCGGCAAATCGTCGCTGGTGAAAGCGCTGCTCAACGCCTATCGAGCCGATGCACTCAAGCTGGTCGAAATCGGCCGCGACGACGTAGCCGATCTGCGCGACGCGGGCGACGCGGTGGGCGGCAAGGCGGGGCGGTTCATCCTGTATTGCGATGACCTCTCGTTCGAGACGGGCGATGCCGGATACAAATCGCTCAAGTCGGCCATCGACGGTTCCACCGGCGCAATGCCGGACAACGTCCTCATCTACGCGACGTCCAACCGGCGCCACCTGGTCCCGGAAACCATGCGCGAGAACCTGGACAGCCACGTCATCGAAGGCGAGCTGCACCTGAGCGAGGCGCTTGAAGAAAAGTTGTCGCTGTCCGAACGCTTCGGGATCTGGCTCACGTTCCAGCCGTTCAACCAGGAGCAGTATCTTGCCATCGTCGATTACTGGCTGAAGCGACTCGGTGCGCCTGTGGCGCTGCCGGAGGCCGAGCGTGACGCGCTGCAATGGGCGCTGGAACGCGCGTCGCGCAGCGGACGCAGCGCCTGGCAGTTCGCCTGCGACTGGACCGGGCGGCATCGGCTCCTCGACGCATGATTGAGCTGGGCATCATCGGCGGCTCCGGCCTGAAGGCACTGGCCGGATTCGAACTCCTGCACCAGAAAGAACCCTCGACGCCGTTCGGCGAGGCGTCCTCGCCGCTCAGCTTCGGCACCTTTGCCGGGCGCGAAGTCGTCTTCCTCGCCCGCCACGGGCAACCGCACCACATTCCACCGCACAAGGTGAATTACCGCGCTAACCTCTGGGCGCTGCGCGCGAACGGCGTAAGCAAGGTGATCAGCATCAACGCCGTCGGCGGCATAAGCGGCGGCATGCAGCCGGGCCGTATCGTCATCCCGGACCAGATCATCGACTACACCTCGTCGCGGGCCCACACCTTCTTCGATGGCGACACGGCGAAGGTCGTGCACGTGGACTTCTCCCGTCCTTACGACGAAGGTCTGCGGCGGATACTGGTCGATGCTGTGGTCGGCGACGGGCTGGATGTGCGCGACGGGGGGACGTATGGGGCGACGCAGGGGCCGCGGCTGGAAACCGCCGCGGAGATCCAGCGCATGGAGCGGGACGGCTGCCATATCGTCGGCATGACCGGCATGCCGGAAGCTTCACTGGCGCGCGAACTCAGCCTGCGCTACGCGTCGATCGCCGTGGTGGCCAACTGGGCCGCCGGCAAGCTCGATGAGGAAATCAGCATGGCCGTGATCGAGCGCAACCTGGCCGATGGAATGCAACTCGTGCAGCGCCTGCTCATGCGGGCGGTGCCGCTGCTTTAACGAGTCAGATCGCTCCCGACAAGACCGGCCAACGGTGACTGTGGATGCCGACCATGCTCATCCCCGGACGGGACGACGTCGACATCGCGCGGGGCCGTCAACGTACCTTCCGGCAGATCCGGAATGGCCGCCGCTTTCGAACACGCGCCGGGGCGGCATCGAGGAGCCCCAGGATTTCCTCCACGACCTGTTCGCTCATCTGCCGCATTCCCCGAGTGAATAGATTATGAATAGATAACAGGCCTGGCGTACCGGGACTGCAACGCAGGGGAGCCGGGAAAAAGGCTTGTCTTGACTTATGTGTTATAGTCAACTATAACACTATAGCAGCAAAGCTTGAACCGGCCCCGGAACCCACATGGATCGAGACTGGAATGACCGTCAGCCCATCTACCGGCAGCTCCGGGATCGCGTCATCGAGATGATCCTCGACGGCGTGCTCAAGGAGGGAGATCCGCTGCCGTCCGTGCGGGCGGTCGCGGCCGAGTACCGCATCAATCCGCTCACGGTCCTGAAGAGCTACCAGTACCTGGTCGATGACGGGCTGGTCGAGAAGAAACGGGGGCGCGGGATGTTCATCAACGAAGGCGCGCGCAAGTTGCTGCTCGAAGGCGAGCGCCGGAATTTCCTTTCGGAAGAGTGGCCGCGGGTGCAGGCGACGATCCAGCGGCTCGGCTTCACCGCCGAGGAACTGCTGAACCGTCCCGCGCCGGGCAGGAAAAAGGAGCGCTGAATCATGGCATGCATCGAAGCACGCGGACTGCGCAAGCACTATGGCGCGACGGTCGCCCTCGACGGCGTCGACCTGAAAGTCGAAGAAGGCCGCATCCTCGGCCTCATCGGTCCGAACGGCGCGGGCAAGACCACCGCGCTCAAGGCCATGCTCGGCCTCACGGCCTACGACGGCCAGTTGCGCGTGCTCGGCCGCGATCCCTGGATCGAGCGCCACCGCCTCATGCACGAAGTCTGCTTCATCGCGGATGTCGCCGTGCTGCCGCGGTGGATGCGGGTGTGGCAGGCGCTCGACTACGTCGCCGGCGTGCATCCCCGCTTCGATCGCGCGAAGGCCGAGGGATTTCTTGCCAGGACCACGATCAAGCACGGCAGCAGGATCAGGGAGCTGTCCAAAGGCATGGTGACGCAACTGCATCTTGCGCTGGTCATGGCCATCGACGCGAAACTGCTGGTGCTGGACGAGCCGACCCTCGGTCTCGACATCCTGTTCCGCAAGCAGTTCTACGACTCGCTGCTGAACGATTATTTCGACCACAGCCGCACCATCCTCGTGACCACGCACCAGGTCGAGGAGATCGAACACGTGCTCACGGATCTCATGTTCATCGATCGCGGGCGCATCGTCCTCGGCTGCAGCATGGAGGACTTCGAATCGCGCTACACGGAAGTCACGGTGCTGCCGCAACAGCTCGCCGCGGCGCGCGCATTCCGACCCATTTACGAACGCGAGGTCCTCGGCCGCACCATCCTGCTCTTCGATGGCGTCGATCGGGGGCAACTGGCCACGCTCGGCGATGCGCGCACGCCGGGCATCGCGGACCTGTTCGTGGCCGTCATGAACCTCCAGCCCGGACGGACTCAGGGAGCCGCACCATGAATACAGAGTCGAACGCGATGCCGGAACCTTCCGGAGTGGCTACCATGGTGCCCGCGGCCATCCCGACGAGCCGCCTGCTGTACTGGTCTGTGCGGCGTGAGCTGTGGGAGAACCGTTCGATCTACCTCGCCCCGCTGGCCGTGGCCGCGGTTCTCCTGTTCGGCCACCTGATCGCCACGATCGGCCGCGCGATGGCGATTGCCGACCTGGCGGAGCGGCAGGCGCTGCTCGAAGAACCCTCGAACTTCGCCGCCCTCGTGATCATGGGCGTGGCGTTCCTGGTTGCCGTGTTCTACTGTCTCGATGCGCTGTACGGCGAGCGCCGCGACCGCAGCATCCTGTTCTGGAAGTCGCTGCCGGTGTCCGACGCCATGACCGTCGCCGCGAAGCTCATCATTCCGGTCGTGGTCATCCCGTTGCTGACCTTCGCGATCACAGTCGTCGCGCAGTTCCTCATGCTGCTGCTCAGCAGTCTCGCGCTGCTCGGCAGCGGGCTGGATGCCTCGATCCTGTGGCAGCGGGCCGCCTTCTTCGAGGCGTCCGTGGGGCTGTTCTATCACCTCGTCGCCATTCACGGCTTCTGGTATGCGCCGATCTTCGGCTGGCTGCTGCTGGCCTCGGCCTGGGCGCAGCGCATGCCGTTTCTCTGGGCCGTCCTGCCGCCGGTCGTGATCGCCGCGGTGGAAAAGATCGTATTCGGCAGCACACATTTCGGCAGGCTGCTGCTGAACCACATGAGCGGCGGACCGGAAGGCGCCAAGTTCCCGCTGGACGCCAATGCGGTGCACGCGCTCGAGCATCTCTCCCCGGGCAGTTTCCTCCTGAGCCCGGGCCTGTGGATCGGCTTCGCCCTCGCCGCCGCGTTCCTCTACGCCGCCGTGCGCCTGCGCCGGGAGCGCGAACCGATTTGAGAGAGCCTGACCAAAGAGATGACCAGTAGCGAACTGAAGACCGGGCGAATCGTTGCCGCGCTGATCCTCATCCAGATGGCGCTCGGCCCATTCCTCAACTTCGGCCTGCTGGAACCCGTGTTCGCGCAGCCGGGATTTCTCCAGAACGCCGCCGGGCACTCCACCGAGATGGGGATCGCCGCGCTGCTCGGTATTGCACTCGGTGCCGTCTCGCTCGGCATCGCGATCACGGCCTGGCCCGTCTTCTCCCGCCACAGCCAGCGTTTTGCCCTCTGGGTGCTCGCCTTGTCGACCGTGGGACTCGCGCTTGCCACGGTCGAAAGCGCGACCGTGCTTTCCCTGCGCTCGCTGAGCGAGAACTATGCGAACACACCGGGTGCCGATATCGCGCTGTTCACCGCGCTCCGCGGTATCGCAGCGGCTGCGCGCAACTGGGCCCATTACACGCACCTGATCGTCGCCGGCCTGCTGCTCCTGAGTTTCTACGGCCTGCTGTGCCGCTTCGCGCTGGTGCCGCGCGTACTGGCGGCATTCGGCGTGTTCGCCGCGCTGTGCCAGCTCACCGCGGTCTCCATGCCGCTGTTCGGCCAGCCGATCATATTCGCGTTGCTGTCACCGCTGGGGCTCAGCCATCTCGTGCTCGCGATCTGGCTGCTGGCCAAAGGGTTCCGGGACACCACACCGACTCACCTGGGGTAAACCTATGGAAATCGTACTGGTCGTATACATCTTCACAGGGCTGCTGGCCCTAGCCCTGGCCGATTGAAGGCGCCCCACGCCCTCTACGGCGTTGCTGGACCGCGGCTCCGTACCTGGCCTGCGGCTATAGTGTGCCCGCATGGGCGACACCTTCGAGAAATTTACGGTCGGCAGTGAGGCCACCGATCGCATCGGCGTCGCCGCAAAAGCCGTAGGCGCGCACGTCGTGCTGGGGTGAGAAAAGGTGTCAAGTTCATTTTCAGACGCAGCGCTGGATCGAGTCTGTACTGGCGAAAATAAACCTGATACCTCTTTTTTGCGTCAGGCGGCGTCGGATTCCCCGAACTGCACGACGGGCACTTCGCGCGTCACGGCGTACTTGCGAGAGTTCTCCCTGATGCGGTCGAGCTCAAGTGCCGCCTCCGCGCTCAGGTAGCTCTCTCCGCAGTGGGGACAGCTCGTGACAGGGACGTTCTCGACGATAAGGAGACTCCGGCCGCTGCCGTAGCTGCGCGATACATGCCGCAACCGCGCCCCCGGCTTGCCGCAGAGGTCACAAAGAACGCCTTTCTCCGTATGAGCCTTCATAAACCGGTTGACGGCAGTCTCGATCGCCAAATCGATGGGTCGCGGTGCTGGTGCAGAATCGCCAGCACCTTTACGAGCCCGCCTTCCCACAGGAAGTACACCGAGTACGGAAACCGGCGTAACAGGACACGCCGGGTCTCACGATATTGCCGGTTGTACGCTTCGGGGGCATCAGCAGCCCTCTCCACGGCGGCGTCGATTTCCAGCAAGAACTCGGTTCCCAACCCCGGTCGCTGCGCTTCGTACCATGCCGCCGCGGCGTCCGCGTCGGCGACTGCCTGCGGTTCGAATCGTACCGGGTTCAAGAACCGCGGAGCTTGGCCAGCAGTTGCTCGCGGACCTCAGGCCAGGGCCGGCCTCGATCCGGGTCGGCCCGGTACGCTTCGAGCCGCTCATCCAGTATCCGCTTGTGATGGTCCGGGACGGGCACCTTCTCCGGGTCCTGAGCGATCCGATCCCACAGCTCCTGAACGAAGGCAATCCGCTGCTCTCGGGATGCCGCCTCAAATTCCGGGGGGACTGGAAGCTTGGTCGTACTCATGCGCCCGGATTATACGCTCCTCGCGTGAGCACACTACGTCACACCCATGAACGGGCACCCACCACCTGCGGCTATACTGTCCCCGCATGGGCGACACCTTCGAGAAATTCACCGTCGCGGCCGTGCACGCGGCTTCCCCGTTCCTCGACCGCGACGCGGGCGTGGAGAAGGCCTGCCGCCTGATCGCCGAGGCGGCGGGACGCGGCGACGGATCAGATCTCAGGATCGTGCAGACGAAACTTGCGAAGCTCGGCGGGAAGGTGAACCACTGACTGCGGCGCGAGTCCCTTGAAGTCGTCCAGCCGCTCGGCCTCGTGCCCGCTGCGGCCGAGCAGGATGACCATGCCGAAGCTCCCCATGCTCATGAGCGCATAGACAATGATGTAGAACATCGAGCCCGCGTAGCCCGGCTGTGTGCCGGAGAGAATGCCGAGCAGCAGGAAGTCAACGATGACGAACACCATGCCGAAGGTCAGCACGAGGCTCTCCCCCGAATCGCGGTTCATGGGGTCCATGGCATGGAGGGTCAGGTCACGCAATTTTGAGACCTCAGTCTTCCGTCGTTTCTTCCGCCGACTCTCCCGCCCCCTCGTCGGGCTGATCCCCCACCTGCGCAGCGGGCAGATCAATGCGCAACCGGCTGACTTCAATCAGCACTCCGAACAGCGGGTGATCCAGATAATGGAGCTCGTTCAGCTTGATCTTGCGGCTCGTCTGGATGCGCACGGGCCCGACATGCCGGGAATCGGGACTCGGGACCCGGGACTCGGGATCCAGCACGCCGGCTTCCGGAAAGTAGGCCATATCCACGTCCACGTGCAAAAAACGGCCGCTGCGCACGCGCACCGTGCCGTCGACGATCCTGGCCGCGGCCGGAGCGGTGGCCGAGAGATCGGCGGCGGCTGCCGCGACCCCGGCGCCCCCCGATTCCAGGCCGGCGGATCGTTCCACGTGCACGAGCCGGGTCGGACCCTCGCCGGAACCAGGCTGCTCCCAGGCCACGTGCAACAGCGGACGATAATCCTGCGATGAGCGCAGCGACCCGTACACGCCGCCCAGGCGGTAGCGCGACGGCGTGATCACCCGGTAGGCCGCAAACGGCGAAGGATTCGCGCCAGTCGCACCGGTTGCGGTCAGTTCGACGGCGCCTTCCGTCTCCGGCAACCCGGAATTTTCGGCGAACAATTCTCCATCCGGATTCGGGCGCAGAGTCTCGAAGACGATGACTTCCACCTGGTACCACGCGGGCGCGGGGAAAGCCAGGACCAGCAGGCCGGCGAATATTCCGGACTTCAGGAGACGGGTCGGCCTCATCGCGCAATTATCGCCGTGGTTCACCGCGCGAATCCAGAAATCGCGACGCGCAGCCGCCTTTCATGCCGCATCCCTGAGGGCAATCGCCTCAAACAGGCGCGCCAGCATCTTCACCCGCTGCGCGCCGTCCAAACCGTCCTTGCGGATGCGCAGCTTGTCGCGGCCGTCGAACTGGAACGTCTTCGGGTCGGACTGGATCAGATGCAGAACGCGGGCCGGATCGACGCGCGGTTGCTGGTCGAAATGCACACGGCCCCCGGAGGGACCGAGATCGATCTTGCGCACGCCGATGAGCCGCGCCCACTGCTTCAATCGGGCAATGTCCAGCAGATTCATCACCTGATCCGGCAGCGGCCCGAAGCGATCGATGATTTCCTCGCGCAGCGCGGTCAGCGCCGCTTCGTCCGGGGCGCCGGAAATGCGCTTGTAGAGAATCAGCCGCGCGTGCACGTCGGGCAGGTAGTCCTCGGGGATGAGCGCCGCGATGTGCAGGTCGATCTCGGCGCCGTGATCCAGCGGGCGGCTGAAATCCGGCTGGTGGCCGCTTTTCAGCGTGTGCACGGCGCGCTCAAGCAGCTCCATGTAGAGGCTGTAGCCGATCTCCTGGATCTGACCGCTCTGTTCCTCGCCAAGGATCTCCCCCGCGCCGCGGATCTCGAGATCGTGCGTGGCAAGCGTGAAACCGATCCCCAGTTCCTCGAGCGACTCCACGGCTTCCAGTCGCTTCACGGCATCCGCGTTCAGCGCGGCCCGCGGCGGGATGACCAGGTAGGCATAGGCGCGATGGTGCGAGCGCCCGACGCGGCCACGCAACTGGTAGAGCTGCGCCAGCCCGAACTTGTCGGCGCGGTTGATGATGATGGTGTTCGCGGTCGGCACGTCGATGCCGCTCTCGATGATGGTCGTGCACACCAGGATGTTGAAGCGGCGGTGGTAGAAATCCAGCATGACGCGCTCGAGTTCACGTTCCGGCATCTGGCCGTGTGCGAAGTGCACGCGGGCGCCCGGCACCATCGCCTCGACCCTGCGCGCCTGCTCGGCGATGTTCTTGACTTCGTTGTGCAAAAAATAGACCTGCCCGCCGCGGCTGATCTCGCGCAGCATCGCCTCCTTCAGCAAGGCGTCGTTCCATTCGCTGACGAAGGTCTTGACCGCGAGCCGCCGCGCCGGCGGCGTCGAGATGATCGACAGATCGCGCAGATCCGACAGCGCGAGGTTCAGCGTGCGCGGGATGGGCGTGGCCGTCAGCGTGAGCACGTCGACTTCCGCGCGCAGCGCCTTCAGACGCTCCTTCTGGCGCACGCCGAAGCGGTGCTCCTCGTCGAGGATTGCAAGTCCAAGGCGCGCGAAACGCACATCCTTCTGCAACAGGCGGTGGGTGCCGATGACGATATCCACCCGGCCGCTGGCGAGATCGGCGAGGATCTCCTCCTGGCGGCGCCTGGGAATGAAGCGCGACAGCACCTCGATGCGCACCGGCCAGTCGGCGAAGCGATCGCGGAAATTCTGGAAGTGCTGCTGCGCGAGCAGCGTGGTCGGCACCAGGAGGGCCACCTGGCGGTTGTTGTGAACGGCGATAAAGGCCGCGCGCATCGCCACCTCGGTTTTGCCGAAGCCGGCATCGCCGCACACCAGGCGATCCATCGGGCGCGCCACTTCCAGGTCGGCGATCACATTGCTGATCGCCTCCGCCTGCCCCGGCGTCTCCTCGAACGGGAAGGCCTGGGCGAACGCGCCGTAGGCGTCCGCGTCGGTGCCCAGGCTGTCGCCCGGACGGGCTGCGCGCCGGGAATGGAGATCGAGCAATTCCGCGGCCACGTCATGCACACGCGCCGCGGCGCGCACCCTCGCCCTCTGCCACTCCCTTCCACCGAGTCTGTGCAGGGGGGCATGCTCCGGATCCATGCCGGTATAACGGCTGATCAGATCGAGCGACGCGACCGGAACGTACAGCTTGTCCCCGCCTTCGTATTCGAGGCAGATGAATTCGCCGGGGACGTCGCCCACGGTCAGCGTGGTCAAGCCAAGAAATCGGCCGACGCCATGATCGAGGTGCACGACCGGCGCGCCAGGGGTCAACTCCGCGAGATCCCGGACGATCGCATCCACGTCATGCTGCCGGGCCTTGCGCAGCCGCCGCTGCTGCGCGCGATCGCCGAACAGTTGCGCCTCCGTGATGACCGCGATCCTGGGATCATCGAGCACCGCACCGCGGTCGAGCGGCGCGACCGTCAGGGCCAGTGCCTGATCGCCCGCGAGAAAATCGTTCCAGCCGGGGACCAGCGCCGGACGCAGATCGTGCTTGCCGAGCAGTTCGAGCAGGGTCTCCCGGCGTCCGGGCGACTCGGCGACGATGAGGACCCGTCCACCGAATTGCCGCAGGTAGGCCATGAATACGCCGAAGGGTTCCTTCGCGCGGCTGTCGACCGGCAGGCTGGTCGGCGCCCGCGCGGCAAAGCGCACCGAGCCGTCCTCCGTTCCAGCCGACAGGCCGGAAATATGGATACGAGGGAAGGGATCCAGGAGCGCGCGGAATTCTTCCGCGCCATGGAACAATTCCTGCGGGGGCAGCAGGGGCCGCTCGATGTCATGCCGGCCCTGCTCGTAGCGATCGAGCACATCCGACCAGAAGGCGTCGATGGCCGCGCCCGCCCCCTCGTCAAAAGCGATGAAGCAACCCCCTGCCAGGAAGTCGAACAGGCTTTCGGTCCGTTCGTAGAAGAGCGGCAGGTAGTATTCGATCCCTGCCGGGGCGAGACCGTTGCTGACGTCGCGGTATATCGGGCAATGATTCGGGTTGCCTGCGAACCGGCTGCGCCAATGCGCGCGGAAGCGCGCAATGCCGGCCTCCGTCAGGTCCACTTCGCGCGCCGGCAGGATATCGACGCGTTCGACGGTGGAGAGCGAGCGCTGCGTCTCCGGGTCGAAGCTGCGGATGCTCTCGATTTCATCGTCGAGAAAATCCACGCGCAGCGGCAACTCGGCCCCCATAGGGAAGATGTCGAGCAGGGACCCGCGCAGCGCGGCGTCGCCGTGCTCCAGCACCTGCGACACGAAGCGGTAGCCGCCATCGGCGAGCCCGCGCCGGAAGCCGTGCATGTCGAGCCTCTGTCCCACGGCAAGCTGCAGGCTGTGGGCGCGCAGGTGCCGGCCGGGAAGCAGCCTGTGCATGACGGTCGCGACCGGCACCACCAGCAACCCGCGCCGCAGCCCGGCCAGCTGGTTGAGCGTGGAGAGCCGGTCGGAGACGATGTCCTGGTACGGGGAAAAGATGTCATACGGCAGGATCTCCCAGGACGGGAAGGACAGAAGCGGCAGCGCGTTTGCGTCGCCGCGGTAAAAGCTCAGCTCATCAAGCAGCTCCGCCGCGGCGTGTGGATCGGCGGCGAGCACCACGATCGGCCGGCCCGCGCATGCCGAAGCTGTGCAAAGGGCGATCGCCCGGCTGCTGCCGTACAGCCCATTCCAATGGAGTACCTGCACCGCGGCTTCGGGCAACCGCGGCCGCAGCGCGCTGGTCAGGCCTTGAGGCATAAGAAGAGATGACTGGGCTCAGGGACGCGCCGGCGCGGGACTGCCGGCAAGGCCAGCAGGACCGATTTCGGCTTCGATTTCCGCCAGGGCCCGCAACGGATCCGGAGCCTGCGTGATGGGCCGACCAATCACCAGATAGTCGCTGCCGGCGGCCACGGCTTCCGCGGGTGTGGTCACGCGCCGCTGATCGCCGGCCGCAGACCCGCGCGGCCGAATCCCAGGAGTCACCAGCAGGAAATCGGGCCCGAGCTCGGCGCGCAGCAGGGCTGCTTCCTGCGGGGAACAGACGACGCCGTCAAGCCCGCACGATTTGCAGAGCCGCGCAAGTCGCCGCCCCTGCTCCGCGATGGGGGCGTGAGGGATCCCGATCTCCACCAGATCATCGAGGGTCAGGCTGGTCAGGACGGTGACGCCAACGAGCAGTGGCGGCCGGGAGGCGCGATCCACGGCTGCGCGCGCGCTCTTCAGCATCCGGCTGCCGCCGCTCGCATGAACGTTGATCATCCACGCGCCAATAGAAGCGGCGACCTCGCAGGTCGCGCCAACCGTGTTCGGGGTGTCATGGAATTTCAGATCGAGGAAGACATCGAAGCCACGCCGCGCCAGGGTGCGCACCATCGCCGGGCCCGCATGCGTAAACAGCTCCGTGCCGATCTTGAGGCGGCAGCGCGCCGGATCCAGGCGACCAGCGAGGGCCTCGGCCTGTACGGCGTCGCTGAAGTCCAGCGCGACGATGATGCGCGGGTTATTCGCCTTCGAGTCCATGGACCGGCTTCACCGTGTTCCAGTTCCTGCAGCTTGGGCACTTCCAGTGCAGCAGCCGGGCGTTGAACCCGCATTGAGTGCACTTGTAAATGGGTCTCTCGCCGATCCAGCGCGCGGTCAGCTCGCGGATCGATTCCAGGTTATCGCGCGTCTCGCCTCCGGCCTTGCGCATCACGTACTCGATCAGCCGGTTGACGCCGCGCACCGTCGGCCGCTTGCGCAGCTCACCGGAGATAAAACGGATCGCCTCGTCCTCGCCGCGGACTTCCGCGATTAGATCGGTCAGCAGCAGCGACGAAGTAATGCTCGCGTGCCGCGCGACGATGCCGCGCAGGTAGGTCATGAATTCCTCGATCCGGCCCAGTTCGCGATAGCGCTGGCACAGCGGACCGATCACCTCGGGCAGGTAGTCCGGATCCTGCCCCTCGGTCCGCTGGTAGGCGGTGATCGCGGCCGGGATGTCCCCCGCTGCGCGCTTCATTTCGGCTTCCAGCAGGCTGGCCCGCACACACCTGTGATCGATTTGCAATGCGCGCCCCGCGAGATCCGCGGCATCCGAGTCCTTCTTCGCGGCGAGATGTTCCGCCGCCAGCTCACAGTAGAACTGCGCGATCATGTACCTCATGTCTTCCTTCGAAGAGTTCTCCAACCTGCGCGCGGTCGCGATGGCGTTCTGCCAATCATTCTCCTGCTGGTAAATCTCTAGCAGTTGCCGCAACGACGAATCCACGTGTGCGCCCATGTCGACGAGTTCCTTGAACAGCCCCTCCGCGCGATCGAGCAGCCCCGAGCGCATGTAATCGGTGCCCAGTTCGAGCAGCGCCATCGTGCGCTGTTCCCGGCTCAGCGTCGTGCGCGCGATCAGGTTCTGGTGCACGCGGATGGCGCGATCGACTTCACCCCGGCGCCGGAACAGGCTGCCGAGCGCGAGGTGCGTCTCCACGGTTTCGCTGTCCACCTCGAGCATCTTGATGAAGACCTCGATGGCCTTGTCGGGTTGTTCGTTCAGGACGTAATTGAGACCGCGGATATATTCCGGCAGGACAGGCAAACGGCCGGCCGCGCCATTGCGGCCGCCGGTGCGGCGCGCAATCCACCACCCGGATGCCGCGGCGAACGGCAAGAGCAACCACAGCAGGGTCAGTCCCTGCGGCTCCATCACGAAGCGTTTCCGGCCGCCGCTGCCCCGGCTGGCGCGGCTTCCGATTCTATGCGGCGCAACTGGCGTCGCAGCCGCGAAATCTCGCTCCGCAGGCGCAACAGCAACGGGACGATCGCCAGCAGTCCGAGGCAGACCCCGATGGTCAGCCAGATGAACACCCAGAGCGAGAACGGCAAAGTGACGCTGTCAGCATAGTAGTCGAGCGTGACGAACTGGCCGTTGCGCAGATGGAAGGCAAAACCGAACACCAGAATGGCGCCAACCAGGACGATTTGTATGTAACGCGACATGGCGGATACCCGGAACCGTTGAGGAACCGGGACATTTTAGCCTGTGGGCAGGCTTGTGGGGCGGGATTCGTCCCGCCGCCAGCCTGATCAATCAGGCCCCAAAGGAGAATACGAAGCTCAGCCGGCGCTGGCCGGCCGGGCGGGCGTCGAAACGCTGCGCGCCTCGTCGACCCGTTCGCGTAATTGCTTACCAGGCTTGAAGTGCGGAACGTATTTCGCCGGCAGCGAAACGGGATCGCCCGACTTCGGGTTGCGGCCGACGCGCGGCGGGCGAAAATGCAGGGAGAAGCTTCCGAATCCGCGGATCTCGATGCGTTCGCCGTTGGAGAGCGTTTGCGCCATATGCTCGAGAATCGTCTTGACTGCGAGCTCAACGTCCTTGTACGCCAACTGCGCCTGGCGCCGGGCCAGGGACTCGATGAGTTCGGACTTGGTCATGGTGGACGCTTATTGGTTGTCGAGATGTTCCTTCAGGATGTCGCCGAGTTTGGCGCCGCTCCCGGATTCCGGCGCATATTCCCGGACGGCCGCGGATTCCTCATCCGACTCCTTGGCGCGCACCGATACGGTGATGCTGCGTTTCTTGCGGTCGACGGCCGTGATCTTGACCTCCAGCTCGTCGCCTTCCTTGACTACGTGCCGGGCGTCCTGGACTTTATCGGCGCTGGAGAGATCGCCCGCGCGGAGCTGGCCCTCGACGCCATCGGCTAGCTGGACCACGACGTTCTTCTCTTCGACGGTCAGTACCTTGGCCTTGACCACCTTGCCCTTCGGATTCTCGGCCACGTAGCTCGAGAACGGATCCTTTTCGAGTTGTTTGACGCCGAGCGAGATGCGCTCGCGCTCCGCGTCGACCGCCAGCACCACGGTTTCGATCTCTTCGCCCTTGGTGAACTTGCGCATCGCCTGCTCGCCGTCCTCGGTCCAGGACACGTCGGAGAGGTGCACCAGACCATCGATGCCGCCCTCCAGGCCGATGAAGATGCCGAAATCGGTGATGGACTTGATGGTGCCGCGCACGCGGTCGCCCTTGTTATGCACCGCCGCGAACTGCTCCCACGGATTCGGCTGGCACTGCTTCATGCCAAGCGAGATGCGGCGCCGTTCGGGGTCGATGTCGAGGATCACCACGTCGACCTCGTCACCGATGTGCACCAGCTTGGAGGGGTGCACGTTCTTGTTGGTCCAGTCCATTTCGGAGACATGCACCAGGCCTTCCACGCCTTCCTGCAGCTCGACGAAACAGCCGTAATCCGCGATATTGGTGACACGCCCCTTCATGCGCGTGCCTTCCGGGTAGCGGCGCGTCAGGTCGGTCCACGGGTCGTCGCCCATCTGTTTCAGCCCGAGGGACACGCGGTTCCGCTCGCGGTCGAACTTGAGCACCTTGACCTCAATCTCCTGGCCAATGCTGACCACCTCGGAGGGATCCTTGACGCGCTTCCACGCCATGTCGGTAATATGCAGCAGACCATCAATGCCGCCGAGATCCAGGAACGCGCCGTAGTCGGTGAGATTCTTGACCACACCCTTTACCACCACGCCTTCGGAGAGCTTGCCGAGCAGGGCCTCGCGTTCCGCGGAGTTCTCCAGTTCCACAACCGCCCGTCGCGATACCACCACGTTGCTGCGCCGGCGGTCGATTTTGATGACCTTGAATTCGAGGGGCTTGCCTTCCAGGTAGGTCGTGTCGCGCACCGGCCGCACGTCCACCAGCGAACCGGGCAGGAAGGCGCGGATGTTTTCGATGTCGACGGTGAAACCGCCCTTGACGCGCTCGGTGATGATCCCGGTGACGGTCGCGCGCTCCTCATGGGCCTTTTCCAGGTGCTGCCAGGCAATCAGGCGCTTGGCCTTTTCCCGCGACAACCGGGTTTCACCGTGCCCGTCCTCGACGGCATCGAGCGCCACGTCGACCGTATCTCCGACGTTGACCTCGACCTGGCCGCGTTCGTTGTAGAACTGCTCGATCGGGATCAGCGCCTCGGATTTCAACCCGGCGTGGACGACGACGGCATCGGCTCGCACGTCCATGACCATTCCACTGACGATCGTTCCCGGCCGCATCTTGGTCTCGATCTGGCTCTGTTCAAACAACTCCGCGAAACTTTCACTCATAAGCTGGTTAAACCCTCACAATTCGTTGCAGGCGGTTACAGGTATCCTTCCACGCTCGTGCAAAATAGCAGTAAGCGCTTGAAAACAAAAGTAAAACCCCTAGGAGGGGAAACAGTGCTGTTCTAAAGCCTCCCGATATCGGGGCGTCCGGGAAAACGGCCACGGACCAATCCTGAAACCCGCTTTCTTACTTCGCCCACATTCAGCGTCGTGGTATCGATCACGATCGCATCCGGGGCAGGCTTCATTGGTGAAGTGGAACGTTCCCGGTCCCTTGCGTCCCGTTCGACAATGTTCGCCGAAAGGCGCTGCAGGCTATCACTAATTCCTTTCTCTATCAACTGTTTATGTCGCCTCCGGGCACGCTCCTCCGGCGTGGCGGTCAGATAGACTTTCAGGGGGGCGTCCGGGAAGACCACCGTGCCCATGTCGCGCCCGTCCGCCACTAACCCAGGCGGGCGTTGGAACGCTCTTTGCCGGGCCAGCAGGGCTCGGCGTACCGGGGGGTGGACCGCGATACGGGATGCTGCGCTGCCGCAATCCTCGCTGCGTATGGCGCCCGTCACATCCTCTCCGTCCAGCAGTGTCGCCATATCCGCGCCGGCAACCCGGAAGCGAATGGTCAGGGAATTCGTCAATTCGGCCACCATCGAGGCGTCGTCCAGGTCGAGTCGCGCGTGCAAAGCCGCAAGCGCCACCGCCCGGTACAGCGCGCCACTGTCCAGGAGATGCCAGCCCAGCGTCTCGGCGAGATAACTGCAAACAGTCCCCTTGCCGGTGCCACCGGGCCCGTCGACGGTGATAACGGGAACGTCCGTTTCAGCCATCGCGCCCTTCCGCATGGACTTCAATTTCACCTCCGACCGATCGAAGCGCCGCCGGGAATCCCGGGAACGAAGTGTCCACGTTCAGGCAGTCGGTGGCCTTGACCGGCCCGGCGGCCGCCAGTCCCGCGACGGCAAAAGACATGGCAATTCGGTGATCGCCGTGGCTGTTGACCACGCCGCCCGGGGAAACGCCGCCGTATACGGTGATGCCATCGGCCGAAGGTTCGGAGCGGATCCCGATCGCCTGCAGCCCGTCAGCCATGGCCGCGATCCGATCGCTCTCCTTGACCCGCAGCTCGGCCGCCCCGGACACGCGGGTGACACCGTCGGCGAAGGCGGCGGCGATCATCAGGATGGGAAATTCATCGATGGCGATGGACACCAGGTTTTCCGGGATCGCGATCCCGCGCAGTGGATGGTGGCGTACACGAATGTCCGCGACCGGCTCAACCGCGTGCAAGGGCTTCCCCCGTACTTCGATGTCGGCGCCCATCGAACGGAGGATATCGATCACGGCCGATCGCGTTGGATTCACCCCTACCTCTTCCAGCACGAGATCGGAACCCGGGACGATCGAGGCCGCCACCATGCAGAAGGCCGCGGAGGAAATATCGCCCGGCACCTGCACGCTCCGGCCGAAGAGCGGCTGCGGACTGACGCAGATCAGGCCGTCCCGGAAGCTCACGGGACAGCCGAAGTAATCGAGCATCCGCTCGGTGTGATCGCGCGTGAGGGCCGGCTCGCGCACGCAGGTCGTTCCCTCCGCATAGAGGCCGGCGAGCAGCAGCGCGGATTTGAGCTGCGCGCTCGCGACCGGCAATTCGTGCTCCATTCCGCGAAGCCGTGCGCCGCCGCGAATCCTGATCGGCAGCATGCCCGAGGGCGTGCATGAAAGCGTCGCCCCCATCCGGGTCAGTGGATCCACCAACCGGCGCATCGGCCGGCGGCTCAGCGATTCATCCCCGATCAATTCGCTGTCGAAACGCTGGCCGGAAAGCAGACCGGCGAACAGGCGCGCGGACGTCCCGGAATTGCCGAGGTAAAGCGGTACGGCGGGCGCCCGCAGGCCGTACAGCCCGGCGCCCTTGACCGTCAGTTCCGTGGCTTCCGGCCGGTCGACGTGCACGCCCATCTGGGCCAGCGCCCCAAGCGTGGAATGAGTGTCCTCGCCGGCCAGAAATCCGCTGATATGCGTGTCGCCTTCGGCAATCGCGCCCAGCATGAGCGCGCGATGCGAGATCGACTTGTCGCCCGGCACGCGCAACGAGCCGCGCAACGGCTGGCCGGGCCGCGTCAGAAAATCGATGGCAGGCGGCGGGGCGGAAGTCATGGCCGCGATTCACTCCACGGCGCCTGAAGGCGCCCGTCGTTTGCCGCTGAATTCGTCGCGCGCCTGCCTGGCGCGCGTGAAGATGTCCAGCAGCCGCCGGCTGTCGCCCTTATCGATCGCCTGGCGGATCCCGGACAAATGTTCGCCGAAACTGTCCAGCGAGCGCAGCAGGTCGTTGCGGTTCGCCATACAGATGTCGTGCCACATCGCCGGGCTGCTGGATGCGATGCGCGTGAAATCGGCGAAACCGCCGGCCGCGAATTCAAAAATTTCCTCGCGTTCCTGCATGCGCGCCAGGCAGTCGACCAGCGCGTAGGCGAGCAGGTGTGGCAGGTGGCTGGTCGCCGCCAGCACCTTGTCGTGACGGTCGACGGAGAGTTTGACCACGCGCGCCCGGCAGGCATCCCACATCGCCTGCACCAGCTCCAACGCGCGAATTGAGGTTTCGGGCAACGGCGTGAGGATCACGACGCGGTCGTCGAACATTTGCGAGAATGAATGTTCCACGCCGCTCTTTTCGGTGCCGGCGATGGGATGGCCCGGCACGAAGTTCGCGAAATGCGCCGCAGACAGGCCGGCGCGCGCGGCTTTCACCACACTGCCCTTGGCGCTGCCGACGTCGGTAATGATCGTGTCGTCCCCGAGTCCGGGCGACATGCCGCGGCACAGGCCTTCCACCGTGGACAGCGGCGTGGCCAGCACGACCAGTCCGGCACCGGCCGCGGCCTTGGCGGGCTCCGTGCTCCCGGAATCGATGACACCAAGCTCGATCGCCTTCTGCAAAGACGCCCGGTTGCGGCCGTAGCCGCAAATCGTGCCGCAGAAGCGGTCGCGCTTCAGGGCGCGGGCGAGCGAGCCGCCGACGAGGCCGACGCCCAGAATGGCAACGTGCTTGATCAGCATGAGCGTCCGCGTTCGCCGACCCCGGCGTCATACCGCCGGTTCCCTGGATTCCCGACGCGCGCCCGCCGGGCGCGGTCCGGCGCATCGCCGCCGGCCACTGGATTCCGGACGCGTGCCCTTCGGGCGCGGTCCGGAATGACGTCGAAGGTGCGCGTACGCGCAGACACGTTCAGAGCTGCGAGCGCGGGTACGAACCGAGCAGCTTCACGACCGAGGTCGTACTCTCGAGCTGCCGGATGGCCGCCTTCACGGGCTCATCCTGCGCATGGCCGTCGACGTCGACGAAGAAGACATAGTCCCACATGCCGCGCCGCGACGGTCGCGATTCGATGCGCACCATGTTCACGCCGTTATCCGAGAAGCTGCGCAGGGTCGCCTGAAGGGCGCCGGGCCGGTTGGCGGTGGCAAAAAGCAGCGAGGTCTTGTCATGCCCGCTGCGGCCGGTGGCGTGCCGTCCAAGCACGAGGAAGCGCGTCGTATTATCCGGTTCGTCCTCGATGTTCCGCGCCAGGATCGGCAGCTTGTAGACCTCGGAGGCGGAGACCCCGGCGATCGCCGCGGCGTGCTTGTCCTTCCGCGTCAGCCGCGCGGCTTCCGCGTTGCTGGTCGCCGGGATGCGTTCCGCGTGCAGCAGGTGCTTGTCGAGCCAGCGCCGGCATTGCGCGAGCGACTGCTGGTGCGAATAGACCCGCGCGATTCCGTCCAGCTTCCGGGCGCGGCTCAGCAGGTGCTGGTGTATGCGCAGTTCGACCTCGCCGCAGATCAGCAGGGGTGAATCGATGAGCACGTCGAGGGTGTGGTTGACCACGCCCTCGATGGAATTCTCCACCGGCACAACGCCGTAGTGGCAGGCGCCGGACTCCACCTCGCGGAAGATCTGGTCAATGGAGCCGAGCGCGGTGGTCCTGACCGAATGGCCAAAGCGCTTGTGCACCGCGGCCTGCGTGAAGGTCCCTTCCGGGCCCAGGTAGGCGATCCGGAGTTGCTGCTCCAGGGCGAGGCAGGCGGACATCACCTCGCGGAACAGGCGGGCCATTTCCTCGTTGGAGAGCGGCCCTTCGTTGCGCCCCACCACCGTCCGCAGCACCTGCGCCTCGCGCTCCGGCCGATAGAAAGACTCGTTGCCGCCGGGGCTCGAGTGCTTGATCTTCGCGACCTGCTGCGCCAATTTCGCGCGCTGGTTGATGAGCTTGACCAGCCGCGCATCGAGCTCGTCGATGCGGCGCCGGATCGCTTCGAGTTTGGGATTGCTTTTCACGCGGCGAAGTATACGTGAACCCTCTTGTCATCCCGTACAGGGACTGTACGGGACCCAGTCGCCAGGGACGGCTGATAGCAACTGTACGGGACCCAGTCGCCAGGGACGGCTGATAGCAACTGTACGGGACCCGGTCGCCAGGGACGGCTGAAGCCTTCAGGCTTTCTCCGGCCGGATTCATCCTCAGGTGTAGCGCCGGACGGGTGACATCGGGTCACCGCTCTTCGCGCGCAGTGCCAGCGAGCACGAAGACGGTACCCGATGGCAGGACCCGCCCGCCTCAGATGCTGAAATGAATCTGGCCGGACGCCTGTCAGCCGTGGCGGCGCTCGAAATCACGCATGAAATCGATCAGCGCGTCCACGCCCTCGTCCGGCATGCCGTTGTACAGGCTCGCGCGGATCCCGCCGACCACGCGGTGGCCCTTCAATGCCACCAGGCCGGCGGCGGCGGCTTCCTTGACAAAGACATCATCCAGGGACTTGTCGGGCAGGGTGAACACCACGTTCATGCGCGAACGGTGGCGCCGCTCGATGGGATTGCGGTAGAAGTCGCTGTCATCGATGATACGGTAGAGCTTGTCCGAGCGTCGGATCGCGTTCCGCTCCATGGCGGCCACCCCGCCCTGGTCCCGGATCCATTCGAAGGTCAACGCCGCCATATACCAGCTGAAGGTCGGCGGCGTGTTGATCAGCGATTTGCTGTCCGCGAATTCCTTGTAGTCGTAGAGCCGCGGCGTGCTCGGCTGCGCGTGGCCCACCAGGTCCTTGCGCACGATCACCACCACGAACCCGGACGGGCCGTAGTTCTTCTGCGCGCCGGCGTAGATCACGCCGTGGCGAGCGACGTCGATGGGGCGCGACAGGAAATTCGAGGTCATGTCGCTGACCAGCGGGAGTTCGCCCACGTCGGGCGTGTATTGGAATTCCAGCCCGCCGATGGTCTCGTTGGACGTGTAATAGACGTAGGCCGGGGCGTCACTCAGCTCCCAAGTTTGCGGGTCCGGGATGGTCGTGAACGACTGGAGCCCCTTCCCGGCGGCAACGTGCACGCGGCAATGCCGCTGCGCGTCCCGGATGGCCTTGTCGGACCAGTGGCCGGTGCGCACGTAATCCGCCGTGCCGTCCGCGGTCGTGAGGTTGAGCGGCACCATGGCGAACTGCGAGGTCGCCCCGCCCTGAAGGAAGAGCACGTAGTAATCATCCGGGATCGACAGCAGAACGCGCAGATCTCTTTCGGACTCAGCGGCCAGCGACTCGAACTCCGGGCTGCGGTGGCTCATCTCGATGATCGAGATGCCCGTGCCGTGCCAGTCGAGCAGTTCCTCCTGCGCCCGCTCCATCACCGCTCGCGGCAGCATCGCCGGGCCGGCGCCGAAGTTGTAGACCGTCCTGGACATCAGGCGGCGTCGGGCGTGCCGCCCTGCTCTTCCTCTTCGCCGTTCTCCACGATGGTCTCGAGCCCTGCCAGTGTTTCGCCCTCGTCCAGCGACACGAGTCGCACGCCCTGCGTATTGCGGCCCATCACCGAAACGCCGGACACGGACGTGCGGATCAGGGTGCCGCCGCTGCTGATCAACATGAACTCGTCCTCGTCCTTCGCCAGCACCGCGCCCACCACCTTGCCGTTGCGTTCGTTCGTCTGGATCGAGATCACGCCCTGGCCGCCGCGCCCCTGCACCGGGTAATCCTCGATGGGCGTGCGCTTGCCGTAGCCGTTCATGGTGACGGTCAACACGGTCGTATAGGGCTGGACGATCAGCAACGAAATCACACGCTGGCTTTCGCCCAGGCGGATGCCGCGCACGCCACGCGCCGCGCGGCCCATGGCGCGCACGCCGGACTCCTTGAAGCGGATTACCTTGCCGGTATCCGAGAACAGCATCACGTCGCGGCTGCCGTCAGTCAGTTCCACACCGACCAGCGGATTGCCGGCGGCGAGATCGATGGCGATGATGCCGCTCGGACGCGGCCGGGAGAAATCCTTGAGCGGCGTCTTTTTCACCGTGCCGTCCGCGGTTGCCATGAACACGAACTTGTCCTCGCTGAACTCGCGGATCGGCAGCACGGCATTGATGCGCTCGCCTTCCTGCAATGGCAGCAGGTTCACGATCGGCTTGCCGCGCGCCGTGCGGCTCGCCCTCGGCAGTTCATAGACCTTGAGCCAATAGACACGCCCGCGGCTGGAGAAACAGAGCACGGTGTCGTGCGTGCTGGCCACGAACAGCTTGTCGATGAAATCCTCTTCCTTCATGGTCGTCGCCGATTTGCCCCGGCCGCCGCGGCGCTGGAGCCGATAGTCATCCACCGGCTGGCATTTTGCATAGCCGGCGTGCGAGAGCGTGACCACCACCTGCGCCTCGGTGATCAGGTCCTCCATGCTCAGGTCTTCCTGGTCCTGGACGATCTCGGTGCGGCGCGGATCGCCGTACTGCTCCCTGATCGCGGTCAGTTCGTCGCGGATCACCTGCATGAGTCGCTCCGGCTGGGCGAGGATGTCGAGCAGATCGATGATGGTGTTCAGCAGCTCCTCGTATTCCTGGATGATCTTGTCGCGCTCGAGTCCGGTCAGCTTTTGAAGCCGCAGGTCGAGGATCGCCTGGGCCTGGGCATCCGAAAGGCGATACTTGCCGTCGGTGAGTCCCAGTCCCTCGTCCATGTCGTCCGGCCGCGAGACATTTGCGCCGCGCTTGCCAAGCATGTCCATGACCACGCCCGGGGCCCAGGCACGGCCAATCAGCGCTTGTTTGGCGTCCGCCGGCGTGGGGGACTGTTTGATGAGTGCAATCATCTCATCGATGTTGCCGAGCGCAATGGCAAGGCCTTCCAGGATGTGGGCGCGGTCGCGCGCCTTGCGCAGGTCGAACAGCGTGCGCCGCGTCACCATGTCGCGGCGGTGCTCGACGAACGCCGCCAGCATTTCCTTCAGGTTCAGCAGCCGCGGCTGGCCCTCGTCGAGCGCGACCATGTTGATGCCGAACACGCTCTGCATGGCCGTGAACTCGTAGAGATTGTTGAGCACAATCTCCGGCACCTCGCCCTTGCGCAACTCGATGACCATGCGCATGCCATCCTTGTCGGACTCGTCGCGCAGCTCGCGCACTCCGACGATCCTCTTCTCCTTGACCAACTCGGCGATCTTTTCGAGCAAGCGCGCCTTGTTAATCATGTACGGCAGCTCGGTAACGATGATCGACTGCTGTCCGGAATCTTCGTCGGTCTCGATGTGCGTGCGCGCCCGCACCAGCAGCCGGCCGCGGCCGGTGCGGTAGCCTTCGCGGATCCCGGCCGAGCCGTTGATGATGCCGGCCGTTGGGAAATCCGGCCCGGGCACGAGGCGGATGATTTCATCCAGCGAGGTGTCGGGTTTGTCGATCAGCGCGACACAGGCGGTAATGATCTCGCCCAGGTTGTGCGGCGGGATGTTGGTCGCCATGCCGACCGCGATGCCGCTCGAGCCGTTGACCAGCAGGTTCGGGACGCGCGTCGGCAGGACGGCCGGCTCGTTCTCGGAGCCGTCGTAGTTCGGAGTGAAATCAACCGTGTCCTTGTCGATGTCCTGGAGCAGCTCATGGGCAATGCGCGTCATGCGCACTTCGGTATAGCGCATGGCCGCCGGCGCATCCCCGTCCACGGAGCCGAAATTGCCCTGCCCGTCTACCAGGATGTAGCGCAGCGAGAAGGGCTGCGCCATGCGCACGATGGTGTCGTACACGGCCGTGTCGCCGTGCGGGTGGTATTTACCTATGACGTCGCCGACGACGCGTGCGGATTTCTTGTAGGGCTTGTTCCATTCGTTGCCCATCTCGCTCATCGCGAAAAGCACGCGGCGGTGGACGGGCTTGAGGCCGTCGCGCACGTCCGGCAAGGCGCGGCCTACGATTACGCTCATCGCGTAATCCATGTACGACTGCCGCATCTCGTCTTCTATGTTGACCGGTAAGACGGACTTGGCGAATTCAGTTTCCGACATCGTTCCTTTCGAGGGTTCCGGAGGGTGTTCTTGACGGTGCTTTCGGGTGTCTGAATGGATGCGGCGGAGAGGGCTCGAATTCTACCACGAACCGCTCCTGAAAATGGATGGCTAACTCATTAAATTTTCATGGAAAAACCCCTTGACACCGAGGCGATTTCTGGGTTGCTTTCTTGCCCCGAAAAAGGGCCGTTTTTCCGGGCTTTTCCGGGGTGTTTTTCGGGCCTCTTTCCGGGACCCGGTTTTTGGGTCAAAAAAGGGCCGAAATTTTGACCCGATCCGGCCTCTCCACAACCCCTTTTTCGGTGACCAGGACGTCCACCAAGGCGGCCGGCGTGACGTCGAACACCGGATTGTGGACGGCGGCCTCGGGTGGGGCCGTGACGGTGCCCGCGAAGCGACGCAGTTCGTCTGCATCGCGGTTCTCTATTGGAATAGCGGCGCCGATATCCGTTTTCAGGTCGATGGTCGAGAGCGGCGCCACCACCATCAGGCGCACGCCATGATGGCGGGCGAGCACGGCCAGCGGGTAGGTGCCAATCTTGTTCGCGACATCGCCGTTTGCGGCGATCCGATCCGCTCCCACAATCACCCAGCGGACCGCGCCCGAATGCATCAGCGAACCCGCGGCGCTGTCGGCGATCACGGTCACCGGTATCCGATCGCGGGCCAGTTCCCAGGCCGTCAGACGCGCGCCCTGCAGCCAGGGCCGCGTTTCGCCGGCATA
Organism: Gammaproteobacteria bacterium; assembly: GCA_016193395.1. Lineage (GTDB taxonomy): Bacteria > Pseudomonadota > Gammaproteobacteria > Eutrophobiales > Eutrophobiaceae > JACPSH01. The sequence continues at coordinate 33,502 of JACPSH010000035.1, forward strand.
CACGGCATCCAGTTTTCCCGCGGACCAGGCGCTGCGGATCACACCCAGCGCCGTGCCGTAGCCGCCGGTGGCGAGCGATCCCGCATTGCAATGGGTCAATACGCCGCCACCCTCGATCAGCGCCGCGCCGAGTATGCCCATGTGACGGTTGGCGGCGATGTCTTCCTCATGGATTTTCCTGGCGGCCTCGAGCAACGCGGGTACGGGATCACCCCCGAGTTCCGATGCGAGCTTGCGCATTCTTTCCACCGCCCAGCGCAGATTGACGGCCGTGGGCCGCGCGCTGGCCAGCAGATCCAGAACCGGGTTGAAGTATTCGAGCCAATTCCCGGGATGGCGCTCCCAGGTCTCGCGTGCGGCGAGCACGACGCCGTAGGCCGCGGCGATGCCAATGGCCGGCGCACCACGCACGGCCATTGCGCGGATCGCATCGATGACCGCCTCCGCGCTGCGCAACCGGAGGTAAGTCTCGGCCCCGGGCAGCAGCCGCTGATCGAGGATTTTGACAGCGCCCTCCTCCCACACGAGTGGCCGCACCGTGTCGTGGGATAGTTTCGCCTTTTTGGCCATAATGCGGATTATCGCAAATATATGATTATCGACACCCTCATCTGCGCCCGCTGGGTCATCCCCGTCGAGCCCGAAGTCAAAGCTCTCGACCACCACGCCGTGGCAGTGGACAACGGCCGCATCGTCGAACTCCTGCCCGTCGAAGACGCCCGGGCGAAATACCAGGCGCGCGAAATTCACGAACTCGATTCCCACGCCGTCCTGCCCGGCTTCGTCAATGTCCACACCCACGCGGCCATGACGCTGTTCCGCGGCCTTTCGGACGACCTGCCGCTCATGGAGTGGCTGAACCACCACATCTGGCCCGCGGAGATGAAATGGGTCTCGCCCCGGTTTGTGACGGACGGCTCCGCCCTCGCCGCGGTCGAGATGATCCGCGGCGGCACGACCTGCTTCGGCGACATGTATTTCTTCCCGAATCAGACCGCGGAAGTCGCGGCCGAGGCCGGCCTGCGCGCCGTCATCGGCCTCATCGTCATCGATTTTCCTTCGCCCTGGGCCCAGGACGCCGCCGAATACCTCTCCAAGGGCCTCGAGGTGCACGACCGCTGGAAGCACCATCCCCTGATCCGCACCGCGTTCGCGCCACATTCGCCCTACACGGTCTCCGAAAACGCGCTCAGGCGCATCAACACCTACGCCGAGGAGCTGGACATCCCCATCCACATGCACCTGCACGAAGTGGAGATCGAGATCGAGCAAAGCATGGAACAGCACGGCAAGCGGCCCATGCAACGCCTGGAGGAACTTGGCATGCTGAGCGAACGGCTCATCGCCGTGCACATGACTCAACTGGAGCAAGGCGAGATCGCACTCGCCGCGAAGTACCGAATTAACGTCGCCCATTGCCCGGAATCGAACCTGAAGCTCGCCAGCGGCTTCTGCCCGGTGCAGGAACTGCTGAATTCGGATGTCAATGTCGCGCTCGGCACCGACGGCGCCGCGAGCAACAACCGACGATCGGCGGCGCGCGGGCACTGGGACTGGAAAAGGAGATCGGCTCGCTCGTGCCCGGCAAGGAGGCCGACCTCGTCGCCATTGACCTCGATGCCCCCGAGACCCAGCCCGTCTACGACCCGGTTTCGCAGATCGTCTATTCCGCCAGCCGCTCGCAGGTGACGGACGTATGGGTGGCCGGCCGGCCGCTCATGGAAAACCGCGAGCTGCTGACGCTCGAGGTGGATTCCACCCTTGCGCCGGCCATGGAGTGGCGGCACAAGATCAGAGAGTAGTCACTTCGAGGCTGTAGGGGCCGACATCGGCTCCAGCGCCAATAGGCGCACCTCGATGCGGCCGATGACGTGCAGCAGCAGCGCCAGTCGGAGGTATGGTAGCGTCCAAATGGTGAGACACGCTATTCGAACACCGGTTTTGATTTCCTTCCTCGTGGCCGCAGCCACGGGACCCATGCCAGGCGGGACATGGGCGCAATCTTCTCTCGACGATACGGAACAGGCCCTCGCCGCTTTCGTCGAGGCGCAGCAGGAACCTGCCATCGCGCTGCTCGAGCGCGCCGTCAATATCAACAGCGGCACGATGAATCCGGCCGGCGTGCGGCGCGTGGGCGATCTGTTCGCGAAGGAATTCGCGCCGTTGGGATTCAGGACGCGCTGGATCGATGGCAAACCCTTCCAGCGCGCCGGCCATCTGGTCGCCGAGCGTCCCGGAACCGGGCCGCACGTCCTGCTGATAGGACATCTGGATACCGTGTTCGAACCGGAAAGCCCGTTTCAGAAATTCGAGCGCGTGGATGCGGACACGGCCCGCGGGCCTGGGACTTCCGACATGAAGGGCGGCATCGTCGTCGCCCTCGCCGCGTTGCGCGCACTCGCTTCCGTAAACGCCCTCGACGATCTCGGTATCACGTTGGTGCTGAACGGCGATGAGGAAGATGTGGGCGAACCGGTGGAACTCTCGCGTACCGTCCTGGTGGAAGCCGCGATCGCGGCCGATATCGCCATCGGACTCGAGAACGCCGACGACGATCCGCAGACCGCCGTCACGGCGCGCCGCAGTTCATCGAGCTGGACGCTGAAGGTGAAAGCAGGCAGCGGCCATTCGTCGCAGATCTTCCGCGAGGAAGTCGGCGCGGGCGCGATCTTCGAGATGGCCCGCATCCTGGATCAATTCCATACGCAATTAAGTGGCGAGGAATACCTGACCTTCAACCCCGGCCTCGTGCTGGGCGGCGCGCGGGTCGAGCTGGATCACGGGAACTTTTCCGGCCACGCCGCGGGCAAGAGCAACATCATCGCGCCGCTTGCTATCGTCTCCGGCGATCTGCGCGCCCTGACGGTGGAACAACGCGAAGGCGCAAAGGCGAAAATGCAGGAAATCGTCGCCCACCATCCGCCGCACGCGGGCGCGGAGATCAGCTTCCGGGACGGTTACCCGCCCATGGCTCCTACCGACGGCAACCGCAAGCTGCTGGGAATGGTTGACCGGGCGAGCCGTGATCTGGGTCTCGGCCCCGTGACATCGGTCGATCCCCGGCGCGCCGGCGCGGCGGATATCTCATTCATCGCCGACAAAGTAGACATGGCCATCGATGGCCTGGGACTGCTCGGCGGCGGCAATCATACGCCCGAGGAATTCGCGGATCTCCGCACCCTTCGCATTCAGGCCCAGCGGCTGGCGTTGCTGCTGTTCCGGCTGGGCCGACCGTGAATCGCGGTCAGCCCGTTTACCGCATATTGACGCTTCCCGAACAACGCGCCGCCCTCAACCCGCCGCGGCTTTCTGCTTCGGCGGCCTGCCGCGCGATCGGTGCCTGTGTGTCGCGGCCGGACGCGCAATGAGCAGGACCCTGTGGGGCCGGCTTCAGCCGGCCGCCGAGCCCCGATTTAAACTAGCTCCATGAAACAGGTCCGCACTTGGATTTCGAATGCGAAACGCGTCGTCGTGCTCACGGGCGCCGGCATCTCGACCGATTCCGGGATCCCGGACTTCCGCGGCCCACGGGGCGTGTGGACGCAGAACCCGAAGGCGGAGAAGCTCTCCGACATCCGCTACTACCTGGCTGACCCCGA
>JACPSH010000051.1 GCA_016193395.1 Gammaproteobacteria bacterium
GCCTTCTGAAATCGATGGGGTCAGGCTCGATTGATTTTTGGATTTTCGGATTGGGGGTCAGGTCTCGGATTGGGGGTCAGGTCTTGCAATCCAGCATTCAACTTGTAATCCCTAGAAGCGCTCGGCCAGAGTAGACCCCTCCGTTGGAAAGGGGGTGTCGAATCGATCTTCTGGCTGCGGGAGAGTAGACCTGACACATTCCCGTTTCCAGAATGAAAGGCGAACCCCTGCTGCCAAGCATCAGGGGCCGCCCGCTGCAGTTGTTGCCAGTTGTCAATGGATCGCCCGATCCCCCATCTCTGCGCCTGGCGCGAACGGAAGCTCAAATTGACGTTGCTGCTCCGTCCTCCGCCGCAATGCATTGGCCATGTCCAATGCCTCGACGACAGTTCTCTTCCTTAGCAGCAAATATTCAAGCGCCCGAATGCCAAGATGCGCCAGGGACTCGCCGCGTTCACTGAGCTGCTTCGGTGAAACGCTGCGCGATTCCCGGGCAACCGGATCCAGCGCGATGCGGTAGTGAATCAGGCCGCCTTCGTGCTCATCGAGGGTAACCCTGACGGAAAAAGTGGAAGTGACCGGCCCGGGATCCCGGGGCAAGAACTCGTCTTTAGACATGAAACTTCTCCTCTTTAGCAGAATTTATCAACGCGCCCGCAAGCTGAAAATCAAATCGGCGCGACCCGGTGGAAGCCGGGATTTCTCCTGCGTTGGCGGCACTTGCAGCGCCCCGCCGGTGCAGGGTTAAGGCGCACTTCTGACAATAAAAAACCCGCTCAGCATGCGCCAAAGCGGGTTCCTGACTACTCCCATCGCTTTAGCTGCATTTATCGGGCGCCCGCAAGCTGAGCATCAAATCGGCGCGAGCGGATTATACATCAACGCTTCCAAGAGGCCAGGTACATATTCTTGCGGGACGAGGTCCCGTATGGCAGGGTGGGGCCTGTCTCGTTTCAGGGAACAGGGAGGTTCTCGATGCCACATCGTCGGTGCTCTGCGGAAGGCACGGAGTAACGGCGCCATGCGTGTCGTATACTCCCGAAACCGGGTCCCGATCCGACTTACGGTTGAGCGGTGGCAGCACATCGTGGCCTACCACCAGGAACTCGATGGACGGCAGGATGAGGTGCTTGAAACGGTTGCGGAGCCGGAGCAGATACAGATCGGTGATTATGGCGAATTGCTGGCATTCCGGTTCTATGGAGATACGCCGCTTGGCGGGAAGTTCCTGGTGGTGGCGTATCGCGAACTGAGCGATGCGGACGGGTTTATCCTGACGGCGTACTACACGCGTCGATTGTCGATAAAGCGAGAAATGTTATGGAAGCATTGAAAATTCTGGAGCACCCGGACAAGGTAAAGTGGGATTACGATGAAGAGGCAGATGTGCTCTATCTCTCCATCGGCGATCCAAAGCCGGCGGCCGGCGTGGATATAGGCGAAGGAGTTGTGCTCAGATACGACGAAAATGCGAACGAAGTCGTCGGTCTGACCCTTATTGGCCTGCGCGCGCGGTTGATGAAAGAACTTTCGACACGTACATCGGGTTGATGACGATAACCTGGTTGAACCGGGCGGTGTACCGGCGCATTATCGCGGTCGTCAAGGCAAGTAGTCGCCCTGCGGTACTTCTGTGGGTTTCGCTGCGCTCAACCCACCCTACGACATTCCACCCCACGGTCGGTTAATTCGAAGGGCGTGACCGCGTCCACTGCAGCCAGACGTACACCGGCACGCCGGCCATCAGCAGCAGGAAGCCCCAGTAGATGACCTCCTGGCCGGCGCCGCCGATCGCCCACATTGAATAGAGAAATCCCGCGGCGCCGAGCGCGACGATGCCTGAGGTCGGCCGCTTCGCCTTTGCAGGTTCCCGCAGGTAGATCGCGATTTCCGCGATACTGCAGAAGACATAGGGCACAAGCGTGTTCAGCGTCGCGAGCAGGATGATGAAAGTGAACTGCTCGACGAGGGTCTTCGTGTAATTTGTCAGCAGCAGCGCGCTCACCAGCAGGCTTGAAATGACCATGCCGCGCGCCGGCGTACCGTACTTCGACAGCTTGCCGAACTCGGATGGGAACAGCCGGTCCCGCGCGGCCGCCAGCGGGATCTGCCCCTGCAGCAGCAACCAGCCATTCAGCGCCCCGAAGCAGGAAATACAGGCGCCGATCCCGATCGCGTAGCCGGCCCAGTTCCCCCACAGACGGTTGGCCGCATCCGCAAACGGCGCATTTGAGGTGGCAAGTTCGCTGGATGGGATGACGCCCATCACCACGACCGTCCCGAGGATGTAGACCACCGCGGTCGCCAGCGTCCCGATGATCGTGGCGCGCGCCTTGGTCACGCCGGGATTCTCCACATCGTCCGAGGGCACGCTGCCGGATTCGAGGCCCGTGAACGCCCAGAGCGTGAGCGCGACCGTCGCCGTGATCGCCGAGAGCGGCGTGCGGTCGCTCGCATTGAAGGGCGTGAAGTGATCCAGATCGATGTGGAAAAGGCCGAAGACGATAATCGCCGCGAGCGGCAGAACCTTGAGAATGGTGGTGACCAGTTGCACCCGGCCGGCGGTATGGACGCCGAGGATATTGACCCAGGTGAGCAGCCAGATAAAGCCGAGCCCAGCGCCCGCGGCCAGCGCGTTGTTCCTGGCCAGCACGGGCACGAACAGGGACAGGTAGCTGACCAGCGCAACCGTAATCGCTGCATTCGTGGTCCAGATGCAGATCCAGTATCCCCAGGCGATCAAAAAACCGGCGAAGTCGCCGTAGCCCACGTAGGTGAACACGTACGGTCCACCGGACTGAAGCACGATGCTGCTCAGGCGCGCGAAGATGATGGCGAGCACAACGGATCCCGCGGCGGAAACCAGCCAGCCGACGATGCTGATTCCGCCGTACGGACCCAGGGCGGCGGGCAGCAGGTAGATCCCCGAACCGATCATGTTGCCCATCACGAGCGCGGTGCACATCCACAGGCCGAGTTTCTTTCGTGCGGTTGGGATTTCGCGGTTCATCGCCATGAAGTCCTGGTGTGATCGCCATCGGCTTCGCTGCCGGCACGCCACACTAATATATAATTGCATCCTCCGCATTCACGGATTTTCAGGCGCTGATGGGGGAAAACCTCAGTTTCGACTTCGACCGGCACGAGAACCGGCCGCTCCAGGAATTCACCGAGAAGGCGTACCTGGACTACTCCATGTACGTCATCCTTGACCGCGCGCTGCCCCATATCGCGGACGGTCTGAAGCCCGTGCAGCGCCGCATCATCTACGCCATGTCCGAGCTCGGCCTGCGCGCCGCGGCGAAATTCAAGAAATCCGCCCGCACGGTGGGCGACGTCATCGGCAAGTTTCATCCGCACGGCGACAGCGCCTGCTACGAGGCCATGGTGCTGATGGCCCAGGACTTCAGCTACCGCTATCCGCTGGTGGACGGCCAGGGCAATTTCGGGTCGAGCGACGACCCGAAGTCCTTTGCCGCGATGCGCTACACCGAGTCCAGGCTCAAGCCCTACGCGGACGTGCTGCTCGCGGAACTGGCGCAGGGCACGGTCGAATGGACGCCGAATTTCGACGGCACGCTGGAGGAGCCCCGGCTGCTGCCGGCGCGGCTCCCGAACGTATTGCTGAACGGGACCACGGGCATCGCGGTCGGCATGGCCACCGATATCCCGCCGCACAACCTCCGCGAGGTAACGAAGGCCTGCATCACCTTGCTGGATACGCCCTCGGCGTCATTGCGCGATCTGTGCAAGGACATCCAGGGGCCGGACTATCCGACGCGCGCGGAAATCATCACGCCGAAGAAGGAAATCCAGCAGATCTACGAGACCGGCAACGGCTCGGTCCGCATGCGCGCGCGCTGGGAGGAGGAGGACGGCAACATCGTCATCACGGCGCTGCCGTACCAGACCTCCGGCAGCCGCGTCCTCGAAGAGATCGCCGGCCAGATGCAGGCGAAGAAGCTGCCGATGCTGGAAGACCTGCGCGACGAATCGGACCAGGAGAATCCGACCCGGCTCGTGCTCGTACCGCGCTCCAACCGGGTCGATCTGGCCGAGCTCATGTCACACCTGTTTGCCACCACCGATCTGGAGCGCGGTTACCGCGTGAACTTGAACATGATCGGCACGAACGGCCGGCCGCAGGTGAAGGATCTCAAGACAATCCTCAAGGAGTGGCTCAAGTTCCGTATCGACACGGTGACGCGCCGGCTCGAGTACCGGCTGCACAAAGTCGAGGAGCAGATCCATATCCTGCAGGGCCTGATGATTGCCTACCTGCACCTGGATCAGGTCGTCGCCATCGTCCGCAAGGAAGACGAGCCCAAACCGGTGTTGATGAAGCGTTTCAAGCTCTCCGACATCCAGGCCGAGGCAATCCTGGAGCTGAAGCTGCGCAAACTCGCCAAGCTTGAGGAGATCAGAATCAAGGGGGAACTGGCGGAACTGGAGGCGGAGGCCAAGTCACTGCGCCAGGTGCTCGGGTCGAAGCAGCGGCTGCGCACGCTGGTGAAGAAGGAATTGCAGCAGGACGCGCAGACCTACGGTGACGAGCGCCGCTCCCCGATCGTCGAGCGCGAGGTCGCCCAGGCGCTGGACGTCACGGAACTGGTGCCGACCGAACCGCTGACGGTCGTGCTCTCGGAAAAGGGCTGGGTGCGCGCGGCGAAGGGACATGACATCGATGCCGAGGCGCTCGGCTACCGTCCCGGCGATGCGCTGCGCCAAGCCGCGAAAGGCCGCAGCAATCAGCTTGCCGTGTTCATCGACTCGACCGGCCGCTGTTATTCGGTTCCGGCACACACCTTGCCATCGGCACGCGGCCTCGGCGAGCCGGTGGCGAGCCGGGTCACGCCGCCCGAGGGGGCGACCTTTCCGGGCGTCGAAGCTCGAAGAGCTGTACACGCGCAATAGCAACGGCAAGCAGGTATTGAACGTCCCGGCCGCGGCCGGCGTGCTGTCGCCCGCGCCGGTCGTGGATGTTGCGAATGATCTGATCGCCGCCGTGAGCAACATCGGCCGCATGCTGGTGACGCCGGTCGCGGAACTGCCGGTGCTGGCGCGGGGTAAGGGTCTCAAGATCATCCAGATCCCGACAGCGAAACTGAAGACGCGCGAGGAATTCGTAGCCGCGATCACGGTGCTTAGCCCCGCTGACACACTCGTGTTGCATTCGGGCAAGCGGCACCTTTCGCTCAAACCAGCCGATCTGGAACACTACCGCGGCGAGCGCGGCCGGCGCGGCAACATGCTGTCGCGCGGCTTCCGCCAGGTCAGCAGGATGGGGCCGGAGAACAGATCCGAGGATAAGACCGGGCCGGAAGGCGCAAGTTAAGGACTGACGGGTTCTCCCGGAGGGGCTTATGAACCGGATAATGATGGCGGCAATCGTGCTACTGGCCGGCGCCCCAACTGCCGCGGGCGCTCAGGAATCAGAGACCGTAGACGAGGGATTGAAGCTGGTCTCCTGAAGTGAGGTCGCGAAGGTAGCTGAAAATTAGCCTTGGATTTTCCGGACGAGGCTGAAGCCGATTGCATCAGGAAGGCACTTGCGGACGATACGCCTTGGGCGAAATCGCAAATTCCTGTTTGAACCGCTTGCTGAAGTGGGTGGCATCGCTGAATCCCCAGAACATGGCGATATCCGCAAGCTTTCTGTGGAGCATCTTCGGATTGGAGATGTCCCTGACGCAATGCTCGAGCCTGTTGCGGATAATGTACTCGGTAACCGTCTCCTCGGACGATTTGAAGAGCCAGTGCAGGTAGCGAAGCGACATATTCGTCGCACGCGCGATCGACGCGGGAGAAAGTGACGGCTCCCTGATGTTCGCGTTTATGTATTCCTTGACGAACCGCAATTGCGTCTCACGCAGAGGAACGGCGCCGCTGTCGTCACTGATTTCCAGCGCGTTTGCAAGCATACAGATCGTCGCGTCTATGAGCGCGTAATCATCGTTGCAACCGGATTTGAATGCTACGCCGGAAAGGGATTCAATGTAATTCGCGAGTAATCTTCCATCACCTGAATGACCGTCAATCCATCGTCTTATGGACGACCAGGATTTGGGAAACCAGCAACGGAACCGCTGCAACGGCAGTACGACGGAAATCTTGTGCAGTCTCTGTTCGACGTTGAAATGCATCGGTTTGGTGCTGTCCCAGACGAGCAAATCACCGGCATTGAGCAATATCTGCTCGCCATTGAAATTAATGGACTCGCGTCCCTGAAGGACCATCTGTACCGTCAGGGTTTCCCCTGCATCGGAGGCTATGTCTCGTCGACAGCGAGTGGCAGAGCACGGATCACAGGTACACTCGACGATTTTGAGGAGATTGTCGTCATAGGACTTGACGGCCGCAAAAAAACCCGCGTTGGAGATCGGGATGGCGTTCCACCGACCGAAGGCTTCGTTCAGCTTGCCCACCCAGGCGTCGTAACGGGAGACGATCGGACAATCTTCGCTGGTCCAGTTGACAACATGAGGATGTTGCGCCATCAGGCATCACCACAAAGTACGCGTTGCCGACGCTGGTGCCACAAGCAGCTCCCCGCTACCTCAACCGTTCAGCCTAGCGAAAAGCACGATTGTGCAGCAAGGTAAATGCTGGAAGCCGCGGAAGATTTGCGCTGTGAACCACACGAATATGCGCGTACAGCAAATAATTCCTGCGGACAGGTATTAGCGGCGCTACAAAAAAATCGATTCCAGTCACAGAGTTATAATCGTGTCAGTATCACCCAGCGTTGCTCATGACGACAACGTGATGATTATTGCATTTCTGACAAAGAAACGTTGCATTTATGGGAATGCTGCTGTTTGGACGCCACGTTATAGTCAAAAAAGGCAGAAAGCCGGGTCGGTACCCGCGAATCTCTTGTACTGCGCCGGGACCGAAAAATAGAAATACGTGGAGCCAAGAGGGGGGCTTTTTAAATGAAGCCGAAGATCATTGCGTCTTTAATCTATATCTGGGCAATGTACCTGCCAGCGGGGAATGCACAGGAACAACCTACACACACCGCAGTGGTAGGTCTGGAAGAGATTGTCGTTACGGCCCGTAAGAGAGAGGAATCTATGATGGAGATTCCGGAGTCCGTCAGCGCCATGTCCAGTTTCGAAATGGAAATGGCCAACGTGGACCAAATAAATGACATCGGTGGCCGGATTCCAAACCTCACGCTTACGACGCGGGCCGATGGCTACCCCAATGTCACAATTCGTGGCGTCGGTTCGTTCGGCAATACGCTGGGTGTGGGATTCTTTGTGGATGGAGTGCAGGTGATTTCGGATGCATCGGTGAAATTCGGAGACATAGAAAGACTGGAGGTACTCAAAGGTCCCCAGGGCACGCTCTATGGCGGAAGCAATGTCGGCGGGGCGATCAAGCTGATCACCAGGCGGCCGGACCTCGGGCAACGAGACGGGAATGTGATGGTTACGGTGGGTGACCAGGATACGCGCAATTTCCAGGGCTCGGTCAGCATGCCTCTTGTCAAGGACCGGCTTGCCGTCCGCATTTTTGGTTATCACGAGGAGGACGACGGCTTTCTCAAGGCGAGCAATTCAACTCGACTGAATGGCGAATCCAATACCCACATTCCGCTGCCGGGGGGCGGGACGACCGACGCCTTCTGGCCCACCAATAACGTGTGCAACGCGCCGTTCGCAACGCCGACGAACTGCGACATTCCGGACATCGCGCTGAAATGGCGCAGCCGCCCGAATGAGCGCGACGAGAACGGGATTCGCTTGTCGGTGCTCGCCCAGATCACGGACAACATCGAGTTCTTCGGCACGGCCCGTTATAACGAAACGGACACGGGCGCCAACAATTGGCGCTTCGAAGATCCGGAGCAACTGACCTTCAGTCATGAGCGAGATCTGACCTTTGCCGGCAGGCTCGAGCGGCGGACCTATGCGGGCACCTGGGAATTCAATTGGGACGCTGGCCCCGTCCTGCTGACCTATCTGGGGTCTTTCACCGACTTTCAGCGTTTCGAGACCACAGATCTGGACGTCTCAGTCGAAGTGGGCTTCGATCTGTATCGCCCGGAATGGACGAAATTTCCCACGCACGAACTGCGCATAACGTCGACGGACGAAGGCCCGTTCAAATGGTTGGGCGGTCTTTACACATCCAAGAAGCGAAACGACTGGGATACCTTCGCGAATTTCTACAACACGACCAGCGTGCTGACCGGGGCCCCATTCGGTCCGGGCGGCGCTCCGCTTGCCCCTGGTGCGCTGGCGATACTTGACACAGTGCTGGGAGATACGTCGTTGCCGCCGACGCTTGCCGACGAACAATTGGTCAGGATCTATTTTCCGTTCGAGAACAGATACAGGGAAATTCAGCACATCGGCGCATTCGTCAATGGCAGTTATGAGTTTCTGGATCACTGGGAACTGAGCTTGGGTATACGCGCCGACTACTGGTCGTCGGATACCGAAGATCGAGATGCCGCCCTGTATGGAACCGGGGTGCCGTACCTGAAGCAGAGCGAAACCGAGTACCTGCCGAAAGCGTCGCTGTCCTACACCTTCGATGACGGAACGTTAGCGTATTTCACTTTTGCCAAGGGATACGAGCCGGGAGGATACAACCTTTACAATCCGGTGGGCGTGCCGCTGCTGAATCCCTTCACGGAGGAGGAGGCCACCAGTTACGAGCTGGGCGTCAAGGCCAGCCTGTTGGAAGATACCTTGGAAACGAACCTCGCCGGCTTCTACATCGACTACAAGGACAGGCAGTTCGAAATTCAGCAGCAGATCGCCATCGGTGGTATTGTCGAAAATATCCTCAACGCCGGCGATTCGAGGCAATATGGCGCCGAGTTCGAATTTCACTGGCAGCCGATTGAACACCTGCTCGTCACGGGCGGCGCGGGTTGGGTCCATGCCGAGTTCAAGGAAGGCAGTCAGGTCATCAACGTCAACAGCGGCGTTACCGCGCTGGACGAGGACAATTTCCCGCCCTGGATCAACAAGTACAGCTATAACCTGTCAGGTCAATACACCCATCCTCTGACGGACAATCTGACGCTGAACGCGAGACTGGATTGGTTGGGAAAGGGCCCGTTCTGGTTCAACATGGAAAATACTGCGAAGAATCCGGGTTGGGACGTGGTCAACGCCCGGATTGCAATCGATCTCGGCGAAACCTGGACGCTGGGATTCAACGCGGAGAATATCTTCGATGAGGATTATTATGTCGACGGGTCGATATGGCCGGGTGACGCAGTGCCGGGTACGCCGGCACCCAGTTTCGATCCCGTGATTGGAACGCTGGGTCAGCCACAAAGACTGACCGTGGACTTGCGCGCACGATTCTGGTGAGCGCGTAGCGCCGGTTGCAGATACGGACCGGTTCGACATCCGATCCGTCCGGAACGATTGCACTAATGGCAGGGTCGACTTGCCGTGAAGAACAAGAATTCTCGATGCACATTCAGTAGATTCCCGCACATCCACGAAGTCCGCCGCCCTTGGCGGCCGAGGCGATGATTTGGGGGCGTTCATGGCAAAGCGCGATAAAGTCAACTGGAAATATATTGAAGAACTGAAGAAATCCGAGGAATTCAAGACACATTGGATTCCTTACGGGCTTCCCGAGATCGTCGATCCTTTCACGTCGAAGTACGGCGACATCGAGGTGTATCCAAAGTGGGATGTGTCCGAAAAAGTCGTCATTTCCCAGACGATCAACGGCGCGTTCTACAGCAAGCGGGCAAATCCTAACATCCCCGTATCTCCGGACGAGATTATCAAGTCAGCCAGGGAGTGTGCGCTCCTCAACCCAAGCACTGTGCACGTCCATGTTCGTGATAAACAGGGGTACAATGTGCTGGATCCGGAGCTTTTCCACCGTTGCATCGACCCTGTGCGGGAGGAGTTCTCGCTTCCGGTATATGACGGCTGCATGGTCCCGTTCCAGGAGGGCGAATGGGATCGAATGGTCACCGTACTCACCGACCGCTTGCTCGAGGTGACGCCGGTAAACACGACTGCCTGCTATTGCGGCGATACACTGTTTGCCAAACCGCCTCATGTGATGATCGAGAAAACGCGCCTGTGCCAGGAATTGGGAGTCAAGCCACAGGTGGCGGTGTATTCGGATGGGGACGTCGATAATGCGCACCGTTACCTGATCAAGACCGGGCTTCTGGAGAAGCCGTATTTCTGGATCATCCTCGCCACTCTCCCCGGCGGCAGTCCGATGCACAACCCCAGGCAGATGGTCCACACACTCATGCATCTTTGCGAGCTGATATATGACATCGACCGGGATTCCGTCATCGTCGTGTGTGCGGCAGGACGGGCCTCTTCCTATCTCGCGGTTCTGGCCATGTTGCTCGGACTGCATGTGCGCGTGGGCATGGAAGATACGATATGGGAATTGCCCCACAAGGATGCGCTAATCAAGTCCAACGCGGAATGTTTCAGAAAATACAAACTCATCGCGCAACTCTTGGGTCGTGAAGTGGCGGACGGAAACGAGTATCGCGAACTGATTGGCCTCCCGGTCCGCGACGAAGCGGGCAGGTCGGCCAGGGCGTAACGGGCCGCCGCGGTTTGCCCAGTCTTTCCGTGACGATCAACTTGAACAAGCTGTTGCACTGACAGCCGGACGCATGCGCGAGTTATCTGAACGGATAGGCCGGCGACTGGTCGGCCGGCACAGGGAAGTCATGGTCATCCTTGCGGCCCTGCAAACCGGACGCAACCTGTTTCTGGAAGGTCCCCCCGGTACTTCGAAGTCCACGATCCTGAAGGCAGTAGTCGAAGAACTCGGCCGCCCATTCTACTGGGTCACCGGAAACAGCGATCTGACCGCGACTAAGCTGCTCGGTTATTTTGATCCTGCCCTGATCCTGTCGAAAGGGTACCGGCCGGAAGATTTTGAATATGGTGCGCTGACGCTCGCGATGAAAGAAGGCGGAATCCTGTACGTGGAGGAATTCAACCGACTTCCGGACGATACAAGCAATGCCTTTGTGACCGCTATGTCCGAACGGGCCATACCGGTTCCGAGACTGGGCACGGTGAGGGCCCAGCCGGAATTCGGCATCGTGGCCTCGCTCAATCCATATGACGATGTCGGCACCTTGCGCATTAGCCGTGCGCTGCGTGACAGATTCTGCTCCCTGTGGATGGACTATCAGAGCAAGGACGAGGAAAAGGAGATTGTGTCGCGGCAGATCGCCGGTATGCCCGTTCCCGCTTGGCTAGACGTTCCCGCCCTCATCGATGTCGCCGTGGAATCCTGCCGCCGTACCCGGACCCATGAAGACGTCCATCTGGGCGCTTCCGTGCGAGGCGCGATCGACATGACGCTCGTTGCGATGCAGTTGCTCGCCAATCATAAAGGCGGAGCCGGAATGGAGAATCGTTCCGGTCTGATCCGAATGGCAGCCCACGCGGCCCTGCGCGACAAGATTCGCCTGAATGACGTCAGCGAGCGCAGGGCAGATGATGTCATAGACGACATCTGGACCGCGCTGGCGGCTGAGTTGCCAATGGACGCCAACGAGTTCTGGCAGGTGGGTTTGCGGGACGGCGTAAAAAAAAAGCCGGAAGAGATGCGATTGACGTACTAACCGGGGACCATCTGCATTTGGCGGAGGGATCGGATGCGCCAACCCGGGTGCAGCATTCTCCAAGGCGAATTCTCACGGCGGCCGAGCAGAGGCTTCTCTCTCATCATCCAGGCACAGCAGCGGAACACAGGCACAACCTGAACGCCCCGCTGGACCGCAAAACCGACCGCCTCCTGCGCGAAGGGGGGCTCGAAGACGTCATTGCCCTGGCCGAGATTGCGCCGGGCCGCGTGGCCGAGGCGATGGCTCGCAACCGGCTCGTGCTCGATCATTTCCACGACCATGACGCGCACGCAAGGCTCCTGGCCCTTACCTGGGATGCACTCGATCCGGAAATGCGCGCCAGAAACCTCAGGCGCATGCTGATGATGATCCAGAAGATGGCGAGGAAGGTCTCGCCGGCGGCCCGGAGATACGACGGTGCCGAGGAATCCGTGCCCTACCGGTTTGTCGGGGAAGAACTGGATGTGGACGCGTCGATTGACAGGCTGGTCGCAAACGCAAGGATTCAGCACGGCAAGTTCGCAGCGACCCGTCACTCGGACTTTTACGTAATGGAACGGTCGCGCCGCCCCCGCGCCTTTGCCGTGATGCTTGACGAGAGCCGATCCATGAGAGGATCGAAATCCGTGGCGGCAGCGCTGGTCGCCGCAGTGCTGCTTCTAAATCTAAGACCGGAGGATGCGTACGCAGTAATCGGATTCGCGGAGCATGCGCGCGTCATCCGGTCCATGGGACAGCGCCGGGACCGGGATCGGACGCTGCACGATATTCTTGAGATGAGGCCGAGCGGATGCACAGATGTCGCCGCGGGTCTCGAATCCGGTCTGATTGAATTGCACAAGGTCGGCACGTCGCAACGCATCGGCATCCTGGTCTCCGACGGCTGGCTGAATACGGGACATGATCCGATGCCCCTGGTGCGGCGTTTCAAGCGGCTGCACGTCATCGAACTGCCCGGAGGCGATCACAAAGTGTGCGCCGACATTGCGGCGGCCGGGAGGGGTGTCATGACGGCGGTACGGGATGTGTCGCAGGTTCCCGCGGCAGTGCACCAATGCCTGGCCGCGTGAGACTCCTTTCGCTGCGGTCTGATGCCGCTGGAATACGACGATGCTGGGCATCCTGCTGATCGGCTTCGTCATTGGATTGTGGCATGCATTCGACCTGGACCATATCGGGGCGTTGATAACGTTCGTAGCCTCGCGGGACTCATCGCCAAGGCGGGCGGTCATTTATGGCGTGTTGTGGGCCCTCGGACACGCCTCGATGCTGATCCTGATGACCCTGCTGACGATCACTTTTCACGTGGAGGTCTCGGGAGAAATCGCGTCCCTCATGGAGTTCATGGTTGGCGCATTGCTCGTCGTGCTCGCGCTGGACATGCTTCGCAGGATGGGATCCATGACACTCCACTCGCATCATCACCCCCACCATGGCAATTCCATGCATGACCATTTCCATGTGCATTTTCAGTTGCAGGCGCACGGACATGATTCACATGCGCACCCGCACGTGGTCATGGATGGATATCATGTCAGGGCGTTGCTGGTCGGTCTGATGCACGGGATGGCTGGTTCGGCGGCACTGATGTTGCTCGTGGCGGGCACCGTGGCCTCGGCAGGCATGAGAATGCTGTACGTGGTGTTTTTCTCCCTGGGCGCGATGGCAGGAATGGCGGCGCTGTCGCTCGTCATTTCCATGCAATTGCGGCGTTCGGCGCGGTGCTCGCTTGCACTTGCCGCAAGGGCACGTGGATGCGCTGCAGTCGTTATCCTTGCCATCGGGTTGTTCCTGATGTCAACGACGGATATCGCACCTGCAGCCGTGCAGGAATTCGCCGTGGACCTGGCGCACTGGCGTTGAGCTTCCATCCATGGGTGGCTGCGCGTCGCTGAGCCGGATACTGCGGCGCCAGGCGAGCCGCAATGCTTGAATGCAGGACCCGACCCCTAAGGAAGCTCTGAACAAGTCCGTCCTGGACTTGTCAGAGCACGGAAAACGAAAAGTATGATTTTCGTTTTCCTTCATTTTCCAATCGCTTAGGCGATTGGAAAATGGCCATACGTCCATGTATGGCGGGAACCTCTGAACTTGTTCAGAGGTTCCCTAAACCTTCAGTGTCGCCTGGATCTCGGCGGCGGCCTTTTTCAGGACAGGCAGGAACTTCCTGACCATCGTTTCGATGGAGACGGTCGCGGCGTTCGTGCTGATGTTGATAGCCGCCACGACGTGATTGGCTGGATCCCGCACGGGCACGGCCAGCGACCGCAGTCCTTCTTCGAGTTCCTGGTCGACGAGGGCGTAACCCTGTTCGCGGATCTTGACCAGTTCCTTGCGCAAGGCCGACTTGCTCGTCACTGAAAACCGCGTCCGCGGTTCGAGCATGAGACCGCTCAGAAATTGCTCGCGTTCCTCTTCATCCTTGAAGGCCAGCAGCACGCGGCCCAGGGAGGTGTAGCTGGCGGGCAGGCGGGTGCCGACCTGGATGCCGGGCATGAGGATGCGCCGTGTGGAAGATCGCGCGAGATAGACGATGTCCGCCGTGTCCAGCACGGCGAGCGATGAGGATTCCCCGGTCTGCTCCGTGACCTGCTTCAGATAGGGCTGCGAGCGTTCGGAGATCGGCATGGAAGCCATGAACGCGTAGCCGAGTTCCAGCACCTTGGGCGTGAGCCGGAACATGCGGTGGTTCTTCCGCACGTAGCCCAGCTCCACCAGCGTCAACAGGAAGCGCCGCGCGCCGGCCCGCGTCAGCCGGGTCCGCCCCGCCACCTCGGTCAATGTCATCTCCGGGTAGTCGGCGTTGAACGCGCGCAGCACGCTCAATCCGCGGGCGAGCGATCCCACGAAATCGCGGATCTTTGCGCCTTGCGCGGACGATTCCATGAATTACGCAGCCATGACTTCGCGCACGGCCGCCTCGATCTGGCCGGTCGACGGCACGTAGAGTTTCTCCAGCACCGGCGACGCCGGCACGGGCGTGTGCGGAGCCGAAATCTTCCTCGGCGCGGCCTTCAGGGAAGCCAGCGCATTCAGCGCCACCACGCTGATGACTTCGGAGGCGAGATTGCACATCGGGTTGGCCTCGTCGACCGCCACCAGCCGGCCGGTGTGCGCGACGCTCTCGACAATCACGTCCGTATCCAGCGGGGAGGTCGTCCTTGGATCGACTACCTCGACGGAGATGGTGCCCTTGAGCTTGTCCGCGACCTGGTTCGCGAGCTGCACCATCCGGCCGAAGGCGACGATGGTGACATCCGCGCCTTCGCGCGTAATCTTGGCCTCGCCGAAAGGGATGGTGTAGGGCTCATCCGGGACTTCATCCTGCGTGTCATATAGCAACTTGTGTTCGAGGAAGATGACCGGGTCGTCGTCGCGAATGGCCTGGGCCAGCAGTCCCTTGGCGTCATACGCGCAGGAGGGCAGCACGACCTTCAGGCCGGGGATATGCGTGAAGATCGGCCACAACGCCTGGGAGTGCTGCGCCGCGCACACGAGGCCGGCGCCGGTCATCGCCCGGATCACCATCGGCGTGCGCGCGTTGCCGCCGAACATGTAGCGGAACTTGGCGGCCTGGTTGTAAATCTGGTCGAAGCAGACGCCGAAGAAATCCACGAACATCATTTCCGCGACCGGGCGCAAGCCGGTCAGCGCGGCGCCGGCGGCGGCGCCCATGATCGCGCTCTCCGAGATCGGCGTATCGATGACGCGCCTCTCGCCGAATTTCTGGTAGAGGCCGGCGGTCACGCCCATCATGCCGCCCGAGGATCCCGGCTTCTTGGCCGATCCGCCGTGACCGCCGACGATGTCCTCGCCGATGAGAATGACGGTCGGGTCGCGCTCCATTTCCTGGTGCAGCGCTTCGTTGATGGCCTGTCTGAAGGTTTTGACGCTCATCCTGGCATTCCTTTCTCAATACGAAACGTAAACATCGGTGAGCAGATCTTCCGGAGTCGGATGCGGCGCGACCTTCGCCGCCTCCACCGCCTCATCGATCAGGGCCAGCACGTCCAGGTCGACCCGGTCCATCTCGTGCGCCTCGAGCTTCTTGTCCTCGCGCACGCGCTCGCGAAACAGCTTCAGGCAATCCTTGCGCTCGCGCAGCTCCTTGATTTCGGTCAGATCGCGATAGGCCTGGGCGTCGCCCTCAAAATGACCGCGCCAGCGCGGCGCGACGCACTCGATGGTGGAGGGTCCTGCGCCGCTGCGCGCACGCGCCGTGGCTTCGCCCATCGCGTCGTAGACCGCGAAGAAGTCCGTGCCGTCGACCATGACCGCGGGCATGCCGAAAGCCGCGGCGCGGCTCGCGATATCCTTGGCACCGAGGTGATAGGCGATCCCCGTGTGCTCGCCATAGCCATTGTTCTCCACCGCGAAAATCACCGGCAGCTTGAGCACCACCGCGAAGTTCATGGACTCGAATACCGTGCCCTGGTTGGTAGCGCCATCGCCGCCGAAGGTGACGGACACGTTGGGCTTGCCCAGTGTTTTTGCGGTCAGGGCCGCACCGAGGGCAAGCGGCGCGCCGGCGCCGACGATGGCGTTCGCGCCCAGCATGCCTTTCGAGATATCGGCAATGTGCATGGAGCCGCCCTTGCCCCTGCACAGGCCGTCACGCTTGCACCAGAGTTCGAGCGCCATCTTGCGCACGTCGCAGCCCTTGGCGATGCAATGGCCGTGGCCGCGGTGGGTGGAGGAGATGTAGTCTTCATCCGTCAGGTGCATGCAAATTCCGGTGGCGACCGCCTCCTGCCCGAGGTAGAGGTGCGTGAATCCGGGCACCGTGCCGGCCTCGAATTCGCGCGAGATCCGCGATTCGAATTCGCGGATCGTCTTCATCAGGCGGTAGGCGCGCAAGAGTTCGCTTTTGCTCAGTTCCACGATCGGCCTCCTCGTTGATTCTCGGGCATCGCATCAGGGGTCGGAGCGTATGCTCCGACCCCGCATTGTCAGGACATCGATTCCGGCGCTTCAATGAATCTCGTCAGGTGTTGCAGGAAGCGGGCGGCCAGCGCGCCATCGATGACGCGATGGTCGCAGGACAGCGAAAGGGTAAGCATCGTCGCCACCGCCGCCTTGCCGTCGCGCGCCACCGCCCGCGGTTCGGCGCGTCCGACCGCAAGGACCGCAGCTTGCGGCGGGTTGATGATTGCGTCGAATTGCCGGATCCCGTACATGCCCAGGTTCGAGATCGTCAGCGTCCCCCCGGCGTATTCGCTCGTTTTCAGCTTGCTCATCTTCGCGCGTTCGGTGAGATCGCGCGTCTCGCTTGCGATCTGTGCAAAGCTCTTGAAGTTCGCGTTACGGACTATGGGCGTGATGAGCCCGCCATCGAGGGCGACGGCGACGGAGATGTCCGCATTGCGGAAACGGCGGATGACCCCGCCTTCGAACTGGATATTGCATTCCGGCACGGCCATGAGCGCCAGGGCGCAGGCCCTGATCAACATGTCGTTCACCGTGATACGCGCATCCGGCGAGGTTTGATTCAAGCGGCCGCGCAGCGCGAAGAGCGCGTCGACCGATGCATCCGCCACCAGCCGGTAGTGCGGCACGGTCCGTTTCGATTCCTGCAGCCTGCGGGCTATCGTTTCGCGCATCCCGGCCATGGGGATTTCGTGCACGATTTCCGGCGCAGCCGTCACGGACTGCTGGCCGGGGGCCTTCGTTCCGGCCCCGGCACCGGTCACCGGCGACTTCGGCGCAACCGTGCCGCCGGCGGCAATGATGACCCGCTCGATGTCCAACTCGGAAACCCGGCCGTTGCGGCCCGAGCCTTTCACGTTGTTCAAGTTGATGCCGAGGCTCTGGGCCATGCGACGCGCGTGAGGCGTGGCCGGTATGCCGGAATCGTCGCCACCCTGTTTCAGGCTGGCAGGGACCTGGGTTTGGGTTTGTCCCCGCGGCTGTTCCGCGGGCAGGGAAGTCAGGGCAGACGGAGTGCCGGTACCCGCAGTCACTTCGCCTGCTGTGATACCGCGCGTTGGCTGAAAACCGCTGACGAAGGCATCAATCTCGGTGTCCGCGACGCCGGCTTCCGAGATGACCGCGAGCAGGGCGCCCACCGGCAGCGTATCGCCGATATTCGCGGTCTTGCGCCGCAGGGTGCCGCCAAAGTGCGTCTGCAGCACGTTCACGATCTTGCTCGATTCGAGCTCGGCGACATCCGCACCTTCCGCGAGGGCGTCCCCTTCCTCGACCAGCCAGTTGACGAGAGTCCCTTCTTCCATGGCCATGCCCCATTTCGGCACAGTGAGGGGGATTATTTTTGACATTTGGAGTCCGCGGACTTCGGAGCGTCGTGACGCGTACGTCGAACGTTCTTGTTATTGTAACCGTGAAGTTACAATATTAAACAAAAGTTCGCATCAGGTACATTTGCGTGCCGGGAATCGCGGACGTGCGTTCCGGCCACATTATTTAATGTGCGGGGCCAGCGTACGTGGATCGCGGCCAGCAGGTTGATGCAAAACTCGATTTTGCATCTTTGGCTAGAGAGCAACGGGGCCGGAGCGCGCGATCCGGCCCCGCCGCGGCAGGTCGAATCAGGATCGGCGGTACGAGGTGCGGGCGGCCGCGACGTAGGGGACGGGGCAGACGGTTGCGCGGATCTCCACCTGCACGTGGCGCTCGACCGTCGGCTTGGCGGATCCGCCGTCTTCTTCTCCCCAGACGAAGGTGACCTCGGTGCCCGGCTCGCTGAACTGGGCTTCGACGATCGCGAGGGTGAGCATGGTGCGTTCATTGGCGCTGTAGCCGCACCAGGTCGAGACGCCGATCACTTTGCCGTCCTTCATGACCTTGTCGTAGGGAAACATCGAATAGACGGCCGAAGGGAATTCGAAGTACTTCGCCCGGTCGCCCTTCTGGAACATGGTGCCGATGGCGCGTGTAACATCTTCGCCGTTCAGTTCCAGCGTGACCTTCCTGCGCCGCGGGTTCCTGGCGATTTTCTCCAGCGCCTCGCGGCCGATGAATTCGTGATCGAACTTGACGATCGGCCCGTAGCCCAGGTCCCACGGCGTGAGGTAATAGTCCCCGATATTGTCGGAGTAGAAGCTTCCGCCGAGCGAGGCCACGGCCTCCCAGCCATTCGCCGGCAGCCACTGCCTGTAGGGTTTCATCTTCTCGCCGGAATAGATCGCGGGCATGGGGGAGGGGATCCAGCCCGATTCCAGCGTGTTGCTGGAATAGGTCCTGGAACCGGAAAGTTTCAGTCCGAACTCCTGGCCTGCCTCGACGATGGCCGTTTTCACATCCTCGCCATCCGCCCAGGGTCCGAACAGCTCGAATCCCGGCTGCCCGACCATGCCGTGGCGCAGGGCGCGGACTTTCCTGCCGGCGATGGTGAACGCCGACATGTTGAAGAACTTGACGTCCGGCACCGGCTTGCCCGTTACTTTCTCCATGACCTTGAGGGCGTTCGGTCCCTGGATCTGGTAGCGATAGACCTTGCGGACCGCCGGTCCCTGCCGGGCGGCGGAGCGCTCGTCCCTTTCGAGCTTGGCCTGGTATCCGCCCGTCTCGCAATGGTACTGGACCCAGTTATGCACGGCAGGGCGGCCGACGAGATTGACCAGGTTCTTCTCCAGATGGAACAGGATCACGTCGCCGATCACGTAGCCGTCGTCATTGCAGGCGACGAACTGCTTGGCCTTGTCGGGCTCGAAGCCCTTGAAGCTGTTGACGCCGAGGGCGGTCAGGAGTTTGAGCGTATCCGGCCCTTCAACGTACATATCGGTCATGTGGTAGGACTGGTTGAACAGTATGCAGGTCTCCTGCCAGGCGCGCTGCTCGTCGCGCCAGTTCGAATATTCCAGCGGCACCACGGGATAGACGTTGGGGCCGGATTGCGAATTGCGCAGCAGCTTCACCGGGCCGCCCGCGGCTTGCATAAGGTCGTCCAGGTTCCTGTGACTCATGGTTTCTCCTCCGACCGGTTCAACGAACGAGGGCGAACCGCCTCGCGGCCGGTTTACGCCGTGCGGGAACGCCAGCCTTCGGCGTAGGCTTCACGCGCATCCCGGGAATAAGGGACAGGCGCAACCTTCACGCGGACTTCGAACTGCTTGTGGCGCTCGACCGTCGTTTTCTTCGTGCCACCGTTCTCCTCGCCCCAGACCAGGGTCAGCACGTCGCCGACGTTGATGTTCGGGTCCACCACACCCAGGGAGAGTGCGGTCCGCTCGTTATAGCTGTAGCCGCCGAACATCGAGAAGCCGACCACCTTGCGTCCCATCATCACCCTGTCATAGGACGCGGACGTGTAGTTCGCGATCGGGAGGTCGAAGTACTTGTAGTTCTCGCTGCCGGGCATGAACAGGGGGGCGTAAATTTTGACCATATCCTCCGCATTCCACGCAAAGGTCACCTTCTTGCGCTGCGGCTCCCTGGACATCTTCTCGAGAGCTTCACGGCCGATGAAGTCATGGTCGAATTTGACGAACGGCCCATAGCCGAGCGCGTAGGGCGACAGGTAATAGTCTTCGATCTTGTCGGAGACGAAACTGCCGCCGATCGATCCCGTTCCTTCGTAACCGTTCGCGGGGAGCCACTGGCGGTATTTCTTCATCTTTTCGCCGGTATATACGGCGGGCAGGGGAGAGGGGATCCAGCCGGATTCGAGCGTATTGCTTGCGTAAGCGCGCGAACCGACAGCAGCCATTCCGAAGTCCTTCCCTGCTTCGAGAATGGCATCGCGGATCTCGTCGCCTTCCGCATACGGGCCCCAGATCTCGAGTCCGGGAGCGCCGGCCATGCCATGCCGCAGGCAGCGGACCTTGCGCCCCTTGATGTTGATGACGTCCATGGTGAAAAATTTCACGTCCGGTATCGGACCGCCATTCAGCTTCTCCAGGATTTTCGCTGCATTCGGGCCCTGGATCTGGAAGCGGTAGCGTCTGCGAACGACAGCCTTGCCGCGCGGGTGCGAGGGCGAACGGTCGTCCCGGTCCAGTTCGACCTTATAACCGCCCGTCTCCGCGTGGAACTGGATCCAGTTCACGCTCGGCACGCGCCCGACGAAGATGAATTCGTTTTCGGCGAGATAAAAAAGGATCCCGTCGCCGATCACATAACCGTCATAATTGCACGGCACCATCTGCTTGGCCTTGTTCGGCGTAAAATTGTTGAAAGTGTTGATGGTGAGATGCGAGAGCATCTTGATTGCGTCCGGTCCCTTTACGACCAGGTCCGCCATGTGGTGTGACTGGTCGTAGAGAACCGCCGTCTCCCGCCAGGCGCGCTGTTCGTCGCGCCAGTTCGTGAACTCGGCGGGGACCACCGGATAGACATATGCCCCGATCTGCGAATTGCGCAGCATCTGCACCGGGTTCCCTGCCGCCTTCAACAGTTCCTCGAGATTCTTGTGATTCATGTCTGCCACTAACCTCCTCCAGATAAAAAAAGACCCCTAACAGGATGTTGAAAAAGCAAAATCCGCCGGGTCGTGCGCCGCACATCCTAGCAGATTGATGCAAAAGTCCGTCCTTGGAGTTTTGCATCAGCCTGTTAACGCAACGTTCGGCGATAGAAAATTCGATCCGCCTTCAACCCCAGACTTCTCTCGCGGTCTCGACGACGAGCCGGAGCTTGGCTCTTTCCTGATCTTCAGTCAGGTCGTTTCCGTGCACCGAACTCGAAAACCCGCACTGGGGGCTCAGGGCGAGGTGCTCGAGCGGCACGTACTTCGATGCCTCTTCAATCCGCCTCTTGAGTTCGTCCTTCGACTCGAGCTCCGGCCGTTTTGAAGTCACCAGGCCGAGGACGACGACCTTTCCCCTGGGGACGAGGCGCAGCGGTTCGAAGTTGCCGGAACGCATGTCGTCGTACTCGAGCAGAAACCGGTCCGCATCGATCTCGTTGAACAGGGTGCGGGCAACGGTTTCGTACCCGCCTTCCGCCACCCAGGCGCTGCGGAAATTCCCGCGGCACAGGTGAATGCCGATGATCATGTCCTTGGGCCGGTCGCGGACGCAATCGCTGATCAGTTTGGCATAGATGGATGGAAGCCGCTCCGGATCCTCCCCGATACTGCGGACGCGATCGCGGTGCACCGGATCGCAGAGGTAGGCGAAGTTGGTGTCGTCGAGCTGGAGGTACCTGCACCCGGCCTCGGACAGCCCGGCGATTTCCTCCCGGTAAATGCGCGCCAGGCCGCTGAAAAATTCCTCGATCTGGGGGTAGGCTGCCATGTCGACGCTTTTCCGGCCGCCGCGGAAATGCAGCATGCTCGGCGAGGGAATGCAGACCTTTGGCGTGCGGCGCGTGACGGCGGCAAGGTACTTGAAATCCTCCAGGGCGATGCCGCCCTCAGGCAGCGACATCCTGCCTGTGACGGCAAGCACCGGCGGCGCAAAATCCACTTCCTCCTTGGCGCCGCGGAACTTGACCTTGTAGTTCGATTGCGTCGCCTGCACGCCGTGGATTTTTTCGAGGAAATCGACGTGGAAGAGAAAACGGCGGTATTCCCCGTCCGTGATTGCGTTCAGACCGGCGTCTTCCTGCAGTTTGACCGCGTGCAGGATGGCCTGATCCTCTATTTTCCGAAGTGCAGCGGCGGAAATCTCGTTCTTCTCCCGGCGCGCTCGCGCGTCGAGCAATTCCGGGGGGCGCAGCAGGCTGCCGACATGGTCGGCTCGGAAAGGAATCGTGTCTTGATGCATCGTCATGGTGGTTCCAGCTCCGGGTGCGGTTGCGAGAGCAAATCCTTGGCGTGTCCAGCGCCGGAATCGCCCGGGTTATACCGGCCAGGTGTCCGGCTTCGGACTCCGCGAAAGATTCAGGCCGAGCAATCGATTGGCGTTGTCGAACAGGATCTTGGAACGGACCTCGTCCTTGAAGGGCGCCTTCGTGAAATCCTGAAGCCAGCGTTCCGGCGTGATCAGAGGGTAATCGGTGCCGAACATGATCTTGTCCTGAAGCAGGGAATTCGAATACCGGATCAGGGATTCCGAGAAATATTTCGGCGACCAGCCGGACAGGTCGATAAAGACGTTCGGTTTGTGCACGGCCATGGCCAGGGCTTCTTCCTGCCACGGCCAGGAGGGATGCGCCAGGATGAAATTGATCCCGGGAAAGTCCGCCGCCACGTCATCTATATAAGGAATGGGCCGGCACCCCCCAAGCTTGACACCGCCGCCGCCGGGCAGGCCGGCGCCGATGCCGGTCGTGCCGGTGTGAACCAGGACCGGGACGTTGTAACGGGAAATCGCCGCGTAAATCGGATAGAAACGCGGCTCGTTCGGATAGAACGCCTGTGTCGCCGGATGGAATTTGAATCCCTTGAGCCCGAGTTCTTCGACCGCGCGCTTGACCTCGTCCACTGCTTTCCCGCCGGCCCAGGGATCGACGCTGGCGAAGCCGATGTAGACGTCCGGGTTCTGGCGCTGCGCTTCCGCCACGAATTCGTTCGTGACGCAGGTGCCGATGCCGGACTCCGAATTGACCGCGAGCAGCACGGCCTTCATGTCCAGCTTGCGGTACATGTCGGCAGTTTCGCCCACCGACTGGTGTTTGTGTTTCGCGCGGAAGTATTTGAGCGCCGCTTCGTGGAATTCCTTGGCCCGTCCCGTGATCACGCGCGGATCGGCGTCCGCATGGATGTGCATGTCGATGGCGTACGTCATTCTCCCCGTCCCCGGTGGCAGTGTCGCGTTTCGGCCGGCGATTATAACGCATCCCGATCGCCGCCCCCGGGCTCGGCTTGATCCGGATCAGCCCCGGCGCATTCTTGTTTTTATCTCGGGCGCGGGCTAGCTTATCCGGCGTCACCGCGCGGCGATACTCGAAACCCTTCAAGCGCCGCCGGTCCGCGTCGTCAATCTGTCGAGGGGGAACGTCATGATGATTACGCGCCGCGGTTTCCTGCGGACCACGCTGGTCACCGTCGGCATGCAGGCCGCTACGCCCGCGCACGGTTCGATGCGCTCGTTCCTCGTGCCGCCCATCCACGTCATCGCCGTGGCGGGATGCGGGGCAGGCGAGGCGTTCTGCGACGCGCTATCGCTGCGCGCGCAGCGGTTCAGTTTTGACGTCGGCGAAGTGCTCCAGGACCTCGAGGCGGGGCACGGCGCGGAGCCCGGTTCCATCTGTCTCGGGCTGACGCGCGATTCCGACCATCTGCTCATCCGCCAGATCCTGATCGAACGCGGTTCCGCCGAGATCTATGCTGGCACGCATGAAATCGCGCACGATGGTTGGCGGCACCTGCTGCATGCGCCCAAGGCGGTGATCGAACCGCTGTCCGCGGCGATCATTGCCCCGGGGACGGACTGGGCCGGCGCCATTGCCGCGCACGCATCCGGCATTGCCGCGGGCACGGGCAGGCGCACGAAACGAACGCTCATTTCGCCTCACTCCCGGGTGCCGGCAGGTCCGACCTGCCTGGTCTCCTGGGCTTATCGCGTAGGAGCGGCCCCGGCATGAGCCGCGTGCTTCCACCCGGAGTGAACGCCGCCGACTTCGAGCAGGCGGTCGGCGAAATGAAGGCACTCCTGGGCCGGGAGTGGGTGTACGACGAAGAGCCGCGTCTGCACGGATACCAGGACCACTTCGCCATCCTCGACCCGGAGAAACATGCGCCATCAGCGGCGATCGCGCCCGCGGGCGTCGAGGACATACAGCGCGTGCTTGCGATCGCGCGCAAGTACCGCATCCCGCTCTGGACAGTTTCCACCGGCCGTAATCTCGCCTATGGCGGAGCGGCGCCGCGCCGGGCCGGCTGCATCGTCCTCGACCTGCGACGGATGAACCGCATCATCGAGGTGAACGAGAAGCACGCCTATGCGGTCGTCGAACCGGGCGTCAGTTATTTTGCCCTTTACAACCACCTGAAGAAGATCGGCAGCAGGCTCTGGATCGACTGCGCGGCGCCGGGCTGGGGCGGGGTCGTCGGCAACCTCATGGATCGCGGCGTGGGCTACACGCCTTACGGGGAACATTTCATGGCCCAGTGCGGGATGCAGGTGGTGCTCGCCGACGGCACGGTGGTCGAGACCGGCATGGGCAGCCAGCCCGGCAGCAACGCGGGTGGCGTCTACAAGTACGGCCGCGGCCCCTGGGTGGACGGCATGTTCACACAGGCGAACTACGGCATCGTTACGCGGCTCGGCATCCACCTGATGCCGGAACCGCCCGGTTACCGGCCCTACCTCGTGACCTTCCCCGAGGAGGACGACGTGCACCAGGTGACCGAGGTCATCCGGCCTTTGAAGCTGAATATGCTGATCCCGAATGCCGCGGTCACGGTGGAACTGAACCTCGAGGCTTCGGCCGCCGTCAGCCGCGCGCAATACTACAGCGGGGAAGGGCCACTGCCCGAGAGCGCGCGCAGGAAGATCATGGAGGACCTGCGCGTCGGCAAGTGGAATTTCTACGCCGCGCTGTACGGGCCGGAGAAGATGATGGACAACGACTGGAAGGTGATCGAGGAGAGCTTCCGGCAGGTCAGAGGCGCGCAGTTCTACTTCGAAAAGGACAAGGGGCAGGAGCCGGCGTTCAACTACCGGGCGAAACTCATGCGCGGGATCCCGAACATGACCGAGTTCGGCATCCTCAACTGGGTTCCAAACGGCGCGCACGTCGGCTTCTCGCCGATGGCGGCGGTGGACGGCGACACGGCGCTGGAGCAGTACCGCTTCGCGCGCGACCTCGCCAACCAGTACGGCTTCGACTACACCGGCGAGTACATCGTCGGCTGGCGCGACATGCACCATGTCTTTGTCATCTTCTATAGCCGCGACAACGCTGACCAGAAACGGCGCGTGCACGAGCTGATGAACGTGATGATCGACCGCGCCGCGGCGCAGGGATACGGTGAATACCGCACGCACCTCGACTACATGGATCGGATCGCGGCAAGCTATAACTGGAACAACGGCGCCCTGGGCCGGTTCAATCACCGCATCAAGGACGTCCTCGATCCTGACGGCATCCTTGCGCCCGGCAAGAGCGGCATCTGGCCGGCTAACCTGCGCCCATCGGGCCCCGCATGAACTGGACCGTTGCAGTGCTTTTGTGTCTTTGCGTTTGCCTGTCGGGATGTTCCGGCGAAGGCTCTGCCGGTGGCGGAACGGCGAAGGAGATCGGTCCGTCCACACCGGACGCGGCGGCGCGGACGGGACCCGATCTGCACGCCGGGCGGCAGACCTTCGAATTCTGGTGCGCGCCGTGCCACGCGGCGGGCGATGAACACCCCGGGACGCGCCGCCTCGGCGAGCGCCTCGGTCCTGAACTCGCCGTCCTGCTGGAACGCCCCGGTCTGGACGGCACCTACGTTCAGACCGTCGTCCGCAGCGGCTTTCAGATGATGCCGCCGTTCCGCACCACCGAGATCTCGGACGAGGAGTTAAATGCGCTGGCCGCTTACGTCGCCGATGCCAGCAGGCGCGCCGCGCGCACCGGAACCACGCCATGAGCGAAACGCTGATCCGGGATCTCCAGGCACTCGTGGGCGCCGGCCATGCGTTTGGGGCGGCGGATCCGCGCGCGGCGATCTATACGCAACTTTTTGGACTGGAACCCGCGAGTGTGCCTGAGTACGTCGCCGTGGCGCGGCCGGACAGCGTCGAATCGCTTCAATCGGTCGTGCGCGCGGCGGCGGGCGAGGGAATGAGCCTGTGGAGCGTGCCCAATGCCGCGGGCAACGATGCGCGGCTCGGCGAGCCAGGCATACCCGGCCTGGTGATCGACCTGCGGCGCATGAACCGGATCCTGGACGTGGATGTGAATTCGGCGTGCGCGCTGGTCGAGCCGGGCGTCAGTTACCGGCAACTGCACGTGCACCTCGTGAAGAACGGGATCGCGATGTGGGTCGACAGCGATCGCGATGCGGACCATTCCATTGCCGGCAGTATCTGCTCGCGGCAATTCGGGTTCACGCCGTATGCGGACCACCTGCAGATGCAGTGCGGCATGGAAGTCGTGCTGGCGGACGGCGAGGTTCTGCGCACGGGGATGGGGGCGCTGCCCGGCAACAACACCTGGCAGTTGTTCAAGTACAGCTTCGGGCCGTACCTGGACGGCCTGTTCACGCAATCGGGACTGGCGCTGGTCGCCAAGATCGGGTTATGGATCATGCCCGTGCCACCGCGCTACCGGCCGTTCATGGTGACGCTACCCGATCAGCCGGCGCTCGAGCAGGCGGTCGAGGTGCTGAGGCCGTTGAAAATCGGCGGAGTGATCGGGAATACCGTCACCGTCGCCACGGCTGCACTGGATGCAGCCGAGTCCGGTCCGCGCGGTGATTACCAGGCCGGCGGCCGGCTCGATCCCGCAAAACTCATGCGGGGACAGGAGCGCGGCGGCTGGGATCTTTACGGCGCGCTCTACGGCGCGCCGGGGAATATGGAGCTGTCCTGGCAGGTGGTGCAGGATTCGTTCCATGCGATTGCCGGAGCAAGACTGTTCACGGCAGGCGAGCGCGCGCAGGACCCGGCCTGGCGCATGCGCCAGGATCTGATGGGCGGCCGGATACCGGCGCAGCCGCGGGATCTGGCGAGCTGGGGCGGCCCGCAGTGCATGCGGCTGACCGCGGCAGCACCGATGGAAGGACAACACGCCGCGCGCATGGGACAGATCGCGTCGCGGATCCAGGCGGCGAAGGGTTTCGATAGCCTCCACGAATTCGTACTGACCTCTAGAACCCTGCTGATGCATGTCCATCTGCCCTACGACCGCGGAAACGCATCGACCTTCGACAATGCCCTTGCCGCCGCAGACTTGTTGCTCAAGGAACTGACCGGGGCGGGATACGGGATCGTGGATGAGAGCGTGGAGCTGCGGCGGCTGGCCGATCGCCACACGGGCGGCAGCGATCTCGCGGCGCTGCTGCAGCGATTGCAGCGGGGATTGGCGCCGAGAGCAGGAGCGGCGAGCGGATGATGATGCGGTGTTTCCCTGTCGTATCACTTGCCCTGGGCCTGCTGTTCTGCGCCGCCGCGGTGCAGGCGCGCACGTCCTCCGATCTCGAGTTCCAGATGTTCACCGGCGTGGAAGCGTCGCTGTTCCCCAACTCCGTGCTGATCCTGGGGAAACGCGACGCGGTGCTGATCGACGGGCAATGGTGGCTGAGCGAAGGGCGCAAGCTGGCGGACATGATCGAGCGTTCGGGGCGCAGGCTGAAGGCCATCCTGGTCACCCATGCCCATCCCGACCATTACATGGGTCTGACGCCCATCGTCGAACGCTTCCCGGGCGTGCGCGTGCTGGCGCGCAAACCCGTCCGCGAAGAGATCCAGTACGGTTTTCCGGGCAAGCTCCTGCACTGGCAGGAACTGGTGCCGGATGATATGCCGGCGCACGCGGTCGTGCCCGAGGATCTCAGGGGCAATTCGATCGACCTCGAAGGCCACGAGATCCGCTTCATCGATCTGCCGCCCGCTGAAACGGTGTATGCAACGGCCTTTTACGTGCCTTCGGCGCGGGCGCTCATTGCCGGCGACCTGATTTTTGCGGGGACGCACACCTACATGGCGGACCTGAGCGACGCCACGGTCTGGATCAAGGCGCTGGAATTTGCGAAGAAGGCGGGTCCGATCGAGAAGGTTTACCCAGGGCACGGCCACCTAGGCGGCCCCGAGTTGATCGACCAGCAGGTCGAATACCTGCAGAGCTATAACCAGGTAGCCACGCCTGGGAAGCGCGTGCGGGAGATCGCGCCCGAGATGACGCGCCGGTATCCGGACCATCGCGGCGCGATACTGCTTTGGCTCACGCGCGGCCCGGGGTTCGGCCTGTCGGGCGCGAGAGAGTTCGGCGTTCCGCCCGGACTGCTCCCGCCCGAGCTCCTGGCGCCGTCCCCCGCAACGCAATGAGGACACGACCGCAGGCATGACGATAGAAGGCGAACTGCTCTGGACTCCTGACGCGGACTGGGTCGAGCGCGCGAACATCACTGACTTCATGCGCTGGCTCAAGCGCGAACAGGGGCGGGAGTTTCGCGATTACCCGGAACTGTATGAATGGTCGGTGAACCACCTGGAGGAATTCTGGGAGGCGGTCTGGAAGTATTTCGGCATCCAATCGTCCACGCCCTACGAATGCGTCCTGGCGTCGAAGCAGATGCCGGGGGCCCACTGGTTTCCCGGCGCAAGGCTGAATTATGCGCAGCACGCGCTGCAGCACGAGCACCTGGCGGGCGATGCCGTGATTGGCCTGAGCGAACTCAGGCCTGCGCAGCACATAAGCTGGCACAGGTTCGCGGCCGACGTGCGCATCGTGGCCACGCAGCTTCGCGGTCTAGGCATCGGTCCGGGCGATCGCGTCGTGGCCTACCTGCCGAACATCCCGGAGGCCGTGGTCGCCCTGCTGGCCGTCACCAGCATCGGCGCAATCTGGTCCAGTTGCTCGCCAGATTTCGGGATCCGCAGCGTGCTCGATCGCTTCACGCAAATCGCGCCGAAGGCGCTGTTCTGTGTCGACGGCTACCGCTACCGCGGCAAGGATTTCAACCGCAAGCAGGAGCTGGCGGAGGTCATCGCCAGGCTGCCGACGCTCGAGCGCGTCATTTTCCTGCCGTACCTGGACCCGTCGGATCGCGCGCTGCCCTCCGCGAACGCGCGCTTCTGGTCGGACCTGATGGACCACCCGGCCGTGCACGCGGAAGACTTCAGGTATGAACACCTGCCGTTCGAGCATCCGCTCTGGATCCTGTTCTCGTCCGGCACGACGGGACTGCCCAAGGCCATCGTCCATTCGCATGGAGGCATCACGCTCGAGCAGTCCAAGCTGATCACCTTCCACATGGATATGAAGCCGGGCGAGCGGCTGTTCTTCTTCACCACCACTGGCTGGATGATGTGGAACTTCCTGGCCAGCTCGCTGCTCGTGGGCGCGACTCCGATACTGTACGACGGCAACCCCGCCCACCCGGAACCGGACGCTCTGTGGAAGATCGCCGCGGAGCACCGCGCCACCGTGTTCGGCGCCAGCCCGACCTATGTGCAGATGCTCGAGCAGGCGGACGTCGTGCCGCGCGACAAGCATGACCTTTCGGCGCTTCGCGAAATCGTGCTCGCCGGCTCGCCGGTGACTGCCGAATGCAATGACTGGTTCTACAAGAACGTGAAACGGGACCTGTGGGTCGCCGCGGGCAGCGGCGGCACGGACGTATGCACCGGCTTCTGCGGCGGCATCCCGACCCAGCCGGTCTACGCGGGCGAGATCCAGGCGCGGCACCTCGGGGTGGACGCGCAATCGTTCGACGCGCAGGGCAGGCCGGTGATCGACGAAGTGGGGGAGCTGGTGATCCGGCAGCCGATGCCGTCCATGCCGGTGTATTTCTGGAACGACGAGGGCGGCCGGCGTTACCGGGAGTCGTACTTCGAGGAGTTCCCGGGCGTCTGGCGTCACGGCGACTTCTTCAAGCTCAACGCGCGCGGCGGCTGCTTCGTGCTCGGCCGATCGGACGCGACGCTGAACCGTTATGGTGTGCGCATCGGCACGGCGGAGATCTACCGCTGCGTCCAGGCGCTGCCCGAGGTCGCCGACGCCCTCATCGTCAATCTCGATCTGCCGGGCGGGAAGTTCTTCATGCCGATGTTCGTGCAGATGGCGGAAGGGCGGGTGCTGGACGAAGCGGTCAGGGACAGGATTCGGAGACAGTTGCGCACGGATTATTCCCCGAGGCACGTGCCGGATCAGATTTATGAAATCAAGGCCGTGCCCTATACGCTGACCGGCAAGAAGATGGAGATCCCGGTGCGCAGGATCCTCATGGGCCAGCCGGTGGAGAAGGTCGCGAACCGCGACGCCATGGCCGATCCCGCCGCGCTCGACTATTTCGTCCGTTTCGCCCGGGAATGGCGCGATTATTCACCGGGATGAACAGACGGGCGGGTCCTGCCATCGGGTACCGTCTTCGTGCTCGCTATCGCTGCGCGCGAAGAGCGGTGACCCGATGTCACCCGCCCGGTCAGCGACTATGCTTGAATCCGGCCGATAATGGGCAACGCAAGAGTCGCTTCGGGAATGGATAGATGCCGCTGACAGGAATGGAACACTATCTCGTCCTCGCGGACGACATCGACGCCACGCGCGATTTCTACCGCGACGTGTTGGGCCTCAGGGTCGGATTCAGGCCGCCGCTGGGATTTCCCGGCCATTGGCTCTATATCGGTGATGCGCCCTGCATCCATATCGCCGAGTGGAAGACCTATACGGAACATTCCCATCGCCTCGGGATCCCGGTGACGGCCCGCGCCGCGGGAACAGGGCCCCTCGACCACATTGCCTTCAACGGCAGCCGCTATGACGAGATGCTTGCCCGGCTCGACCGCCACGGCGTCCGGTACAGCCTGAATGCCGCGCCGGGGGTCGGCCTGCGGCAGGTCTTTCTCGACGATCCGAATGGCGTCAAAATCGAACTGAATTTCATGCCGGAAAAGGCGCAAAACGGATGAAGGGGGAATGACATGACGCAGCAACAGGTCGAGTTGATTGGTTCCTATTGGACGCTTGCCGGTGGCGCTTACCCGCATACCGACCGCGAATACAGCCCCTGGGACTTCAGGGAACGCGTGGAAGCGGCCGCGCGCGTCGGATTCAAGGGGTTGGGCATCTGGCACGCGGATCTGATCCATGTGCAGAAGAAGCGCAGCCTCAGGGAGATGAAAAAGATCCTGGACGACAACGGCATGACGCACATCGAGCTCGAATTCATTTTCGACTGGTTCCTGGAAGGGGAAAAGAAGAAGAAATCCGACGAGCTGAGAAACCTGCTGCTCACCGCGGCGGAGG
The DNA here is from genome assembly GCA_016193395.1 of Gammaproteobacteria bacterium. Taxonomy (GTDB): domain Bacteria; phylum Pseudomonadota; class Gammaproteobacteria; order Eutrophobiales; family Eutrophobiaceae; genus JACPSH01. The sequence goes on from JACPSH010000051.1 coordinate 31,340, forward strand.
CGTTGCACGCCAACCACGTCAAGGTCGGGGATTTCTTCAACACGCCCTGCCCGATGCCGAAACTGCTGGAAAGCTTCGCGGAACTGTGCGAGGACGCGGAGGATTACGGGACCAAAATCGCTTTCGAGATGATGCCCTTTGCCAACGTCCACACGCTGGAGGACACGCTGGCCCTCGTCGAAGGCGCGGGCGCGAACGGCGGCATCATCCTCGACCTGTGGCACATCGTGCGCATGGGCATCCCCTACGAGGAGCTGAAACGCATTCCCATCTCACGGCTGATCGGCGTCGAGCTGAACGACGGCGACATGAAGGTCGAAGGCGACTTGCACCTCGCGACCATCAACAACCGCAAATTGTGCGGGGAGGGCGAGTTCGACGTCCGGGGATTCATCCAGTGCCTGTTCGACATGGGCTATCGCGGGGCCTGGGGCATCGAGGTACTGAACGCCGAAATGCGCGAATGGCCCATGGATCGGCTGTTCACGCAGTCATTCGAAACCACCATGGCGCAATTTCGAAACATTCGAACGCCTGCTCTCAAAACGAGAAAATAGCTTTTCCATTTCGAGAAAGTCGCTTGGCTGCAACACTTTGCAGCGTTCCTGCAAATAGGTTAGATTCCGTGCGCAAATTGAATTCTAGTGCGTTCACTTTGCGAAAGTTTTTTCGGTATTCGAAAGGAAAATAGATCGCACGGGGGGCATGATGAAATTCTCGACTCTATTGACGCGCTTAACGTCCGGCACAGTCGGCGCGGTGATCGGTCTGGGCCTGGTTCCGGCAGCTTACGCCGCCGAACTGGAAGAAGTGATCGTGACCGCGCAGAAGCGCGCGGAAGATGTGCAAGACGTTCCGATCGCCATTACCGCCATCACCGGTGAAGCCATGGAAGCCAAGGCGATCAACCAGGTTGCCGAGGTCGGTGACTTTGCGCCCAACGTGTATCTCGATCCCACGACGCCGTTCAGCGCCTCCAATAATGTCCTCGGCGCCTATATTCGCGGCATTGGCCAGAGCGATTTCGCCTTCAACTTGGAACCCGGCGTGGGCGTCTATGTGGACGGCGTGTACCTGGCCAGGACCGTCGCCGCCAACGTCGATCTGCTTGACGTGGAACGTCTGGAAGTGCTGAAAGGCCCACAGGGAACCCTGTTTGGCCGCAACACCATCGGCGGGGCCGTCAACGTCATCACCCGCCGTCCCGGCAATGAATTCGCGTACCGTGGTGAAGTCACGACGGGCAGCTACAAGCGTCTGGATGTGCGCGGTGCCGTAGAGGGGTCGATCATCAAGGATACGCTCTATGGGCTCGTGGCCTTCTCCGCCAAGAACCGTGACGGTTACCAGGAGCGCGAACGCTTCCCGGGGATCGAAGGCAATGCCGACGACCGCTATGATCAATTCCTGCAGGCCGACTACAAGACGGATTCTGCGGCCGGCGGCGAAAATCAGCATGCCGTCCGCGGCAAGCTGCTGTGGGAAGTGAACGATGATCTGGATGTCATGGTTGTGGGGGCATACAACTCGGTGGACGAACAGGCGACGCCAAACAGCCTGCTGTCTTACCTTGATGATCCGGCGTCGTTGACGAGTCTCTACGATGCCTGTATCAGCCTGCCGTCGGCTGTTCTTCAGGCTATCCCGATACCACCCTGCTTTCTGAATCGCGGTATCAAGCCCGGATTGCCGGCGATCGGTGCACCGGGTGTCCAGCAACCTGCCCTGAACGGCGCCAATGCGGATGCTGATCCCAACAACAACCGGACGCTGTTTGGCAACAATCCGGGGGGGTTCGGTTCAGCCTTTATCCATCCGAACAAAGACAAGAGCTATGCCAACGGTCCGAACTTCAACATCACGGAAGTGTGGGACGTTTACGGCCATATCGACTACGACCTGGCCAATGATTGGCACGTGAAGTACATCGGCGGCTACCGTTCTCTGCACTGGAAGGGGGGATTCGATTTCGACGGCTCCCCCCTGCCCATGCTGGAACCCTCGTTCGATACGAAGCAGGAACAGTATTCCAACGAACTCCAGTTGAGCGGACTTTCCTGGGAGGACCGCTGGAAATGGGTGCTGGGTTTCTACCAGTTTCACGAAGAGGGCGACCTGACGGACTACGTGACCTTCCCGGGCGGTCTGCTGCAGATCTTCGGCAGGAACTTTTTCGACACGGATGCCTGGGCGGTATTTACGCACAACAACTTCGCGCTGACCGACAAAATCGGGCTAACATTTGGTGCGCGTTATACCGACGAGGACAAAGACTTCGAGGGCCAGCAGCGTGACCTGAACATGATCGCTGTGAATCCTTTCTTGCCGCTGGGGACCGGTTGCATTGGGCCGCCGGGATGCTCGCTCGATGCCTTCCCCGATCAGAACGACTTCACGCGTTACTATCCGCTCGGGGTCAACAACAAGGGCTTCACGGACCTGTCCCTCCGGGCTGGAATCGAGTACCACTTTACCGACGACATGATGGGTTACTTCTCCTATGCGGAAGGATTCAAGTCCGGCGGCTGGACCACGCGTCTGTCCACGCCGCACCTCAGCACTGAGCCCAATGCCTTCCAGCCGCTTGGTCTGGAATTCGATGAAGAAACGGCGACCAGTTATGAACTGGGGCTGAAGTCCCAGCTTTTCGACCGCACGCTTCAGCTCAATCTGGCCGGATTCTTCACCCAGTACGACAATATCCAAGTCACCAAGCAGGTCGGCGCCTCACCGGTGTTCGACAACGCGGGTGACGGCGAAATCTGGGGATTCGAGGCCGAGGCGGTCTGGCTGGCGACGGACAACCTGACTTTCGAGGGAAGTGTCGGCTGGATGGATGCCGAGTACACCAGCATCGATGCCGGCGTGAACAAGAATGTGGGTATAGTCGGTGTTACACCGCTGACGACCAGCGATTCATGGAACAACGTGCCGGAATGGGACATCAACCTGAGCGGCACCTATACCTTCCCGCTGGCCAGCGGCGCGCATTTGGCCTTCAGGGGTGACTGGTCGCATACCAGTGAAATGGTGAATGACCTGTCCAATACACCGGAGCTGAGCCAGGGCGATCTCAATTTCGTGAATCTGTCCCTTACCTACACGAACCCAAGCGACAACTGGGATCTGATTGTAGGTGGCCGTAACGTGACGGATGAACGACATATTGTCGTCGGGCAGGTCCAGCCCGCCGCCGGTATGATCAACGGTACCTGGAACCGGCCGGCCGAGTGGTTCCTGACGCTGCGTGTAAGGAACTGAACTAGCTCGGCACTCGATTAGGTGCCCCCATGTTCCGCATGGGGGCTTTTTTTTCGCCCCAATTCGACGGTCTCCGCCAATCTAATCTGTTGCCTGCCCGCAACAAGTTGCAGCTTTGCTCCGAATCGAATAAATTTGCAACGGTAAGCAGTTACAAAAGTTCAACATCCGAACTTTTGGTACCAATATAAAGAAACCGTTAGGGGGGATTATGCAAGCATCCAGGGTTCCATTCGCGCGTCTGGCCACGTTCGCATTCGGCGCGCTCTTCGGTCTGGTACTCGCTCCGGTCGCCAGCGCCGCCGAACTGGAAGAAGTCGTGGTCACTGCGCAGAAAGTCACTCAGAACATCCAGGACGTGCCCATCGCGATCACTGCGATTACCAGTTCCGAACTCCAGACCAAGGGACTCACCGACCTGACGCAACTGTCGGCGCTCACGCCGAACGTGAACCTGGAGGGCGGCTCGCCGTTTTCGGGCGACGCCTCGGTGCTGTCGGCCTCAATCCGCGGCGTCGGTCAGGACGATTTCGCGTTCAACCTCGACCCCGGCGTTGGGGTGTACGTCGACGGCGTCTACCTCGCGCGCACCATCGGCGCGAACCAGGGCCTGCTCGATGTGGATCGCATCGAGATCGCGAAGGGGCCGCAGGGTACGCTGGCCGGCCGTAACACCATCGGCGGCGCTATTAACATCGTCACGCATACTCCGGGCAACGAGTTCAAGGTCGCCGGACAAGCGACGCTCGGCAACTACGAGCGTCGTGATGTCCAGTTGATGGTGGATGTGCCGATCACCGAGAGCATCCTCAGCACGCTGAGCCTGTCGTCGCAGACGCGGGAAGGCTGGACGGACATTGTGCCATATCCGGCCGATTCTTCGATCGGCCAGAACGCCTTCAAAGTGATGGGCCAGGCGGACATGCCGAAGGCGCCGGGTACCGAGGGGTCGGCCCACGATGGCGGCAAGGGCGTCCAGGCGATGCGCGGCAAGATTCTCTTCAACCTTTCGGACAATCTCGACATGACGGTGGGCGGCGACTATACGCATCAGGATCAGTCCGGCCTGCCGAACACCATCATGGGCGTGTTTGCCACCAACCAGGTTAACTATTTGGGGCCATCGCCCGCGCTCCTGGGCGGGCCACTGATGGGCAACTTTTACAACATGTGCATCACGACCCCCGACACCGCGCTGGGGACCACCGAGGGCACGGGGCCGTTCAACGGGCTGTTCAACACGCAGAATGGGCTTTGCGGTCCGCTGGGCGTGGGCACCTGGAACGAGGCCACGAACTCCTACCGCGGCAACGGGTTTACCGGTGGCGTGCCGGCCCTGGGCGGCAATGGGGCGGTGGGCGTCCCGAACACGGTCCTGCAAGGCATCGTGGCCACTTATGGCGGTGTCGCGCAGCCCGACGGCTCCTTCCTGCTTCCGGGCGGCGGTGTCGTGACCCTGGGTGCCGCCAACTCTCCGCACGGCGGCAGCGTCATTTACCCGGGCCAAACGCCGCGCCTGTACTGGGATCTTGCCAACACCCAGACGGGCAGCAAGGACAAGACTTTCGCGAACGGCGCGAGCTTTGCGCGTAATGACGTCTGGGGTACCTCGATCACTTTCGACTGGGAGATCCGGGATGACATGAAGCTCAAGTCGATTACCGGCTACCGGGGCATCGACTGGACCGTCGGGACGGACCTCGACGGCATGCCCGAATCGATACAGGAGGTCACGGACGAGCAGCAGCAAGACCAGTGGTCGCAGGAGTTCCAGCTCACCGGCAAGGCGTTTGATGAACGCCTCAATTATGTGCTGGGCCTGTATTACTTCACCGAGAAGGGCTTTGTGCACGACTTCGTGCCCTTCGACACGGCCTATCTCTGGATCTTCGACTACAAGAACGACGTAAACACGGATTCGTACGCGGGTTATATGAACCTGAACTACCAGCTCATGGATAACCTGGCTATCACCGCCGGTTTCCGCTACTCGAAGGAAAAGAAGGATTTCGAGGGCGGTCAGGGCGACCTCAATGGTTTCACCTATCAACTCTTGCAGTGCAATGACCCGGCTGCCGATGCCAATACGTACCCAGGCACACTCGTCCCGTGGAGCCTCATCTTCGCCGGGCTCCCGCCCGGGGCGGTGAACTGCCAGCAAGCGCTTGGGTTCCCGGATCCGAGCAACCCGCTGCGCTACTTCCCGGTGGGAGACGACCACCAGACGTGGAACGACTTTTCGCCCACGGCCGGTATGCAGTACCACTTCAGCGACGACCTGATGGGTTACGTCAGCTACTCGGAAGGCTTTAAGTCCGGTGGCTGGACCACCCGTCTGTCCGCCCCGATCCTCGACGCGGAGGCGGCGCGGTTCGACCCCGAGCACAACACCACCTACGAGGTGGGCGTGAAGTCGGAGTGGTTTGATAGCCGCCTGAGGGCGAACATCGCGGGGTTCTTCAGCGACTACGAGGGCATCCAGATCAACGTCCAGCAGGGCCCGTCGCCCGTCTACCAGAACGCGGGAGACGCCGAGATCTGGGGCTTTGAAGCGGAGCTGCAGTCGGTGTTCGATAACGGCATTTCCATGGACGTGGCCGTAGGCTACATGGACGCCGAGTACACCCGGCTGGAAGACTGTCTGCTTTACAACGCTGTCGGCGGCGTCTGTGCGCCGGCGAATGGCTCGTCTCTCGACCCGAACTTCGGTGGATTCACCGACAACACCGAACTGCCGAAGACGCCGGAGTGGAAGTTCACGATCAGCCCGAGTTACGAGATGGCGCTGTCTGGCGGCTCGAGCCTGCTCTTCCTGCTGGATTACACACACACGTCACACATGCAGAACACGGCTCCCAACACCCCGCTGCTGAGACGTCCCTCGACCGATCTGCTCAACGCCAGCGCCCACTGGCGGCCGGAGAGCGGACGGTACGAGTTTGCCGCGGGGGTGACGAACCTCACCGACGATCGCTATCTGACCGTCGGCTCAACGAACCCGGCGGCCGGCGAGATCGTGGGCTCGTACAACGCGCCGCGCATGTGGTACGGGTCGGTGAGAGTGTACTTCGAGTAGTGGGCAGAATCAGCCGGGTCTGACACGGCGGCAATGGAAAACGGGCCCGGCGTGGCGGGGACTCTCCCCGACGCGCCGGGCCCGAACTTTTTTGAGTGTGCGGCGGCGCGTCGCGCGCATCGGTCCGCCGCGTGCCATTTCCTTTGCATTTGCACCGCGCAGTCCGTAACTTTGTACGCGGACGGGCGACATTCACCTCTGACTGCGTAAATCCCATGCGCGCGGCTGTTCAAGCGGCACTCCTTCTGCTTTTTACGCTGTCCATCGGCTGCGGCGACTCCGGCTCGCCCGGCGCGAGGCAAGCGGACGCGAAAACAGCGCCCGCCGCCGCGGCACCGGCGCACAGGACGGCAGCCGCCGAAGTCGACGGCCCGCGCATCATTGCGGCCGAGGCCGACTCGAGCAACTGGATGACGCATGGCCGCACGTATGGTGAACAGCGCTTCAGCTCGCTTGATCAGATCAACGCCGGCAACGTGGTTGGACTCGGACTCGCCTGGTATTTCGACCTCAAGACGACGCGCGGCACGGAGGCCACGCCGCTGGTTGTCGACGGCGTCATGTACGTCCCCGGCCTGTGGAACGTGATTTACGCCCTGGACGCGAAAAGCGGCAAGGAACTCTGGCGCAACGACCCGAAGACGCGCCGTGACTGGGGCCGCTACACCTGCTGCGACGCGATCAGCCGCGGCGTTGCAACCTGGCGCGGCAAGATCATCGCCGCGACACTCGACGGGAGGCTGCGAGCGCTGGACGCGGCGACCGGCGAACTCGACTGGGAGGTCCAGGCCACGGACCCCGGCCAGCCGTATTCGATCACCGGCGCGCCGCGCGTGGTGAACGGCAAGGTCATCATCGGCAACGGCGGCGCGGAATACGGCGTGCGCGGCTACGTCACCGCCTACGATGCCGAAACCGGCAAGCAGATCTGGCGCTTCTACACCGTGCCGGGCGATCCTTCGAAGGGCTTCGAGTCGCCGGTCATGGAGATGGCGGCGAAGACCTGGTCCGGAGAGTGGTGGAAGGTCAGCGGCGGCGGTGGCACGGCCTGGGATTCCTTCGCATTTGATCCGGAACTGAACCTTCTTTATATAGGGACGGGCAACGGCGGCCCGTGGCCGCGCGACACCCGCAGTCCCGGCGGCGGCGACAACCTGTTTCTGGCCTCCATCGTCGCGGTGAATGCCGATACTGGTGAGTACATCTGGCACTACCAGACCGTTCCCGGCGAGAACTGGGATTTCACCGCCGCGCAGCAGATGATCCTTGCGGATCTGCCCATCGGCGGCACGCAGCGCAAGGTCCTGATGCAGGCGCCGAAGAACGGCTTCTTCTACGTGCTGGATCGCGCGACCGGCGAACTGCTCTCGGCGGAGAAGATCGTGCCGATCACCTGGGCCAGCCATGTCGATCCGGAAACGGGTCGGCCGGTCGAGATCAAGGAAAACCTTTATACCGAAAAAGCCAAACTCGTCTCGCCCGGCCCCAACGGAGCGCACGACTGGCAGCCGATGTCTTATCACCCGGGCACCGGCCTCGTGTATATCCCCGTGCACGAAATGTCGTGGGTATACAGCCGTGCGCCGGAATTCAAGCTGAAACCCTGGACCTTCAGCATCGGCCAGAACCCGGACGCGCCGCCGCCGCCGGAGGCCGCGAACGCGGTCTCGAAAGGGGCGCTGCTGGCCTGGGACCCGGCGCGGCAGAAGCAGGCTTGGCGCGTGGAGCTGGGCGGACCCTGGAACGGCGGCGTACTGAGCACCGCAGGCAACCTGGTCGTGGAAGGCGCGGCGGATGGGCGCTTTGTCATCTATCGCGCGGACAACGGCGATAAACTGTGGGAAATACCGATTCACACCGGCGCGGTGGCGGGCCCGATCACCTATACCGTGGAAGGCGAACAGTACATTGCGGTGGCGGCGGGCTGGGGCGGGGCGCTGGCATTGATGGGCGGCGGCTTCGGCGACGTGCACAGCACGCCGGCCCGCGTGCTGGCATTCAAACTCGGCGGGAAGGTGTCGTTGCCGCCCGCGCCGCCACCGCGCGCCATGCCGGAACCGCCTTCGGTCACGGCCGCCACGGACGTCATCAAGCAGGGCGAGGCGCTGTACGCGCCGAACTGCGGCAATTGCCACGGCTTCAATGCCATCTCCGGCGGCAACATGCCGGACCTGCGCTACATGACGCTGGAAACGCACCAGGCATTCAGGGACATCGTACTCGGCGGCAAACTTGCCGCGAACGGCATGGTGAGCTTTGCCGATCGGCTGTCAGATGCCGATGCCGAGGCGATCCACGGCTACATCATCAAGCGTGCCCATGAGACCCGAAATGAAGAGTGAATCCGTGCCGCCGGGCGTGCTTTCGCGCCGTTCACTGTTCGGCTTGTTCGCGCGCCTGGCCGCCGCCATCCCGGTCGCCGGCGTGTTCGGCCGGGCGCTTCCGGCGGCCGCGGAATCGCCGGACCCGGCCGCTTGGGAACAGGATGTCCTTTCTGGCATGGTTTACGAACTGTTCCCGCACCGGGGACTGGCACCGGACTATTACGCGGCGGCGGCAAAGACACTGCTGGAGCGTGCCGCGGACAAGACTGAACGGCTGAGGGCCGGGATCGCGGAGCTGGATGCGCTCTGCGGCGAGGCCGGTTGGGCCGGATCGGAGGAAGCGGCTCGCGTGGCGGCGCTGAAGAAGATCGAACAGGGGGATTTCTTTCACTACGTGCACTCCGCCGGCATCGAGCTGATTTACCGCGACCCGAAGGTCTGGGATCTGATCGGCTACGGCGGCGATGCGCTGAAGCGCGGCGGCTACCTGACGCAGGGTTTTAACGACATCGACTGGCTGCCGAAATCATGACGAGCCCGCGGACCTACGCCCCGGACGACGCTTCCGTCGTCGTCGTGATCGGCTCCGGCGCGGGCGGCGGCACCCTGTCGCGCGCGCTGGCGGAGCGCGGCATCGACGTCGTTTGCCTGGAAGCCGGCGGCCGCCTGACCATGGCCGACATCGTGAACGACGAGGCGCAGATGTTCGGCAAGTTCACCTGGCTCGATGAACGCATCGGGGTGGGCGATATCCCGGCGGGTTTCCCTACCTGGAACTGCAAAACCGTGGGTGGGACGACGCTGCACTGGACCGCCGCCTGTCCGCGCCTTCAGGCGCACGAAATGAAGGCGCTGTCGACCTATGGAAAATTGCCCGGCACGAGCATTAGCGACTGGCCGTTTTCGTTGTCGGAACTGGTGCCCTGGTATGAGCGCGCGGAACATTTGATGGGCGTGACCGGAACGCACGGCATCGAGCGCCTGCCGGCAAACAACAACTTCCAGGTGATGGAGGCGGGCGGGCGGCGCGTTGGCTACCGGGACATGGACACGAACAACGTGGCCATCAATTCCGCGCCGCGCGATGGCCGGCCTTCCTGCCTGCAACTCGGCTTCTGCACCAGCGGCTGCGCGACGGGGGCCAAGTGGTCGACCCTGTACACGGAGGTCCCAAAAGCGGAGCAGACCGGCCGCTTCGAATTGCGAACGCAGTGCATGGCGATCGGACTCCAGTCAGGCAAAGACGGACGCGTGACAGCCGTCCGTTACCTCGATGCGCAGGGCGAGACCCGCGAACAGAAGCTGCGTGCCATTTGCGTCGCCGGAAACGTGGTCGAAACCACGCGCCTGCTCCTGAATTCCGCGACTGAACAGTCGCCACAGGGTCTGGCCAATTCGAGTGGGCAGCTCGGCAGGAACTACATGCGCCACCTGCTGGCCGGCGTGGTGGCGGTGATGCCCGGCGAGGTGAACATGCACAAGGGCGCGCAATGCGCCGGCGTCATCAAAGACGAGACACGCCACGATCCGGCGCGCGGTTTTGCCGGCGGGTTCCAGCTGCATACGGTCATGTTCACGCCCGAAACCCTGGCGAACCTGCTGATGCCCGGCGCCTGGGGCCGCAAGTTGAGCGGCGTGATTGAGCGCTATCGCAAACTTGCGGCGCTGCTCATCGTCGGCGAGGATCCGGCCATGCCGGACAACCGCGTGACGCTGCATCCGACCCGCAAGGACCGCTATGGCCTTCCGGTTCCGGTGATGACGTACCGGCACCATGACAATTCCCGCAAGCTGGTGCGCTATGCCGTGGGCGCGGCGAAGAAAGTGTATTCCGCTCTGGGCGCGGAAGAGATCTACGAAATGGTGGACGTGTTTCCCTCCACCCACAACATGGGCACCGCGCGCATGGGCGATGATCCTGCGCGCAACGTATGCAACCGCTGGGGACGGACGCACGACATCGCCAACCTGTACATCGCCGACGGCAGCCTGTTCCCGAGCGCCGGCTGCGAGAACCCGACACTGACCATCGTGGCGCTGGCCTTGCGCCAGGCCGATTATCTCGCCGCTCAATTGGAAAGCGTCCAGGCATGAACAAGGAAACGAAATTGGTGCGTTCCACGGCGGCGGCGCTGCTGGATAGCATGTGGGCGCGGGGCGTACGCCACGTCTTTGCCAACGCCGGCACTGATTTTGCACCGATCATCGAGGCCATGGTCGAGGCGGAAGAACAGGGCAGGGACATTCCGCGCTTCCACGCCATCCCGCACGAAAACGTCGCGATCGCGATGGCGCACGGTTATTACCTGATCCGCGGCGAACCGGCCGCGGTCATGGTGCACGTCACGGTCGGCACCGCGAATGCGCTCTGCGGGATCATGAATGCCTCGCGCGACAACGTCCCGGTCCTGCTGCTGGCGGGACGCACGCCGAATACCGAGACCGGCCACGCGGGATCGCGCAGCGCCGGCATCCACTGGGGACAGGACAGCTTCGACCAGGGCGGGATAGTCCGCGAATACGTGAAATGGGATTACGAGCTGCGCAGCGGGCAGCCGGTTGACCAGGTGTTCGGCCGCGCGGTCGACATCGCCATGAGCGAGCCGCGCGGCCCCGTATATCTGTGCATGCCGCGCGAAGTCCTGGGCGATGCCGCGACCGCCGGCTCCGGGAGAGTGCCGGGGCGGATGCCGGGCAGCATACCCGCCGAACCGTCGCCGGCGGCGATCGGCACCGTGGCGCGGTGGCTGGCAGAGGCTGAATTCCCGCTGATCCTGACCGCGACCGCCGGGCGCGATCCGGCCAACTTCGAATGCCTGTCGCGGCTCGCCGAAGATTACGGTGTCGCCGTGGCATACCCCGGCGAACCGGGACCGCGCGAAGTCAGCATTCCCTCGGATCACCGGATGTTCCTCGGACTCAATGCGCGTGAAGCCCTGGAGCGGGCCGACCTGGTCCTCACGATCGATTGCGAAGTCCCCTGGTGGCCGCGTTACGCCAGCCCCCGGGATGGCGCGAAGCTGGTTCACGTCGCGGCGGATCCGCTGTACGGCCGCTATCCAATGCGCGGCTTCGGATCGGACATGGCCATTGCCGGATCGTCCTCGGCCGCGCTGCGCGCGTTGTCGGCGATGCTGGCGGAACGTGCCGGCGCGAACCGCGCGCGTATCGAAACGAGGCGCAAGACCATCGCGGCGCTAGCGGTCGAGCGCCGGCGGAAGATCCAGGCGGCGCAGGACAAGGCTGGGCGCGAGGAAGGCATGCAGGTCCCCTGGATCGCCGCGTGCATCAACCGCGTGAAGGGTCCAGACACCATTGTCGTCAACGAGCTCGGCGTGCCCATGGACATGCTCGATCTCAGCCGGCCGAAGACCTATCTCAGCAGCAGCTCGGCCGGCGGACTCGGCTTCGGCCTCGGCGCATCGCTGGGCGCGAAACTCGCGGCCCCGGATCGCCGGGTGATGCTGATCGTCGGCGACGGTTCATATCTTTTCGGCAATCCCGTGTCCGCGCATCTGGTTGCGCGCGCCGAGGGTCTGGCGTCGCTCACCGTGGTCCTGAACAACGGGCGCTGGCACGCTGTGAAGCGCTCGACGCTCGGCATGTATCCGGACGGCCGCGCCGCTGCCGCAAAGGCCATGCCGCTGGTCGAGCTCGGTCCGTCGCCTGACTATGAGAAGGTGATCGCGGCCTGCGGCGGGCATGGTGAACGCGTAGAGAAGCCCGGCGACCTGGAAGCGGCCCTGAGGCGCGCTTTAGCCGCCGTGGACAAGGGAACGCCGGCTTTGCTGAACGTCATCACGCAACCTCTCGATTACTGATATCGTCTGCCGCGGGCAGGAGCGCTCGATGGACAAGAGTGAGGATCTGACCCTCAAACAGAGGGTCGAGCAGTTGGCGCGTCCATCTCCCGCCCCTCGAAAAGACATGACCCGCGTCCCGTCACGGGCAAGCCGTTGAAATGACCGGCCGCACATTATTTAATGGGTCCCGGCGGGGCGATCCCCGGCCGCGTACGCCAACACGCTGAAACTTATTCCCCGCTACGGGCGCAGGAGGCCAAGATGAAAAAGAAAAAGGCTCAGAAAATTGAGGCGTTGGAAAGGAAAGTCAAGAAACTCTCGAACCAGGTGGGCGTTCTGGAAGACGAACAGGCGATCCGCAAGCTCCAGCACGCCTATGGCTATTACCTGGACAAGTGCCTGTACAAGGAAGTGGTGGACCTGTTCGCGAACAAGTGTGAAGTCCGCTTCATGCGCGGCGTGTTCAGGAACAAGGCTGGCGCAAAGCGCCTTTACATCGACCGCTTCGCGAAGAATTTCGTCGGCGGAAAGAACGGCCCGCGGTTCGGCTTCCTGCTCGATCATCCGCAGTTGCAGGACGTCGTGCACGTGGCGCCCGACCGCAAGACCGCGAAGGGGCGCTTCCGCTGCGTGATGCAGGCCGGCGTTCATGAGAGCGCCACGCAGGCCTCCGGTCCGAACAGCGTCCCGAGACAATGGTGGGAAGGCGGACAGTACGAAAACGAATACGTGAGGGAGAACGGCGTATGGAAAATCAAGGTGCTGCACTACCGGCCGGTTTATCACGCCACGTTTGAGCAGGGATGGGCACATACGCCGCCGAATTTCGTGCCGTTTTTCACCGATGCCGACAAATTCCCAGCGAATCCGATCGGACCGGACGCGATTGACACGACGCCGGTGCTCTGGCCGGACGTCGACGTGGTGCCGTTCCATTACCCGCACCCCGTATCGGGCAAGCCATGGAAGGGCGTGAGTTGAAGGCGTTGCGCCGTTTCGCCGGCGGTTAGTCCTGACCCTCGTAGTCACGAAGTTCGTGTGCGAGGCCTGAAGCCATCCGGAACTCCATCGGGGCAAGCGACCCCGCCTGCGTGCAAATCAAGAAGCAGCGAAGATTGGGACGATCCAGCCTCGAAGTGGCGCCGCTCGCCTTCGGCGGCAACGTGTTCGGCTGGACCGCCGATGAGCAGACTTCGTTCAGGCTTCTGGATGCCTTCGTCGCGCGTGGCTTCAACCTGATCGACACGGCAGACGTCTATTCGAAATGGATCCCCGGCCACCAGGGCGGCGAGTCGGAAACCATCATCGGCAGATGGCTCGCGAAGTCCGGCAAGCGGTCGCAGGTCATGATTGCGACCAAGCTCGGCGTGGAGATGGACCTGGGCGAGCAGGGGTTGTCGAAGGCATACATAATGCGCGCAATCGAAAGCTCGCTGCAGCGCCTACAGACCGATTACATCGATCTGTACCAGTCGCACCGCGACGACGAGGAGACGCCGCTGGAGGAAACGCTGGAGGCCTATTCGCGGCTGATCAAACAGGGCAAGGTCCGCGTCATCGGCGCGTCCAACTACAAGCCACCGCGCCTCGCTGAAGCTTTGCACGTCAGCGCCCGGCACGGTTACCCGCGCTACGAGGTCCTGCAGCCCTGCTATAACCTTTACGATCGAGCCGAGTTCGAGGGCGAACTCGCCGATCTATGCGTGCGGGAGCAGATTGGCGTCATTCCATATTTCTCCCTGGCCAGCGGGTTCCTGACGGGGAAGTACCGTTCCGAGGGCGATCTGGCAAACCGCGCCCGCGCCTACCGCGTGAAGGACATGCTCAACGAGCGCGGTTTCCGCATCCTGAAGGCGCTGGATACGGCCGCCGCGCGACTTCACGTCACCCCGGCCCAGGTGGCCCTGGCCTGGTTGATGGCGCGGCCGGGCGTCACTGCGCCGATCGCCAGTGCGACCAGCGAAGAGCAGTTCAATGAGATCGCCGCATCCGTCGATCTGAAGCTCGACGATTCCGCAATGCGCGCCCTCGACGATGCGAGCGCCTGATCGGAGCCGCCGCCGGCGGTGTATCGCTGAACTTTGCGCGAAGCATCCTGTCCATTTGTCAGGCGCCGGATCGCGGTCTCGTGGACTGAGTCCAATCTCCCCGGCAACGGGAGTTGAAACATGATGTTGCGTGAAACCACTCTGCCGCAGGACGACGCGCTGCCGGCTATTGTCGCGGCCGGCTCGATGGTGATCGGCGGCCTGGGAACCGCACTGCCAGGGCGCCGCTATTCCCAGAAAGAATGCTGGGAGGTGCTGAAGGCATCGCCGAACTACGCAAATATGAGTTCCCCGACGAGGGCATTGATGCGCAGGCTCTTGTCCGGCAGGAACGGCATCGAAAGCCGGCATCTTGCGGTCGAGCCCCTGGCGGAGATCTTCGATCTGACCCCGGACGCCATGCAGCGGCGCTTCGAGCGGCATGCGCCGCCCCTTGCTGCGCGCGCCGCGAAGGATGCCCTGGCGGAGGCGGGCATCGAGCCCGCCGCGCTCGACGCCGTCATCGTCAGCACCTGCACCGGTTACCTTTGTCCGGGGATTTCCACCTACGTCGTCGAACGGCTGGGCCTGCGCCAGGACGTTTTCGCGCTCGACCTGGTAGGCAGTGGCTGCGGCGCCGCGCTGCCAAACCTGCACATGGCCCAGTGCCTGCTCGGCTCGGGGGACTGCGAACGTGTATTGAGTATCTGCGTGGAGATCTGCAGCGCCGCGTTTTACCTGGACGACGATCCCGGTGTGCTGGTCAGCGCCTGCCTGTTCGGCGATGGCGCGGCGGCGGCAGTGCTGTCTCTCGAACCGCCCGGGAACGGCAACCGTTGCGTGGAGTGGTGTGCCTGCGGTTCGGAGATCGATCCTCGCCACCGGGATCTGCTGCGTTTCGAACACCGCGGCGGCATGTTGCGCAACGTGTTGACTACGCCGGTGCCGGACCTTGCCGCGCAGTCCGCCGAAAGAGTGCTGGATCGCGTGCTCTCAGAAACCGCGCTGTCGCGCCAGCACATCGGCACCTGGATCTGGCACGCGGCCGGACGGGACGTGCTCGCGGCGCTGCGCGAGCGCCTGAAGCTCGGTGAGGAAGATACGCGCTGGAGCGCGGGCGTGCTGCGTGAATGCGGCAACCTGAGCAGCGCGAGCGTGTTGTTTGCCCTGCGCGACGCGCTGGCTGGCGATGCAGCCCCGGGATGGTGGTGGATGTCTGCGTTCGGCGCGGGATTCAGTTGCCATGGCGCCCTGCTGCGCGTGCGCTGAGCCGCGGGCATGACGTTCGCGGCGCTCGCCGAACGCAGGATGGAGCCGGAGTGGCTCGACATCCTCCCGCCCGCAGATCCGCGCGCCCGCCGCTCGCGGCGCGACCTTGGACTCGTCAATTCCCTGATGGGCCACCGCGGAATCCTCGTCCGCCACCTGCGCGAATTGATGGGTTCGGAGGCGCCCGGTCGCATCGTCGAGCTGGGCGCCGGCGATGGCACGATGCTTCTGTCTGTTGCGCGGAAACTGGCCCCCTCGTGGCCGGGCCTGGCCGTGCAGCTTGTCGACCGGCAGGATCTCGTGCAGGAGTGCAGCCATGCCGGCTTCGCGAAACTTGGCTGGAGAATCGAAACTGTTAAAGCTGATCTATTCTCATGGCTGAGGACGCGGCCGGGGCCGCGCGCGGACATTGCAATCGCAAACCTGGTGTTGCACCACTTTGATGCCGCATCGCTCCGTGAACTCCTGGCCCTGATCGCGAAGATAACGAACCGGTTCATTGCGGTCGAGCCGTGCCGTTCCCTTGCGGCGCTGGCCGGCAGCCGGGCGCTGGGTTTGATCGGGTGCAACGATGTCACGCGCCATGACGCCGTCGTCAGCGTCCGGGCCGGATTCAGGGGAATGGAACTTTCACGGCTATGGCCGGACAGTGGCGAATGGCAACGGGTGGAACGGCCGGCGGGCCTTTTCAGCCATCTGTTCATGGCGAGGCGGGCCGATGCGGAGACCGCCCGAAGTCAAAGATGATCCATGATGCAATCGTGATCGGCGGCGGCCCGGCCGGGGCGACGGCCGCACTCCGGCTGGCGCGGGCCGGCTGGTCGGTGGCCGTGGTCGAACGGTCGGAATTTCCAAGACCAAAGGTCTGCGGCGAATTCATTTCCGCGTCCAGCCTCGGTCTGCTGGAGACGCTGGGTATTGCCGGACAATTCTTCCAGCGGGCCGGCCCCGAGATCAGGCGCGTCGGGATCTTCGTCGGCGCCGCGCGCGTAGTCGCCTCCATGCCCTCGCCCCGCACCGCTTCTCACCGATGGGGACGCGCACTCGGGCGGGAACATCTCGACACGCTGATACTGGCGGAAGCCGCAACTGCGGGCGCGAAAATTCTTCAACCGTGGACCGTGACCCAAGTGGAACAGGACGCGGGCGAGGTGCGCTGCCGCCTGCGGTCACGGAGCGCGCCGGGACGGCTCGAATTGCGCGGGCGCATTGCCATTGCCGCGCAGGGCTCCTGGGATCGGGGTGGTTTGCCGGGCCAGGCCCAATCGGACGAAGCGCGGCCTTCGGATCTGTTTGGATTCAAGGCGCATTTCAGCGGCGCGGCGCTCGAACCGGACCTGATGCCGTTGCTCGCTTTCCCGGGCGGCTATGGCGGCATGGTTCGCAGCGATGGCAATCGGCTGAGCCTGTCTCTCTGCGTTCGACGCGATCGCCTGCAGGAATGTCGAAAGCAGTTTCCGGATACGGTGGCGGGGGAGAGTGTGCTGGCGCACATCCGTTCGCATTGCCGCGCCGCGGACGATGCTTTGGAAGGAGCCCAGGCGGCCGCTCCCTGGCTTGCGGTCGGTCCGATCCGCCCTGGATTCCGCACGCTCCGCCGGGGGCGTGTGTTCCTGGCGGGCAACGCGGCTGGCGAAGCGCATCCGGTGATCGCGGAAGGCATCAGTCTCGCGATTCAGAGCGCCTGGCTACTGTCGGAAACATTGATCGCCCGGCGGGACGCGGTCTTTCGCGGCGAACTTCAGACGGCCGGAATCGATTATGCCGGTGCGTGGCGCAGACAGTTCGCCGGGCGCATACGGCGTTCGGCCCTGATCGCCCGGCTGTCCATGCACCCGTCGGCCGCGGCCATCGTGCCCGTGTTCAACCTGTTTCCGGGGGCACTGACGGAGTGCGCCCGCCTGAGCGGCAAGACACGCATGCTTGCCGGGCTGACCTGAGCCGGTTCCAATTCTGTGAGTAACGATTGAGGAGAAAGCGATGGGTCAAATTCAGATCGTCGGAAGGCTGCTTATGATTATCCTGGCATGCGCGCCAGCGTATCTTCCCGCCGCAGATGAGGCCACCGTACCGGTTGCGGCGGCGCCGGTTGCCGCGGAATTGGGCACGGACGGCGTGCAGCGCGTGGAGATGATCCTCGACAGCTACTCCTTTTCGCCGTCACATGTGATCGTCGAAGCGGGCAAACCCGTGGAGCTGAACTTGAAGAACGTATCCTCCGTGGCCCCGCATAGCCTTGTAATCGACGACCCGGCGGCGGGGTTCACGGTGAATCAGTCTGTCTCCGCCGGGAAGAGCGCGACCTTGCAGTTCACGCCGCCGCAACCCGGCCAGTTCGCGTTTTTCTGCGACAAGAAGCTGCCGCTGCTGCCGAGCCACCGGAAGAAGGGAATGGAGGGCATGCTGGAGGTGCGTTGACCAGCGGAAGGACCGCTCGGATGCGCAGGAGTACATGAACCCTCCGCCGGATTCATGCGCGAGCATTGACCGGGCGGGTGACATCGGGTCACCGCTCTTCGCGCTCAGCGCTAGCGAGCACGAAGACGGTACCCGATGGCAGGACCCGCCCGCTGAAGGAGGCTGAGGCAAGTCCGGCCGGATCTGTGTTTGGGTAGTAGCCGGACGGGTCCTGTCACCGGGCACCCCTGTCCGTGCTCGCTCGGTTCCCTCGACTGCGCGCGGAACAGGGGAGTGCCCGGTGCCACCCGTCCGTTTGTCTCCCTAGGATGAATCCGACCGCACGAGCTACAGATTGAATACGCGTTCCGCGTTTGACTGGAAGAACATCTTTTTCGCCCTGGCGCTGATCGGCATGGCGTCCATCGCCGCGACCTCCGCGGGCGTGAACTGGTAGGGATAATCCATCGCATACAGCACGCGGTCCACGCCGAGTACGGACTGCGCGAACATGATCGCCGGCGCCCAGGCCATGCCGCTGGTCGTGATGTAGATGTTCTCCTTCAGATAGTCGCCCGGCCGCTTTTTCAACGGCTTCGCGCTGGCAAAGCGTTTCGATCGCACGGCCGCCGCGTGCATGTAGTCGACGCGGTACATCCAGTACGGGAGCGCCTCGCCGCCGTGGCCGATGATGAATCTCAGTTTCGGGAAGCGATCTAGCGCGCCGCTGACGATGATGCGCAACATGTGCAGGCCGGTTTCACAGCCGAAACCGTAGATGGCACCATCGAGGCCGCGTTCCACGAACGGCTGGAGCATGGTGCGCGGGAGATCCCTGGGATGAAGGTAGATGGGTACGTTCAGGGCTTCAGCCGCCTCCAGGATGTCCCAGAACTTGTCGTCGTCCAGATATTCGCCATGGGTATGCGAGTTGATCACCGCGCCCTTCAAACCGAGTTTCAGCACCGCGCGTTCGAGTTCCTTTGCGGCGGCGGGAGGATCCTGTGGCGCCACCGCGGCCAGGCCGGTGAAGCGATCGGGCCAGGTGCGGACGGCTTCGGCAAGCTGATCGTTGCTGGATTTCGCAATGGACACCGCGGTAGCGCGGTCGAAGATCTGCACGCCGGGCGCCGTCAACGCAAGCACCTGCATGTCGATTCCGCTGTCGTCCATGTCGCGGATACGCCGCTCGTCCAGCCATTGCAGCCGTTCCGCGACCTGGCGCGCGCGTTCGCTGGGGCTTTGCAGGTAGAAGCCCATCAGGCTGCGGAACCCCGGCTCGTCGAAACTGCGCTTCGCCATGAGTTTCATGTACAGCTCGAGCATCTCCGTCGGCGCCCAGGCTTCCTCGGTGGCGATGCGCCGGTAGCCCGGCTTGCGCCGTATGCGCAGGGCACTGCGCCTTTTTTCGCGAGTCTTTGTCATACATCAACTCTCCAATTATGTGGGACTGACCCGGATTATTCAGGCACGGCGAGGAGTTGAGCGTACGGGTGGCATCGGGTAGCCGTCGTTCGCGCGCAGCGGGAGGGCGCTTCCGGCGGCAGGTTCAAGCGAGCACGAACGGCGGTACCCGTTGACAGGACCCGGCCGTCTGTTGCCTCCATCGTGCATGAATAATCCGGGCCATGTCACCGACTCGCGCGTGCCACGGTTTCGCCGTAGGCCTTCAACCCGGACCAGTAGATCAACGCCGCCAGCGGCGCCATGACGGCGGCGGCGAGCGCCATCGCATAACGTAACTGATCCTCCGAGCCGAAGACATAATCCGTCAGGACGGCGATGAAGGTCGGCCCGAGCCCGAAGCCGATGAGGTTGAAGACGAAGAGGTACAGCGCCGTCACCTGGCCGCGCATCTGGTTCGGGGTAATGACCTGCAGCGCCGCGTTCTGAGGACCGATGCCCCACCCGACGATGAAGCTCTGCACGGCCAGCATGCCGACTGCGACCCAGGGATTGCCCATGAGTGGGAACAGCGCCAAAAGCGGCGCGGTGAGGGCGGCAACCAGAGCGACCAGGCGCATGTTGATGTCGTCGTAGCCCATGCGCGCCAGGCGTTCCGCCAGCACGCCGCCAACCATGAGGCCGAGCGGAAGGATGAGGAGATTGATCAGGCCGATGACCTGTCCGAACTGGGATACGCTCCAGCCGTGTGTGCGGATGAAGAAACTCGGCATCCAGGCAATGATCCCCCAGACCATGACCGACTGCACGGCGAGCCCAATGAACATCGGGGCGTACGCCCGCCGGTTGTCGAAAAGGAACCGCATGACCTCCCGGACCGGAAGCTGTTGCGGCGCAACCGCGGCGCTGCCTCCCTTCCCGTGTGTCAGTAATCCCCGGCGTTTCGGTTCCGGGACGGTCGCCATCAGCGAGGCGACAATCAGACCCGGCAGCCCGACAGCAAAAAAAGCCAGTTGCCAAGGGCGCACATTGCCGAGCAGCGGCAGGGCGATTTCCGACATCGTGGAGACGATGCCGATGACCGTACCCCCGACCAGCAACGCGACGCCCTGGCCGGAGGCGAATCCGAGGTTGAGGACGGAGATGGCCTTGGGCAGTTTTTCCTTCGGGAACAGGTCGCTGATCATGGAAAAGGTCGCGGGGCCGTTGCAGGCCTCGCCGATCCCGACGCCGAGGCGCGCGATGAACAGGTGCCAGAAGTTCTGCGCCAGGCCGCAGGCCGCGGTCATGCCGCTCCACATTGAGATCCCGATCCCAAGGATTGCTCGCCGGCTTTTCGAATCCACCAGCCGCGCAATCGGGAACCCGACTATGGCGTAGAAACTGACGAATGCAAACCCGACGACCAGACTGATCTGCGTGTCACTGAGCCCCATGTCGTGTTTGATGGGCTCGATGAGCAGGTTCAACATTCCGCGGTCGAGGAAATTGAACATCAACGCCACCGTCATCACTCCGACCGCGTACCACGCTTGCGCCGGCGGCGGCCAGGGTTCAGCGGCGGCGGTTTCCTGTCTGTGCATGGGTTCCTCGTTCACCGGTTTTCTCCTTCAACTGTGGGCGCTCGCCCGCAGGTAGCTTTCGCGGTACGGCTTCAGGCCGAACCAGAAAATGAGCCAGGCGATCGGTCCCAGCACGGCGGCGTTGATCGCGAGGGAATAACGCAGGGCGTCTTCAGCCTGGAACACATAATCGGTGATCACGGCGACCGTGACCGGCCCCAGCCCGTAGCCGACGAGATTAAAGATGAACAGATAGAAGGCCGTGGCCTGCGCGCGCATCTGGTTCGGCGTGATGGTCTGCAAGGCGGCATTGGCCGGGCCTGGGCCGATGGAGGCGAGAAAGCTGTTCGCGGCAAACAGGCCGATGGCCAGCTCCGGCGTCGGCATGAGGGGATAGAGCATGGAAGTGGGCAGGATGGCGATCGTGGAAATGAGATTGACGCGCATGTTGGCGTCAGCGTAACCCCTCTTCGCGTACCATTCCGCGAGGAAGCCGCCCGTCAAGAGCCCGAGCGGGGAGATGGTAAGCAGGATCACGCCCACTGCCATCCCGACCTGGGGCGCGGTCCAGCCGTAGGTGCGGATGAAGAATGTCGGCAGCCACGCGGAGGCGCCGAAGGCAACCAGGGATCGGAGTCCCATGCCCGCGTACATCGGCCCGTAGCATTTCCAGTCGTCGAACAGGTAGCCGAATACCTGGCGGACCGGTATGGCCTGCGCCTTTCGCGTGGGCGCGCCGACCGGCGGCGCCATCAGCCCGCGGCGCTTCGGTTCCTGCACCGTGCTGACCAGCGCGGTGACCAGCAGACCGGGAAGGCCGACGGCGATGAACGCCACCTGCCAGGGGTGGATCGCGCCAAGCAAAGGGACCGTGATGTCCGGCATGCCGGAGACGAGCTGGACCACCTGGCCGCCGACGATGAGCGCAAGGCCCGAGCCCAGGAAGAAGCCGATGCTGAGCACGGCCGCGGCCTTGGCCAGTTTTTCCTTCGGGAAATAGTCGCTCAGCATCGAAAACGTAGCCGGACCGTTGCAGGCCTCGCCGACCCCGACGCCGACGCGGGCTACGAACAACTGCGAGTAATTCTGGGCCAGTCCGCAGGCCGCCGTCATCGCGCTCCAGACCGTAACGCCGATGCCGATGATCAGCCGCCGGCTCTTCACGTCGGCCAACCGGGCGATGGGGATGCCGAGGACCACGTAGAACATGACAAACGCGAAGCCGAGCAGCAGGCTCATCTGCGTGTCGGTGACGCCCAAATCTTTTTTGATAGGGCCAACCAGCAGGGTGATGATCTGGCGATCGATGAACGCGAACATCAGGACGATTGCGAAGACAAACACCGCGTACCAAGCTCGCGCGACGTTCGGCCACGGTTCCGCGGGCGCAACAGCGCCTGCCGGCGCAGCGGCTACAGTGCTGTTCAAGCTTTTCCCCCTCTTTGGTTGCCGCTGGCGGGCAATCGAGGTCGACTTTTCGATGGGGCATTAAGGTACATTTAATCGCGACGGAGCGCGAACTCTAAATGCCACGCATCATTGTAACGAATGGGATTCTTTGGCAGTATCCGGAAGAACGCGGGCGGAGGGCCGGATGGCCGCAACCGGCCGTCCCTGGCCTTCGCGGCACCTGCACATCCATGTGCAATGAATCCGGCCCCACAAACATAAGGAAGGAGCTCATGCTGGAACTGTATCACTGGGAACCGAACGCGAATTCGGGCAAACCCATCATGGCGCTGAAGGAGAAGGGAGTCGAATTCGTCAGTCGATACACCGACATGCTGAATTTCGACCAGCACAAACCGGAATACCTGAAGATCAATGCCGCCGGCACGATCCCGACGGTGGTCCATGACGGCGTGGTGTTGACGGAGTCTTCGCAGATGGGCGAATACGTGGACGCGACGTTTGCCGGTCCGCCGCTGCGGCCGGACAATCCCGTCGAGCGCTGGCGCATGCGCTGGTGGACGAAGTTCTTCGATACGTTTTTCGGACCCTCGCTCAGCATGATCGGGTGGAACATCTTTGTCGGCCCCATGGTGCGCCAGAAGGATCCAGAGGAGCTGCGCCAGGCGATCGAGAGAATTCCGTTGAAGGAGCGCCGCGAGGCTTGGTCCACGGCGATCTATAACCGGTTCACCGTGGAGCAGCTCGCCGAATCGCGGAGGCGCGTCGAATATGGTATTCGGGTGTTCGAGGACGGCATCAAGGCGAGGCCCTATGTCGCCGGTCCCACGTTTTCACTTGGCGACATCAATGTGTTCTGCATGGCCTACGCCCTGCCGGTCATGCAGCCCGAGAACGTGAACGAAGAGAAGACGCCCGGCATCATGGCGTGGCTGCGGCGGCTGTATGCCCGGCCGGCGATCCTGGAATCGTTCAAGCTGGGCCGCACGCCGATGGCGCAGCGCGCCATCGAAGTCGCCAACAAGCTGGCCGTATAGACCGGAGAAAGAAACTCATGCTGGACCTCTACCACTGGGAACCGAATGCCAACTCGGCGAAGGTGATGATCGGCCTCGCGGAGAAAGGCCTGGAATTCCGCAGCCAATACGTCGACCTGCTCCAGTTCGAGCAATATCTCCCTGGCTTTCTCGCGCTCAACCCCTTCGGCCAGGTGCCCGTCCTCGTGCATAACGGCGAGGTCATTACGGAATCCTCCCTGATCCTGGAATATCTCGCCGAGGCCTTCCCGGCTCAGCGCCTCGCGCCCACCGATCCGAAGGGCTGGTACGACGCGCAGGCCTGGGGCAAGTACGTGGATTACAATCTCGGTCCGTCCGTGAGTTCAATCGGCTGGCACCAGGTCATGGCCCCGGTCATGAAGAATCGCGATCAGAATAAACTCCGCGAGGCGGTGAACCGGATCCCCATCTGGGAGCGCAAGGCCGCCTGGATGACCGCCACGGGGGAATCCTATCCCGAGGAACAGTTGGCGAACTCGCGGCGCAAGATTGAACTGGCGGTCAAGCGCATCGAAGAGACGCTGCGCAGGTCGAGCTGGCTGCTGGGTGCGGATTACTCGATCGTCGATATCGGCGCCTTTGCCCTCTCCTGCACGCTGCCGCGCCTGCTGCCGGACGTGGTAAATGCGAAGTCCGCTCCGAAGATGATGGACTGGCTCGCCCGCATCAATGCGCGGCCGGCCGTGAGGAAGATCCTGGCCATGCGCGGCAAAGCGGGATACCAGGACGTTTACGCCCCCGGCCCGGAACACAGCCGCTGGGGGTGACACTATCACTAAATAAAGGGGACAGATTTATTTTTCTCGAAATTAAGAGGAAATTAAGGGGACAGATTTATTTTTCTCGGAAGCTGCCGCTGAAAGCTTGCTAAAATTGCGCGGAGGGAAAATAAATCTGTCCCCTTTTTTCTCCTTCTGGAACAGGTTTTGCCGTGCCCGGATTTATGACAAACTAAAATTGCGATAAACGTTCAGGAGGAACAAGCCATGCCCAGGATGGGAAGGATCGTAATGCCCGGCGTCGCTCATCATATAGTTCAGCGCGGTCACAACCGCGAAGTCGTCTTCAGAAGCGGAGAAGATTTCGGCTTTTACCTCCATAATCTCCGCGAATTGAAAAGTGTATTTTCAGTCAAATTGTATGCCTTTTGTCTGATGACGAATCATGTGCATCTCCTTTTGGAACCCAATGACTCAGTCGGGTTGGCACTGCTCTTGAAACATCTCGCAGGCAGGCAAACACGCTATGTAAATCGGCGCATAAGGCGAACAGGGACCCTGTGGGAAGGCAGGTACAAATCGAGTCCAGTCGAAACTGAGACATACCTGCTTGCCTGCAGTCGTTACATTGAACTAAATCCTGTGCGTGCGGGGATGGTGGAAAGTCCGGGACATTACCGCTGGTCAAGTTTTCGGCTAAAAATCGGGCTTGTTCAATCCGACATCCTCAATGTTGACCCCGCTTTTGAGGCCCTTGGAACAGACAAGACAGCTCGGCAATTGCGATACAGGCGTTTTGTGGAATTGGGTGTCCCACAGTCGGAATACACGCTGATCCGTGAAGCCCTGCAGCGCGGTCAACTCACGGGTGGCGACAACTTGTCAGCCCAAGTCGAATCGAAACTGGGCTTGCGAGTTTCGCGGCGCGGACGCGGGCGACCATCAAACAATGGAAAAAATAAATCTGTCCCCTTTTAGGGTTTGCTGTGGAACACCCGCTCGGCGTTGGCGTGGAAGACCTTTTCCTTGTCTTCGTCCGAGATCGGCGCGTTATTCATCCATTCCGTCGCTTCCATCGTTTCCTGGTACGGGTAGTCGATCGCCCAGATGACGCGATCTGCTCCCAGCACCTGGATCGCCAATAACAGCGGCGGGTCCCAGTTCACGCCGCTGGTCGTGATGTAGAAATTCTGTTTGAAGTAGTCGCTCGGCTTCTTCTTCAGCTTGGGCCGATCCATCCGCACCGAGGCGCGGGCGTGCATCCAGTCGAGCCGGTAGAGCGACCAGGGGATGTTCTCGCCCATGTGACCGAGCACGATCTTGAG
>JACPSH010000048.1 GCA_016193395.1 Gammaproteobacteria bacterium
AGGGGTGCCCGGTGACAGGACCCGTCCGGCACGATACCCGCATGAATTCGGCCGGGATGCCGCCGGCCCGCCGTCATTTCACCGGCACCACGCCATCCAATTCCGCGAAGCACGCGCGCCGCGCCGTCTCCAGGAAGTCCGTGACGAACGGCTGCCGCGACATGGTCTCGGTGGCCGCGCCGTACAGATCGCTCCACAGCCCGTTCTTGCCGATCCGCCGCGCAAGGACGTATTCATAGTCGACGTAGTTCTTGAGCCCCCAGTTCGGCAGCGCCGCGACGCCCCTCTTGCTGGCGACGAGCTGAAGGATGGCTATGGTTAGTTCGGCCGTGCGGCGCCGGGGATGGATCCCGGCCGGGCGCAGCACTTGGTGGATTACGTCGATGCGCTCTTCCGGCACCGGGTAGGTGATCAGCGTCTCCTGCGCGAAATCGCGCGCGGTGAGGTAGCGCCTCCGGGCCAGGCGGTGGCCGAGCGGCAGCACCGCCAGAATCTCGAAACGGAACAGGGGGTGAAAGACGATCCCCCGCCGCGGCCTGTGCTCCGAGCCGATCACCAGATCCGCCTTGTCCTGGAGCAGGAGTCCGAGCGGTTTCGGATGGAAGCCGGAAACGAGATCGAGCTCCACGTCCGGCCAGTGCTTGCGGAACCGGTCCATGATCGGCATCAGCCAGTCGAAGCAGGTGTGACACTCCAGCGCCACGCGCAGCGTCCCGGTGAGCTTCCCGGAAAGTTTTGCCAGGTCCCGCTCGGCGGCCTGGATATCCGAAGCCACCGTGCGCGCAAGGGTGACCAGGCGCCGGCCCGGCTCGGTCAACCGGACCGTCTGCCCATGGCGTTCGACAACGGCAATGCCGTAGTGCCGCTCCAGCGCCTTCAACTGGTGCGATAGCGCCGACTGCGTGAGATGCACGCGTTCTGCGGCGCGCGACACGCTCCCCGCCTCCGCCAGCGCCACCAGCGTGCGCAGATGACGCAGCTCAAGCATCTGCCGCGCGCGCCGTTCTATGAGGACAATTCATATTTCAAAGCACAAACTTTCATTGGATTCATAGCTGAGACTAGGCCAACATCCCCTGCGAGTCAAAGGAGAGCCCGCATGAGCAAGACACACATCCTTGGATTCCCCCGCATCGGGGAGCGGCGCGAACTGAAGCTGGCGCTTGATGCCTATTGGCGCGGCGATTTCTCCGAAGCACAACTGCTGGCCGTCGGCCGGGATCTGCGCGCCCGGCATTGGGACCTCCAGCGCTTGGCCGGGCTGGATTTCGCCACGGTCGGGGATTTCGCCTGGTACGACCATGTATTACAGACCCTCGCGCACCTGGGTGGCCTGCCGCAGCGTTTCGGCTTCACTCCCGCCACGCTCACCCTTGCGCAGCATTTCTCGCTCGCGCGCGGCACGGCGGCGCAGCCGGCGCTCGAGATGACCAAGTGGTTCGACACCAACTACCACTACCTGGTCCCGGAATGGGGCGCGGATACCGCGTTTGACGGCGGCGTGGACTGGCTATTCGAGGAAATCTCGCAGGCACAGTCCCTTGGGCACGCGGTCAAGGTGACGCTACTCGGCCCGCTGACTCTGCTCTACCTCGGCAAGATCAGGGCCGGCGCCCCGGAATGGCTCACGCACAAGATCGATCTCCTGCCGGTGTTGATCCCCGCTTACCAGCGCCTGCTATCGCGCATCAAGGCGTGCGGCGTCTCGTGGGTACAGATCGATGAGCCGATCCTGGCGCTGGACCTCGATGCGCTGTGGCAGGCCGCATTCCTGCCCTGCTACGAGGCCCTGGGCCCGGATGCGCCGGACATCCTGCTCGCGACCTATTTCGATTCCGTCGCGGAGCACCATGCCCTGCTCAGGGAGTTGCCCGTGAGCGGGCTGCATCTCGACCTGGTGCGCGGGCGCGTGCAACTCCCGGAGTTCCTCCACGAATGGCCGCAAGAGAAAGTGCTGTCGCTCGGCGTGGTGGACGGGCGCAACGTCTGGCGCGCGGACCTCGACGATGCGCTTGCGCTGCTGCGGCCCGCGAGCGAGCAGCTCGGCGACCGGCTGTGGATCTCCGCAAGTTGCTCCCTGCTGCACGTGCCGGTGGATCTCCGGCTGGAGCCGGACCTGGATGAAGATCTGCGCTCGTGGCTGGCTTTCGCGGTGCAGAAGCTGGAGGAGATCGCCGCTCTCAAACGCGGCCTGGACGAGGGCGCCGTGGTCATCGAGCCCCTGCTTGCGCAATCGCGCAGGGCTGATTCGTCGCGCACAGCCTCGGAACGATCGCACAACACCGCCGTGCGCAGACGCCTGGACGCCCTGTCGGATCGGGATATGCGTCGCAACTCCGCGTTCGCGAAACGCATCATCAAACAGCGCGCCCGGCTGAAGCTGCCGCTGCTGCCGACCACCACCATCGGTTCATTTCCGCAGACGGCGAAGATCCGAAAAGTGCGCGCGGCCTTCCGCAATGGGTCGATCGGCCTGCCCGAGTACGAGGACGCGATGCGCGCGGAGATCCGCCTGGCGATTGCGCGTCAGGAGGAGCTGGGACTGGATGTCCTGGTGCACGGCGAGGCGGAGCGCAACGACATGGTCGAGTATTTCGGCGAGCGGCTCCGCGGCTTCGCGGTCACGGCGAGCGGCTGGATTCAGAGTTACGGCTCGCGCTGCGTGAAACCGCCGATCATCTACGGCGACGTTTATCGGACGGAGCCGATCACCGTGAAGTGGACGCGCTACGCGCAAAGCCTGACGACCCGGCCGGTAAAAGGAATGCTGACGGGACCGATCACGATCCTGCAATGGTCGTTCGTTCGCGAGGATCAGGCGCGCGAAATCACCGCCTGCCAGATCGCGCTGGCCTTGCGCGACGAGGTGCAGGACCTGGAGCGCGGGGGCGCGGACATCATCCAGATCGACGAGCCCGCGATGCGCGAAGGCCTGCCGCTGAAACGCCGCGATTGGGACAACTACCTCGAGTGGGCCGTCAAGGCGTTCAGGCTGGCGTCCTCGGCCGTCGCGGACGGGACGCAGATCCACACGCACATGTGCTACGCGGAGTTCCAGGACATCCTGCCGGCCATCGTGGCGATGGACGCCGACGTCATCACCATCGAAACTTCGCGCTCGGGAATGGAACTGCTGGAAGCGTTCCGCACCTTCCATTACCCGGCCGAGATCGGCCCGGGCGTGTACGACATCCACTCGCCTCGCGTTCCAAGACTCGAAGAGCTGCTGCAACTGCTCGACGCGGCCGCGAAGGTCATCCCCCTCGAACGTTTGTGGGTGAACCCGGATTGCGGGTTGAAGACGCGCGCATGGCCCGAGACCGGCGCGAGTCTCGCGGCGATGGTGCAGGCCGCGCGCATCGTCCGCGATCGCGCGCACAGCGCTGTGCCGGTTTCCGCCCCGCTCGAACCTGCCGCCTGACAGGCGCTCCCGCTGCGCGCGAACGACGGTGACCCGATGCCACCCGCCCGCCTCGTAAATTGCCCCGCGCCGGATCCCTGCCGGCCGGAGCCGGGCCTGGCCGAGAAACTGCTCGGCCGCGATGGCTTCGTCCGGTTCTACGGTGCCGTGCCGCCGCGCGCAGGCGCATCCTCCGCCCAATTGGCGGATGGCGCTGCCGGGATCGCGGATCGCGTCAGCAAACTGCCGCTCGATGGCCTCGTCGTGTATGACCTCCAGGATGAAAGCGGTCGCACCCATGTTCCGCGGCCGTTCCCGTTCGCCCCGAAAGTCGATCCGCGGCTCTTCTCCGGACTGCTCGCGGATGTCACGGGGCACGACACGGTGTGCTTCAAGTGCATCGGGCTGCTGGACGAACAGGAATGGGAGGCGTGGCTCGACGAGACCGTTTTGCGCGGCGACATCGAGTTGCTGTCCCTGGTCGGCAGGCCGGTGACGCGCCGGGCCGGCTACCCGATGTCACTGTCACGGGCCTTCCAGATCGCGGCTTCGCATGCCGGAGGCTTTGCGCTGGGCGGGATCGCCATCGCCGAGCGGCAGCCCGACAACGGCGGCGAGATCCGCAGGATGTTCGACAAGCAGGCCACCGGCTGCGGCTATTTCTTTTCGCAGACAGTCTACGATCCCGAAACGGCGATAGACGTCTTCAACAGCTACGCCCGCGAATGTCATCGCTGGCGCGCAAAACCCTCACGAGTCGTGCTGTCCTTCGCCCCGTGCGGCAGCGCGAGGACGCTCGCCTTCATGAAATGGCTGGGGATCGCCATACCACCCGCAGTCGAGGATGCGATCCTACGCGCAAACTCGCCACTGACACGCTCCATTGAACTCTGCAAGGCAAACCTGCGGCGGATCCTCGACGCGATCCCGGAAGATCTGCTGCCGCTCGGATTCTGCGTGGAAAGCCTGTCGGCCGAGCGCGGCGAGATCGCCGCCTCCATCGACCTGTTCCATGCGCTGAATGAGATTCTGATCGGCGACCGGGTCCTGTCATCGGGCACACCTGTCCGTGCTCGCTCGGGAAAAAGGGAAAAAGGGGACAGATTTATTTTCCGAAGGAAAATAAATCTGTCCCCTTTTTCCGATGACAGGACCCGACCGCCTAATTCTTGAAGCTGTTCTGCAAATAGCGCCTGAACTTCCCGGCAATGTCCCGAGGATCGGCATGAATATCGCGCATCAGCTTCATGAGCGGGAAATCATCGAACTTCACGAGACCGAACTTCTCGATGAGCCCCAAGGTATGCAACCCCTCGACATGCAACTCCGACCCAGGCCGGATGCTGTCGAGATTCCCCTGCACCAGTTCGCGGCCGACCCGGCGATGTATTGAACCCCTGCTGGTTCCCGTGGTAATCAAGTCCCCCAACCCGGCGAGCCCGTAGGCGGTGCCCGGGCGGCCGCCTTTCATTTCCACGATGCGATCAATCTCGCGGAACGCCGCGGTGACAAGGAAGCCGCGGGCATTGTCGCCGAGTTCCAGCTCATCCGCCGCGCCGAGCAGCGGCACGTAGACGTTTTTCAGGATCACCGACCAGGAGATCCCTTCGATATCAGTCGTATGCCGGAGGTACAGACCGCTGCCGGCGAATAGCCGCGTCGCGCGTTCGAAATCTTCCACCCGCCGCGTGCCCAGATCGGCGAAACCCGGATGACCGGCGAGCAGCTCCTCCGAGATCATCGGGCCATAGAGCATCCCGAAGTGTCCGCGATCGCCCAGCGTTGACGCCATCACCGAGGCCGGCGTGCGGCCCTGTTCGTCCAGCCCCTTGGCGACGCTGAGGCAGATGCAACCCGGCGCCAGGCGATCACGGATGCGCATCGCCAGCTCCTCGTGCGGATTCGCATGCAGCATGAACAGCACGAAATCCCTGCCGGGAACGACATCTTCCAGTTGGAAATTCTCCGATCCGTCCTCCAGGTTCTTCTCCCAGATGGCGAGGTCGTGGCGCGGGGACAGGAGAGCCTCCATCGCCCGCCCCATCTCGCCATGACCCAGGATGAGG
The DNA here is from genome assembly GCA_016193395.1 of Gammaproteobacteria bacterium. GTDB lineage: Bacteria > Pseudomonadota > Gammaproteobacteria > Eutrophobiales > Eutrophobiaceae > JACPSH01. The sequence goes on from JACPSH010000048.1 coordinate 5,467, forward strand.
ACTGAAAAGCGCGTAGATGACATAATCAAACCCGGCGTGATTTCTCCTCCGCCTACTATACTGGCTGCGAAATCGGCATCACACGGGCGATCGGACATTGACCGCGAGAAAAAACCCGCCGGCGCGGATCATCTTCGTGCCGGGCAAGAATCCGAAACCCCCTCCGGAGGAATATGCGGTGCAGACCTGGCGCTGCCTGCTCGAAGGCGTGCGCCGCGCCGATCCCGGCGTGCACGCCCTGCTCCTGACCACGCCCGGAGTATTCGAGCTGATCGCGTGGAATTACGACTATTACGGCAGCTACCGGGACATCTCCATCGACATGCCGTCCATCGAGGCGGCGCTGAAACAGAAGGAAGCCACGCCCGAGGACATCCACGGCGCCCGGAGCTGGAAGCTTAAGATAGCGCGGTTCTCCTACCTGCTCGCGGATTTCGTGCCCGCGCTCATCAACGTCGTCGTGGACGAGCGCATCAAGGCTACCATCCTGGAGACGAAACGTTATTTCGAGAACCGCGACGGCATCGCGGAGATCGTGCGCAAGCCGCTGGCCGAGTGCATCCGCGAAGCGTGCAGGCAGGACCTCCCGATCCTGCTCATCGGCCACAGCCTGGGATCGATCATCGCCTACGACACGCTCTGGCTGCTCTCACACGTCGATCCCGCACCCTGCGTGGTCGACCAGTTCCTTACCATCGGCAGTCCGCTGGGAACGCAATACGCGCAGAAACGGCTGCTCGGCCACGGCGCGGCCGGCCGCACGCGCTACCCGACCAATATCCGGCGCTGGTGCAACGTCTCGGCGGTAGGCGATCTCGCGGCCTTCGACCCGCGCGTCCGCAACGATTTCCACAGGATGCTGAAGCTCGGGATCATCGAAGACATCCGCGACTATGAAAAACCGGTGTACAACTTCTTCCACATCCACGGCGCGCTGAACGTGCACCGCTCCTACGGCTACCTCGTCAACCGGGCGGTGGGCGGGGTAGTCGCCGAGTGGTGGCGGGAGCGGGTTCTGCGCTGACGACTCGAATACGAATTGAAAATCCCTCCAAACCCGATCACAATCCGTTCGATATCTGCAGGGTGCCCAAGATCAGGGCCACCGGGCGAGTACATATGGCCAACGCGATCCATGTCCTCAAGACGTCGCGCGCCGTCGCTTCGATGGCCGACGAGGTGCGGCGCGCTCTGACCGCCCGGCCGCGCTGGCTGCCGTGCAAATACTTCTACGACAACCGCGGCAGCGAGCTGTTCGAGCAGATCACGCAGTTGCCCGAGTACTACCAGACCCGCACCGAAGTGGCGCTGCTGGCCCGGATTTCCGACGACGTAGTCGCGCGGGCGGCGCCGCGCGAACTGGTCGAGCTGGGTTCGGGCGCGGGGCGGAAGATAGGAATGCTGCTCGAAGCGTCGGCGCGCGCCGGTCGCGCCATCAGGCTCGTGCTGTTCGACATCAACCCCCTGTTCGTAGACGCGTCGGCCCGCCGGATCGCGGCGCAATTCCCGGGCGTCGATGTCCACGGCCTCACGGGCGACTTTTTCAACGACCTCGCCACGCTAGGGCCCGGCGGCGGACGGCTCGCGGTATTCCTGGCCGGCACGATCGGCAATCTCCATCCAGACGACGTGCCGCGGTTCCTTTCGCGCATTGCACGCCAGCTTGAGCCCGACGACGCGCTACTGGTTGGTCTGGATCTGGTGAAGGACACGGTACGGCTGGAAGCCGCATACAACGATGCGGCCGGCGTCACCGCGGAATTCAACCGCAACATCCTGCGACACGTGAATCGCGTGCTGGACGCGGACTTCGACGTGGACGCATGGGAGCATGTGGCGTTCTACGACCACGCCCGGGCATGGATCGAAATGCGTCTCCGGGCCACGCGGAACTGCCGTGTACGAGCACGCGGAGCCGGGCTTGATTTGAGATTTCGCGCGGGTGAGGAAATAAGCACTGAGATCTCGTGCAAGTATACGCGGCCGTCGTTCGAACGGATGCTGCCGCGTACCGGGCTGATGCTCGAGCAGTGGTATTCGGACGACAAACAGATGTTCGCGCTCACCCTGCTTCGACGGGTCCGCATGGCCCTCAGGCCGGTATGACGACCAACACCGAAACTGAAACTGCAAACCTGCGCGAGCGCCTGGAGTCCGCCTGGCTGCGCACCGACGCCATCTTCGCGATGCTGGACCCGAGAGCCTGGTACGAGCGCCCCATTCCCCTGAGACAACCATTCATCTTCTACCTTGGCCACCTGCCGGCCTTTGCGTGGAATCAGGTGGTGCGCGGCGTGCTGGATCGCGAAGACTTCCGGCCCGAGTTCGACGCGCTGTTCGCGCGCGGCATCGATCCGGTGGGCGTCGACCGTTACGAGCCGGACGCGCCCACGCAGTGGCCCGAGCCTTCCGAAGTACTCGTGTACCGCGATCGCGTGCGTGATGCATTGCGGGCCAGCTTCGATGCCGTCGCCGAGCGTGAGACAAACGACGTACTGGCGGAGCGCGGCCGGATCTGGCAACTGGTCATCGAGCATGAGTTGATGCACCAGGAAACGCTGCTGTACATGATGCAGCAACTGCGCCGCGACTACGTCCGGCGCCCGGACGACGTGCCTGCTTATTGCACCGGGGCGTCTGCTCGGGGCAGAGCGGTCACAATTCCTGCGGGAACAGCAACGCTTGGCGCCGACTTCGAAAATGCGGCGTTCGGGTGGGACAACGAGTTCCCAAGGCACGAGGTTGAAGTCGATGCTTTCGACGTGGACGCGCTTCCTGTCACGAACGCCGACTGGATCGAATTCGTCGAGGCTGGCGGATATGACCGGCCGGAGCTTTGGGACGCGGACGCGTTCGCATGGCGGATGCGTGTGGACCATACGCAGCCCTTGTTCTGGCAGCGCGAGGGCGACACTTGGCGGTACCTGACGCTGTTCGACGATCTGCCCCTGCGCGACGTGGCCGGATGGCCGGTCTTTGTGAGCCACGCGGAAGCGACCGCGTACGCAAGATGGCGCGGGGCGGATCTGATGACCGAAGCCGAGTTCCATCGCGCCGCGGAAGGCGCGCCCTGGGGTGATCCGCGGTCCTCGAACATCGACCTCACCCACTGGGCGCCGATTCCCGCCGGATCGTACTCGGAAAGCGCCAGCCAACACGGCGTCCTCGACCTTATCGGCAACGCCTGGGAGTGGACGCGAAGCCGGTTCGGGCCGTTCGACGGATTCAAGGCCTACGCACGGACCTATCCCGGCTACTCCGCGGACTTCTTCGGCGACCAACACCGGGTGATGCTCGGCGCTTCATGGGCCACCGACGCGGCGCTGGTGCGGCCCAGCTTCCGGAACTGGTTCCAGCCACATTATCCCTATGTTTTCGCGAAGTTCCGCTGCGTCCGGCGCGGCTCGCTTCTCAGTCCAGCGTGATCCTCACGGGATTGACCTTTTCCTCGGTAAATCCGAACAGGAAAAAGTTCTCCGGCCTGACGGCGTCGTCGCCGAATACGTGGTTTGGGAGTATCGTTCACGCATGAACACGCGCCTGCCGAGAGAGATCACCATCCGCGACTGGCGCCTGCCGCCCCTGCCGGGTTTCTGGTCAACGTTGCTGGTGCTGGCCGTGCTGGTCGGCGTCTGGTCTGGCCTGTACACGGTGCCGAGCGATTCGGTCGCGATCGTGCAACGCTTCGGCAAGTACATCAAGGAAGTGCCGCCCGGATTGCACATCAAGGTACCGTTCGGCGTGGACCTCGCAACGATCATCCCGGTCAAGCGGCAGCTCAAGCAGGAATTCGGCTTCGCGACGCCCGGCTCGACGGACCCGTACCAGAGCGCCCGCGATCCGGAGAGGGAAACACAGATGGTCACCGGGGATCTCAACTCCGCCCTGGTGGAATGGGTGGTGCAATACCGTATCGCCGAGCCGCTCAAGTTCCTGTTCCAGATCCGCGATCCGAGAATGACGCTGCGCGACGTATCCGAGTCGGTGATGCGGGAAGTCGTAGGCGACCGCACCGTGGATGAAGTCATCACCATCGGCCGGCAGGAGATCGAGGTGGAAGCGCTGGCGAGGATGCAGGCGCTTGCCGGCAAGTACGAACTCGGCGTCAGCATCGACCAGGTGCAGCTCAAGAACGTCAACCCCCCGCGGCCGGTACAGGCCTCCTTCAACGAGGTCAACCAGGCGCAACAGGAAAAGGAAAAGCTGATCAACGAGGCGCGGCGCGAATATAACAAGGTGATCCCGCTGGCGGAGGGCGAGCGCGACCAGCGCATCCGCGAGGCCGAGGGCTACAGGCTCAAGCGCGTGAACGAGGCGGAAGGCGACGTCGCGCGATTCAGCGCCGTGCTGGCCGAGTACCTGAAGGCGCCCGAGGTCACGAAGCGGCGCATTTATCTCGAAACGCTGCAACAAGTCCTGCCTATGCTGCGTTCGAAGATCATCCTCGATGAGGAGGGGCGGCAGATCCTGCCGCTCCTGCAACTGGACTCCGAAAAGGCCGGCAAGCCATGAGCGTGATCCGAAACATTTTACTGATGGCGCTGGCCCTCGTCGCGGCCATGACCTTGCTGAACTCCTTCTACACCGTCAATGAAATCGAGCAGGTGATCATCACGCAATTCGGCAGGCCGGTCGGCGAGCCGGTGACGACCGCGGGCCTGAAAATGAAACTGCCTTTCATCCAGGACGTCAATCCCATCGACAAGCGCATCCTCGAATGGGACGGCGCCCCGACCGACATGCCGACCAAGGACAAGCTGTACGTGTCCGTGGACATGTTCGCGCGCTGGCGCATCACCGACCCGATGCAGTACTTCCTGCGCATGCGCGATGAACGCAGCGCGCAGTCGCGGCTCGACGACATCCTCGGCAGCGAAACGCGCAACTCGGTCGCAAAGCACGAGCTGATCGAAATCGTCCGCACGACGAAGGACCGCGTGCCCTTGCAGGACACATCGCTCAAGAATACCAATGAGGTCGTGGGCAAACTGCTCGCCATCCAGAAAGGGCGCGAGGCGGTGGAACGGGAGATCTTCGCGGCGGCCGCGCCCAAGATCAGCGTGTTCGGCATCGAGCTGCTGGACATCCGCTTCAAGCGGATCGACTACAACGAGAGCGTGCGGCCGAAAATTTATGACCGCATGGTCAGCGAGCGGCGGCAAATCGCCGAGCAGTTCCGCTCGGAAGGCAACGGCGAGGCGGCGCGCATCAACGGCAACCGCGAGCGCGATCTCCTGAAGATCCAGTCGGAAGCGTACCGGAAGGTGGAAGAGATCCGCGGCGAGGCGGACGCCCGGGCCACGGAGATCTACGCCAAGGCCTACAACCAGAGCCCGGAGGCGGTGAGCTTCTACGAATTCACGCGCACCATGCAGGCCTACAAGTCCATCATCACCACGAACACGACCCTGGTCCTGTCCACGGACAGCGAACTCTTCAAGTTCCTCAAGGGCATCAATCCGAAAGTCTCTGCGCCGGCCGGGTTTCGACCCTGACCGCCGGTCGGATAAGGGCACGGCCGCACTCGCGACGGGACGGGCCCCATCCGCCGGTAGTATCATGTCTTTATGGTCGCAATTGCCCCTGATGAAGCACGCGCATACCTCCAACGCTTTGAATTGATCCGGGAGATCGAGACCGCCGAACTGCGGCGGACCTCCATCGACACAAAGCTGCGCCAGCTCGCCGCGCTGATGGCTTCGCGCAATGCCTTTGGAACCGACGCCGACCGCGAAAGGGACGTGCAAACCGTCCGCGAACGTTGGGCGCGTCTGCGGCAGGCATTGAGTGGCTGAACGTGTCCCGGCATCCCTGCTGACGGCGCTCGCCGGCCTGGTGAACTGGCTGAACGCCGCGAACGTACCCTCTATGGTAATCGGCGGCGTCGCGGCTTCGGTGTTGGGACGACCGCGCCTGACCCAGGATATCGATGCGCTGGCGATTCTTCCGGAATCGGATTGGGCCGCCGCGATAGCGGCCGCATCGCCCTATGGCATCGTTCCTCGAGTCGAGGATCCGCTGGATTTCGCGCGTCGCAGTCGCGTCCTTCTCATGAGGCATGTAGATTCCGGCATTGACATCGACATTACCTTCGGAGCGTTATCGTTCGAGCGGACGGCCGTCGACAGAAGCGAGATGCACGCGATTGGCGGCCTGTCCGTTCGGCTCCCGCGGGTGGAAGACCTGTTGGTCATGAAGGCGATCGCCCGCAGGCCTAAAGACCTGCAGGATATCGAGGGACTGCTGGCGGCTCACCCCGAGGCCGATGTGGCGCTCGTCAGGGAACAGGTTCGCGAATTCGCGACCGCAACGAGCATGTCCGACATGCTCGAGGAATTCGACAGACTGCTTGCACGAAGGCAAGCCAGGGCCTGAAGCTGGA
>JACPSH010000037.1:0-17425 GCA_016193395.1 Gammaproteobacteria bacterium
CATCGACCAGAGTGGATCGATTTAGGAGGGCTCTTGTCCCCTCCCCGGAGTCATTGCGTTCGATGCAGCGCATTTCAGGAGGTCGGGTTTCTGTTGATTCTTCCAAAATTCATTCGCATGAGTTTTTCTACAGTCTCAACGATTGCCGTGACCGGCGCCGGCCCAGAATTTCACTGAAAGACGCCGCGCGATCCCCGGCGTCCGGTCGAGGGCATTGTTGGGCGTAAGTGGACTAGGACTCGGCACCGAGCGCTGCCTTCGCTTTGCTCGGAAGATCGAGAGGTACGAAATACGACTCGGGATAGAGATAATCTTCTCCAGACTCGTCTACAACCCGCAGGTAACCGTCCCGCTTCGCACTAACATCAGGCAGAATTGCGTACACCTTTCCCTTCTCCAAGTCGTCGCAGTCACGATCCTCAATGCAGAGGAAAAACTTGGTCTTTTGTTGTGCCTTTCCCATCTCCGCTAGTCCAGGAAGCGCTTGATCTTCAACTTCTTCTTCCCAATCCCGTGGGCTTCGTACCAGTGTACCTCCGCCCTTCGGACGCTTCCATCGTTAAGCCGGACCATTGCCACGCCCTTCAGCTTCCGCCAGCGGCCCAGGCCGAATTGTCGGCGAAGCCGCATGATTTCTTTGATGCGGCCACCAACGGCAATCGTCTCCACATCCTCAATGCCGCCGACGATTTCGAAGTACACATTCGCTTCCCATTACGCCCAACTCAAAGTGGACACCCTAAATGGGGTAGTGGATTACACCAAAAGTGGGATCTAACCCATTTGGGGGACACGCAAGTCCCTGTTCTGTCTAAGGGCACAGGGAAGATATACATACAATCAGTAAGGAGGTAAATATACCAGCGACATCGGCTCCGGTGCGCAAGGCGTCCGGCAGAGGAACGGAACCGATTCCCGGCAAGCAGCGCCTGCGTTGTCTGATTTGAGCCGTCTGAAGCAAGCTGGCCGCATCTCAGTTCATGGGGCACGAGGGCTGGATTCCGGAGGCGGGCTTCGCCCGTTCCGGAATGACGGACTGAAGGGCCTCAGGGCAGGACTTTCCGCCGGCGCAGGTCGTCCTCGTAATCACGCAGCGTGGACGCCAGCAGGTCCACGATCTCGTCGATGTGTTTGCGCGTCGAAATCAGCGGCGGCGTCATCATGAGCCAGTCGCCGAACCGGCCGCCGAAGGTGCGCCGCGCGTAGATTAACAGTCCCCGTTCCATGGCCATGCGGCTCAGCTCCATCGGCACGTCGATCTCCCGCGGCAGCGTCTTCTTCGTCTCGGCGTCCGCGACGAACTCGATGGCGTTGAATAAACCTTTGCCGCGCACGTCGCCGATGATCGGAATGTCGGCCTTCAGCGCCTCCAGGCCATCACGCAAATAACTCCCGGTCGCTTCGGCGCGCGCGGGCAGATCCTCGGATATCAACTCATGCAGCACGGCGAGGCCGACCGCGCAGGCGAGCGGGCTGGCTTTATGAGTATGCCCGAGATGGAATCCGCCGGATTGCACGACCGCCGCGACCATGTGCTCAGGCGCGAGGAAAGCACCGATCGGGTAGTAGCCGCTGCCGAGTCCCTTGGCGAGCACGACCAGATCGGGGCGCGCCTCGGGCCACACGTGCGCGGCGAGGAAGCGGCCGGCGCGTCCCGCACCGCTCATAATTTCGTCGAAGATCAAAAGCACGCCGAATTCGCTGCAAATTTCGCGGATGCGGCGGTAGTAGGACGGGGAGGAATAGGCGGCCCCGCCGGAAAGTCCCATGATGGGTTCGACGATGAACGCGAGCACCGTGTCCGCGCCCTCCGCGAGGAGGGTCTCGCGCAATGCCTCGGCGCAGCGCGTCGCGTCGGCCTCCGCGTCCAGGCGCGCCGCGGGACGGTAGCTGAACGGGGCGGGGACCTTCGGCCATTGCTGCAGCATCGGCCGCAGCGGGCTCTTGTGCCATTCCTCGGACAGCGCCTGCGTCGCCAGCGTGCTGCCATGGAAAGCCGGAAAGCGGCTGATGACCTTGAAGCGCCCCGGTTCGTCGCGCGCCACGGCGTGCAGGCGCGCGAATTCGAGGCATTTCTCGACGGCCTCCGCGCCGCCGGAAACGAAGAACGCGCGATCCAGGCCGTGGCCCGCGTGCGCGCAAAGCAGATCCGCGAGCTGCGTGTTGGCTTCGCTTTCGAAATAAGAGGGATAGGCAAAACACACGCGCCCCGCCTGCCGGCGCATGGCATCCAGCACGCGTCGGTTGCCGTGGCCGAGGTTGACCGCCACCGGTCCGGAAGTCGCATCGATGTAGCGCCGTCCGTCCGTGTCCCAGACGTAGACCCCGCGGGCGCGGGCGATGCGCGGCAATTGCGGTGTGCCGTGCGGCAGCCAGAAATGCTGCACTCCGCCCCCGGCCGGGGTGGATCCGATGATCGCCCGGTCCGCCATGGATCACATCTTATAATGAGTGGGCCGGACCTGCCCTGTCCGCGACCGCCACCCCCGGCGAGTCTATAATTCGACTGCCACCCACGTCTGGAAGGAGCGAGCCATGGGCACCATCATTTTCTGGGTCGTCGTTCTGGTCTTTGTCGTGTACGTCATTGCCATTTACAACGGGCTGGTCATGGCACGCAACCAGTTCAAAAACGCCTTTGCGCAAATCGACGTGCAGTTGCAGCGGCGCTATGACCTCATCCCGAACCTGGTCGAAAGCACCAAGGCCTACATCAAGCACGAACGGGAGACCCTGGAGGCGGTCGTCGCGGCCCGCAACCAGGCCCAGGCCGCATCGCGCGCGGCGGCGGCCAGTCCGGGCGACAGCGCGGCCATGGGTGCGCTGGGCGCGGCCGAAGGTGTGCTCGGCGCGACGCTGGGACGGTTCTTCGCGCTCGCCGAAGCCTACCCCGATCTCAAGGCCAACCAGACCATCCAGCAGCTCATGGAAGAGCTGTCATCCACGGAAAACAAGGTGGCCTTCTCGCGCCAGCACTTCAACGATTCGGTCATGTCCTACAACAACAAGCGCGAGCAGTTCCCGAACAACGTCATTGCCGGTCCTTTCGGCTTCCAGCCGGCGGGTTTGCTCGAGATCGAATCGCCCGAGGCGAAGAAGGCGGTCAAGGTCCAGTTCTGAGGCGGGCAGGCGCCGTCTCCCCAGGTCGAGACAGGGGTGCAGGGAGGGAAAGTGAACGGTGGTCCGGCTTCGAAGCTGGAATGGGGTACGGCCATTCCGCTGTTTGCCGTGTCGGGCGTGTCCCTGATGTTGTGGTTGAACCCCCGCGCCCGCCTGCCCCTGGCAACCGAGGATTACACCGCCCTGATCCTCTCCGAAGGCCTCGTGTTGTTCTTCTGTTTCGCCCTCACGGCCATGGTCATTCAGGTGGGACGTTCGCGTGGAGGAAGCCTGCGCCGCGCGGGACCCGCGGAACTGGTTTTTGCTGTGATGGCGGCCACGTTCTGGGGCGGCATTCTGGCCGCATTCGAAGGCGGCGTGACGACGATGACCGTGTATTGCGGACTTCTGATCGCCCACCTGTTATGGCTGGCCCGGGCGAGCCTGGGTGCCGCGCTGACCGAGGAGCGGATGTTGGGGGCGAGCTTTCTGGTGTATCTGGCCTGTGGCGGAGCAGCGGCGATCGTTCGGCTCCCGAAACTGGCGGATGCCTATCCGCGGGCGTGCATCGACTGCGAATTGACATTTGATTTGCCCACGCAGAATGTACTGGCGTTTGCCGTTGTCTATTTCGGCCTGGTCGCGGTACTGAATCTATGCAAAAACCGCCTGTTCCCCGCGCCGGCCGATGTCGAAGCGGGCGAGAGTCGACAGGCGGCCGGCGCGGCTGTGAATTCCGGCTCCAGCCGGCCGGTTCGTGATGCCTTCGGCGGCGGAGCCCGACAACCGCCCCGGACGGAGAAATGAATTTCTTCGAGCACCAGCACAGGGCGCGGCGCAAGACCTGGCTGCTCGTCGTCTACTTCGTCCTGGCGGTCTCGCTCATCATCGTGGCGATCAACGCCGTGATCTATTTCGCGTTTGCCCTCCAGACCAGTCCCACACCCTCGGTCGAGGACTGGCTCGCGAAACCGTACTGGTGGTGGATAGCCGCCGCGACCGTATTTGTCATTGGCCTGGGCACGCTCAATACGATGTACAAACTGCGCGGCGGGGGTCGGGCCGTGGCGGAAATGGTCGGCGCGCGCCGGCTGATCTCCGCGACGGAAGATCAGAACGAACGCCGCCTGATCAATATCGTCGAGGAGATGTCGATTGCCTCCGGCACGCCCGTGCCGGAACTATACGTGCTGGACGATGAAGCAGGCATCAACGCCTTCGTGGCCGGGATGCGGCCCACCGAAGCGGTATTGGTGGTGACGCGCGGCGCGCTGGAGAACCTGAACCGCGACGAGCTCCAGGGCGTGATCGGCCATGAGTACAGCCACGTCCTCAATGGCGACATGCGCATCAACATCCGGCTCATGGGCATCGTCGCCGGCATCCTGCTCATCGGGCAGATTGGACGCGCATTGTTGCGTTCCAGCAGCCGCAGCCGCGGCCGCGGCAAAGGATCCGGGCAGGCGGTCCTGCTGGGCCTCGCGTTGTTCATCATCGGCTACATTGGCATGTTCTTCGGCACGCTGATCAAGGCCGCCGTATCGAGGCAGCGCGAGCTGCTGGCGGATGCCTCATCCGTGCAATTCACTCGCAATCCATCCGGCATCGCCGGGGCGCTGTGGAAGATCGGCCAGCATGCCGGGGGATCGCTGCTCGACAACGCCCATTCGGACGATCTCAACCATTTCTGTTTCGGCGACGCGGTGACGTTCAAGCTGAGTTCGCTGATGGCCACGCATCCGCCGCTGGATCAGCGCATCAAGGCCATCGATCCCGGGTTCATCGCGCAGCGGCGGGCGGATAGGGCCATGCAGCGGACGCGCCAGGAAGCGCGAACGGCGGGCGCGGCGCCCGTTCCGGCCGCCGCTGCGGGCTTTGCCGGTGGCGCGGGCATGGCCATTGCCTCGACGCCGGAACAGGTCGTGCAGAGCATCGGCACGGTGACGCCTGACCACCTGGGGCATGCGGAGGCGCTGCACGCGGCGCTGCCGGAGGCGTTGCTGGCGACACTGCATCAGGGCGAAGGTGCGCGCAACGTGATCTACGCCCTGTTGTTGGCGGCGACCGATGCCTCGCGGCGTCAGGCCGGCATCGATGCCATCCGCCGTATCGACGGCGAACAGGCCGCATCCGCAGCGGCGTCCGTGGTCAGCATGACATCGACGGTCGGGGCGCAGCAGCGCCTGCCGGTGGTCAACCTGGCGATGCCGGCGCTGCGTTCGCTCAATCGAGAGGATCGGGCGCGGCTGCTCTCGACCGCGGAAGCGCTGGTGCGGGCGGATCAGCGTCTCACCATCTTCGAATTCGCGCTGATTGCCGTGTTGCGCGAGCACCTGGCGGACGATGCGGCCGCCGACGTGAAGCCGAAATACTTCAAATACGACCCGCTGATGAACGAGATCCGGCTGCTGCTCAGCGTCCTGGCCCGCGTGGGCGCAAGCGAGGAATCCGCAATCGCCGCGACCTACACGCGCGTGATGGCGCAGTTCATGCGCCAGCCCGGCGAGCCCGCCGGCAGGAAGGATTGCACGCTGACGGCGCTGAACAACGCCATGCTCAAGCTCAACCTGCTCGCGCCGATGCTCAAGAAATCAGTTATCGAGGCCTGCGCCGACTGCGTCATCCACGACGGCAAGGTGTTGCCGGGCGAGGCCGAACTGCTCCAGGCGGTTGCAATCACGCTCGACTGCCCCATGCCGCCCTTGCTGCCCGCAAAGTAGCGGGCCGCAAAAAAAGGAACCGGCGGGCAGCGGCTCAGAGGAGAGGGTCCCCCAGAGGTGCTGCCGCCCGCCGGCTATTCTGAACGCAGGCTTACTTGTTCGAACGCGGGGGCTGGAAACCCGTCATCTCGAAGAACGCGCGCGACATGTCCTTGTCGGTCATGTTGGCCTTGACCATACCGTTGTGGATCTCGTCCATCGTGATGTTGCCGTCGCCATCCGCATCCCAGGCGGCGAAATGGTCGACCATGAACGGCCGGAAGCCGACTTCGGCTTCCTTGGGGTTGTACATCATGATTTCGTGGGCGCTCACCATGCCGTCCTTGTTCATGTCGGCGTTATGGATCGTGTCGACCCACTTTAAAAAGCCTTCTGCTTCCGCGGCGTAGCCTCCAGCCGAGACCAATCCCAACAGCAGTGCAACCAGTAACTTCTTCATAACCCTGTCTCCTCTGAGAGTTTGTTGACCAAAACTTCGACATAATTTGACGGCAAATGTCCCCGAAAGGGAGCGTAAGAAACAGTTCCAGGTGGTTATTAACATAGCTAACTAACTGTTTGTAATGGCTATTTGTTAGGCGCCCTCTTACCCTGCCGGTGTCGTGCCCTCGTTTGAGCGTGAGATAGCCCGGCAATTGGTGAAATAATTCAGCAGGATACGCCCGCGCACGAGACTCTGCACCTATCCCGACCATGCTGGAAACGCCTACAGGCGCTGGACCCCGCGATCCGGCATTATCCGCCGCCGCCATCCGCGCGCAGGTCGAGCGCATCATGGAAAGCGAGGTCTTCCGCCAGTCCGAGCGTCAGCGCCGCTTCCTGCGCTACATCATCGACCAGAGCCTGAATGGCAACACCGGCCGGCTGAAGGGTTACACGATCGGCATCGACGTCTTCGACAGGGGCGAGAACTTTGACCCGACGCTGGATTCCATCGTGCGGGTGGAGGCCGGCCGGCTGCGCTCGAAGCTGCGCGACTATTACAAGGACTTCGGTTTCGAGGACCGAATCATCATCGACGTGCCGAAGGGCAGTTATGCGCCTTCCATATCGAGCGCCAGGCGGCGGGCTTCCGCCGGCGGCGGGCGGAACTCCGCCGCCTGGCCGCAGGAAAAATCCATTGCCGTCATCCCGTTCCGCAGCCTGTCTTCCGATCCTGCCCAGGAATATTTCAGCGACGGCATGACGGATGCCGTCATCACCGCGCTGGCGCGAAACCGGTCCCTGAAGGTGATCTCGCTGACATCCGTGATGCGCTTCAAAAATACCGAGCGGCCGATCCCCGAGATCGCCGAGGAACTCGGCGTGAGCCACATTCTCGAAGGGACGGTACTGAGGGATGCCAACGAAGTACGGGTGACGGCACAGCTCATCGAGGCGACCAGCGACCATCATGTCTGGACGGAGACTTTTGAACGGGAGCTCTCCGGGGTTCTCAAAATGCAAGCTGAAGTCGCGAACGTGATCGCGGCCCAGTTGGCGAAGGAAGTGGCTGCCGCAGAGCGAAAGGCTGACTGGACGATCGATCCGGCCGCATACGACTCACACCTGCTCGGGATGAGTTATCGCAAGCGCCTGACGCGCGAGGGTTTCGAACGGGCGATTGAATGTTTCCGCCACGCCATTGATATCGATCCGGCTTGTGCGCCGGCCTACTCGGGAGTCGCGAGCTGTTATTGCGGCATGGGCAGTTACGGTTTCGAACTCGAAATGCCGGAACGGATCATCCCGAAAGGCCTGGAATATTCGCGCAGGGCGATGGAGCTCGATCCGGATCTCGTCGACCCGCACACCTACATGGCCATCATGACTCTGAAGTATGCGTGGGACTGGCGGGAGGCCGAGCGGCTGTTCCGCAAGGCCCTGCGGATCAGTCCGAACGACGCGCGCGCACACCTCCAATACAGTCTCTATTTCGAATCCATCGGCCGGCATGAGCATGCGATCAAGGAGGCAGAGCATGCGCGGCACGTGGATCCGCTCTCCACGGAAGTAAACATGAACCTTGCCTGGCAATTGCACCAGGCCGGCCGGCAGGACGAAGCACTGGCCCGTTTGAACTGGACACTGGATCTCAATCCGGACTTCTGGGGCGTCCACTGGGCGCTCGGCCATGTGCATCTCACGCTTGGCCAGCACCGGACCGCTGTCGATGCGTTCCGTCGCTCGGTCATGGCGAAGGGCGGATATACGATCCCCCTCCAGGGCCTGGGTTATGCATTGGCGGTCACCGGCGACAGGGCCGGTGCGCTCGAGGTGATTGGGCGGCTGGATGAGATCGCCGGCAACGCGTACGTGTCGCCGTGCCATTACGCCGCGATCCACGCCGGCCTTGGCGAGACGGATCGCAGTTTCGAGTTCCTGGAGAAGGCCGTCGAGCTGCGCTCGCGCTCGATGGCCTGGCTCAAGGTGGCGAAGGAATTCGCCGGGATGCGGGGCGATCCGCGCTTCCAGAGCCTGATCCGCCGCATCGGGATCCCGGAAGGGCACGTGTAAGTTTCCCATGCGTATAATGCGCCGCCATGAAGACGGCGCACGCCTCTACGACTCCCGCAGGTCTCGGTTACCGCATGCCGGCGGAATGGGAGCCCCATGCGGCGACCTGGCTGTCCTGGCCGCACAACCGCGAAAGCTGGCCCGGCAAGTTCAAGTCCGTGGAGCCGGCCTACGCGGAAATCGTCCGCGCGCTGGCCGAAAGCGAAACGGTGCACATCAACGTACTGGACGCGGCGCACGAAAAACGCGTTGACGGGATCCTGCACAAGGCCGGTATCGTCGGCGACATCCGGCTGCACCGGTATTCCACGAATGATGCGTGGTGCCGCGATCATGGCGCGATTTTCGTGGTCCGCCCCGGCAGGGACGCACCGCTCGCCGCGGTGCATTGCGGCTACAACGCCTGGGGCGGCAAGTATCCGCCCTACGACCGCGACGCGCTCATACCTGAACGCATGGCGGAATTCCTAAGAATACCGCGATTCCTCGGCGGGATGATCCTCGAGGGCGGTTCCATCGAGCCGAACGGGGCGGGCGCGATGCTCACGACGGAGCAGTGCTTGCTCAACCCGAACCGGAATCCGCACCTGTCGCGCCCGGATATCGAGCGGCGCCTGCACGAACTGTTCAATGTCTCCCAGTTGCTCTGGCTGGGCGACGGCATCGTCGGTGATGACACCGATGGCCACATTGACGACCTGGCGCGTTTTACGGCCCGCGACACCGTTGTCACGGTTATCGAGGACAACGCCGCCGATGAGAATTACCGGCCGTTGCGGGAGAACCGCGAGCGGCTGGCGCGCATGCGGCTCGCGGACGGCAGCACGCTGAAGGTCGCAGAACTGCCAATGCCGGCGCCCAAGTATTTCGCGGGGCAGCGGCTGCCCGCGAGCTACGCCAACTTCTATATCGCCAACAAGTCGGTGCTGCTGCCGGTATTCGGGGATCCCATGGACGCGGAGAGCGAGCGCATCCTGAAGCCGCTGTTCCCCGGGCGGAAAATCGTGCCCGTCCAGTGCCTCGACCTGGTGCTCGGCCTCGGCACGGTGCACTGCCTGACCCAGCAGGTGCCGGCGGTCAGCGACGCATGAGGTACGGGGCGGATCGCCGGGTGTTCGTTCCGACAGTCCCTCGTGACTTGAGGACGACTTGGCCGGGCTTGTTCCGCTTTCGCAGCGCGCTTCGTCCCTGAAGCGCTCGCGGCTAGCGCAGCGCACTCCACCCTCCTGGCTGCGTGCGCTGCTCATGCCGCTCCACAAGCCCGGCCAAGCCGTCCTTTCTGACCTGATAGCTCCGACAGCGGGTAGGCCGCGGTGCATCCGGCAGTGATGAGCGGACGGGTGGCATCGGGTAGTGCCATCCGCTGTGGTGTTCACGACGTAAACGCCACCCGAGCCGCGCTTGCGCCCCCCGGATGCATGACCTACACTTCGCGCGCATTTCAAATTAATTTCCGCCCCTGAAATTCTGACCGAACCAGCGGGAGGACGATGCAGTGACAAAGTCGGCGCCGGTCAGCAGTTTCATCCGCCACCACTACCGGCACTTCAACAGCGCGGCCCTGATCGACGCCGCGCAGGGCTACGCCGATCTGCTCGGGCGCGGCGGCAAAATGTTCATGACCATCGCCGGGGCGATGAGCACGGCCGAGCTCGGGCTGTCGCTCGCCGAGATGATCCGGCGCGACAAGGTGCACGCCATCTGCTGCACCGGGGCCAACCTCGAGGAGGACGTATTCAACCTCGTGGCCCACGACCACTACCTGCGCATTCAGCACTACCGGCAACTGACGCCGGACGATGAAGAAAGCCTGCTCGCCCGAGGCCTGAACCGCGTCACCGATACCTGCATCCCGGAGGAAGAGGCGTTCCGCCATCTCGAGCGCAAGTTGCTGGATGCCTGGCAGGCGGCCGACCGGGCGGGCGAACGCTACTATCCGCACGAGTTCCTGTACCGACTCATCCTGGCGGGCAAGTTCAAGGAAAGCTACCGGATCGACCCGAAGGAATCGTGGGTAGTGGCCGCGGCGGAGAAAAACCTGCCCATGTTCGTGCCGGGCTGGGAGGATTCCACCTGCGGCAACATCTATGCGGCGCACTGCATCAAGAAGGACGTCAGAAACGTGCATGCCGTGCGTACGGGGATCGAATACATGGTCGATCTCGCGGACTGGTACCGGCGGGAATCGGCGAAGGCGCCGATTGGCTTTTTTCAGATCGGCGGCGGGATCGCCGGCGATTTTCCCATCTGCGTCGTGCCCATGATGGAGCAGGACTTGAAGATGCACGATATCCAGCGCTGGTCGTACTTCTGCCAGATCTCGGATTCCACGACGAGTTACGGTTCCTATTCCGGCGCCGTCCCCAACGAAAAGATCACCTGGGGCAAGCTCGCCGTGGACACCCCGAAGTTCATCATCGAATCGGACGCGACCATTGTCGCGCCGCTCATCTTCGCCATCCTGCTTGGGGAGTAAAGCGTACCCGGCGATGACCGCTGCGCCACAATCCAGGCCCGAACCCGCGGCGGAGCCGCAGGCCGAGCCGCCCGCAAGCGAATGGACGGTTGAACGGGCCGAAGAGCTGTACCGCGTGCGCCGGTGGGGCGACGGTTTCTTCCACGTCAACCCGGACGGCCGCCTGGCGGTACGCACCAGCCCCGACGCATCGCCGATTGCCATCCTGGACGTGGTCGCAGAAGCGCGCCGGCGCGGGATCCGGGCGCCCCTCCTTATCCGTTTTCAGGACGTGCTGCGCGCCCGCGTCCAGCGCCTGAACGATGCATTTGCCACCGCCGTCGAGCAGGCCGGATACGGCGCCGTATATCGAGGGGTCTACCCGATCAAGGTCAACCAACTGCACGAGGTCGTCGAGGAAGTGCTGGAGGCCGGCCGGCCGTACGGCATGGGGCTGGAATGCGGTTCCAAGGGCGAGCTGATCGCCGCCCTTGCGCACCTGGAAGACGATGCCGCGCAGCTCATCTGCAACGGCGTCAAGGATGCGTCCATGCTGCGGCTCATCCTCTCCGCCCAGCGTATCGGTAAGAATGTCATACCGGTCGTCGAGAAGTTCAACGAATTCGAGTTGCTGATGTCGCTCGCCAATGGCGGCGAGGTCAGACCGCGCATGGGCGTCCGCATCCGGCTCTCCACCAGCGGCTCGGGGCGCTGGGCGGAGTCCGGCGGCGACAGGTCCAAGTTCGGCGTTTCGATCCCGGAGCTGATGAACATGATCGAGCGTCTGCGATCGGCCAGCGCGCTCGATTCGTTGGTCCTCCTGCATTTCCATCTCGGCAGCCAGATCGCCGACATCCAGATCGTCAAGCAAGGGGTGAAGGAGATCGCGCACATTTACGCGCAGCTCATCGAGCGTGGGCTGGGCGTGCGCTGGGTCGACGTGGGCGGTGGGTTGGGAGTCAACTACGAATCCAACTACAGCGACGACGACACGCCGATCAATTACACGCTGCAGGAATACGCGAACGCCGTCGTTTACGCGATGAAGGAAGTGTGCGACGCCGAGGGTGTCCCGCATCCGACACTCGTATCCGAGAGTGGCCGCGCCATCACCGCCCACCACTCCATGCTGGTCGTGCCGGTGCTCGGCAGCTACCGCAAGGACAGCATCGATCCGGAATTCAAGCCGGGCCCGGACGATCACACCGTGATCCATGAGCTGTTCGGAGTGTTGAAGGAAACGCGCGCAAAGCCGAAGAAAAAGAGAAAAACGCGCTGGATGTGGGAATTGCTGGAGGCATTCCACGATGCAGCGGAGAAACGCGGCGATGCGGACAAGCTTTTCGCCTTGGGTTACCTGCCCCTGGAGCAGAAGGCCACCGCAGAGCGACTGTACTGGTCCATCTGCCAGAACATCCACGACATGCTGAAGGACCGCGAAGGCAAGACGGAAGTGCCGCCGGAGCTGCTCGCCCTGGACGAGCATCTGTTGGATCAGTACCTGTGCGATTTCTCCGTGTTCCAGTCCATCCTTGATCACTGGTCCATCGGCCAGGGTTTCCCGATCATGCCGCTGGAACGGCTCAACGAGCCGCCGGACCGCCGCGCGACCCTGGTGGATCTCACCTGCGACTCGGACGGCAAGGTGGACCACTACGTCTCCAACCTCGCGGACCGGAGCTTCCTGCCCGTGCACGGCCTGAACGGCAAGACGCACTACTACCTCGGATTTTTCCTGATGGGCGCCTACCAGGACATCATGGGCGACTCGCACAACCTGTTCGGGCGCGTCGCCGAAGTGCACGTCTATGCCGACGCCGAAGAAGCGAACGGCTACTATATCGAGAAAGTCATCCCGGCTACGACCGTCGAGCAGGTGCTGGCCGAAGTGCAGTATTTTCCCAACGATCTTCAGCGGCGCATGAACGAGATCATCCGGCGCAAGATCGATGCCGGCGTGATCCGTCCGCCCGCCGGCGTGCAGTTGCTGGAGGAATACATGCGCTGCTTCAACGAGTCGACCTACATCGAACAGGACGTCTGAGCCAATGGGCACGGGGTCCGTCGCGGTCGGGCTGGTGCAAATGCAGTGCGGCGCGGACCCGGCCGCGAACGTCCGCAAGGCGATCGACCTGACGCGCCATGCGGCGGGGGAGGGCGCGGCGATCGTCTGCCTGCCCGAGCTTTTCCGGTCCCGCTATTTCTGCCAGACGCAGGATCCCGGGCAGTTCGACCTGGCGGAACCTATTCCGGGACCGACGACCGACGCCTTCGCCAGGCTGGCCGCGGAATTCGGCATCACGGTGATCGTCAGCGTGTTCGAGCTTCGCGCGCCCGGCCTCTACCACAACTCCGTCGCGGTCGTGCAGGGGAACCGCGGCATCGTCGGCACCTACCGCAAGATGCACATCCCGGACGATCCGCGCTATTACGAGAAGTACTATTTCACACCGGGCGATCTGGGATTCAAGGCCTTCGCCACGGACGGCGCCACCATCGGCACGCTCATCTGCTGGGACCAGTGGTACCCAGAAGCGGCACGCCTGACCGCCATGCAGGGTGCGGAGATACTGTTTTACCCTACGGCCATCGGCTGGCACCCGGAGGAGAAGGCGCAGCTTGGCGAACGCCAGCGCGATGCCTGGGAAACGGCGCAACGCGCGCACGCCATTGCCAACGGCTGCTATGTTGTCGCGGTGAACCGTTACGGATTCGAACCGGATCCCGCCTCGCAATCGGGCGGTGGCATCGAGTTCTGGGGATCGAGTTTCGTCGCCGGCCCCGACGGCGCCGTGCTGTTCCGCGCCTCGCCGGACCGGGAATCGGTGCACGTCGCACGGCTGGATCTGGCCGCGGTCGCGCGCCAGCGCCATGGCTGGCCGTTCCTGCGCGATCGGCGCATCGATGCCTATGCGGCCCTCACGACCCGGTTCGGCGAACCGCCGGCACAGAACTAAAGGGGCCGGAGTCGAGTCCGCTCCTTCGTCCATCCGGCCGGCGGAGGCCCATCATCCCGGAGAAAGACGCCATGAGTCTGGATGCCCTTCGTCAATATGATCGCAACCGCTGGCAGGCCGCGGCGCGCGCGGTGTTGAAGGACCTTCGGACCGGCCTGTTCATCGACGGGGACTATTGCGATGCGGCCGGCGGCGGAAGGATCGTTTCCATCAATCCCGCCAACGGCGAAGCCGTGGGGGAATTCGCCTCCGCCGGCACGGAGGACGTCGATCGCGCCGTGCGGTCCGCGCGCAAGGCGTTCCTCTCGGGAACGTGGTCGCGGCGCGCCCCGCGGGAACGAATGGAAGTGATGTATCGCTGGCGCGAACAGATCGGACAGCATGCCGAGGAGCTTGCGGCGCTCGAAACCCTGGACATGGGTAAACCGGTGCGCGACGTGGTCGCCGGAGACCTGCCCGCAGTCATGGAGACCATCCAGTTCATGGCGGAGTGCATCGACAAGATCGAAGGCAGCGTCACCAGTACCGCCTCCGACGTCATGCACTTCGTCATGCGCGAACCGTTAGGCGTGGTCGGCGCGATCTCGCCGTGGAATTACCCGATGCTCATGGGCGTATGGAAGGTCGCGCCCGCGCTGGCCGCGGGCAATTGCGTGGTGCTGAAGCCGGCGGAACAGGCGCCGGCCTCGTGTCTGAAGCTGGCCGAGCTGTTCGTGGAGGCGGGCGGCCCGCCCGGCGTATTCAACGTGGTGAACGGCATCGGCGAAGTGGCCGGCAGGGCGCTTGCCCTGCACGGCGACGTCGCAAAGATCAGCTTCACCGGCTCGACCGAGGTCGGGAAGCTCATGCTGGTCTACGCCGGCCAGTCGAACATGAAGCGCGTCGCGCTCGAGTGCGGCGGCAAATCGCCGCACATCTTCCTCGCCGATACGCCGGATCTCCAGCGCGCCGCCGCCGTGGCATGCAGCGGCATCTATTGCAACATGGGCGAGATGTGCAATGCCGGGTCGCGGCTGCTGGTCGCGGCTGAAATCCACGACGAGTTCGTGGAAAGGTTCGCGGCCGAATCCCGGCGCGCCTACCTTCCGGGCGATCCGCTGGACCCCGCGACGCGGCTGGGACCGCTGGTGACGCGCGAAGCGCAGCAGCGCGTCCTGGGCCTGATCGACAGCGGCCGGCGGCAGGGCGCAAAGGTCATGTTCGGCGGCGATACACCGGGTCAATTCGCGGCTGGCGCCTACGTCAACCCGACTCTGTTCACAGACGTGCGCAACGACATGACCATCGCGCGCGAGGAGATCTTCGGCCCGGTGGCCTCCGTGATTCGTTTCCGGGATCTCGACGAAGCCCTGCGCCTCGCCAACGACACCATCTATGGACTGGCCGCAGGCATCTGGACCACGGATCTGAATAAGGCGCACCGCGCCATCCGCGAGCTCGAGGCCGGCCTGGTCTACGTGAACTGCTATGACGAGGGGGATATGACGCAGCCGTTCGGCGGTTACAAGCAGTCCGGCAACGCGCGTGACAAGTGTTTCGACAGCGTCCTGAGTTACACGCAGCAGAAATCCGCCTGGATCCGGTTGAGCGAAGCCCACTGAGTGGTCATGGCGCGACGGATCAAACGGACGCGCAGGAGGCGCAAGAAGAACGACTGGATCGGATTGAACGACGCGGATCTGCTCGATCTACGCTTCTCCGATCTGCGCCTGACCCTCGAATCGAGCCCGGTGGCGGAGCGTATCGCGCAGCTCTACGACGAATTGGCCCGCCGCAACATCCGTTTCCGTCCCCACTGCTGGCTGGCGGAGGAATGGTTCTCGCCGGATGGCGTGCCCGGTTTCGCCATTCCCTTCTATCTGGCGCATCCGCGTCTGGCCAAGCTCGAGTACCGGCAGATGTTCGATATCGAGGGCGGCGCCCCGCCGCACTGCATGCAGCTCCTGCGGCATGAGACCGGGCATGCGATTATGACGGCCTTCCGGCTGCACCGGCGCGCGATCTGCCGCACGATTTTCGGCCGCTTCTCGCGGCCCTACCCGCGCTATTACACGCCGCGGCCGGAGAGCCGCCACTTCGTGCTGCACCTCGACCGGTGGTACGCGCAATCGCACCCCGCCGAGGATTTTGCCGAAACCTTTGCCGTCTGGCTGTCCGCTGCGAATCAGTGGCAGCGGGAATACTGGGGCTGGCCGGCGCTGCGCAAGCTGCAGGTCATGGACCAACTCATGTCCTCGATCGCCCGGCGCTGGCCGCCGGTGAAAACGCGCGAAAAGGTCGAGCCCCTGGCCGGGTTGCGCAAGACGTTGCGCGAACATTATGAGGAGAAGCGCGCCCACTACGGCATCAAGGTGCCGGCCATCTATGACGCGGACCTGCTGCGCGTGTTTGCGCGCATGAAGCCGGACGGAGGCCAGCGCACGACGGCGGCGAGCTTCCTCCGCCGCATCAGCCCGAGGTTGTGCCGGGCCTGCGCGCGGGGCACCGGCGAGCATCCCTATACCGTCGCGCAGATCGTCAAGGAAATGATCTTCCGGTGCCGCAAGCTTCGCCTGTACCTGGACCGCACGGATCAGGCGACCTACATGGAAGTCGCCGTATTCGTGAGCGTGCTGCTGTTGAACTACCTTCACCGGATCCGCCATCGCATTCCGGTATGAGCTTCAAGCCCCTGCGGATCCTGGTGCTGATGCACGAAGATCTCGTGCCGCCGGCCTCGCTGCGCGGTCATTCCAAGAAAGAGATCGTGATGTGGAAGACCGAGTTCGACGTGGTGTCTACGCTGAAGAAGATGGGACACGAAGTGCAGCCGCTTGGCGTGCACGACGACCTTGGCGTGATCCGCAAGGCGCTGGCGGAATGGCAGCCGCACATCGCCTTCAACCTGCTCGAGGAATTTCACGGCAGCTCTCTGTTCGACCACCACATCGCCAGCTACATGGAGCTGATGCGCCAGCCCTACACCGGCTGCAATCCGCGCGGACTTCTGCTCGCTCACGACAAGGCAATGTGCAAGAAGATTTTTTCCTTCCACCGCATCCGCACGCCAAGCTTCGTCGTATTTCCACGCGGGGCGCGTGTGCGCGCGCCGCGGAAGCTGCGCTACCCCCTGTTCGTGAAGTCGCTCTACGAGGAAGGATCCTACGGGATCGCCCAGGCCTCCATCGTCGGCACGGAGGAGAAACTGCGCGAACGCGTGGCGTTCCTGCACGAACAGCTCGACACGGCGGTCATTGCCGAGGAGTACATCGAGGGCCGGGAGTTCTACCTCTCCCTGATCGGCAACGAGCGGGTGCAGGCGCTGCCGGTGCTGGAGATGGAATTCGGCACGATCCCGGAGGATGCGCCGCGCATCGCCACGTCCAAGATCAAATGGGATCTGCGCTACCAGAAACGCCACGGTATCGACGTCAAGCCGGCCGTGGGCCTGGACGCGCAACAGCTGGAGAAGCTGCAGCGATTGGGGAAACGCATCTACCGCCTGCTGGAACTCAGCGGCTACGCGCGCATCGATCTGCGCGTGACGGTGTCAGGCGAAGTATACGTGCTCGAGGCGAACGCCAATCCTGACGTCGGCTCCGGGGAAGAGATGTGCGTCGCCGCAGCCGCGGTCGGCATCGATTACCCGGGTCTGCTGCAGAAAATCCTGGCGCTCGGACTGCACTACCAGCCGGAACTGCGCGGATTTTGACCAGTTG
>JACPSH010000037.1:17431-45578 GCA_016193395.1 Gammaproteobacteria bacterium
AGGCGAAACGCAAGAACGCAAGCCTGACCCCAATTACTCCTGGAAACCGTTCAGGACTTCGACGTAGTGCTCGGAGCTGTAGCCGTTGAAGTGGGTGGACGTCGCGGAGGCATAGGCGCCCATCAGCCCGAATTCGATCCAGTCGCCTTCATCGATCGCATCCGGCAGATGCAGCGCGAACGGCAGCCGGTCGGTGGAATCGCAGGTCGGGCCGAACGCCGAGAAATCGGCGGACGGTCCGCCCAGATGGAAACCGTCGCGGTAGACGCGGATCGGCATTTCTACCTTGAACATGAACTGCTCGAGCAGCCCGCCGTAAATCCCGTCGTTCAGGAAGATCGTGTGGTCACTACGGCGGTGTTTCACGCGGCACAGCAGCGAGACCGCCGGCGCCACGAGAGCGCGTCCCGGCTCGCACAACAGCCGGCAGCGGCCTCCATTGAAGTGACGACGGAATGCCTGTCCCACCGCGCGGAAATACTCCGCCAGGGCTGGAGTTACAGCGTTGGCATAGGGCACGGGAAAGCCGCCGCCGACATTCAGCATTCCGATTTCAATGCCGGCGTCAGCCGAAATGCGCGCGGCCGCCTCGATGTAGCGGGTGTAGGACGCCGGCGAGGTGCACTGCGAGCCCGGATGAAAGGTCAGGGCGGGCTGGTATCCCATGCCGGCCGCCTTTCGCAGGAGCTGGACGGCGGCGCGCTCGGTCGCGCCGAATTTCGTGCCGAGATCCAGCACCGCGGATGGAACATCCAGTTTGAAGCGGACGCTGATCTGGACGTTGGCGTCGGCGCCGATCACAGCATTGATCTTGTGGAGCTCGGCCTCGTCGTCCACGGCGAAGCTGCGCACGCCGAATTCCGCGTAGGCGCGGCCGATTTCGGCGCGCGACTTGACCGGGTTGTCGTACAGCAGCGTTGCCTGCGGGGCGACGTCGCGGACCAGCTCGATCTCGTCCAGCGAGGCGACGTCGAATATGCGCATGCCGTGCGCGGCCAGCGCCGTGATGACGAGCGGTGTCGGATTCGCCTTCACGGCGTAGGCCACCTCACCCGGAAAGCCTGTGCCGAAGCGGTTCATTTGCAACTCGAGCTGCCGGCGGTTGAAGCAGTAAACCGGGAAGTCCGGGTTGAGCGTGTAAATGATGTCCGCGACATCCTGGTACGGGCGTGGCCCGGAACGCGAACCTCCGGCCGCGGGCCGGAAGGGAAGCACTTTTGCCTTTTCGTCGCCGAATTTCTCGATCTGGCTCGCCATGCTCGGAACCCTGCTTAATCTGCCGGAAAGATGCTCCCGGATAGGGCCATTATGCGACTACAGGCTGTCAAATTGAATAGACGAACTGCTTGTTAGATAGCTAAAAGCTGTC
Source organism: Gammaproteobacteria bacterium (assembly GCA_016193395.1). Lineage (GTDB taxonomy): Bacteria > Pseudomonadota > Gammaproteobacteria > Eutrophobiales > Eutrophobiaceae > JACPSH01. The sequence continues at coordinate 18,801 of JACPSH010000037.1, forward strand.
ATAATGACAGTATATGCTGTCGAAATAGCTAAACTCATGAAAAGGACCGTACTCAACGAACGCGATGCCCGGCTGCTGCAACTGCTGCGCGACAATGCCCGTGAATCGGTCAGCAGCCTGGCGCGGAAGCTGGGCGTATCACGCACCGCGGTGCAGGAACGCATCCTGCGGCTGCAGCGCGAAGGCGTGATCCGCGGTTTTACGGTGCAGCTCAATCCGGACTGGCTGAAGGGCCAGATCAACGCCATGGTCTCGCTGGTGGTGGATCCGAAATTCACGGCGAAGGTGATTGACGCGCTCGAGACCATGCCGGCGATCGCCGCGCTGTGGACCGTGAGCGGCAAGAACGATCTCATCGCCATGGCGCGCGCCCCGACTACCGCCGACATCGACCGCGTGCTGGATGAAGTCGGATCGCTTCAGGGCGTGACGCGCACCGAGTCGTCGATCATCCTCACGACGCGGTTCGATCGCCGCTGAACGGCCACACTTCCAGTCCGTGTATCGCGCTGCGGATATCCATGGTCAGGTTGACCGAGGCCACGCTGCTGTTCTCATCCAGGTCGTAGAGCGTGACGGTGGACGAAGCGCTCGCGCACGACGGAGGTCGCGATCAGCGGGGGAACGTGTTGCAGGTCTTCCGGCACGAACCCTATTCTAAGTCATGACCGCGCGCATCCCGGTTGTCCTGATGTTGCTGGCGTTGCTGCAATCCGCCGCGGCCGGGCCAGCGCCGGACAGGGGCAGCATCGCGATCCGTTGCGGCTCGCTTATTGACGGTATCGGCGAGACGGCACGCGCGAGGACTACGGTCGTGATTAAATCCGGCCGGTTCAGCCATGCGGGCGCAGAGCCGGCGCCGGCGGATTCCGAAGTCCTCGACCTCTCAGCTTACACCTGCCTTCCTGGTCTCATCGATACGCATGTGCATATCGCGGATCACCACGGCGACACCAAGGATCTCCGCGTCTTTTACTCGCGTAACGCGGAGGAGCAAGCGGACATTTCAAGACATAATGCGGAAGCGACCCTGCTGGCCGGATTTACCAGCGTGCGCAGCGTCGGTGCGTATATCGCCTGGGCGGAAATTGAATTGCGCGATCGCGTGAATCGGGGTGAGGTCATCGGTCCGCGCATCCAGGCAGCCGGGATCTATCTCACTATTCCGGGCGGCGGCGGCGACTTGTTGATCCCCGGTGTTCCGGAGCAGGACGTGCCGGCGCAAATTCGCAAGGGCGTCGCCCGCGGCCCGGAACAGTTTCGCGAAAAGGCGGAACTCGCCGTGCGGGGCGGGGCCGATCTGCTGAAGGTCATTGCCTCCGGCGCAGTCCTCGCTTACGGAGGCGTGCCTGGCGCGCCGGAAATGACGCCACAGGAAATTGCGACCGTGGTAAAAGTCGGCCACGCCGCCGGGATCAAGGTTGCCGCGCACGCCCACGGTGCGCAATCGATCAAGGAGGCGATACTCGCGGGTGTCGACACCATCGAGCATGCTTCCCTTGCGGATGATGAGGCGATCGCTCTCGCCGCGGATCGGCGCGTGGCCTTCTCGATGGACGTCTACAACGGCGATTACATCGCGACTGAGGGACGGGAAGAAGGCTGGCCGGAAGAGTTCCTGCGCAAGAATGATGAGACCACCGAGGCGCAACGGCAGGTGTTCGCAAAGGCTTATCGGGCCGGCGTGCCGCTGGTTTACGGCACGGACGCCGCGGTCTATCCGCACGGCCTGAATGCGCGGCAGTTCGAGATCATGGTTCAACGCGGGATGTCTCCCATGGATGCCATCCGGTCCGCGACCTCCGTTGCCGCCGAATACATGGGCTGGGGAGATCGCGTCGGCGCGATCGCCGCCGGACGCTACGGCGACCTGATTGCCGTGCGCGGCGATCCCCTGGCTGACATCCGCTTTCTGCAGGACGTGAAGGTCGTGATCAAGGGCGGCGTGATCTACAAACAACCCTGAGCTGGTCATAATTTGACCAAGGGGTCAGGCTTGCAAAATTGCGGTGGTGCGGTGGGGTCAGGCTTGCATTATTGGGTTTCGTGCATGCGCCGGTACAGCACGGGCGCGAGCCAATAGAGCAACACGCCTGCCGCGATGCCGAGTAACGCGAAGGCATTGAAGACGGACACGTAAGTATTCATCGCCGTGGCCGGATCCGCTACTTCCCCGGCGACGGTCTTGAGGCTCGTGAACTGCGCCAGGGCGCCGGCGAAATAATTTCCGGCGGATAGCGATACGAAGTAGGCGCCCATCATCATGCCTACCACGCGCTGCGGGCAGAGCCGCGTCACCATGTTCAGTGCGATCGGAGACAGGCAGAGTTCACCGAGCGCCATGAACAGGAAGGTGAGCGTGAGCCAGATGAGTCCGGCCCGTTCGCCGGGCCCCGCCACGACCGCACCGACCCATGGCAGAAAGAAGCTGGCGCCGATCAGCACCAGGCCGATGCTGAATTTCACCGGCAGCACGGGATCCCGTTTCTGCTTACCGAGCCTGAGCCAGAGCGCGCTGAAGAACGGCGCGGCAATGACCAGAAACAGTGGCGCCAGCGACTGCAACTGCGATGCCTCGATGCGCATGCCGGGCACGTTGAGTTTCACCATCCGGTCTGCATAGAGGTTCAGTGAACTGCCCTGTTGTTCGTACAGGGACCAGAACACGGTCGCAAAAACGATCAGGATTGCCACGACCAACAGGCGGTCTCGTTCGACCGGTGAGCAGTGCCGGATCGAGTAGTAGATAATCACGGCGCCCAGTACCGCGCCGAACCCGCCCAGCATCGCGCCGACGATCTGGTGGTGCTCGATGAGCTGCCACGCGATCAGCACCAGCAACACGGCGCCGAGATAGATCAACACCTCGCGCGAAATGCCGGGCAGCACCGATTCGCGCAGGCGGGCCGGGTCCGGCGGATCCGCCTTGCCCAGCAGGTGCACCTGCCCGCGCAGGAAAATAATCAGGCCGGCCAGCATGCCGACCCCGGCAATGCCGAAGCCGTAGCGCCAGCCGTAGGTCTGACCGAGCCAGCCGCAGATGATCGGCGAGATCGTCGCGCCGATATTGATGCCCATGTAGAAGATGGTGAAGGCCGAATCTCGGCGCGGGTCATCCAGGCTGTACAACTGCCCCACCACGGTCGTGATGTTGGTCTTGAGGAAGCCGACGCCGGTAACAATGAGCGCAAGCGAAAGGTAAAAGGCATTCAGGTACAGGCCGTGCTGTTCGACGATAGAGGTCCCGGGGATCGGCTGCGCGGGAGGACCCTCGATCGCCATGCCGAAATGGCCGAGCGAGAGCAGGATGGCCCCAACCGTCACGGCCTTGCGCGATCCCAGCCAGCGGTCCGCGACGATCCCGCCGATCACCGGCAGCATCCATGCGAGACCCGTGTAGGCGCCGTAGATGGCATAGCTCTCGTCGTCTGTATAGAGAAAATGTTCGGTGAGGTAGAAGATGAGCAGGGCGCGCATACCGTAGTAGCTGAAGCGCTCCCACAGCTCCGTGGCAAAACACACGAACAGTCCCTTCGGATGTCCCGAAAACAGGTTGATGATCATGAAGACATCTCCCTTGCCAGTCCGGCGAGATTCGCACGGGAACCTCCGGACAGATACAGAGGTTCCCGCCATACATGGATGTATGGCCATTTCCCAATCGCTTAGGCGATTGGGAAATGCAGGAAAACGAAAACCACGCTTTTCGTTTTCCGTGCCCTGACAAGTCCTGGATAGACTTGTTCAGGGCTTACCAAGATAATCGCCGCTCCATCCCCTACGCAAGGTTTCCCCGATGCGCGTCTATTCGCGGTGGTTGTTGATTCTGGCTCTGGGTCTGAGTGTTACGGCGGACGCCGCCGCGGAAACGATCGTGTTGCGCGCGGCGCGCCTGCTTGACGTGGACAGCGGCGAATTCATCGAGCCCGGGGTCGTCGTTGTCGACGGCAATCGCATCATGGCCTTGAACCCGGATTCGCCGCCCGCGGGCGCCGAGGTGATCGAATTGCCGGGAATGACGTTGCTGCCCGGGCTGATGGACATGCACACGCACCTGAATACCGACGTCGAAAAGGGCTGGCTTTACCGGGGCGTTGAGTGGACCGCGGGCGATTACGCATTGCTCGGCGTGAAGTATGCGCGCATAGCCCTCCTGACCGGTTTCACGACGGTCCGCGATGTAGGCGGCACTTTCTTCGCCGATATCGCGCTGATGCGCGCTATCGAGGCGGGCACGGTGGACGGACCGCGCATGTTTGCGGCGGGTTACTCCGTCGGCACCACCGGCGGCCACTGCGACGCCACCGGTTATGCTCCGGGCATCCTGGAACTGGGCCCTGAGCAGGGGGTCGCCGATGGCGAGGCCGCCATCCTTCGGGCGATCCGCTACCAGATCAAGCACGGTGCCAATATCGTGAAGATCTGCGCCACGGCGGGCGTATTGAGCTTCGAGGGCAGTCCCGGCATCCAGCAATACTCCGAGGAGGAAATGCGGGTGGCCGTGGAGGAAACGCACCGGCAGGGTCTCAAGATCGCCGCGCACGCGCACGGCACCGAGGGCATCGTCGCGGCCTCCAATGCCGGCGTCGATTCAATCGAGCACGCCACGATCCTCACGGACGAAGCGGTCAAGGTCCTCAAGAAGAACGGGACCTGGATTGTGCCCACGCTGTTTCAGTGGTTTGAACCCTACGATTTGCCGCCGGTGCTGGACGCGAAAAACGAATACATGAAGGCGCGCGTCAGCGACAGCATGCGAAAAGCCTTCAAGGCGGGCGTCAAGGTGATGTTCGGCACGGATGCCGGCGCCGGGCCTCACGGCGTCAGCGGGAGGGAGTTCACGGCGTACGTCGAGCACGGCATGGCGCCCCTGGAAGCGATCCGCACGGCGACTGTCAATGCCGCTGAGATGATGGGCATCGAGGATCGGGGACGCATCCGCACGGGTCTGCTCGCCGACATCGTCGCGGTGGACGGCGACCCGCTCGCCAACATCCGCCTGATGGAGGACGTGAAATTCGTGATGAAGGACGGGAAGATTTACAAGCGGCCGGAATGACGATCAGTCAGGATATCCGGTCACTTGATTCCCGGATCAGGCGCTGCGCGGCGCGGCCTTGCGTCCCTTGTGTTTCGGCGACCAGGTGGAAGCGCCGCCGTTGGCCGCGCGCTGATTGATCTCTTCCGCGTACTCGCTGGCGTAGGCGCGGATCTGGCTCAGCGTGCCGCGCCGGCTTCCCACGATTGTGGATGTTCCTCTGCCGATCACGTAGCGATACCATCCCTGTCCATCACAACCGGGCGGGGTTTCGGTCTTCTCCACGCTGATCAGCGTGAATTTGGGCTCATTCAACTTCTTTTCTACGACGGACGACATCATTTTAGTCTCTTTAATGTTCGGGGACTGTAATGAATAGAGCGCGCGCCCTGATTCGCATGCAGTCACCCGGTGGGCGCAACGCGGTACACGGGGAAGTGTGCGCTGCATCGCGATTTTAACCCGGATCGTGGCCGTTTTTCAATCTGACCTGCGCACGCCGTCCACGGAAAACGCCATAAACCGCGCAATTGCGGCCGTTTGGAGTTAGAATGCGCGCATGCCGGCGTTCATCGGTCATTGCCGGCCTCGTGGTTATCCCTTCCGGTTTCCTCGAATTTTTTCAACCCAAGACTCGCCTGGACCGACCCGGGACGATTCCCGGCAGGCCGGTTCAGGAGCTTATTAAACATGTCATTTTCAAACCTCGGCCTTCGGGCTGAATTGCTGCGTGCTGTCGCCGATCAGGGCTACAGCGAACCCACACCCGTCCAGCTGCAGGCCATTCCCGCCATCCTGGCGGGACGCGATATCCTCGCCGGCGCGCAGACCGGCACCGGTAAAACCGCGGGCTTCACGCTGCCTATCCTGCAATGTCTGGCCGCGAACCCCCACGATAAGGGCCGCCGGCCCGTGCGCGCGCTGATCCTGACACCGACCCGCGAACTTGCGGCGCAGGTGCGGGAGAGCGTGGCGATTTACGGCCGGCACATGCCGCTGCGTTCTACCGCGGTGTTCGGTGGCGTCAACATCAAGCAGCAGATCGACAATTTGCGCAGGGGCGTCGACATTCTCGTCGCCACCCCGGGCCGTCTCCAGGACCACGTTAATCAGAGAACGGTGGATCTTTCCGCCGTCGAGATCCTCGTGCTCGATGAAGCTGACCGCATGCTGGACATGGGCTTTCTGCCGGCGATCCGCCGCATTCTCGCGATACTGCCGAAACGCCGGCAGAACCTGCTGTTCTCGGCGACCTTTCCGAAGGAGATCCGCTCGCTGGCCGAAGGGTTACTTCACAATCCCGAAATCATCGAGATCGCCAGGATCGGCAGTTCCGCGGAGGGCGTGTCGCATACCGTCCACCCCGTGGACCGCGCCCGCAAGCGCGAACTGCTTGCGCACCTGATCGACTCGAACAACTGGAGCCAGGTGCTGGTGTTCACGAAGATGAAACACGGCGCCGAGCGGCTGGCCAAGCAGCTGGATCGCGAAGGCATGCGCGCGACGTCCATCCATGGCAACAAGAATCAGAACCAGCGCACGCGCGCGCTGCAGGCCTTCAAGTCCGGCGCGGTGCGCGTGCTGGTCGCCACCGACGTCGCCTCGCGCGGGCTGGACATCGAACAGCTTCCGCACGTGGTGAATTTCGAACTGCCGCTTGATGCGGAGACCTACATCCACCGTATCGGGCGCACGGGACGGGCGGGCAAAACGGGCGAGGCCGTGTCCCTGGTCGATCACGAGGAGCGCGAAATGCTCTCCGGGATCGAGCAGCTGTTGAAGCGCACTATCCCGCAGATCGTGGTACCTGGATTCGAGCCCGGACCGCGTTCACCATCACCCTCCAGCAAGGCCGGGCAGCACGCGCACCGCGCGGGCAGGTCCCATGGCGGCCGGAATTCGCAGTCGCGCCAGCACCGCCGTCCGGGACGCCGCGGCGGCAACGCCGGGAATTCTAGAGGCCACACTCATTGATCCAGACGCTAGGAGGTTCAGGGTTTCCGACCTCTTGAATTCCCTGGTCTGACCTGAATTGAGGGCTCAGCCAACATGCGACTCAATCGGGAAATGGCCGTACGCCTCAGATTCCAGGCGCTCGGCAGTCTCCTCTCCTTCCTGCTCGCCGGTGTCTTCTGCGCCTGGGCAGATTCAGGTACAGCGCCCCAACCCCCGGTCGCGCGGGTTCAGCCCGCCGAGTTGTTGGAACACGGCCAGACGCGCGTCGACAATTATTTCTGGCTGCGCGACGACACGCGATCCAGTCCCGAAGTGTTGGCTTACCTGGAAGCGGAGAACAATTACTACGACGCGGTGCTCGCGCACACGCTGACGCTGCGCCGGAAGATCTACGATGAGATGGCTGCGCGCATCGATCCGAATGACGCTTCCGTGCCCGTGCGACACGGGCAGGACTGGTATTACGAGCGTTACGAAGCGGGCAGGGATTACCCGATCATCATGCGCCGGCGCGACGCCGCGGACGGGCCCGAGGAAGTCGTCCTCGACGCCAATTCCCGGGTGAAACCCGGCGGCTTTTACGAACTGGTCGACTGGGAAGTCAGCGAGGATGGCAACCTGTTCGCTTTTTCGGAGGATGTCGTCGGGCGCGAAAAGTACACGGCTCGCATCCGGGATCTGCGTAGCGGCGAACTGCTCGCGGACGAGATCCGGGACGTGGCCGGTCCGATCGCCTGGGCGAATGACAACCGCACGCTTTTCTACCTGAGCATGGACGCGGCGCTGCGCCCGGACCGGGTGATGCGCCATGTACTCGGCACGAAGCCGGAGGCGGACGCCGCGGTCTACGAGGAGCCCGACACGCGCTTTGACATGCTGCTGTACAAGTCCCGCTCCCGGCAATTCATCCAAATCTACCTGACCTCGACCCTGTCGACCGAGACGCGGCTCATCGATGCTGGGGCGCCGCAAGCGCTGCCGGTTGTCTTCCTGCCGCGCGAAGTCGAGCACCGCCATGACGTCGAACCGGTGGGGGAATTCGCCTGGGTGCGCACGAACTGGCAGGCGCCCAATTACCGGCTGATGCGCGTGCCGCTGCAATCCAGCACTGACAAGAGCACGTGGACGGAGATCGTCCCGAACCGCGAAGACATTTTCTTCGAGGCCCTCGCGGCCTTCCGCAACTACCTGGTCATGGAGGAGACGCGCGCCGGTTCGAAGGAGATCCGCATCATCGCGCCGGACCAGGGCACGGACCTGTACATCGATGCCCGCGAACCGGCCTTCTCCATGAGTATCGGCGCCAATCCGGGCGTCGACACGGAAACCCTGCGCTATGTTTACAGTTCGCTGGCGACGCCGCCGACGACCTTCGATTACAACATGCGGACGCACGCGAAGGGGCGGCTCAAGCAGGATTTCGCCGGAAAGGATTTCGACCGCAACAAACTGGTCACCGAGCGCGTCAGTTTCGCCGCGCGCGATGGAATCCAGGTGCCCGTGACGCTGCTCTACAAAAAAGGCGTGCGCCCGAATGGCAGGAACCCGTTGTTCCTGCTCGGCTACGGCGCCTACGGCTCGACTTACTTTCCGGAATTCAACGCGGAACGGCTGAGCCTGGTCAACCGCGGATTCGTATTCGCGCTGGCCCATGTCCGCGGCGGGCAGGAATACGGGCGTCGCTGGTATGAGGCGGGCCGGACCTTCAACAAGAAGAATACATTCACGGATTTCATCGATGCGGCGCGCTGGCTCGTGCAGAGCGGCTGGGCGGCGCCAGACAGGGTGGTGGGCATGGGACGCAGCGCCGGCGGGCTGCTCATCGGCGCGGTCGCGAACATGGCGCCGGAAAGTTTCAGGATACTGATCACCGAGGTCCCGTTCGTGGACGTCGTGACCACCATGCTGGACGAAGGCATCCCGCTGACCTCCCTCGAGTTCGACGAATGGGGCAACCCGAAGGTGAAACGGGAATATGATTACATGATGTCCTATTCGCCCTACGATCAGGTGGCGGCGCGGAATTACCCGCACATGCTCGTGACCACCGGGTTGTGGGACGCGCGCGTACAATACTGGGAGCCGGCCAAGTGGGTCGCTAAGCTGCGCGCGATGAAAACCGATGATAATCTCCTGTTGTTGCACACCGACATGAGCGCCGGCCACCACGGCTCCTACGGCCGGTACCAGAGCCTGAACGAGTCGGCGCAGGAATTCGCCTTCATCTTCGATACCCTGGGGGTGAAAGAGCCATGAGCCATGCGGCGATTGCCAGCCTGCTTCTGGAGCAGCCGCCCAACCATTCGCTGCGGCAGGCGTTCTACACCGATCCGGCCATATACGAGCGGGAGATGGAGCGCATCTTCCTCAAGTCCTGGCATTACGCCGGTCATATCAGCCGGATCCCGAACAAGGGTGATTACTTCCTGTACGAACTCGACTTTGAATCGGTCATCATTGTCAATGCCGGAGACGGCCGCATAAACGCGCTGATCAACGTCTGCCGGCATCGCGGTTCGCGGATCTGCGCCGAGCCCTGCGGTAACGAAAGACTGCTCGTGTGTCCCTACCACGGCTGGACTTATGAGCTGAGCGGCGTATTGCGAGGCGCCGGGCACACCGGTGGCGATTTCGACAAGTCGAAATACGGCCTCAAACAGGCGCACGCGCGCGTGTTCCACGGCATGATCTTCATCAATTTCGACCGCGAACCCATAGCCTTCGATCTCATCGCCGCCGACATGGACGAACCCTTGCGGCCATACCGACTGGCGGAGGCGAAGATTGCCCACCGCCAAAATTATCCGATCGCGGCCAACTGGAAACTCGCCGTCGAGAATTATTGTGAGTGCTACCACTGCGTGCCGTCGCACCCGGAATACTCCATCGCCCACGGGCGCGCGATCCCGAACGAGGTAATGAAGCCGGCGCTCAAGGAGATCATGGATCGCGCCGAATCCTGCGGCCTGACTCGAATTTTCGTGACGAAGGAATGGAAGGCTTCAGGAGCGGTCGGCGTCGACCGCGCCTATGACCGCTACGTGCTTTACAAGGGGCACGTTACGGGCAGCCGCGATGGCCGGCCAGTGGCGCCGCTGCTCGGCGACATCCGCGGCTATGACGGCGGCACGACCGACATGCATATTGGCCCGTTCACGTTTTTCCTGGCGTACTGCGACCACATCGTCGTGTACCGCTTCACGCCACGGGACGTCGACCATTGCGACTGCGAAATCACCTGGCTCGTGCGCGGCGACGCGGAGGAGGGGAAGGATTACAAAGTCGAAGACCTGATCTGGCTCTGGGACGTCACCACGATCGCGGACAAGCGCATCATCGAGAACAACGCCACCGGCGTGAAGTCCCGTTTCTACGAACCGGGGCCGTACACGAAGATGGAGGACTTCGCGCGGCGCTTCATCGACTACTACCTCGACGCTATGAAATAGCAAAAAAGGGGACAGATTTATTTTTCCGGCGGAAAATAAATCTGTCCCCTTTTTTACTCGGTCTGGGGCTGCGTCGACGCCAGTTTCGTTTCGGTCTTGTAAATGCGGAAGCCGCGCGCGAGGTAATTGTCGAGCGCGTTCCGGTGATCGCGCGACGAAGTGTGCACCCAGACGCGCCGGGCGCCGCTTTCCCAGGCGCGTTCCACGGCAGCGCTGAGCAGCTGGCCGCCCAGCCCGCGTCCGATGAACCCCGGCCGCAACCCGAAATAGGCCAATTCCGTGGACCCCCCTGCATCCGTCGACAATTCGAAGTAGCCCGTGGTTTCGCCGTCCGCCTCACCCACCCAGAGCTCGATCCCGGGCCGCAGGTAATACCCCTGCCATTCGGCGTCCGTCCAGGCCAGCCGATCGATCCACAGCCATTCGGCGCCGACGTCCATATATAAGGAGCGTCCGACGCCGAATTCCGCCGCGTCGACTCGACGAAGGGTCAGCCGGGTTTGCCCGGCCCGCGCAGGCCGGAATTCGGTTCGGTCGAGCATTTCCAGATAGGTCGTCGTTTCCGGAACCCGATCCCCCCCGCAGGATTCCGGTTTTGAAACTCCGGTAAGATCGGTCATTGCCCGATCCTGGCGTGGACATGCAACGCGTTCATGCGGGACATTATAGATGCGATGCCAGGGGACCTGACCATGCAGATATTCGACATCATCATCATCGGCGGCGGACATAACGGGCTGGTCTGCGCCTGCTATCTCGCCGGCGCCGGTCTGAAGGTAAAGGTGCTGGAACGCCGATCCGTGGTCGGAGGAGCGGCCGTGACCGAAGAATTCCACCCCGGTTTTCGCAATTCGGTCGCAAGCTACACGGTCAGCCTGCTGAACCCGAAAGTGATCCGCGATCTGCGGCTCGAGCATCACGGCCTGCGCATACTGCAACGGCCGTACGCCATGTACATGCCGCTGCCCGGCAACGACTACATCCGCACCGGTTCCACCACGGGCGAGACGCAGACCGAGTTCAGGCGTTTTTCCCGCCGCGACGCCGATCGCCTGCCGGCGTACTACGACATGCTCGACAAAGTCGCGGACGTCATGCGCGAGATGGTGCTCGAGACACCCCCGAACGTGGGCGGCGGACTGATCGATCTATGGCGTGGCCTCAAGGCCGGCAATCGCATGCGCGCCCTGACGATGCCGGAGCGGCGCGATGTGCTCGATCTGTTCGCGAAAAGCGCGGGCGACATGCTGGATTACTGGTTCGAATCGGATCCCGTGAAGGCACTGTTCGGATTCGACTCGATCGTCGGCACGCTGGCCAGCCCGTATACGCCCGGAACGGCCTACGTCCTCCTGCACCATGTTTTCGGCGAGGTCAACGGCAAGAAGGGCCAATGGGGTCATGCGGTCGGCGGTATGGGCGCGATCACGCAAGCCATGGCCGCGGAAGCAAGGGCGCGCGGCGTGGACATGGAACTGGACGCTCCGGTGGCGAAGGTGCAGGTCAGGAACGGCCGCGCCGGGTCGGTGGTTCTCGAAGACGGCCGCGAATTCTCCGCCCGGGGCGTGGCGGCCAACGTCAACCCGAAACTGCTCTATCTGAAACTCATGGATCAGAACACGCTTGAGCCGGAGTTCATCGAGCGTTTGCGCCGCTACAAATGCGGCTCGGGCAGCTTCCGCATGAACGTCGCGTTGAGCGAACTGCCGAAATTCAGCGCCAGCCCGCCGGGCGACAACGGCCGGCATCTGAGTGCCGGGATCATCATTGCCCCGACGCTGCGTTACATGGAACAGGCCTTCATCGACGCCCGCACGCTGGGCTGGTCGCGCGCCCCCATCATCGAGCTGCTCATCTCCAGCACCTTGGACGACACCCTGGCCCCGAGGGGTCAGCACGTCGCCAGCCTGTTCTGCCAGCATTTCAATCCGGAGCTGCCGGACGGCCGCAGCTGGGACGACGTCAGGGAGGAGGCGGCCGATCTGATCATAAGCACGATTGACGGCTATGCGCCGGGTTTCAAAAGAAGCGTGCTCGGCCGCATGGTGCTCTCGCCGCTGGACCTCGAACGGAAGTTCGGGCTGATCGGCGGCGACATCTTCCACGGCGCCCTCACGCTGGATCAGTTGTACAGCGCGCGGCCCATCCTGGGTTATGCGGACTACCGCGGTCCCGTGCCCGGACTCTATCTATGCGGTTCAGGCGCGCACCCCGGTGGTGGCGTGAGCGGGGCCCCCGGACACAATGCCGCGCGGGAAATCATCGCGGATTTCAAATCCGGCAAGTTGAAGTAATCACGATCCGCGCTCATCCCGGGCAGACAGATATCCGCGTCAAGTGAAAACCAGTTCGCGCGCCGCCATCACTGTGGCCCATGTCGATCCGGAAACGGTTCTTGCCACTCGCTTCAGAAACCTTCGGGCAGCGCTCCGTCAATGACAGTGCACGAGATTGAGTACCCGCCGCAGCCGCACCTCCCGCCCGCCTGACCGCGATGGGTTATTCCCCCTCGATGCCGCTTGCGCCGGTCTTATATTTCGATATAATTGGAAATATGAAATCAAAAGACGTCGTGGCCGCACTGGGGGCGCTGGCCCAGGAGTCGCGCCTGGCGGTCCATCTCCTCCTCGTCAAACGCGGACCGGAGGGTTTCACGCCCGGTGAACTGGGCGCGCGGCTGGACATCGCGGCGCCCACTTTGTCCTTTCATCTCAAAGAGTTGCAGCGCGTCGGCCTGGTACGGGCACGGCGCGAGGGCAGGAACCTCCATTACAGGGCCGACTTCGCGCAGATGCGCGGGCTGGTCGACTACCTGAGCGAGAAATGCTGCAGCCTCTGGGTCCAGGAATGCGGCGCGGATTGCCAAGCGGTTGCGGCGAGAACCACGAGGAAAAGCGCATGAAACGCTTCCATGTCCATCTGCATATCGACGATCTCGCAGAAAATATCCGCTTTTATTCCACACTGTTCGGAGCCGAACCTGCCGTCCGACATGCCGACTACGCCAAGTGGATGCTCGATGACCCGCGGTTGAACTTCGCGTTGTCGACCGGCGGATCCGGCCACGGCGTGAGCCACCTGGGTTTGCAGGTGGATGAACCGGGGGAACTCGCGGACATCGCCGCGCGCGGACGCTCGGCGGGACTCGACAGCCGCGAAGAGCGGCAGGCTGCCTGCTGCTATGCCCGCTCGAACAAGCACTGGTTCAGTGATCCGCAGGGGATCGTGTGGGAGGCGTTCGAGACCACCGGCCAAATCGGGAACGATGGCGAGGACCGCGGTTCGGACGTGGAAGAACGCCGGGCGTGTTGCGCCTGATCGCGATCTCCAAACGTCCATCCGTCGAGGACGCCATGATGACGAATCCCGCCCAGGAGCGCGCCCGGACCGGGGCCGCGCCCGAGCGCCCCTTCAATGTCCTCTTTCTGTGCACGGGCAATTCCGCGCGAAGCATATTGGCGGAGGCGCTGGTGAACTACTGGGGCCGCGGCCAGTTCCGCGGCCTTAGCGCCGGCAGTCATCCGAAAGGACTGGTTCACCCGATTGCCCTGCAACTTCTGGCGCACATGAAACTGCCCACGCAGGGATTGCGCAGCAAGGACTGGACCGAGTTCGCGGCAGAAGGCGCGCCGCCGCTGGACTTCGTATTCACGGTCTGCGACAAAGCCGCCGCCGAGACATGCCCGGTGTGGCCCGGCCAGCCGATGAGCGCGCACTGGGGCGTGCCCGATCCGGCCGCGGTCGAAGGGACCGACACGCAGAAGTGGGTCGCCTTCCGCGAGTCGTTCGCGGCGCTCGAAAACCGCATCAAGATCTTCACCAGCCTGCCGATCCGCTCGCTGGATCGCTTGAAGCTCAAGCAGCAGCTCGACGAAATCGGCCGTCTGCGTCCAGATGCCGCCTGAGGATGCCGGCATTCTCCCGGCCGACGCCCCGGCCTTCATCGCGATGCAGTTCGCCGGGGCATTCGGTTCCGCGGTCCGAAGCCCGGGAGTCATCTCCACTTCAGGACTTGCGCGCGAAGCAGATGACGCGGGTCAAACCGCGCACATCGGTCAGGGCGGGATTCACCCTGTTTTCCGCCAGCACGCGGAAACCGGTGAACCCGTACATTGCCAGGACGTCCCGCAGCACTGCCTTACTCAACGCCCAGCGATTGGTGTGATCGTTGCTCACGCCCTTCACCCACTTGCAGAGCATGGGATCACTGCCGTCATAGCAGGTCGTTTCCAGCCCGAGGCAGCCCCCCGGTTTCAGGCTGGCCGCGGTGTTCTCCAGGGAGAGTAGCGGGTTCGACAGGTGGTAGAGCGTGCCGAAATGGAGCGCGAGGTCAAATTGCATGGGCCGTCTGAAGAAGGTCACGTCCTCGTGCACAAATTCCACCTGGCTGGATGTCAGAAGTGAACCGAGGAAGGTCGATACTTCAATGTGCCTCTTCACGACGTCGACGCCCGTGACCGACATACCGTAAGCCTGCGCCAGGTGGATCGAGTTGTAGCCGGCGTTGCAGCCGATATCCAGGGCGCGCCCTCCGCGCAACGCTTCCATGGGCAGATGCCGGGCAAGCGTCTGCAGTTTGAGGAGCGGCGCCGCCGTATACGGTTGTGTGGTCTTGAGCTGCGATGTCCTGACGCCGTTGGAAAAGAGGATTTCGTGACGCCAGGGCTCCCACCGGCGCAGCTTGTCGAGTAACTCCGCAGGAGGAAGGCCGGTCCGCATGGTCAGTATCCCGTCGGGTCTGCCCAACAGCCGTCGCGCCGCGGTTCTGAGGGTCTGCTTCACACCCACGTTTGCGGACCCGGGATGCCGGCGCGCGCCCTGCGTCAGACAGAGATGACGACCTTGCCGAAGTGCGACTGGAACTCGTGGTACCGGTAGGCCTCGCGCGTCTTCTCGAAGGGGAAAACCTTGTCGACGATCGGCTGGATCCGGTTGACCTCGATGGCGCGGTTCATGTCCTCGAACATGGCCCGGTTGCCCACGAAAATGCCGTGCAGGCTCGCGCCGCGCAGCATCAGCGGGTGGGGATTCGTATCGCCCCCCGTGGTCAGCACCCCGATGAGGCAGATGTTGCCCTTGAAGCCGACCGACTGGAAGGATTTCGCCAGCGTGCCCGTACCGCCGACCTCGACGATGTGATCCACGCCGCGGCCGGCGGTGATCCGCTGCACCTCTTTGTCCCAGGCGGGCGAAGTCTTGTAGTTGATCCCTTCGTCCGCGCCGACAGCCTTCGCGCGCTTCAGTTTCTCGTCGCTTGATGAGGTGATGATTACGCGCGCGCCGGCCGCTTTCGCGAACTGGAGCGCCAGCATGGACACGCCGCCGGTGCCGAGGCAGAGCACGCTGTCGCCCGGCTTTACGCGGGAGACGGCCATGAGCGCGTTCCAGGCGGTCACGCCGGCGCAGGGCAGCGTCGCGGCTTCCTCGAACGACAGGTTGCCCGGGATCATTACTGCGTCACGCTGATCGAAAATCCTGAATTCGACCAGCGTACCGTCGAGCGGAGATCCCAGCGCCGGCCGCGCTTCCGCCGCGGGAGGCCCGTCCACCCAGTTTTCGAAGAACGTGCCCGCCACCCGGTCGCCGGCCTTGAAGCGCGTGACGCCGGGGCCGGTCGCAACGACTTCGCCCGCGCCGTCCGACAGCGGGATTGTGTCGCGCTGCAGTTTGCCGCCGAAGTAGCGGCCGGTGACGATAGCCTGGTCGCGGTAATTGAGGGAACAGGCGCGGATACGCACCACAATCTGCCCGGGTCCGGGCTCCGGTTCCGGCCGCTCAACGAGATTCAGGCTGTCGACGTTCTCGCTGCCCGCGAGCAGCACGTAGGCTTTCATGGATGCATTCCTCCTTTCCGGTCTGCGCCGAACTTTAGCGCCGCAGCCGCCGTGATGCCAGCGCCGCGCCCGGACCCGGTCCCGGATTTCCTCCGGATCACGTTCAACCCGCCGCGTTGACGCTCCTGACGCGGGGGAGTAATTTTCAGCGGTCCCATGCGCAACGAAGACATACCCGTACTGATCGCCGGCGGCAGTCTGGTCGGGCTGTCCACCGCGATGTTCCTCGGCTGGCACGGCGTCCCGTCGCTGGTCGTGGAGCGCCACCCCGGAACCGCCATCCACCCGCGCGCCGCCCTGTTCAACCAGCGCACGCTGGAGATTTACCGCAGTGTCGGCCTCGAAGACGAAATCGTGCGCAAGGCGAACGAGGAATTCATGCAGGACGGCGCCATCATGGCGGTGGATACCCTCGCAGGGAGGGAGTTGGCGTATTTCCTGCCGACCCTGAACCACGGCGTCGAGGACGTCAGCCCGTGCCGACGCGTGTACTGCACGCAGAACGTGCTGGAGCCGATCCTGCGCCGCCGTGCCGAAGAGCTGGGCGCCCGCACGCGGTTCAACAGCGAAGTCATTTCGTTCGAGATCGTCGACGATGGCGTCCGGGCGATCGTGCGCGACCGCACGACGGGCGCGGAGAGCGCCATCAATGCGCGTTACCTGGTCGGCGCCGACGGTCACCGCAGCCCCGTGCGCGAGCGTCTCGGGATTGCCATGACCGGCCGCGGCACGTTTTCTAACAGCGCCACGATCTATTTCCGCGCGGACATCCGGCCGGCATTGCGCGACCGGCCGCTCAGCATCATCTATGTCACCAATTCGAAGCTGAAGGGATTCATGCGCTTCGAGTCCAGCGGCCGGTCGGGATTCCTCGCGGTCAACGCGGTGTTCGGGACGGACGGAAAGGTCAGCGACGTCGCGGCGGATGCGGACGAGGCGCGCTGCGTCCAACTGGTGCGGGACGCCATCGGTGTTCCGGAACTGGACGTTGAAATCGTCGTAATGCAACCGTGGAAAGCGGCTGCGGACGTGGCGGATCAGTTCCGGCGCGGCCCGGTTTTTCTGGCCGGCGATGCCGCGCATACCATGCCGCCTACCGGCGGTTTCGGCGGCAATACCGGCGTGCAGGACGCGCATAACCTGGCGTGGAAACTGGCGCTCGTGCTGAAAGGGAGCGCCGGACCGGGTCTCCTGGAAACGTACGATGCCGAACGCCGGCCGGCCGGCCGCTTCGCGGCGGAGCAGGCCTACACGCGTTACGTCAAGCGCATGGATCCCAGCCTGGGCGATCACGACCTACAGGCGCAGGAAGACGACCTGTGCATTGAACTGGGATACTGCTACCACTCGCCGGCGATCTGCCCGCTCGGACAGGACGGGCGGAAAATTCATTGCCATCCGCGCGCCGCGAATGGCATGCCCGGCACGCGCGCACCGCATGTCGTTCTCGACTGCGCCGGAAGCGACATCTCGAGCCTCGATTTGTTCGGGAAAAACTTCGTGTTGCTCACAGGCGCCCAGGGAGGGGTTTGGTGCGGGGCCGCGCCCGGCGCAGCAGCGGATTACGGACTGGGCATCGACGCCTTGCGCATCGGCGCCGACCTGATCGATTCTTCGGGCCGGTTCGCGGAAACTTATGGGATCGACTCGGCGGGCGCCGCCCTGATTCGTCCCGACGGTTTCGTGGCGTGGCGTTCGCCCGCGCCACCGCAGGCACCGGAAGAAACGCTCTCAACGGCGTTGTTTCATCTTTTGTGCCGGGGATCCGGGCCGCAGCGCCATTCCGCCGCGGCCTGACCTTTCACGGTACCGGTTCGCGAAGCCCCGGCGCTGGTAAGACGGACGGGAGGCACCGGGCATTCCTCTTTTTCCGCGCGCAAGCGAGGGGACCGAGCGAGCACGGAAAAGGGGTGTCCGGTGACAGGACCCGTCCGGCACGATTGCAAACTTGAATCCGGCCGAATCCAGCGAGCCGGACGATTCAGAGTGCCGCGGCGACCTCGCGGTGTATTTGCAGCAGGGCGGGGATGGTCTCGGATTTGCGCCGGCCCCAACCGCATTCCGTCGCGACGCCGAAGTCTCCGTCGTAGTGCCGCCGGAACGTCCGGACCCGCGCCAGCGTGCCCGCGACGCCGTCGGTGTGGTGGACCAGGCCGATGTAGAGTTTTCCTTCGCCCAGCCGCAATTTCCGCAGAGGCTTGAAATAGGCATCGTCATTGCGGTTGCGCGGCACCGGCATCTGCACGAAGTCGAAGCGGCGCCCGGCGTGCTGCACGGCCTCGTTGGCCATGCGCACGCAGTTCGCGAGGTCCGGGGGTTCGATCAGGTGCGTGTGTTCCAGATCCCCGTAGCACAGGTGCATGCCGAGCACCGCTTCCTCGGGCACCAGCGGGCTCAGGCGACGGATATAGCCGGCGAAGCGCTCCAGCGGATCGCCTTCGGCCTTCCACGCCAGCGGCTCACGGCCGAGACAGTCGCCGGTCGCGTTGGCCAGCACTTCCCAGCACACGTCCCACTGGAACACGAGTTCCTTCGCTGGGACCGTGGCGAGGATGGATTTCACCGCGCGCGCCAGCGTTTCCTCCACGGCGCGGGTCATGATCGAAAAATCATGCGCGTTGCCCGTGCACCAGCGCGTGAAGTCCTCCGGCTGCGGCAGCGACACCTGGAAGCGCGCGCCGGCGGGGATCACCCCTTCCTTGCGCATTCTCTGGAAGATGGGCCACGACTCGCGCACGAAGCCCGGATAAGGCAGGTCGCCGAAATGCGTCGCGCGCACTCCGGGCCGGACGGTGAAGCGCCACATGTCCTCCCAGCTGGTCGGCACCCAGTCAGGCACATCCTTGAAGACGCTGTGCTCGGGGCGGGCCCTGGGTTTGTTGAGCACTTCCAGATCGGGATTGGGTTCGAAGACCTGCGGCGCGTTGAACACGATCCACTTGTTGCGGTAGCCCGGTTCGCCGTCGCTGACGCCGGCCAGCAGATCGCCGATGGCCGGCCCGATCAGTAGGAACACCTGCTCCGCGGTCTCGCCGGGCACGCTGCCGACCAGCATGAGGGGTTTGTTCTTCAGCACGCCGGTCATGTCGCGATTCAGGGCCCCACAATAACCAGATACGGGCCGGTGGGTGGTTCGCCAGGGGTGAAATTCTCAGGCACTTTATAGCGGACGGTCGGGATGGTCCGCAAGTAAGCGACGATGCTGCGCGCGTCGGCCTCGCTTAGACTGTTTCCGTAAATGGGCCACGGCATGACCGGCGACAGTATGCGTCCGTCAGGGCGTTGACCGAAGCGGATCGCGCGGCCGATCTGCTCGTCGGTCCAGCTCCCGAGCCCCGTCTCCCGGTCCGGCGTGAGGTTCGGCGGAAACACCGCCCCGCCGTTGGTCGCGCCTTGCGGCGCTACCCCGCCGAGGCCGGTCTCGGAGCCGGCGAGGTAACCATCCAGCCGGCGCTGGCCGCGCAGCGTGCCCGTAGTGTGGCATCCGGCGCATTCCATGATCGTGACCAGGTACCGGCCGCGCTCAATCCCATCCGCCTGCGCGGCGTTGCCCTCGTCTGCGGCTGCATTGGCGAAGGCAAGCGCCGCCATCGCGGCCGCAATCAACCGTGCGGGTTCAGGCGGCATGTATGTCGCGCAACTGGCGCGCCGCCGCGCTCATCGCCGCGAGCTTGCCGAAGGCGGAGGCCCGGCTGAGGTACTTCATGCCGCAGTCCGGCGCGAGGACGATGCGGCGCCTGTCGCAATGGGGCAGGGCGCGTTCCACGCGCTTGCGGACGACTTCAGGTGATTCCACGGCTTCCGTGGACAGGTCGATCACGCCGAGCAGGATTTCCTTTTCCGGCAGCTTCTCCAGGATGCCGCAGTCCAGTCCAGACTGCGCAGTCTCGATCGAGACCTGATCGCAGTCAGCCGCCGCCAGCTCCGGCAGGAAAGAATACCCGGACGGCCGCTCATGGATGAGCGCCGCGTAACCGAAACAGATGTGCACGCAGGTCTTTCCCTGCACGCCGTGCAGGGCGCGGTTCAACGCCTCGAGACCGTATGCGCGCGCCTTCTCCGGCCTCGCCTGCATGTACGGCTCGTCGATCTGGACGATATCCGCGCCGGCCGCGAACAGGTCTTTGATCTCAGCGTTCAGGGCGTCCGCGTAGGCGAGCGCGCATTCCCGGTCGCCGGGGTAATGGTCGTTCTGCGCCTGCTGAGACAGGGTGAACGGACCCGGCACGGTAATTTTCACCTTGCGATCGGTGCACGCGCGCAGGAAGCGCAGGTCGTCGACGCAGACGGCGCGGCGCCGGCGGATCGGGCCGGTGACGCGCGGCACCGGGACCGGCTCGCCGCTGCGATCCAGCGCCGTGCCGGGATGATCGATATCCACGCCGTCCAGCGCCGTGGCGAACAGGTTGGAATAGCTTTCGCGCCGAATCTCGCCGTCGGTCACGATGTCCATGCCCGCCCGTTCCATATCGAGAATCGCCAGCCGCGTCGCGTCGTTCTGCGCTTCGGCAAGCCACTGCGGCGCGATGCGCCACAGTTCCCGCGCGCGCACGCGCGGCGGGAACCGCCCGGCCAGCTTTGCGCGATCGATCAGCCAGTCCGGCTGCGGATAGCTGCCGACCACCGTGCAGGGAAACAACGGTTCGGCCATGGGCGGATCCCCGTGAAGACGCCGCTATTTCGCCGCCGCCGGCTCGTCGGTCTTCAGGTGCCACCATTCGCGCAGGCTGCGGCATTTTCCGTCCGCGTCGAATTCCAGGACGAAGACGCCATTCAACAAAATGTGCGACTTGGAGGGTTCGACGTCGAATTCCGCGGTCCACTGGGCGAAACCCGTCGCGCCGGAGACCCCCAGGATCTTGGACGCGAATTTCACATTGCGCTGGTTTTCGGTGACGCCGGACCAGTACTTGTGGATCCCCGCGTGCCCCAGGTGCGGGGCCTGGTAGGGATCATCCTGGTAGGTGGCATCGGCGCTGAACAGGGTGACGGCCTTATCTGCGCTGCGGGTTTCCCACGCTTCGCCGTAACTTGTCAGCCACGCCGCCAGTGCCTCCTGGCTCAGGACCGTTTGTGCAGCGGGCTCAGCCGCGGACAGGGCGGTGGCCATTCCGACCGTCACGGCCGCCGCGAGCAGCCACCTTGCCACATTGAGGGACGTGTTCATTTCTTTTTCCTCCTCGTCGGTTTCTTCCTGCCCGGTTTCTTCGGTTGCCCCGCGCGGCGCGGGGCCTTCTTCCAGAGCGCGCGGCTGGCGATGCGCGCCCCTTCGACCATCGCGGCGAATTTCATGTAGGCGATATCGGGATCGACAGGGCCGAACCCGGCGAAGGTGCCAAAGCCGCAATCCGTGCCGGCGATGACCCGCTCCCGTCCGACGATATCCGCAAACCTGCCCAGTCTTTCGGCGACCAGCAGCGGATGCTCGACGTAATTGGTCGTCGAACTCAGTACCCCCGGGATCAATATCTTGTCCTCGGGGATCCGCGCGTCTCGGAACGTCGTCCACTCGTGTTCATGCCTGGGATTGGCTGCTTCGAACAGCAATCCCTGCGCGTTCACCTTGAGTACGGCGGGCAACAGCAGTTCCATCGGTATGTCGTGGTGGTGCGGGCCCGCATAGTTTCCCCAGCATACATGCAGCCGGATTCGGTCCGCGGGAATCTCCCGCAAGGCATGATTCAGCACGTCGACGTGCAATTCCGCGAGCTTGAGAAATTCCTTCGTTGTCTTTTGCCGGTACATCGTGTGCCGCCCCATGGCGAGATCAGGCGCGTCGACTTGCAGAAGAACACCCGCCTTGACGATCGTCTGGTACTCCGTGCGCATCGCTTCTGCCACGGCCCCCAGGTATTTTTCCTGCGTGGCGTAATGTTTGTTCGGTTGAAACAGCGCGATGACGCCGGGAGACGCTGCATTCATGAACGCTTCAACGGAACCGGCCGTCGCCGCCGCATGACGCAGGTTGCGGAGATCTGTTTCCAGCGGCTGCAGGTTTTTGACCGCGACGTCCCCGGTGCAACAGGGCCGGGTGTATCGGGCGGTCGCGCCGGTGTCCGCGAGTTTCTTCAGGAGATTCGGAAAGTCGACCAGGTCCTGTCCCGGCTGCCGTGGCGAATCCCCCTCGAATCCCGTGAGCCGCTCCTTGACGTAGGTGGCATAGCTGATTTTGTTCATCTCGCCGTCGCTGACTACATCGATACCGGTTTCCGCCTGGCGTCGAACGACGGCGTTGACGGCGTTTGCAATCGTCACCGCCGCGGCATTCTCGTCCTTCAGCTCGTCCCTGTCCCGGTCGAACAGGACGGCCACGACGTCAGCCGGCCGCGGCAGGCTGCCGACGTGGGTCGTGAGTATGCGATCGGTGCTGGTTTTCATGGAGAACGGATGCCGCCGCTTCTCGCCCGGTTCAATTCAGTTTGGAAGCCACGTCCGAATAGTCGACGAGCCTGTACTTGTAGGTTTCGCGCGGAAGCGTGCCGTAGGGGACGAAGGCGATTTGCGTGGACACCAGGAGCTTCGAGCGGATCTCGATCCTGACGCGTTCATTGAGCCCGGCCGGCTCGGCGCCGATACCCTTCGCGAGTTCGACGATGATCGGCAGCGGTGGGTCCTGCGACACGCCCCTCGCCTTCGGCCGGATCTGGAACATCTCCCCGACATCGGGCGAAAACTCATTGAGAATGCTGCGGATCGCGGTAGGGAACAGGTTGACTCCCCGGATGATGAGCATGTCGTCGGTCCTTCCGATACAGCGGATCCGCGGCCCCGTTCGGCCAGTCGGGTTGGGCTGCATGTTGACGATCACGTGGTCGCGGCTGCGGAACCGGAGCATGGGCATCGCCTGGCGCCGCAGGGCCGTATACACAAGCTCGCCCTCGGCCTGATGTTCCCAAGGCAGCGTCCTTCCGGAAACCGGATCGATCAGTTCTGCGTAGACAAAGCCGCGGGCCGCGAGATTCATGCCCTTGCCGTCTTCATCTTCGGCCCACACGGATAGCGATATGTCCCCAATCCCCATGGATTCACGGACGCGGCAGCCGAACGCGCTCTCGATGCGGCCGCGAATCATCGGATCGCCGCCTCCCGGCTCGCCGGCGGTAATCATGTTGGTCAGACCGAGTGACCGGGGCTCCACGCCATGCTCGTGGCACCAGTCGATGAGATACAGGCCGTAGGACGGAGTACAGCTGATGCCCGTCGCGCCAACCTTCTGAATCGCAGTCACGAGCCGCTCGGTGTTGCCCGTGCCGACCGGGATCACCGTGCAGCCGATCCGGTCGAAGCCGTAATAGACGGCGCCCGCCACGAAGGGCCCGGCGTTGAATCCGACCGCGATGCGCTGGCCGCGGCTGAAGCCGGCGGCCGTGTAGCCGCGCGCGACATTGGTCGCGTACGTTTCCAGATCGCTGTGCGTAAGGCCCAGGTAACAGGGTACGCCCGTCGTGCCGCTGGTCGAGTAGACGCGGACCAGATCCGACGGATTGCAGGCCAGGTGCGCTCCAAATGGCGGATTTTCCGCCTGTGTCTTCCGGATTTCGTCCTTTTCCGTGAATGGCAGATCCGCGATCCGGTCGAGCGCCCCGACGCTGTGGCGATCCCGGAATCCCGCTTCGCGCAACTTCCGCCGGTAGAACTCCGAGCGCTGATACAGATAATCGATCTGCTTCGCGTAAAGTTCGTGGTCGATCCGGAACTGATCGCGCGGGTCGCGTGTTTCTACTTCGCGGTCGAACATGGGTCCCGATCCGCGGGCGCTGCGTGGATCGCTACACCGCCCGCAGGGTTCGAAGGCTAACGATAGGCGTTGTTGGAAGTGTGGTCGCCGGCCAGCCAGCGCTTGAGGACCGCATGCGCATCCGCCAGCCGGTCGCGGGAGATCTTCTCCACCTCCGGGTGGTCGACGGTGAACTCGAGCAGCAGGCCGTTCGGATCCTCGACATAAAGGGAACGGCAGTAGCCGTGCTCCAGAATGTACATGGCCGGCTCCTTGTACCCGGCGGCGACCAGCCGGGAGTGGATCGCGTCCTGGGTTTGCCGGTCGGCCTTGAGGGCGACGTGATGGAACGGCGACTGCGGCATTTTCGGCCCGAACAGGTCCTGGTCCTCCTTGTTCGCGAACTGGAAGAAGGCGAGCGCACCGCCGTCCCCGAGCCCGAAGAAGGTGTGGCAATAAACGCGTTCCGCGCCGAACAGTACGTCCGCCTCCGACCAGGCAGCCACCAGCGGCAGGCCGATCAAGTCCTCGTAGAATTTCCGCGTCGCTTCCTGGTCGCGCGTCACGTAGGCGGTGTGGTGCAGCCGCGCCGGCATCAGTTTTGTGTCAGCCATGGTCCAGCCTCGGTATGGGTTCCGCCCGACTCAGAACCGGTACGTGAAATCCACGCCCCAGCGCATCGGCAGGGCCTTGAACACGAAGTTATTCGAATAGCCGGGATTTGGGAAGGGGAAGGGTCCGAAATTCGGGCCGGGCGACCACTCCGAATTGTACTCCTCGTCGTTTAGGTTTTTCGACCACCAGACCAGCGACCAGGTTTCGGAGTCCAGCCCGACGCGCAGGTTCAGCAAGTGGACCGGGTGGCGGGTGGTGAAATTGTCCGGGTACCAGTAAGTCGGTCCGATGACTTCGAAGTCCGGCCGCACCAAGAAGTCCACGCCTTCCCACATGCCCAGCGCCCTCCGGTACTGCGCGCCGATGTTCAGCGTGTACTCGGAGACCAGCGGCGCCTCGTTGCCGACGTCCGCCGGGTTGCGCGAGGACTCCTCGATCTCGCTGTCCGTGTAGCCGAAGCGCAGGTAGCCGTCGAGTCCCTCGACGATCAGCGCCTGGGTCTCGAACTCGAAGCCCCGGTACTCGACCTCCTCCAGGTTGCCGAGGTTCTGCGTGCTCGTGTTCGGATCGAACACGAAGAAATACGAGCCGTGCGCGTTCGTGCGGTACACGCTCAGGCTCGCGCTCACGCGGTTGTCCAGGAACCGCGCCTTGATGCCGCCCTCGTAGGTGTTGGCCGTTTCCTCGTCGAACAAGTCGTCCACGCCGGCGATTCCCGCCGCGCCGACACCCGTCTGGTTGAAGCCGCCGCTGCGGAAGCCGCGGCTGTAGCCGAGGTAGAAGGTCCAGTCCTCGTTTGGCGTGAAGCGCAACGTGGCCTTGGGCTGCAGATCGTCCCAGGTGTGCTTGCGCACCTGGCCGGTAATCGCGTCAGGATCAACCGCGAAGTTAACGAAGGTGTTCAGGAAGATCTGCGGCGTCTCGGTCGTATTCTCGCGGTGATCGCGGTCGTAGCGCAGCGCGACCGAGCCTTCGAGATCCTCCGCAATGTCGTAGCTGATTTCGCCGAACAGCGCCCAGGCGAAGTTGTCCTGCGAGTCGGAAAGGAAAGAACCCTGGGGCGCGAAGAGCGGCAGGGGGTCGACGAACACGTTGCGCACGCCCTGCGCGCAGTCGAGGCCGGGGATCGCGCCGCTCTCGCTGCAGTCGAGGACGTTGCCGGTGGAGATGAACCGATCGGTCGAGATTAGGTAGCCGCCGACGATCCAGCGGAACGGCTGATCGGATGGCGAGGTAAAGCGGAACTCCTGGCTCACGGCCTCCACGTCCAGGAACTGGTGCTGGGCCTGGTCGATGCCGCAGAAGAACAGCGGGCAGTTGAACAGCACGGACTCGATGTTCGGGATGAAGTCGAACTGGTCGCCGGTGAGCAGCTCCTCCAGGTCGTCATAGGCGGTGATGGAGGTCGCGGTGCCCCAGTCCGTCTCGTAGTCCATCTTCAGCGACACGCTCCACATGTCGCGCTCGTTGCTGCCGTCGTTGTTGACGCGCACTGGCAGGCTGGTGTCGTTCACGTCGCGGGTGATGTTGAAGTACAGCGCCTGTGTATCGACCTCGGAAATCGAGAAGCGCAGGTCGGCCGTGAACCGGTCGTTCGGCTCCCAGAGCAGCTTGGCGCGGCCGGAAATGTCCTCGAAGGGATCCGCCTCGTGACCGAGGTAGGGGTTGTTGATGTGGCCGTCCGTGTCGAAATAGGAGAAGGAGCCGCGGAACTTCAGCGTGTCGGAGCTGGGAACCGGGCCGCTCAGCCCCGCCTGGACCTTGAATCCCGGGCCGGACTCGTAGCCGCCCGTAATCGAGCCTTCAAGCTCGTCGCTGGGCGCCTTGGTCTCGATGATGACGGCACCGCCGATGGCATTGCGGCCGTAGAGCGCGCCCTGCGGGCCCTTCAGCACTTCGATGTGGGCGATGTCGTAGAGCTCCTGGTTGAATTGGGAGGGGTTGGCCATGAGCACGCCGTCGATCAGCACCGCGACGGACGGCTCGCTGTTCCGCGCCTGCGAGATCCCGCGCACGGTGATGAAGGAGGTGCCCTGGTTCTGGGTCTGCACCATGGTCATGTTCGGCGTCAGCGCGATGTAGTCCTGCGGCCGCTCGATCCCGGCGGAACGGACTTCTTCGTCGCTGAAGGCGTTTACCGCGACCGGAACCTCATGGTAGGACTCGTCG
>JACPSH010000049.1 GCA_016193395.1 Gammaproteobacteria bacterium
ATCCTCGGCACCATGCCGGGGATAGCTTCGCTCGCGGCCGGCGAGTACTACGCGCATTCGCACAATGCCTTCTGGCGGATCATGGCTGAACTTCTCGCGTTCGATTTTTCCTTGCCCTATTCCGCCAGGGTCAGGGCACTCAAGTCGGCTCGTATTGCGGTTTGGGATGTGCTGCAATCTTGCACGCGGCCCGGAAGCATGGATGCAAGCATTGAGCAAGACTCGGCCGTGGCCAATGACTTCGGGCCGTTTTTCAATCGGCACAAGAGGATTTACTACGTGTATTTCAATGGCGCCACCGCCGAGAGACTGTTCAGGGCGCATGTGCAGCGGAAATTGGGCCTTCGTCCAATGAACTACCAGCGATTGCCATCCACGAGCCCGGCAAATGCATCGAAATCGTTCAGACAAAAACTACGGGCCTGGTGTAAATCGGTTGGCCACCATGCGCGGTAATCGTTCGATTCGTCCATTGTGGATCGGCCTGCTCGCCTTCGCGCTCGCAGCCACCGCCGCCGCATCGCAGCAGCAAGGCCCGGCCAAGGAAGCGCTGATCGCGCGCGCGAAATCGCTGGAGATCAGCACGCCCTATCTGCCGCCTCCGGGCGATCCGCAGGAGCACCACACCGCGGGCTTCGCGAAGATCATGTGCTCCGCGGTGTTTGTCAGCGGCCTCGATCCCGCCTTTGCCGCCGAGAATCTCGGCTACTTCGTCAGCCCCTACGCGGAACGCGCGAAGGTCGGCACTCCGGAGATTGATCGTGCCGGCAGGACCGTGCGGATCACGCTGCCGAATGGCGTCACGCGCACGGCGAGGTACCTGGGCAGCCAGGGATGCGTGACACTGCCCACCGGTCAAACCACGCTCCACTTCGATCCCGTGATAGTGAACAGTCAGCTTCCCGATCCCTCGACGCAAGCGTGGCCGATGGGCGATGTATTGCTGAAGGACCCGCGGCCTGCGGGAGTCGATGCCGGGAAGTTGCAACAAGCAGTGGACGCGGCCTTCGAGCCCGCCGAAGGAATGACGGCCGCCTTTGTCGTGACCTGGAAGGGCCGTCTCATCGCCGAGCGGTACGGCGAGGGCGTTACCGCGAGCACGCCGCTGGAGAGCTGGTCGATGGGCAAGAGCGTGATCGCGACGCTGATGGGGATCCTCATCCAGCAGGGTGTCTACAGCCTGTCGCAGCCGGCGCCGATCCCGGAATGGCAGAACGATGGCGATCCGCGCACCGGCATCCGCATCGCCGATTTGCTCCAGATGTCGAGCGGCTTGCGCAGCCGGGCACCGCAGGATCCCGATCACGACGCAACCGGCCCCTACACCGATCATGTCTATCTCTACACGGGCGGCGTGAACGCCTTCCACTACGCCGCGACCCGCCCGGTGCAGTGGCCTCCCGGCAAAGTGGGCCGCTACCGCAACGTCGATCCGGTGTTGATCGGCTATCTCATCCGGCTGGCGGTCGAGAAGCGCGGTGAGGAATACCTGTCGTTTCCGCAGCGCGCGCTGCTGGACAGGATCGGGATACGGACGATGGTGCTGGAGACGGACCCATACGGCAATTTCCTCACGCAGGGATACGACCTCGCTTCGGCACGCGACTGGGCGCGGCTCGGCAACCTGTATCTCCAGGATGGTGTGTGGAACGGCGAACGGATCCTGCCCGAAGGCTACGTCAATTTCGTCAGCACGGTGGCGCCCGCCTGGAAGGCCGACGGGCGGCCGATTTATGGCGGTTTCTTCTGGGTCAATTCCGACGGCACGTACCCGGTGCCCAGGCAGGCTTACTACATGGCGGGCGCAGGGGAACAGGTGACGTTCATCCTTCCCGCGCACGAGCTGGTCGTCGTGCGTATGGGGCATTACAAGGGGGCCAGGATTGGGGCACAGAGCTTCAGGCGCGCACTGGCATTGCTGATGGAGGCCGTGCCTGAGTGACGCTTTGACGCTAAAGCGTTAAGTGGTTATGCTTTGCCTGCAGGAGATGACGCCACCATGAACGAAGCTTCGAAGCGGGCCACCATCTATTTCGAACCGGACTTGCACAAGGCCGTAAAACTGAAGGCCGTGCATACGCACCGTTCGGTCTCGGATATCGTCAACGACGCCGTGCGGTCGGCTTTGCGCGAGGACCAGGAAGACCTGGCCGCATTCGAGGATCGCGTCGCCGAACCGACGATGTCCTACGAGGCACTGCTCAAGGACCTGAAGGCTCATGGCAAGCTATGAGCTTGCATTCAAGAAATCCGTAGCCAAGGACCTGCGCGCATTTCCAACGCAGGATGTGAAACGCATCCTGCGGCGCATCCGCTCCCTGGCGGACGATCCCAGGCCAGCAGGCTGTGAGAAGCTCTCGGGGCAGGAACGATATCGCGTCCGTCAGGGCGTTTACCGCATCGTTTACGAGATTGAAGACATGAAGCTCACCATCCTGATCGTCAAGGTCGGTCACCGACGTGACGTTTATCGCAGTTAGCAGGCACGTCAGATTCCCACGTGAAGCGCATCGCACTGATCGGCGATTACAACCCGGACGTGACTGCGCACCAGGCCATTCCGCTCGCCCTGGCCGCGGCGGCACGGGACACCGGCGTGGATGTCGCCTGGGACTGGGTCGAAACGAAAACGATTGGGCCGGATGTAAAAGCAACGCTTCGGGACTGCGCCGGGGTCTGGTGCGTGCCGAACAGCCCTTACGCGAACACGTCTGGAGCAATGGCGGCGATTCGCCTCGCACGCGAGAACGGGATTCCCTATCTCGGAACCTGCGGCGGGTTTCAGTATGCGCTGCTGGAATTCGCGGAGTCTGTCTGGCAACTCGACCGTCCGGCGCACGCAGAGACGGATCCGGATGCGCGCGATCCGGTGATCTCGGCGCTTGAATGTTCGCTTGTCGAAGTCACGGATCACCTGCGCTTTGTGCCAGGCACGCGGCTCGGGCGGATCTATGGCGCCGCATCCGCGACCGAGGGATATCACTGCCGCTATGGACTGAATCCCGTTCACGCAGAGCGGCTGATTCAGGGTCCCTTGCGGGTTTCGGCGCTGGACGATCAGGGTGAGGTGCGCGCCGTCGAACTGGACGGCCACCCATTCTTCATCGCGACACTGTTTCAACCGGAACGCGCGGCCCTGCGGGGGCAGACCCCACCGCTGGTCAGCGCGTTTGTGCGCGCCCTATGATCACGATCGCGTGGCGAACGGCGGCGCCGAAGCAGCCCGTCAAGGCAGCGGCATCCGACAAACACCTGAATGAGTGAGGGTCTGAACATGCACCGCAGCAGGCTGGCTGGATTCATCATCGACTGCAACACCGACGACCTGGATCGCGCCGCGGCGTTCTGGTGCGCAGCCCTCGGTTATGCAAGGCGACCGTCCCGGGAACAGGCGGACGCGGGTTACGCCCTGCTCGATACGCCGCCGGGCGATCTGCATATCGAGGTGCAGAAGGTCAGCCATCCGAGCCGCGTGCACATCGACATCGAGAGCGACAACGTCGAGGCCGAAGTGCGCCGCCTGGAGAAGCTCGGCGCCAAGCGCGTGCAGCAGGTCCGGACCTGGTGGGTGATGGAAGCGCCGACCGGGCAGCGCTTCTGCGTGGTCAGACCGCAGCGGGAGGGATTTGCGGAGTCGGCAAATAGCTGGGATGAGGATTAGCCGTGATTGATTCGACGTTCGGACTAGGCCAGATCGGGCAAATTGCGATCCCGGTCGGCGATATCGAGCAGGCGGTCGCCTTTTACCGCGATACGCTCGGCATGCGGTTTCTATTCCAGGCGCCGCCGGGGCTGGCCTTCTTTGACTGCGCCGGGATCCGCTTGATGCTGGATGTGCCGCTGAAGCAGCAGGGCGGGAGATGCAACTCGGTTATCTATTACAAGGTTGCGGATATCACGGCGGCGTTTGAGACGCTGTCGACGCGCGGGGTCAAGTTCGACGGGAGGCCGCACCTGATCGCGAAGATGCCCGACCACGAACTGTGGATGGCGTTCTTCAAGGACCCGGATGGAAACCAGTTGGCGTTGATGAGTGAGGTCAGGGAGTAAGGCGTCGCGCCGATTGCCTGAAGGTCAACGCATAAAGCCCGCCGCATCGCGGTTCATGCGGCACGAGGGCTGGATTCCGGAGAGCCGCTTCGCGGCTTCCGGAATGACGAACAAGCGATGTCCCAGGCCCGGCCGTTCCGGAATGACGGCGATAAAGGGCGTCATTCCGGACCGAACGCAGTGAGCGTCCGGAATCCAGGTACGACGGGAAAAGCTGAGCTCGTCGTGGTTGAAGCAACGTCAGGGCTGGATTCCGGAGAGCCGCTTCGCGGCTTCCGGAATGACGAACAAGCGATGTCCCAGGCTCGGCCGTTCCGGAATGACGGCGATAAAGGGCGTCATTCCGGACCGAACGAAGTGAGCGTCCGGAATCCAGGTACGACGGGAAAAGCTGAGCTCGTCGTGGTTGAAGCAACGTCAGGGCTGGATTCCGTATAGCCGCTTCGCGGCTTCCGGAATGACGAACAAGCGATGTCCCAGGCTCGGCCGTTCCGGAATGACGAACAAGCGATGTCCCAGGCTCGGCCGTTCCGGAATGACGAAAATGCGCTAGGTGCGGACCTTGACGTATGAACCCGGGGCATCCTCGATAGGCGTCAACGCGCCGCCGCCCGGTTCCCGCGCCGCGACTTTCCCGCCCGCGTACGCTTCCACCCATTGCTCCCAGTCCGGCCACCAGGAGCCCTCGTGGTAGCGGGCCTGCACCAGCCATTTCTCCGCGGTCACGGCCGGGGCCGGACCCGCGTGGTAACCGTACTTGTGACTATCCGGGGGATTGACGACGCCGGCGATGTGGCCGGACTTGCCCAGCACGAATCGCACCGGGCCGCGCAGCAACTGCGCGCCGAGATAGGTCCCGCGCCACGGCGCGATGTGATCGTCTTCCGTGGAAAGGAAATAGGCCGGGGTGGAAATCGACCTGAGATCGATCGACACGCCGCCGATGCTCATGCCGCCCGGATCCTTCAGGCGGTTCTCCAGGTACATCGCGCGCAGATAGGTACTGTGCATCTTCGCCGGCAGGCGCGTGGAGTCCGAGTTCCAGAACAGCAGATCGAAGGGCACGGGCTCCTTGCCCAGCAGGTAGTGGTTGACGAAGAACGACCAGATCAAATCGTTCGAGCGCAGCATGTTGAAGGTCGTCGCCATCTCGCTGCCTTCGTGATAGCCGCGCTCCTCCATGACGCGTTCCAGGTGGCGCAGGTGCTGCTCGTCTATGAAAACGCCGAGGTCGCCGGGCTGGGAAAAATCGAGCAGTGTCGCCAGGAAGGTTGCGGAGGCAAAGCGTCGCTGCTGCTTCGCCTCGAGCCAGGCGAGCGTCGCGGCAAGCAGCGTGCCGCCGATGCAGTAGCCGATGACGTTGACCTCGCGCTCGCCCGTGCCCCGCTCGATGGCGTCCACCGCCGCGATGGGCCCTTCGAACAGATAGTCCTCGAAATCCTTTTCCGCGAGCGATTCGTCCGGGTTGACCCAGGAGATGACGAATACCGTATGGCCCTGCCCGACCAGCCAGCGGATGAGGGAATTCTTCGGCTGCAGGTCCAGGATGTAGAACTTGTTGATCCACGGCGGGATGATCAGCAGCGGCGCGCGGAACACCTGCGTGGTGGCCGGCTCGTACTGCAGCAACTGCATAAGTTCGTTCTGGAACACGACCTTGCCGGGGCTGAGCGCGATGTTCCTGCCCAGCTCGAAAGCGCTGGCGTCGGTCATGCGGATGCGCAGCCGTCCCTTCTCCGCGTCGAAGTCCTTGGTGAAATTCCGCAGCCCCTTGAGCAGGTTCGCGCCATGGCTCGCCACGGTGGCCTCCAGCACTTCCGGGTTGGTCAGGGCGAAATTCGTGGGCGACAAGGCGTCAACAAATTGTTTTGAATAGAAGCGCGCTTTCTGCGCCGTCTTTTCGTCCATGCCATCTGCGCCCGCGACCACGTTCTGGATCGCGCCGGAGGCAATCAGGTAAGACTGCTTGATGAAATCGAAGAACGGGTTCGTCTCCCAGGCTTCGTGTCGGAAACGGCGGTCGGACGGCGCCGGGGCCGCGACCGCGGGGGCCGGCTTGCCCAGCCACCGGCTGGCCATGCCGGTCCAGAGGTTCATGTAGGCGTTCCAGGCGTCGAGCTGCGCGTGCAGCAGCTTCTCCGGGCGCGCCATGAGCGCGGCCGTGAGATCGAGAAAGGCCTTTCCCACGCCCAGCGGGTCGAGATGCCGGGCAGCGGCATGCGCCGGCGCGCCGAAGAAATCCTCCATCAGCTTGTGAGTGGGTGCCGCGATCGCCTCGACGGATTCAGCGAGCGCGGCGGGGTCGACGTGAGTCTGCCTGGAGGTCATGGGTGTGGGAATCGGGACGCGCGCAAAAGTCTAACCGATTCCTCTGCCGGTCACTTGCGACTTATCACTTGTTCTCTGTCTGGAAAGAGCCACGGGGTTTCCATGGCCCGGCGACGTTCATAGGCGCGGATGTCATCCGCGTGGCCCAGGGTGACGCCGATATCGTCCAGTCCGTGCAACAACCGCTGCCGCAACCCGTCTTCGATGTCGAAGGCGATGACGCGGCCGTCCGGCGTGGTCAGCGTCAGGGTTTCGAGATCGACCTGCAGGCGATAGCCCTCCCTGCCCGCCACTTCGCGGAACAGGCGATCGACGATTGCGCCGTCGAGCCGCACGGCGAGCACGCCGTTCTTGCCGCAATTGGCATGGAAGATGTCGGCGAAACTGGGCGCGATGACGCAGCGGAAGCCGAAATCCTGCAGCGCCCATACCGCGTGTTCGCGCGATGAACCGCAGCCGAAATTCTCGCGCGCGAGCAGGATGCCCGCGCCCCGGTAGCGCGGCTGGTTCAGCACGAAATCCTCGCGCAACGGCCTGCCGGCGCAATCCTGTTCCGCCTCGCCGCCGCCATCGGCGTACCGCCAGGAATCGAACAGGTAGCGCCCGAACCCCGTGCGGTGAATGGATTTCAGGAACTGCTTGGGGATAATGGAGTCCGTATCGACGTTGGCGCGGTCGAGCGGCGCGACGAGGGCATCGAGTGTAGTGAACGGCTTCATTTCTCGGGATTCGGGGCTAGGGATTCGGGATTAGAAATTGCGGACGTCGACGAAGTGGCCGGCGATCGCCGCAGCGGCGGCCATGGGCGGGCTGACCAGGTGCGTGCGGCCGCCCGCGCCCTGCCGGCCCTCGAAATTCCGGTTCGACGTGGACGCGCAGCGTTCGCCCGGGTTGAGGTGGTCCTCGTTCATCCCCAGGCACATGGAACAGCCCGCCTCGCGCCACTCGAAACCGGCGTCCACGAAAATGCGATCCAGCCCCTCCTTCTCCGCCTGGCGCTTGACCAGGCCGGAGCCGGGGACGATGAGCGCCTGTATGACGTTCGCCGCGCGCTTGCGCCCCTTGATAACGCCGGCGGCGGCGCGCAGGTCCTCGATCCGTGCATTGGTGCAAGAACCGATGAATACCTTGTCGATCCTGATGGCGGTCATGGGCGTGCCGGGCTTGAGATCCATGTAGCGCAGTGCATTGCGCATGCCCTCGCGCCTGACGGCATCCGGTTCCTTGTCCGGATCCGGGACGCGCCCGTCCACGCTGACCACCATCTCCGGCGAAGTGCCCCAGGTCACATTGGGTTCGATGTCGCCGGCATCGATGCGCACTTCCCGATCGAATCGTGCAACGGTGTCGCTGTGCAAATCGCGCCAAGCCGCCACCGCCTTGTCCCACAAAGGCCCGGTGGGCGCGAATGGCCGCCCTCGTACGTAGTCAATGGTCTTGTCGTCCACGGCAATCAACCCGGCGCGCGCGCCGGCCTCGATCGCCATGTTGCACACGGTCATCCGCCCTTCCATGCTGAGGTCCGTGATCGCCGATCCGGCGAATTCAATGACGTGCCCAGTGCCGCCGGCGGTGCCTATCCTGCCTATCACGTGCAGCACGATGTCCTTGGCGGTCATCCCCGGCCCCAGCCGGCCGTCCACGATAACGCGCATATTGCCGGACTTCCGCAACGGCAGCGTCTGGGTCGCCAGCACGTGTTCGACATCGGAAGTGCCAATCCCGAATGCCCACGCGCCGAGCGCGCCGTTCGTGGTCGTGTGCGAATCGCCGCAGACGATGGTCATGCCCGGCAGGGACGCGCCCTGCTCCGGGCCGATGATGTGCACGATGCCCTGACGCTCGTCGAACAGATCGATGTAAGGCACGTCCCAGGCGCGCACGTTGGCCTCCAGCGTATCAAGCTGGAGGCGCGAGATCGGATCGTTGATGCGTTCGCGGTGGACGGTCGGCACGTTGTGATCCGGCACGGCCAGGTTCGCCGCGCGCCGCCACAGCTTGCGCCCCGCCAGTCGCAGGCCTTCGAACGCCTGCGGCGTGGTCACTTCGTGGCACAAGTGCTTGTCTATATATATATGGTGCGTGCCGTCGCCGTTGTCGCGCACGACGTGCGCATCCCAAAGCTTGTCGTAGAGCGTCTTCGCCATGTCGTCAGCTTCGTTGTCCGGCGGCATGGTAACCGGGTCCCTGCGGTGGAAACAGTCCCGCGCGGGTCACCATCGATGGCATCGCCGTTTCCAGTTTCTCGCCGAGCCAGCGCGCGGTCGCCATCACCGCGCTGATGTCAATCCCGGTCTCCATCCCCATCCGGTTCACCATGTAAAGAATATCCTCGGTGGCGACGTTGCCCGTGGCTGCCGGCGCAAACGGACAGCCGCCGACGCCGCCGCAACTCGCATCGAGCACGCGCACGCCCTCCTGGATCGCGGCGTAGGCATTGGCCACCCCGGTATTGCGGGTATTGTGGAAATGGCCGCGCAACCGGATATTCCCGGTCACGGCGCGCACCGCGCGGAACATCGCCGCCACGTCCGAGGGTCCGGCCGCGCCAATGGTATCCGCCAGCGCGATCTCGCCAAATCCCGTTTCCGCGAGACTGCCCGCGAGGTCCACGACGCGCGCCACCGGGATCTCGCCTTCGAACGGGCAGCCGAAGGCGGCGCTGATCGTCACGCCCGAGGCGATATGGGCGGCGCGCGCCCCGGCCGCGATCCCGCGCGCCGCTTCCAGCGTCCGCGCGATATCCGCGCCCTGGTTGCGCAACCCGAATTCATCCGAGGCCGAGACGACGCAATTCACTTCCTTCATCCCGCACTTCTGCGCTCGTTCGAGCCCCTTGCGGTTCAGGACCAGGCCGATGAAGGTGACGTCACCGCGGCGCGGCAGGCCCTGCACGACCGCCTCGGCGTCCGCCATTTGCGGTACCCGTTTCGGGCTGACGAAGCTCACGACTTCCATGCGCCGGATGCCCGCGCCAACCAGACGCGCGATGAATTCCAGCTTGGTCGCGGTTTCGAGCAGCTTCGGCTGGCTCTGCAGTCCGTCGCGCGGTCCGACTTCGACTATTTCGACGGCGTCATTCACGACTTACAATCTATCACGCATGACCAGCGCGGACGAAAGCATGACCGCGGCGTTTGTACGCCGGATTCCGTGCGGCGATAATCCGCGAAGGCCGGCACTGGCCTGGCTCGGAACCGGCGGGGGGTCGCATGGCTGATCAGGAAGGCAGCGTTATTCTCGGCATGGTCTGGATGTTGATCCTGTCGCTGCTGCTGATCTGGTTGCCGGGATTGGGCCCGCTGCTGGCCGGCATCGTCGGCGGCAAACTGGCCGGCGGCGTCGGTCCGGGACTGCTGGCCGCGCTGTTGCCCGGCCTGCTGCTCGCCGCGACGTTGTTTGCGGGGGGAACCGTGTTGTCGGGGCTGCCGATCGTGGGGGCGCTGCTCGCCGGAGGCGGGCTGCTGCTTTACATGATCTATATCCCCGCCATGCTGCTCGGCGCATTGATAGGCGGCCTGCTTGCCTGAATCCCTGACTCGCGTGTCGTTCGCGTGAGGAACCGAAGTTCAACCCTATTGAACCTACGACATATGGTGTTTTTGAGTCAAAAATTCACTATAATTAGTGGATTAGCTGATCCTGACGCACCGCGGTACAGTGTCGTCGCCCGATAGCGAGGTGCCCGATTTGAACGACCGCCAATCCGTCCTGATGGCCCTGCTGCTGGTCTCGAGCGCAGCCGTGCAGGCTGACATCTATTCCGCGCAGGAGGCACTCAACCGCGGCGACACGAAGGCCGCGATTGAGGAATTCCGGAGCCTGGCTGATCAGGGCGATGCGAAGGCGCAGGCGCAACTCGGGTACATCTATTACACCGGCGAAGGCGTTGCGCTGGATTATGCCGAAGCGGTCAAGTGGTACCAGAAGGCGGCCGCGCAGGGCGATCGCGGTGCCCAGTACAACCTCGCGGTGGCCTACGCCTTCGGCGAGGGCGTGACGCAGGACTACTCGCAGGCGGCGCTTTGGTACCGGCGCGCCGCGGAACAGGGACACGTGGAGGCACAGTACAGCCTCGGACTCTCCTACTCCTATGGGGAAGGCGTGGCGCAGGATGCGGCGGAGGCTACCCAGTGGTTCAGGAAAGCCGCGGACCAGGGTTACGTGCGCGCGCAGGTTCATCTCGGCAGCAAGTACCACACCGGCGATGGCGTGCCGCAGGACTACAAAGAAGCAGTCAAGTGGTACCGGATGGCGGCGGATCGTGGAGATGCCGTCGCGCAGTACAACCTGGGTTCCCTGTACCGGTCCGGGATGGGCGTGGAAAGGGATTACAACCAGGCCTTGCGCTGGTTCCGGATGGCGGCGGATCGCGGTTACGCGGCGGCCCAAAGCGAACTGGCGAGCCTCGAGCGGGCCATCGCCGCCCAGAGCCGACCTCGCCCCGCGCCCGCAGTCGCGCCCTCACCGGCGGTTTCGCAGTCCGCTCCGGCCAGCCGCCCTGCGCCCGCACCCGCCGCCGCGGAACCCAAACCCGCGCCGCAGGCGCAGGCATCCGCGGAGACTGGCGGACGCGACGCTTTGTTCAGCGTGGACAAATCCGATTTACTGAGCCTGGATTCGGGGGAGACACCGCCCGAAACGCAGACGGCGACGGCTGAGCCGGCGTCGGCTCCAGAGTCCGAGGCGACCACTGCGGACACCGAATCCACAAGCGAAACGGCTGCGATACCTGAAGACGCCGCCGCGGAGAGAAAGTCCGGCGGCGTACTCGGTTTTCTCGGTCGGCTGTTCCGGCCCGGTGCCGCGCCGCCGGAATCCACGGCGGCGGCTGAACCCGCCGCGGCCGAAACGGCAACCGCAGAAACAGTCGAGCCCGAAGCCGCGGCTGTGGAACCCGAGTCTGCTGCAACCACCCCGACTGAACCCGCGCAGAAAACCGAAGCCGAATCGGAACTCCTGGCAATGGAATCGCTCGAGCCATCGCTGCCGGATACGGAGGCGCCACCCGACGAAACGCTGCTGGCCGACAGCTCAGCACCCACCGGGGGCGTCGAGGAAGCCGCGCCTGCCACGGAACCGGGGCAAGCGGCGGAAGAGTCGAAGCCGGGATTCTTCAAGCGTCTCTTCTCGCGCAAGCGGGACGAGACCGAGCCGGCCGCGGAAGTTGCGGCGGCGGCGCCCCAGGAAGCGGAACTGGAAACCGCGATGGCCGAGACCGAGACCACCGGGACTGCGGCCGCGGAGGAAGCGGAGACCACGGTTGCAGCGGACGCGCCTGAGGAAACCACCAGCGCAGATACCGCCGCCGAAACTGCCGCAGAGGAGCCGGAGCGCGGATACTTCAGGCGCCTGTTCGGCAAGAAACAGGAGAGCGAAACGACGGCCGCAACCGAGACGAGCCAGCCCGAGGCCGCGGCCCGCGCGGAGGGCGCTGAATCCGGTACCGCCGTGACGCATGCGGCGGATATCAGCAATGGCACCCCGGAAGCGACGCCTCTGGAGTCTCCGGAGGAA
Source organism: Gammaproteobacteria bacterium (assembly GCA_016193395.1). Taxonomy (GTDB): domain Bacteria; phylum Pseudomonadota; class Gammaproteobacteria; order Eutrophobiales; family Eutrophobiaceae; genus JACPSH01. The sequence goes on from JACPSH010000049.1 coordinate 11,896, forward strand.
AACACCGCGGCCTCCGCGACGACACCTCCATCGACAGACGCCCTGGCCGTGGATCTCGGCGAAGCGGGCGCGCGTGCCGATCAAAATGTCCTCGACTCGACAGCCGAGGAACAGTCCGTCGAGGCGGCGCCCGAACCGGAGGCCCTGGACGACGAAGAAACCGTGGAGGAAGGCGAGAAGCAGGGATTCTTCAAGCGGCTGTTCAGCCGCCAGGAAAAGGCGGATACGCCTGCCGTCCCGGAAGAAATCCCGGCGGAGGAAACCGTTGCGATGGTTTCCCCGGAAGCCGGGGCCGGGGAATTTCGCGCCGATGCGGGCGAACTGGATGCGGCGCTCCGGGCGGTGCAGGCCGGCAAGTACGCGGACGCCTTTCCCGTCCTGCGGTCATTCGCGGCGCAGGGCGATCCCGTCGCGCAATTCCGGGTCGGCACGCTCTACCACCAGGGACTGGGCGTTGAACGCGATCTGAGCGCGGCGGCGCAGTGGTACAGGAGATCGGCCGAACAGGGCAATGCCGATGCGGAATACAGCCTCGCCAACATGTACCTGATGGGCGAGGGTCTGGAGCAGGATTACGGCAAGGCGCGCCAGTGGTACCAGCAGGCCGCGGCGCAGGGGCATGAAGCCGCGAAGCACAACCTGTCCAATCTCGACCGGATCAGCGATGACGCGGGCGAAGCGCCGGAGGCGGAACCCGTTGACGATACGGCCGCCGCGGAGACACCGGCGCAGAGTGCGGAACCGGAAACGGGTGATCGCGCGGATGAAGGTGATAAGCCGGGATTTTTCAGACGCTTGTTCAACCGGGACGCCGAGCCTCCGCAGGAAAGTTCAGTGGCCCCGGAAGCGGCGCCCGAAAGTGCTGCGGAACCGCAGGCTGAACCCGCGCCGACGGAGTCAGTGGAACAGGAGGCCGCAGCAGAATCGCCTGCATCGGAATCCGCGCAGGCGGAACTGCCCGATGCCGAACCAGAAGAAGGCAAGAGCCGCGTCGGCAGATTCTTCGGCAGGCTGTTCGGCGACGACGAGGAAGAGAGTGATGCACAGCCTGATCAAGCCGCAGTCGCGGAGGCCGAAGCGGAGAGGGCCGCGGCATCGCCCGGGGAATCCAGCGTTGCAGCGATCGAGGAGGGCACGACAGGCGATACCGCCGAAAGCGCCTATGAGAAAGGTGTGGCCTATAGCGTGGGCGAAGGCGTGGAAAAGGATCCGGCCATGGCCTTGCAGTGGTACCTGGCGGCCGCAGAGATGGGCCACGCGGGAGCGCAGTACAAAGTGGGCGCCGCCTACGCGTACGGCGAGGGAACGGCCAGGGACCCGGCGAAGGCCGTGGAGTGGTACCAGAAAGCGGCGGCACAGGGTTATGCCATCGCGCAGCGCAACCTGGGCGGCATGTACATGACCGGCGAGGGAGTGGAACAGAACAAGACCCTGGCGCTGGCCTGGTACAGCGTCCTGGCGGATGTGGGCAACGTCATGGACATCCGCCGCCGCGACACCTTGATGCAGGAATTGAGCGAAAACGAAGTCGCGGAGGCCCAGTACCTTGCGGCAAGTCTGAAAGCCGAAATCCAGGCCGCGCACTGACCGGCCGTTTGCCTTGACCGGCCGGCCCCTGTAATTTGGGGCCTGTCCCCCTGCGCATTCGACATGCCGGAAACCGAACCCCATCAGGCGGCCATCGCCGTCCGCGATCTCAACAGCCACTACGCCGACCGGCAGGTGCTGTTCGACATCAACCTGACCGTGCAAAGGCGGGAAATCGTGGCCGTCATGGGCCACAGCGGTTCCGGCAAGACAACCCTGTTCCGCCACCTCCTTGGGCTGAAGCCACCCACCTCCGGCCAGGTCGAACTGCTCGGGCGCGACCTCACGGAGGTGACGCGTCCGGAGTTGTTCGAATTACGCAAGAAGATTGGCGTCGCGTTCCAGAACGGCGCGCTGTTCAGCTCGCTCAGCGTGCGCCAGAACGTCGAGCTTCCCCTGCGCGAGCACACGAAGCTCGATGAGAACACCATCCGCATCATGACGCGCATGAAGCTCGAGTTCATGCGGCTCGCCGAATTCGAGAAATTCATGCCGGCGCAACTGTCCGGCGGCATGCTCAAGCGCGCGGGGCTGGCGCGGGCCGTCATCATGGATCCGCAACTGCTGTTCTTCGACGAGCCTTCCGCGGGCCTTGATCCGGTCACGTCCGCCGAGCTCGACCGGCTAATCCTGAAGCTGCGCGATGCCATGAACATGACCATCATCATCATCACCCATGAGCTGCACAGCGCCTTCAGCGTCGCCGATCGCATCATGGTGCTCGACCGCGGCCGGCAGCTCATGGTCGGCACGCGCGAGGAGGTGCGCGCGAGCACGGACCGGCGCATCGTCAACATGCTCGATCGCAAGCCGGCCGACGATGACTTCAATCCCGACGATTATTTCAACCGGCTGACCAGCACGGTGCCGAAAACATGAAGGCCGTGGCCCGTGCCATGAGCTTCGGCTGGCTCGCGGACTTTCTGGAACGGCTCGGCCGATCGGGGGTGTTCCTTGCCGAGGGACTCTGGCGCCTCGCGACGCCGCCTTACCGGCTCCATCCCATTGCCAGGCAGATCCAATTTATCGGCGCCCGATCGTTGCTGGTGATTGTCGTCGCCGGAACGTTCGTGGGCATGGTCGTGGCCCTGCAGTTCTACGACACGCTGGTGCGTTTCGGCTCGGTCGGCCTGCTGGGCGCCGCGGTCGGCCTCAGCCTGCTCCGGGAACTCGGGCCGGTGCTGACGGCCCTCGTCGTCATCGGCCGCGCCGGCTCCGCAATCTGTGCCGAGATCAGCATCATGCGCAACGAACAGCAGATTGACTCCCTGGAATGCATGGCCGTCGACCCGCTCCGATACCTGATTGCCCCGCGCTTCGCGGCGGCCCTGATCTCGGTACCGCTGCTCACCTGCATCTTCATCACGGTGGGGATCTGGGGCGGCTACCTGGTCGGCGTCATCCTGTTCGGCGTCAGCCCGGGTTCCTACCTGGGCGGCATGTATGACGCCGTCAACAGAGGTGATCTCGTCATGGGCGGCGCGAAAGCGCTGGTCTTTGCGGTGCTGTTCATCTGGATCGCGGCCTGCAAGGGATACTACCTGCATCTCGATCCGGCCGGTGCGGCGGGCAGCGAAGGCGTCAGCCGCGTCACCACCGAGGCGGTGGTGCTGTCTTCGATCGCGGTGTTGTGCAGCGACTACCTCGTCAGTGCCATCATCCTCTGAGGGAAATTATGGAAGACACACGATCAAAGACTGCAATGGCCGTTGGCCTGTTCATGATCATCGGCCTGTTCTGCGTGGCGTATCTGGCGGTCCGCCCCGGCGATCTGAACGTGTATCCGCGCAAGCAATACCAGGTGACCGCGCGCTTCACCTCGGCTTCCGGACTGCGGGAGGGAGCTTACGTGGAGGCGGGCGGGGTGCGCGTCGGCAGCGTAGTCCGGATCCGGTTCGATCCGGAAAAGTATGCGGCCGAAGTGACCCTGGCCGTCGACGAAAATGTCCCCATTTCCAAAGATGCCGTGGCGTCCATCCGCACCGCCGGCATCATCGGCGACAAGTTCGTGAAGATTACTCCGGGCGGCGCCGAGGAAAATCTTGCCGACGGCATGGCCATCCGCGAAACCGAGCCCTCGATCAATCTCGAGGAGCTGATCAGCAAGTACATCTTCGAGGGCGGAAAGAATTAACCGGCACTCGGGGCTCGGGAATGTTTCCCGAGGAACGAGTCCCGAGTCCCTTTTGTCTAATTACCCTGCACCGTTCCGCCCGCCGGCGCCGGTCCTGCATCGGCGGGATGTTCCTGCTTGTATTTCTCGATGCGCCGCTGGATGTCCGCGAGCAGGCCGTCCATGCCCTCGTTGTTCGCGATCGCGGCAAAGGTGCTGCGGTAATTGGCAACCAGGCTGACGCCCTCCACCACGACGTCGTAGGCATACCACTGGCCGTCGTTGTTCTTCAGCTTGTAGTTCACGGGGATCACGGTGGAATCCGTGACGATCTCGGTAGCCACCACGGCACGGTCGCCGTCAATCACCTCGCTCTTGTAGACAATCTGCTGACCCGTGTACGCCTCGATCTTCGAGCGGTAGGTCTCCGCGATGTACTGCGAGAAGAAACGGATAAACTGCTCGCGCTCCTCCGGCGTCGCGCGCTTCCACTCCGTCGCCAGGACACTCTGCGACATGCTGCGGAAGTCGAATCCCTCGTCGATGATGACCGAAATCCTCTGCCAGCGGGCATCGCGGCTGATGGATTCGTCCTGCACGATGGCGACGACGCGGTCGATGGAATCGCGCACGCGGCCCATGGGCGTGGAGTAATCCGCGGCGTGCGCCGCGCACGCGGCAAGCAGCATCAGGGGCACCGTCAACAGGCGCGATTTCACAGGGATCCGGGTTCTGGGTGGGTTCGCGAGCAGGCAGCCGCATCTTAACGCCCGGTGTTGCAAAGCCAAAGGGTGTAGCCAGATGGCGACAATTCCCAGGCCTGCACTGGCCTTCGAACCCGTTCGAGCAAGCTAAACGATCAATCTGGATATGAATGTAACTATTTGAATATGCAATATTTATAAACATGACCTTCACACTCTACCTTAGCCGAATCCAGGGTTAGGGGGGTCGGCATGGGAATTGCTCCTCTCCCCGTGACAGAGCGAGAACACGGGAGACGAACCATGAACGTGTATGCCTGCTGCTACCGGGGAAACCTGGGATACGGATGCCGGATCCGCGGCCGTCGCTGGATGTTCGTGCCGGAATTCGGACAAGTCGATCATTGCGTTCACCGCAATGTCGCGCTTGCCGAACTCCGGTTTGCCAACCGCTGGGCGCAGGACTACGAACGCGACCGGGAGCAACCATGGCCGCGCATCGGCATCGTCAACTGGTTGCGACGCCTGCCGTCCACCGGCAGAACGCGCAGCGTCGGCGGCCTGCTCTGCAACTTCGCCTGACCGGCCACTCTGCCTGAAGCGCGGGACAAGCGCCCCGCCGCGAACCATTTCTCTCGCGCACTGCAAACCCGCGGCGGTGGCGCCGCTTTCATTTACGCTCAGTCGCGCTAAGATGGAAACCGCGCCTGTCCTTCCATCCCTGCACTTCCGCGAGGCATTCTTCGCATGGCATTCGACTACGACCTGTATGTGATCGGCGCGGGCTCCGGCGGGGTGCGCGCGGCACGCATGTCCGCCAGCTTCGGCGCCCGCGTCGCAATAGCCGAGGACCGTTACCTGGGCGGCACCTGCGTCAACGTGGGCTGCATTCCAAAAAAGTTGCTGGTTTACGCTTCGCATTATTCATCGGACTTCTCCGACGCCCGCGCCTTCGGTTGGGACGTCCCCGACCCCGCGTTTCACTGGCCGCAATTGATCGATAACAAGGACCGCGAAATCGCGCGCCTCAACGGCGTGTATGAGCGGATGCTCGGCAAAGCCGACGCGGAACTGGTGCGCGGCCGGGCCAACGTGATCGATGCGCACACGGTCGAGGTCAATGGCAAGCGCCGCTCGGCAGATCGCATCCTCATCGCCACCGGCGGCTGGCCGAGCATTCCCGATATCCCGGGGCGGGAATTCGCCATCAGCTCGAACGAGGCCTTCTTTCTCAAACAGTTCCCGAAGCGTGTGATCGTCGTCGGCGGCAGCTATATCGCGGTCGAGTTCGCGGGGATATTCAACGGTCTCGGCGCCGAGACCGCGCTGGTCTATCGTGGGCCGCTGTTTCTGCGCGGATTCGACCGGGACTTGCGGGAATGCCTTGCGGAAGAGATGCGCAAGAAGGAAGTGGAGCTGATCTTCAACGAGAACATCACGCGCATCGACAAGACTGGCGCGGATCTGGCGGCGACACTTTCGGACGGTAACGCCCGGTACGCGGATCTGATCCTCTACGCCACGGGCCGCCGTCCGAACACGGCCGGGATCGGACTCGAGAAAGCCGGCGTCAGGCTGGATGACGAGGGCGCCATCGTCGTCAACGATCAGTACCAGTCGTCGGTGCCTTCGATCTTCGCCATCGGCGACGTCACCAACCGCGTCAATCTGACGCCGGTGGCCACCGCCGAGGGCTCGGCGCTGGCCCAGTCCCTGTTCGGCGGACAACCGTCAACGGTCGATTATCGCGATATCCCGACCTGCATCTTCAGCCAGCCCAGCCTCAGCTGCGTCGGATTGACCGAGGAAGAGGCACGGGACCAATACGGAGACATCGCCGTTTACAAGTCGAACTTCACCCCGCTCAGGCACACGCTGACGGGCAGCGGCGAGCGGACCCTGATGAAGCTGATCGTGGATCGCGCGACCGACCGGGTCGTGGGCGCGCACATGGTCGGCGCCGAGGCCGGCGAGATCATCCAGGGCATCGCCATCGCGATGAAGGCCGGTGCCACCAAAGCGCAATTCGACGCGACCATCGGTATTCACCCGACCGCCGCGGAAGAATTCGTGACGATGCGCGAGCCGGCCTGACGGCCCCGCCAAATCGAAACGTCTAAAGACCGTCCTCGCCAGGTGCCGGCACGGGTGCGCCACGATTCGTGAATCCGGCGTCCGGGAAGACATGACCCCGGAAAAAGCCAAACACGTCTATTTCCTCAATACCTTCGGACTGGTCTTCACCCCCTGGCTCTAACAGGGTGATGCAAAACCCCGTTTTGCGTCACCCTGCAGCGCCCCAGGGCAGATTTCCTGCTCCTGCGAAATCTGCACTTCCGCCATCCGTGGCGGTCGGACGGGAAGCAGCGCATATCAAACACGCAAGTGTTTGATATGCGGAGCGAGGCCGAAGCGGTGCTTTGGCCGAAGCGAAGGGAACCGGGACGGTGAGCCCATCTCGGGATCGGCAGGTTCAGTGGCGGGGCCTGGGTCAGGGCCTGGCCCCCGTCTTCTCGTACATCCGCTCGATTTCCGCCCCGCACTTTTGCTGCACGGCGGCGCGGCGCACCTTCAGCGTCGGCGTCAGAAGGCCATTGTCCACCGACCAGGGCTCAAGCAGGCAGGTCACGCGGATAACCTGGGCATAGCCGGGGAAGTCGTGCAGGCAGGCCGCGATGCGCTCGAGCAGGATCTCCTCGACACGCCGGTCATGCACGTCGATGCCGGACAGATCGTGCTCGCGCGCGACCTCTTGCCAGTGCGGTTCGTTCAGCACGACCAGCGCGGCGAGGTACGGCCTGCCCTCGCCGATGATGATCACCTGGTCGAAGACGGCATCGGCGGTAATCGCGATCTCCATGTCCATCGGCGGCACCTTTTCGCCGTTGGCCAGCACGATGATTTCCTTGAGCCGCCCGGTCAGGTAGATGCGGCCGTCCTCGATGCGCGCACGGTCGCCCGTATGCAGCCAGCCCTGTGCGTCCAGCACGCGCCGTGTGTCCTCGGGGTTGTTCCAAAATCCCGCCATGACGCTCTCGCCCCGGACCAGCAGTTCGTCCTGATCGCCGACCTTCACCTCGACGCCGGGGAGCGGCGGACCGATGCTCGACGGGACGTTGTTCTCGAGCCGGTTCGCGCTCACCACCGGACTGGTCTCGGTAAGGCCGTAGCCCTGCAGCACGGGCACGCCGAGGCCGATGAATACCCGAGCGATGTCGGGCGCCAGCGCCGCGCCGCCGCTGATCGCGACCTTGAGATTGCCGCCCAGGCGTGCCGTGACCTTGTCTGCGACCGCCCTTTTGAGCAGTGGCCAGAGCAGCAGCGACGGTTTGCGCCGTTCGCGTCCCTGCAGGACTTCGTGCCGGTGCCAGCCTACGTCCACGGCCAGGTTGAACAGGAAACGCGCCACCGGACCCTTTCGGGCCAGCTGCTCCAGCAGCCGCGCATAGACGCGCTCGTAGATGCGCGGCACGGAAATGAGGGCATCCGGGCGGACCAGGCGCAGGTCGTTTGCGAGCTCGAGGATGCTGCGCGCGTGGGCGACAATTGCTCCGGCCATCATCGGCAGGTAATAGCCGACGGTGCGCTCCAGCATGTGCGATAGCGGAAGGAACGACAGGAATACGTGATTGGTGGCGACCGGCACGATTTGCAGGCAGCTGTACGCGTTGCTGAGTATGTTCCAGTGCGTGAGCATCACGCCCTTGGGCCGACCGGTAGTACCAGAGGTATAGACGATGGTGGCAAGATCCGTCGGCTTGACTTTCGCGTGCCGCGGCTCGCCCTGTCCTCGCCCGAGCCAGTGCTGCAGGTGCATGAGGCGCTTGTCCCCGGATTCCTCGATCTCGGCGATACTCACGATCCGGCGCAGCGACCGGCAATTCTTCAGTTTGCCGGCCAGCCGTTCCCATTGCGGTGGTCCGCCGATGAGCAGCATGCGGATACCGGCGTCGTTCACCATGTACGCGACGTTGTCGGCGCGGTCCTCGGTGTAAATTGGCACGACCACGATCCCGAGTCCGAGCGCCGCCTGATCGAAGATGACCCAGAAGCGCGAATTGCGCGCCATGATCGCGACGCGATCGCCGGGTTTCAGGCCCTCCTCCGCGAGCGCCGCCTGCCAGCGATCCACTTCGCGGGCCATCGCGGCCCAGGAGTAATCGGCCCAGGTCCCGTTGAGGGCATCGAAAAAGCGGTAGGCGACGTGCTCGGGCGTGCGGCGCACCCGCTCCCGAAAGAGGCCCGCGAGCGTCGAAGCCTGTTCGGGAAGGATGAGGTCGGTGGCGGATTCCGGGCTCATCAGTTCGCGAAGACCGCCCAACCCGCGTCGGCGGCGAAGCGATCACCGCAACGGGCCTGGAGCGCGTTCAACCGCTCGACGATGCGCGCGCGGCCGAGACTGCGCGCGTACTGCATGGGTCCACCGCGGAACGGGGCAAAGCCCGTACCGTAGATCATGCCGGCATCGAGCAGGTCGGCATCCTCGACGATCCCTTCGCGCAGGCAGGCGATGCATTCGTTCAACAGTCGCATCACGAGGCGCTCCTCGATCCCCTGCAGGACCTGCGGCGCCGCCTCGACCTTGGACTTGCGCGCTTTGCCGTTGTGAAACTCGTAGTATCCGCGGCCGCTCTTGCGCCCCAGCCTGCCCTCCTGCACCAGTTTTTCGAGGCGCTTCGGCACCGGCGCCCGCAGCTTGGCGGAAAGGTGCTGCGCGACCGACAGGCAGATGTCGAGTCCGACGGTGTCCGCGAGCTCCACCGGCCCCATCGGCATGCCAAATGCCATGGCCGCCTCGTCGATGGCCTCCGCCGCGACACCTTCCTCGAGGAGGGTGGTGGCTTCCAGCAGATAGGGCGTCAGCACGCGATTGACCAGGAATCCGGGGGCGCTCCTCACCGGCAGCGGCAGCCGCCCGATCTGCCGGCAGAACGCGGCGGCCCGCTGCGTCCATTCCTGGGCGGTACCTTCGCCGTGGACGATCTCGACCAGCTGCATCCGGTCGACGGGGTTGAAAAAGTGAATTCCCACCAGCCGGCCCGGCTGCGCCAGACCCCGGTTCAGCGTCTCCAGCGCAATGCTCGAAGTGTTGGTGGCCAGCATCGCCGTGTTCTTCAGGCGCGGCTCCACGGCCCTGAACAGGTCGATCTTGGCCTGCTCCTTCTCGACAATCGCCTCAATGACGAGATCTGCCGCCGGCACGCCGCGCCCATCGAGGTCCGGCAGCAGCCTGTCCATGGCGTTCTGCACCAGGCGCCGATCCTTGAGGCGTTTAGCGAACAGGGCGCGCGCGCGCTTGAGCGCCACCGCGATGAAGCGGGGCTCGCGATCCTGCAAAGTCACGGTCAGACCCTGCGCCACGCACCAGGCCGCGATATCGCCGCCCATGACACCCGCGCCGACGACGTGCGCGCGTTCCACGCGTGGTTCCGATTCCCGGCCCAGCGAACGCAAGCGCTCCTGCAGCAGGTAGGCGCGCACCAGGTTGCGCGACGCCGGCGTCATCAGCAGTTCCGGCACCCGTCGCGCCTCGCTTTCGAGCATGGCCGGATCGCTGCCGCCATTCTCCTCCCAGTGTTCGACGATGACGTATGGCGCCGGATAATGCTCCCGGCGGGCGCGCGAGCGTAACTGCCGGCGCAGGAATGTCGCAAGCAGGACGCGCAATGGCCGCAATGCCAGCAGACGATCCAGGATGCGGCGCTGCGCCGGGCCGGGCGGTTGCAGCAGCAATGCGCGCGCCGCGGGGATCAACTGGCGTTCGGGCACGGCCCGGTCCACCAGCCCCATGCGCGATGCCGCCCGTGCATCCACCGTGCGGCCGGAGAGCATCAACTCGAGCGCATGCAACGGGCCGATGCGGCGCACAGCGCGCATCGAACCGCCAAAACCCGGAAAGATCCCGAGCATCACCTCCGGAAAACCGAGACGCGTTCCCGACTCGCTGCAGGCGACGCGCAGGCGGCAGGCCAGCGCCATTTCCAGGCCGCCCCCGAGGCAGAAGCCCTTGATGGCGCTCACGGTCGGACACGGCAATTTCTCGAGGCGGTTGAACAGGGCGTGCGCCTCGCGGATCACGCGTTCCGCCTCGGCGCGATCCTGCACACGCGAGAATTCCTTCACGTTCGCCCCGGCAATGAAGCCATTGTCCTTGCCGGAAAGGATCGCAACGCCGCGCGGCGGATGCTGCTCCAGGCTATCGAGCACTTGCCCGAACTCAGCCATCACTTCCCGTGAGAGAACGTTTGCGGACTCGCCCTGCACATCCAGGCGACACCAGGCGATTTGGTTGGTGTCAGTCTCGATGGACCAGTGTTTCAATTGCAATTCACTTGCCATGGTTGAGTCTCACATCTCGGAAGATCGTGACTGGTCACTGGATAATGCTGGCGGGTGGCTAGTGGGTAGTGGCTGGTAGAACCCCAATCGACCAGTCGCCAGCCACTAATCTCTCTCGATCAACATCGCCCCACCCTGCCCTCCACCGATGCACAGGGAGGCCATGCCGCGCTTCGCGTTATTACGCGCCAGGACGTGGCAGAGATGCAGCACGATGCGGGCGCCGCTGGTGCCGACCGGATGGCCGAGGGCGATGGCCCCGCCGTCCACGTTCAGGCGCTCCAGTTCGATTTCACCCATGACCGACGGCAGGCCCAGTTCCTCGCTGCAATACTTCACGTCCGTCCAGGCCGCGAGGCAGCCCAGCACCTGCGCCGCAAATGCCTCGTTGAGTTCCCAGTAATCCACGTCGCCTGGCTTCAACCCGCGCCGTTGCAGGATCGGCGTCATGGCGTGAACGGGTCCGAGGCCCATCTGCTCCGGCTTCAGCCCCGCCCATTCGCAATCGACAATCCGCGCCATCACCGGCAACCGGTGCTTATTCACGGCGCGCCCGCTTGCCAGGATGACCCAGGCGGCGCCATCCGTGATCTGCGAGCTGTTGCCGGCGGTCACGCGCCCGAATTCGCGATCAAAGGCTGGCTTGAGCCTGGCCAGCTTCTCCACTGAACTGTCGGGCCGCACGCCGGTGTCGCTGGCGTAGGCATTGCCGTCGGTGTCATAGATCGTCTCCATTTCCGGGAGACGGCCTTGTGTCTGCGCCTTGGCCAGACGCAGGTGGCTGCGCACGGCGAACTCATCCATGGCCGCGCGCGTAATGTCGAAGCGGCGCGCAACCACCTCCGCGGTCTGGCCCATATTCAATCCACACACCGGATCGGTCAGCCCGCGCAACAGCGCGATGACGGGCTTGAGCAGGGCCGGACGGAACCGGGCGAGTACCCGCAGGCGCCCCGGCAGGTCGCGCGCGGCGTTCAGGTTTCCGAGCCAGGTTGCCATGAGCGGGCTGAACAGCAGCGGCGCGTGGCTCATGGACTCGGTGCCTCCGGCCAGGACCAGATCCGCCCGGCCCGCCGCGATGTTGCGCGCGCCGCAGTCTATCGCCTGCATGCCGGAGCCGCAGTTCCGCTGCACGGTCCATGCCGGGACGCGATCTCCGCAACCCAGGCGCAACGACACGACGCGCGCAATGTTGGCCTCATCCGGTGACGGCATGATGCAACCGAGGATAACTTCGTTCAGTTCCGTGGGCGCGAACGGCTGGCGCGCGATGAGCGGCCGGGCCGCGCCCAATGCAAGATCGGCCGCCGCGAAGGGGCCCGGAACGCCGAGCGCCCTGAGGCACGGAGTGCGGCTGCCGTCGACAATGAATACGGGCTGGTCGTCAGTCATGAAATGAATCCTCCGGCGTAGCGGCCCGTACGGAACCGCTGATTCCTAGCATAGGGTGTGGATGCGCAGCTTGCCAATGTAGAATGGCGGCCGATTGAGAATTACTGCCCAATTCATCTTCTGCCCGCGCCGGCCACGCTGAAATTGCCTGCCCGCACACTCCTGATTCTACTCTGCAGCATCCTGGCCGGAGCAGCGGCCTGTTCCATGCGCTCCGAATCGAATGTGGAGGTCGGCAGGCAGAAACAAATCCTGCATTTCGGCAATGGTGACGAACCGCAGGGACTGGATCCGACGATCGTAACCGGGATCCCGGAATGGCACATCATTCAGGCCCTGTTCGAAGGACTCGTCGCGAAGGACCCGGCGACGCTGGAGATCCGGCCCGGCGTGGCGGAATCGTGGACGATTTCAGGTGACCAGAAAATCTATACCTTCAGACTGCGCCGCGAGGCCCGATGGTCAGACGGCGATCCGGTCACGGCCGGGGATTTCGTCTTTACATGGAAGCGCGCGCTGATCCCGACACTCGGCAACCCGTATGCCTACATGTTCAACTGCATACGCGGCGCGAAAACGTTCTTCGAGGGCCGGAACCCGGATTTCGGCCAGGTGGGCGTGAAAGCGCTCGATGACCGGACCCTGCAGGTTGAGCTGGAGACTCCAACCCCCTACTTCCTGCAACTCCTCGATCACCACAGTTATTACCCGGTCCAGAAGAAAACCATCGAAAAATTCGGCGCGGTGGACGAGCCCAACATGCGCTGGACGCGGCCGGAAAACATCGTCGGCAATGGACCATTCACGCTCAAGGAATGGATATTGAACCGAGTCGTGATCGTCGAAAAGAACCCGCTGTACTGGGATGCGGCACGGGTCAAGCTATGGCAAATCTACTTCTACCCCATCCCCAACGCGAGTACCGAGGAGCGCATGTTCCGCGCGCAGCAACTGCACGTCACGGACCGCGTCCCGGCCGACAAGCTCGCCGTCTACCGGGAGAATGATCCGGATTCGCTGCACGTCACGCCTTATCTCGGCACCTACTTCTACCGCCTGAATAGCAACGTCAAGCCGCTGGATGATGTGCGCGTGCGCCGCGCGCTGGCGATGAGCATCGACCGGCGGCAGCTCGTAGAAAAAATAGCCAAGGGCGGCCAGCAACCGGCCTATACGCTCACACCGCCCAATACGGCCGGCTATACGTCGTACGCAAAACTCCCGCACGACGCGCAGAAGGCCCAAGAACTTCTTGCGGAAGCGGGCTACCCCGGCGGCCGGGGCTTCCCGAGACTGGAGTTGATGTACAACACCGACGAGCTCCACCGCAAGGTCGCGACAGCCATACAGCAGATGTGGAAAAAGTCGCTGAACATCGACATCACGCTGTTGTCGCAGGACTGGAAGGTGTTCATGGATCGGGAGACCCACCTCCATTACCAGATGTCACGCGGTTCATGGATCGGCGATTACCTGGACCCGACCACGTTCCTCGACATGTTCATCGCCGGCAGCGGCAACAACCGTACCGGCTGGTCCAATCCCCGCTACGATGAATTGCTGAAGCAGGCGACCCGGACTGGCGATCGGGAGGAACGTTACGCCCTCCTCCGGGCAGCCGAGGCGATCCTGGTCGAGGAGGCGCCCATCATCCCCCTCTATACCTACACGCAGATGCGGCTCATCTCCACTGACCTGCGGGGCTGGGACCACAACGTTCTCGATCAACACCCGTTCAAGTACCTGTATTTGGAAGCGCCGCGGGAAGCGGAACGGAAGATCGAACGTCATTGACAGTAGCCCGGCAAACGCATGTTTGAATTCGTTCTGAAGCGGGTCCTTCAGGCGATCCCGGTGCTGTGGATCGTCATCACCGTCGCGTTCCTGTTCGTCCATGCCGCCCCGGGCGGACCGTTCTCCCAGGAGCGGGCCGTGCCCCCCGAGGTGCTCAAGGCACTCAACGAGCGCTACAAACTCGACCAGCCGCTGCTGATCCAGTACTCGGACTACCTGCGCAACCTGGCGCGCGGGGACCTCGGTCCGTCATTCAAGTACCCCGGGCGAACGGTGAGCGAAATCATCCTCGCCGGCATGCCGGTGACATTTGAGCTGGGGTTCTACGCGCTGCTCGTCGCGCTGGCGGTGGGCATCGGCGCCGGAATACTGGCCGCCACTCGGCCCAATACGATGCGCGACTATCTGCCGATGTCGCTTGCCATGGTCGGGATCTGTCTGCCGACCTACGTGCTCGGACCCCTGCTCGTGCTGTTCTTCGGGATCCGGCTTGAATGGCTGCCCGTTTCCGGATGGGGCTACCTCCCCGGCGACAAGATCCTGCCCTCGATGACGCTCGGTCTGGCGTACGCGGCTTATGTTGCGCGCCTGTGCCGCGGCGGCATGCTTGAAATCCTCTCCCAGGACTTCATCCGCACCGCGCGCGCCAAGGGTCTGCCGGAGACAACCGTCATATACAAACACGCCCTGCGTGGCGGCTTGCAGCCGGTCGTTTCGTTTCTGGGTCCCGCCCTGGCCGGACTGCTCGGAGGCTCGTTCGTCATCGAGACCCTGTTCCAGATCCCCGGCCTGGGCCGCTACTACGTGCAGGCCGCGTTCAACCGGGATTACACGCTGGTGCTCGGCACGACCATCTTCTTCTCGACGCTCATCCTCGTATTCAACCTGCTCGCGGATATCGCCACGGTGTGGCTGAACCCGCGCCTTCGCCAGGAGGACGGCGCCCGTGCCTGAACAACCGGCCGGCGTGGCGGCGATGCCCGGGCGGGAGGCGATGCATTCGCCGTCGTTGTGGCGCGACGCAGGGTTGCGGCTGGCGCGCAATCGACTGGCGATGATTGGCCTGATCGTGCTGGCGTTCATGGTCGTCCTCGCCCTGCTCACGCCGTGGATCGCGCCGTATTCCTACGAAGCCCAGGATCTCGAGCTCGGCCCGGTGGCGCCGGCGCCGGCGCACTGGCTCGGCACCGACATCTTCGGCCGCGACCTGCTGACGCGCATCCTTTATGGCAGCCGCGTGTCCCTGGCCGTGGGCTTCCTGGCGACGGCCGTCGCCCTCACCATCGGCGTGCT
The DNA here is from genome assembly GCA_016193395.1 of Gammaproteobacteria bacterium. Lineage (GTDB taxonomy): Bacteria > Pseudomonadota > Gammaproteobacteria > Eutrophobiales > Eutrophobiaceae > JACPSH01. The sequence goes on from JACPSH010000049.1 coordinate 27,118, forward strand.
TTGGGGCGCCTGCGCCGGTTATATCGGAGGGGGCGCGGATGCCGTCATGATGCGCATCGTCGATATTCTCTACGCGTTGCCGTTCACCATCTTCATCATCCTGCTCATGGTGGTATTCGGTCAGAATATCCTGCTCCTGTTCTTTGCCATCGGCGCGGTCGAATGGCTGACGATGGCGCGCATCGTTCGCGGGCAGGTCCTGAGCGTGCGCCACCAGGAGTACATCGAGGCGGCCGTCACGATGGGTCTTTCACGCTGGCAGATTATTCGCCGTCACGTGATCCCCAACGTGCTGGGCCCGGTGATCGTCTACACCACCCTTACCATCCCGAACGTGATCCTGCTCGAATCCTTCCTGAGCTTCCTGGGGCTGGGAGTACAGCCGCCCGCCAGTTCGTGGGGCGTGCTGATCGCTTACGGAGTCGAGACCATGGAGGAATACCCATGGCTGTTGTTCTTCCCGGCCGCGACACTGTCCCTGGCCCTGTTTTCCCTGAATTTTCTCGGCGATGGCCTGCGGGACGCCCTCGACCCGCGCGCCTCAAAGGATTGAGCGATGGCCCTGTTGAGCGTGAAGGACCTGAGCGTCTGCTTCCACACGCGCCTTGGGCTCGCCCGGGCCGTGGATCGCATCAGTTTCGACCTTGAGACTGGTCGGACGCTCGGCATCGTCGGGGAATCCGGTTCGGGCAAGACCGTCACCGCCCACAGTCTGCTTGGGCTGCTGCCCTCGCCGCCGGCGCGCATCGAAAACGGTTCAGCCCTGTTTGACGGGATCGACCTGCTCCGCGCTCCGGAAGACGTCCTGCGGGCGGTGCGCGGCAACCGCATTTCGATGATCTTCCAGGATCCGCTGAGCTCGCTGAATCCCTATCTCACCATCGGCACTCAACTGATCGAGCCGCTGCGCGTGCATGGGGGACTGTCCAGGAAGGCGGCGACGGAGCGCGCGATGGCCGGCCTCGACGAGGTGGGTATCTCCCACCCTGCCGAGCGCCTGCACAGTTACCCGCACGAGTTTTCGGGCGGCATGCGACAGCGCGTCATGATCGCGATGGCGTTATCCACGGCGCCGGACATCCTCATCGCCGACGAGCCGACGACGGCGCTCGACGTGACCATCCAGGCGCAGATCCTCGACCTCATTCGCCACCTGCAGGGCAGGCACGGCATCGCGACCATTTTCATTTCGCACAATCTGGGCGTGATTGCCGGGATCGCCGATGAAGTGATGGTCATGCGCAGGGGCGTCTGCGTCGAGCGCGGCAGCGCGGAGGATGTCTTCTACCGGCCCGCCCACGTCTACACGCGCCAGTTGCTCGCATCGATCCCAACCCGGGGCAAACCGACTCCGCCTCCCGCAGAAAGTCCGGACGCTGCACCGCTGCTGAAGATCGACGGCATCCGCGTCAGCTACGCGCAGCGCAAGGCGCCGTTCGGTCGGAGACCCACCGCCAGGATCCGTGCAGTGGACGACGTGTCACTGGAATTGCACCGTGGCGAAATTCTGGGGCTGGTCGGCGAATCGGGCAGCGGCAAATCAACCATGGCCAGGACCCTTCTCCGGCTCGTCGAGCCCGACTCGGGCAGCCTCACCATGGAAGGAGTGCCCCTGGGTTCCCTCCGGGGATCCGCGTTGCGAGCGATCCGGCCCAGGCTGCAGATGATTTTCCAGGACCCCTACTCCTCCCTGGATCCGCGCATGACTGTTCACGAATGCCTGCGCGAAGCGCTGCTGCAGCGCGCGCCGGCTTCCCGCGAACAGGTGCTGCGGGAATCCACGCAACTGATGCTTGACGTGGGGCTCGAGCCGGCCCAGATCGGTAAATACCCGCACGAGTTCTCCGGCGGTCAACGCCAGCGGATTGCCATCGCCCGGGCACTGGCCATGCGTCCGGAACTGATAGTCGCCGATGAACCTGTCTCGTCTCTGGACGTCACCGTGCAGGCGCTGATCCTGGATCTGCTTCTGGAGCTGAACCGGCGGCGCGGCGTCACCCTGATCATCATTTCCCACGACCTGTCGGTGATCCGCTACGTATCCGATCGGACGGCGGTTATGTACCGCGGCAGGATCGTGGAACTGGGCGCCACTGAAGATCTGTTCCGCGAGCCGAAGCATGGCTACACGCGCGCCCTGCTGTCGGCGATACCGATCCCGGATCCGCGCGTGGAGCGAAGCCGGAGAAGGACGTTTTACGCCGAGGGAGAGCAGGAAGCAGGTAAAATGGCGCCAAGCACTCAGTCCCCTTTATTCTAAATTCCATATTCTACATTCCACTTTCTACATGCCTTCACCTCAGCTACCAGACAGGAAAGAGCCATGGGCCTACTGAACGGGAAACGCGCCCTCGTCGTCGGCGTCGCCAGCAATCGCTCCATTGCCTGGGGCATCGCCCAGGCCATGCATCGCGAAGGCGCTGCGCTTGCCTTCACCCACCAGAACGACCGATTGCGCGAGCGGGTCGAGGCTTTCGCCGCGGAGTGTAACTCGAACATCGTGCTCCCCTGCGAGGTGACCGACGACGGACAGATTGCGGAAGTTTTCACGAAACTGGGTGGGGTCTGGGACGGCCTGGACATTCTCGTGCATTCGGTCGCGTACGCGCCGCGCGAATTGCTCGAGGGCGAGTACCTCGCGGCGGTCACGCGCGAGGGTTTCCTTCAGGCCCAGGACGTGAGCGCCTACAGTTTCGCCGCGCTGGGCAAGGCCGCGCGGCCGATGATGAAGGGACGCAAAGGCGCAATGCTGACGCTGACCTATATCGGCGCGCAGCGCGCCATGCCGAACTACAACGTCATGGGCATCGCCAAGGCGAGCCTGGAAGCCAATGTCCGATACATGGCCGCCAGCCTGGGACCGGAGGGAATCCGCGTGAATGCGATTTCGGCGGGTCCTATCCGGACGCTCGCCGCGTCCGGGATCAAGGGACTCAGGGATTTCCTCACCCACGTCGAGCAAACGTCGCCGCTGCGCCGAAACGTCACCATAGAGGAAGTCGGCAACGTCGCCGCGTTCCTTTGTTCCGACTATGCCTCGGCCGTGACTGGCGAAGTCACTTTCGTCGATTGCGGCTACAACGCCGTGGGAACGATATGATCCGGCAGGGATCGGACCGTTGCCCCCCCGCGTCGTCGTGAGTCATTCTCAAAACCGGCTGCTCTACGCCATCTTCTTCGGCGCGCTTGCCGGTATCGCCTGCGGCTGGATCTTCGGGCCGGCCATGCAGTCCGTCGGCTGGCTCGGCGAACTGTTTCTCGACGCCCTCAAGATGCTGATCATCCCGCTCATCGGGGCATCGATCGTTTCCGGTATCAATTCCATCGGCGCCGGCTACAGGCTCGGCAGGCTCGGCGGCATCACCGTGCTCTATTTCCTGGTCACGACTGCCGGCGCCGTGCTGCTCGGAATGACCCTCGCCAATCTCGTCCAGCCCGGCGCCGGGGCGAACGCGCGCCAGTTTTCCGCGCCTGCGGAACTCGCCGCGCAGGGCGCGACCACGCTGCCCGAAATCCTGCGTTCGCTGATTTCACCCAACCTGTTTGCCGCGGTGGCGGAAGGTCAGTTGTTGCCGATTATCGTTTTTTCCATCCTGCTGGGCATTGCATTGGTGACCATCGGCGAGCACGGCAGAGTGCTGGCAGCGGCCGTCAACGGACTGAACGAGGCGATCATGAAGATGGTGATGTGGATTATGTATTTTTCGCCCGCCGGGGTGTTTGCCCTGATTGCCGCCAGACTGGGTTCCACCGGCGGTGGTGAGGCATTCTGGCGGGAGCTCTCCGCGGTCGGCCTCTTTGTTTTCACGGTGATCACGGGGCTCGTGATCTGGTTCGTCGTCCTGTTTGCCGTCTTGCGGCTGCTGACCCGGCACGGACAGTCTTTTCTGCTGAACTCGGCGCAGTCCCTGATCATGGCCTTCGGCAGCGCGAGTTCCAGCGCCACGCTGCCGCTGGCCATACAGTCCGGACTGGATTCGGGCGTGGACGATCGCGCATTGAAGTTCGTTCTGCCGCTGGGCATCAGCGTCAACAAAAATGGATCGGCGCTGCACATCGCCGTCGGTGTGTTCTACATCGCTCAGACTTATTCGGGGAACCTCGACCTGGCGCAGCAGGGGATCGTCCTCGTCACCGTGACGCTGGCGGCGATTGCAACGGCCGGGATCCCGCAAGCCAGCCTGGTCACGATCGTCATTGTGCTGACGGCCGTCAACCTGCCGGCGGAAGGGATCGGATTACTGCTGGCGGTAGACTGGTTTCTGGACCGCGCCCGCACCACTGTGAATGTGTGGGGCAATCTGGTGGGAGCGGCGGTGATGGAGACGCAGGTAACAGATGGCAGATAGCAGGTGGCATATAGGGAGAAGTCTTAAACCCTACATTCTGTATGCTACCTGCTCTCTGCCGCCTACTGAATTCTCTCCTCGAACACCACCACATCCGCGGTGCGACGAAGTTCGTCAATGTAGTTCCTCCACACGCGAGTCCCGGTGTTTTGCCGGAGTTCGTCGCGCACGGCTTTCACGTCCCTGTCGTCCAGCGCATCCGGTTTCGGATCATGTCTTCCGGTGACCGCCACCACGGCAAAATCGCCCGTACCCAGTGATACACCTCCAAACACTGCCGAACCGGAGGCAGGCGTTCCCAAGCTGAACGCCTCGCGCAGAATCGCCCGGTTGATGTTGGGATCGTCCATCCGCACGCCGGACGCCTCGATCCACTCCAAGCCGAATTCCGAGGCGACGTCACCGAAAACCGCGCCCCCCTTGAGCCTTGCCCGCACGGCCTCGCCTCTGGCGCGGATCTGATCGCGGGCGCGCTCGATTTTAATGCGCGTGACGGCCTGTTCGCGCACCTGGTCGAGAGGCTTCTTCTGCTGCCTCACGTGCTCCAGGACGCGCAGCACCACGGCGTGGGTATTGTCCAGCTCGATCAATTCGCTGTTGTTGCCTTCCCTGAGCACGTCATCGCTGAAGGCCGCCTCCATGACCCTGGGGTTGCCGAGCGCGTCCGTGCCGACGTAGTCGCGGCTGATCAGTTCGCTCTCGCGCAGGGTGAGGCCGAGGTCCTCCGCGGCCGTATCCAGGGAGTCCGGATTTTCGAATGCGAGGGTGGCCAACCGATCGGCGCGATCAAAAAAACGCTTTTCGGCCTCCGCCCTGCGGTAATCCCTGTCCACCTGTTCGCGCACGTCTTCGAACGCGCCGGTTTCCCCGCCCTTGAGGCGCGTCACCTGGACAATGTGGAGGCCGAATTTGGACTGAATCGGATTGCTCCGCTCGCCCTCCTTCAATGCGAAAGCGACCTCGTCCACTTCCGGCTCCAGCACGCCGCGCGTGAGAAACCCGAACTCGCTGTATTCGACCCCCGTGTCCGATTCCAGATCCTGTCCCGTCGCGATTTCCTGCATCGACTTGCCGCCGTTCAACTCCCCGACAATCGCCTCCGCGCGTTTTTTCGCCTTCCCCACCTGCGCCGGCGGCGCTTTCTCAGGTAGGGTCACCAGGAGTTGACGGATCTCGCGTTGTTCGGCCAGGCCGTAATTGGCGTGGTTATCCTCGTAGTAGCCGCGCAAATCATCGTCGGTTGCGGTCACTTCTCCGGCCACGGCCTCGGCCGACAATTCGATGTAGGCCAGGCGCACGCGCTCGGGATCCATGAACTCATCGCCCCGGGTCTCGTAGTATTTCTGCACATCCTCTTCGGCGACAGCGATGTTTTCCTTCAGCGCGTCGGCGGACAACACCGCGTAACGGATGTCCCGCCGCTGGCCGCGTATACCCGCCAGGCGCCTGGCCTCGGCATCGGTAACGAACGCGCTCTCGATCAGACCGGTCTGCAACTGCTCGGCCATCATGTCCTTGCGGACCTGCGCCTCGAAACCGGCGGCGGATAGGCCCACGGCCCTGATGTTCGATTGATACAGGTTCGGGTCAAAACCGGCGTCGCCCTGGAAATAAGGCACGCTCTCTATGGTGCCGCGCACCTGTGCATCGCTGATGCGCAGACCCAGCTCCGCATCCGCCTGATTCAGGAGTTCGCGGTGGATCAGAACCTCCAGGGCGCGCTTTTTCAGGAACTGGTCCTGTTCGGCGGGAGACATCCCGGTAACCAGGTCCCGCAGGCGCTGTCGCAGGTCCTGCACCGACTGCTGATAATCGCGCAGCGTGATCGGCGAGCCGTTCACCTCGGCCGCGACGACCTCCCCACCGGTGCCGAAGTAATAATTGATCCCCCAGAACGCGAACGGGACGATCAGCAATACGAAAATGACGGCGGCCAGCCAGCCGCTTACGAGATCACGTATGTTCTGTAGCATCTGCAACCATGCCACCTGAGTCGTTGATCACCCCGGGCCGAACAGCGCGAACCTGCGCCCGGCGTGACCCGGCAAAACAAAAGCGGGCGTACCTTAAAAAGGAACGCCCGCTGCACTCTGGCGGAGTGGACGGGACTCGAACCCGCGACCCCCGGCGTGACAAGCCGGTATTCTAACCAACTGAACTACCACTCCGGAGAATTCTGGTGGGTGCTGGGGGTTTCGAACCTCCGACCTTCGCCTTGTAAGGGCGACGCTCTCCCGGCTGAGCTAAGCACCCCAAGGAGGCGCGTCAGTTTATAGCGTCCTTGAGTGCTTTTCCAGGCTTGAACGCGGGTACCCGTGCGGCCTTAATCTTGATCATTTCCCCGGTTCGCGGATTGCGTCCCATTCTTGCCGCGCGCTTGCGCACTGAAAACGTTCCGAATCCCACCAGAGTCACGGATTCCCCTTTCTTCAGCGCCTTCTCGATTGAATCCAGAACTCCGTCCACGGCCCTGGTTGCCGCCGCCTTGGAAATATCGGCAGCAGCCGCTACTCCGTCGATTAACTCGGCTTTATTCATGATAGTTCTTCCCCTTAGGCTTGAAAGATTCGCTCAATGGCGAGTCACAATGGAGGTATTAAAAGATTTTTCTGGCGGGCGGACACCCGTGCCTGATTTATATCAGGCGCTGTCGCATGCCGTCAAGCGAACGCGCGGAACAACCCTTGCATCAAGCGCGCCAGCTATCGCGTTGCGTCAGTGGGTGCGTACGACGTCCTTGTCATCCTCCTTCGGACCTTCTTCCTTCTGCACAATCTCGGCCGGAGTCCCCTTATCGCGACGCGGCTCAGGCACGCGCGTCAATGCAATGGCGAGCACTTCGTCGATCCACCGGACTGGTCGAATATCAAGACCTTGTTTGATGTTCTTTGGAATTTCCACAAGGTCACGCTCGTTTTCCCACGGGATCAATACCGTCTCGATGCCTCCGCGCAGGGCGGCCAGGAGCTTCTCCTTCAGCCCACCGATGGGCAGGACCTCGCCACGCAGGGTGATCTCGCCGGTCATGGCGACGCTGGATTTCACCGGGATGCAGGTTAGCGCAGACACAATCGCCGTGCACATGGCCACGCCCGCGCTCGGGCCGTCCTTCGGCGTCGCGCCCTCGGGGACATGGATGTGGAAATCCTTCTTGCGGTGGAAATCCGGATCGATGCCCAGCATTTCACTGCGGCTGCGCACCACGGTCATGGCCGCCTCGATGGACTCCTTCATGACTTCGCCGAGCTGGCCCGTATGGGTCGCCTTGCCCTTGCCCGGGACAATCGCCGCCTCGATCGTCAACAGATCTCCACCGGACTGGGTCCAAGCCATGCCGGTCACCTGCCCGACGCGGTCCTCTGCATCAGCGCGGCCGAAGCGGAACCGCCGGACGCCCAGAAGCTTTTCGAGCTGCGTGGGCGTCACGTTCCAATTCGATTTTTGCGGCTGCTTGAGCAGCTTTTTCACGACCTTGCGACAGATATTCGCAATCTCGCGCTCCAGATTGCGAACACCGGCTTCGCGCGTGTAATAGCGCACGATATTGCGCAGCGTTTGTTCGCGGATCGCGAGCTCGCCCGCCTTCAGACCATTGCGCTTGATCTGCTTTGGAATCAGGTACTTCTGCGCAATATGGACCTTCTCGTCCTCCGTATAGCCGGATAGCCGGATGACTTCCATGCGATCGAGCAGGGCCGGCGGAATATTGAGCGTGTTCGCCGTGGTGACAAACATCACCTCGGACAGGTCGTAGTCCACTTCGAGGTAGTGGTCGTTGAACGCGTGGTTCTGCTCCGGGTCAAGCACCTCAAGCAGGGCGGAAGCCGGATCACCGCGGAAGTCCATGGCCATCTTGTCCACCTCATCGAGCAGCATGAGCGGGTTCTTGGTCCCGATCTTGGCCATGCTCTGGATGATCTTGCCCGGCAGCGAACCGATGTACGTGCGCCGGTGACCGCGGATCTCCGCCTCGTCGCGCACGCCGCCCAGCGACATGCGAACGAACTTGCGGTTCGTCGCGCGGGCGATGGAACGTCCGAGCGAGGTCTTGCCCACGCCAGGCGGACCCACCAGGCACAGGATGGGGCCTTTGAGCTTTTTGACGCGCTGCTGCACCGCCAGGTATTCGAGGATCCGTTCCTTGACCTTTTGGAGACCGTAGTGGTCCGCTTCCAGCACCCGCTCGGCCTTGTCAATGTCCCGTGAAACCCGGCTGCGGGCTTTCCACGGGACGCTGACCAGCCAGTCGACATAGTTCCGCACGACCGTGGCCTCGGCCGACATCGGCGACATCATCTTCAGTTTATTCAGCTCGTTGGTCGCCTTTTCCCTGACGTCCTTCGGCATCCCGGACTTCTCGATCTTCTTCGCGACCTCGTCAATCTCGCTGGGCGCGTCCTCCATTTCACCGAGCTCTTTTTGGATGGCCTTCATCTGCTCGTTCAGGTAGTACTCGCGCTGGCTTTTCTCCATCTGGGATTTCACCCGGCCGCGGATGCGTTTTTCGACCTGCAGCAGGTCGATCTCCGCCTCCATCAGGCGGATCAGGTGTTCGAGGCGTTCGCGGATGTCGACGAGTTCCAATACCCGCTGCTTCTCCTCGATTTTCACCGACATATGCGCGGCAATAGTGTCCGCCAGCCGGCTCGGATCGTCCACGCCGGCGAGCGACGACATCACCTCCGGCGGGATCTTCTTGTTCAGCTTGACATACTGCTCGAACTGGTTCAGCGCGGAGCGCGACAGCACGTCGAGCTCGCGCTCGTCCACGACGCTCGGTTCCAGGATCTCCGCAGCCGCCGCAAACATGGATTCGGTTTCGGTGAATTCGAGGATGCGGACGCGGCTCGTGCCCTCGACGAGGACCTTGAGGGTGCCGTCCGGCAGTTTCAGGAGCTGAAGGATGTTGGACAACGTTCCGACGGGAAAGATCTCGTCAATTTTCGGGTCGTCCTCGGCGGCGCTCTTCTGCGCCACGAGCAGGATCTGCTTGCTCCCCTCCATGGCCTGGTCCAGGGCTCGGACGGACTTGTCTCGCCCCACGAACAGGGGGATGACCATGTGAGGATAGACCACCACGTCGCGCAGTGGGAGCACGGGGTACATCAGGGGCTGCTGGGTCTCTTCGCGCATGGGCTCGGATTCGAATTGGGTTGGTTGCGTGTGTAGATGGGGGCGGAATCCACCGTATTCAAGTGGGGGACGGTCACGCCGCGGCGGGCCGGGGCGCAATACCCCTGGCCGCGGCGGAGTTCAATCGGACGCCGCCCTGGAGATTTCCATGCCTTCGTAGATAACGAGCGGCTTGGATGTCCCCTGGATGACCCCTTCGTCGATGACCACCTTGGACACGCTTTCCATCGACGGGAGGTCATACATTGTGTCGAGAAGCACGTTTTCCAGAATCGAGCGCAACCCGCGGGCCCCGGTCTTGCGTTCCATCGCCCTGCGCGCCACGCTCCGGAGCGCATCATCGCGAAACTCGATATCGCAGCCCTCCATCTCGAACAGCCGCGAATATTGCTTGGTGATGGCATTCTTGGGCTCGACGAGGATCTTGACCAGCTGTGCCTCTTCCAGTTCATCGAGCGTGGCGACCACCGGCAACCGGCCGACGAATTCCGGGATGAGCCCGAACTTGATCAGATCCTCCGGTTCGACCGCCCGCATGAGGTCGCTCATGCTCTTCTTGTCGTCCTTGCTGCGCACTTCCGCGGAGAAGCCGATGCCGGCCTTCTCGGAGCGCTCCCGGATGATTTTCTCCAGACCGCCAAACGCGCCGCCGCAGATGAAAAGGATATTGGAGGTGTTCACCTGCAGGAATTCCTGCTGCGGGTGTTTGCGACCGCCCTGCGGCGGCACCGAAGCAATCGTACCCTCGATGAGCTTCAACAGCGCCTGCTGGACGCCTTCGCCGGATACATCACGCGTAATCGACGGGTTATCCGACTTGCGCGAGATCTTGTCGATCTCATCGATATAGACGATGCCGGTCTGGGCCTTCTCGACGTCGTAATCGCACTTCTGGAGGAGCTTCTGGATGATGTTCTCCACGTCCTCCCCCACGTAACCCGCCTCGGTCAGCGTCGTCGCATCGGCGATCGTGAACGGGACGTTCAGCAGCCGGGCGAGGGTCTCGGCCAGCAGCGTCTTGCCGCTGCCGGTCGGGCCAATCAGCAGCACATTGCTCTTGGCGAGTTCCACGTCGGACTTCTTGATGCCCTGCTCCAGCCGCTTGTAGTGGTTGTAGACGGCCACCGCGAGGATCTTCTTGGCCTTCTCCTGGCCCACGACGTACTCGTCGAGGATTTTCTTGATCTCGTGCGGTGTCGGCAGGCTGCTGCCGCTGCCGGAAGCCGCCTTCTCGTGAACTTCCTCGCGGATGATGTCGTTGCAGAGCTCGACGCATTCATCACAGATAAAGACCGACGGGCCGGCAATCAGCTTGCGGACTTCGTGCTGGCTCTTTCCGCAGAAAGAGCAATACAGCAACCGGTCGCCGTCGCCGCCTTTGCCGTGCTTGGGTTCGCTCATGACGCGCTCCAGTCAGGTTGGACCAGACTTCTCAAGCTTCCGCTTCGGCACCGTCGTCTTTCTTTTTCTGGCTCGCCACGGCAATCGCCTGGCGCAAGGTCAGGACATCGTCGATCAGTCCGTAGGCCTTGGCCTCGTCCGACCCCAGGAAATAATCGCGCTCCGTGTCCTGCTGAATCCTTTCAAGCGGCTGACCCGTGTGGTTCGCCAGGATTCGGTTGATCTGCTCGCGCGACTTGAGGATCTCGCGAGTATGAATTTCAAAATCGCTCGCCTGGCCCTGAAAACCGCCCAGCGGCTGGTGCACCATGACGCGCGAATGCGGCAAGCAGAAGCGCTTACCCTTGGCGCCGCCGGCCAGCAGCAGGGCGCCCATGCTGGCCGCCTGGCCGACGCACATGGTGCTGACGTCAGGCTTGATGAACTGCATCGTGTCGTAGATCGCGAGACCCGCCGAGACGGAACCGCCGGGTGAGTTGATATATAGATGAACGTCCTTGTCCGGATTTTCGGACTCGAGGAACAGGAGCTGCGCCACGATCAGGTTCGCGACATGGTCCTCGACCGGACCCACGAGAAACACCACGCGCTCCTTCAGGAGACGGGAATATATGTCGTACGCGCGCTCCCCCCGGGAGGTCTGCTCGACCACCATCGGGACCAGGTTGAGCGCCTGTATGTCTCCGTTTTTCATGGCTTTTTTCGTCGTATCCACCCCGGCATCGCTGACTAAACGATCGCAGTCTGCCTCTTATTGACCAACTCGTCAAACGAGACGCCGGCTTCATTCACGTTCGCCCGGGCGGTCACCCAATCGATCACTTCGTTCTCGAGGACCACCGCTTCGACCTCCGTCAGTCTATCCGGCGCCGCGTAGTACCAGTTGACGATGGCGGGAGGATCCTCGTAGCTCTGCGCGTTCTTCTCGATCATGCTGCGCACCTTGCCCGGGTCGGCCTTCAGCTGCTGCCTGCGAATCACTTCGCCGACGATGAGTTGCAGCGAGACGCGTTTTCGCGCCTGCTCCTCGAACAGGGCCGGATCGTTCAGCCTTTCGTCTTTGGCGCTCACTTCCACTCCGGCCGCCTTCAGGTTGGCGCTGAACTGGTGGCGCAGACGGTGACGCTCCCGTTCGACCATGGACCGGGGCAGCGTCAGCGTGTGCGCCGCATAAAGGGCGTCCATGACCGCATCACGCAAACGCGTGCGGATCACGGCGCCGGCTTCATGTTCCATGTGCACTTTCAATTCCTTGCGGAATTCGATCATTCCCCCTTCTTTGACACCAAACGCGCGGAAGAATTCTTCACCCACCTCAGGAAACACCGCTTCCAGTACCTTGTTGACCTTGATCGCATAGCGCGCGTCCCTGCCCTTGAGTTTCTCATTGGCATGATCATCCGCGAACTTGTAGTCGAACTGGAATTCATCTCCGGCGCTCTTGCCGACCAGCGCCTCTTCCAGCCCCGGGATCAGTCTTCCCGCACCCAATTCCGCCTTGATACCTTTTCCAGTGCCCTCGTCAAAGGGTTCGCCGCCGATACTGCCGGCAAAATCGAAATCCACGAAATCGCCGGTGCGGGCGGCCCGCTCAACGGGCTCCTGCGTGCGACGTTGCCTGCGCAGGGTCTCAATCATGGTGTCGATGTCGGTCTCGGTGATCGCACAGGAAGGTTTTTCCACTTTCAGTTTTTCGACATCCACCAGTTCAAAATCCGGGAGGACTTCGAACCGGGCCGTATAACTCAGCCCGCTGCCGATCTGCACCTGCGGCAGCTCGATTTGCGGCTGGCCCGCAGGACGCAGCTTTTCGCGGCTCACGGCTTCGAAGAAACTGGACTGAACGACTTCGCCAATCACCTCCTGGCGCACGCGCTGCCCGAAACGCTGCTGGATGACCTTCATGGGCGCCTTGCCCGGACGGAAACCCTGCAAGCGGGATGTGCGCTGAAGCTCCTGCAGGCGATTTTCCACCTGCTGCGTGATGCGCTGCTCGGGGATCTCGACACGCATCGTCCGCTCAAGCGTTCCGGTGGCCTCCACCGATACCTGCATGACCTGTCTCCATCAGCGGCAAAACCCGCCTGTCTCTTGAAAAATCCCGTGATCTGGTGCGAAAGGAGAGATTCGAACTCTCACGGGGTTAGCCCACAGGATTCTAAGTCCTGCGCGTCTACCAATTCCGCCACTTTCGCCACTGTCCGCCCCCGGGGGCGGGACTCAATTATAAGGGCAGTATCGGCCCGAGAGACCCACCCTGTGGAACGGGTTGCTCGCATCTCGTATCCGATAACTAGCGGGAAAAAGCCTGATCTGACGGCAGGGAGGACTTACGAGACAGGAGAGACCCGATACGAGGTACCCGTACCTGAGTGGCAGGGCATGAGTCCCTGCAAGGGACGTCAGATGAGCAGCCGCGGTCCTACAGGCACTCCTCGCCCAACTGCTTGCAGGTGCGCCGGCATTTGCGTTCCATGCCCCCAGCACCCTTGTTGATCAGCAGGCATTCCTCGCCCCAGCGGACGCAGACGGTCATGCAGTTCCGCTCGTCGTCCTCGGCCGGCTCGGACGGCTTGAGCGAGTTCTGTGGAATGATGAGTTCGCCGGGCATCGGCTCAACTGTCTTGCCGGTCTCACCCGCATCCTGAGCAAGCAATACGGGGGGGGCCGGGACGCTGTCGGTGCCGGGGTTCGATGCCCGAGGCCCGGCGGCGCCATTCACGCCCAGCGCCAGAACGGGACCCGCCCAGACCGCGGCCGCCGCGACACACAGGTACCAGAATCCTCTCATCATCCACTCCCTCCACGCGTTAGCCATTAGACCGCCGACGGCCGCGGGGTTCAATAGGGTAAGCGGCGCCCGCCGCACGGAAACCCCCCATGAGAGAGACGCAAAACGGGGTTTTGCATCGCCCTGCTAGCTCCGGGGGCGGTTGAGATCGCGCATCTTCGCAGAAGTGATGTAGAGGATCTGTTCCCCGATGTTGGTAACGCGGTCTCCGACTCGTTCAAAGTTATGCGTCAGCCAGATCAGTTTCGTGCCGTTGGCAATCGCGTCCGGATTTTTGCGCATGAATTCGATGATTTCATTCACGACCTGGTGGTTCAATCGATCAAGATCGTCATCCGTCGCTGCGATGACTTCCGCTGCAACCGCATCCCGCTCTTCGTATGCGCGAAGCATCTTGCGCAGCATTTCCTCGGAGAGCGCGGCCATCTTCAAGATCTCCGACCATGCAGGAGGGAGGGGGTGGTCGGAGAGCGTGCGCACAATGCGGGCAATGTCAGCCACATGGTCCGCGATGCGCTCGAGTTCGACGGCGATGTGCAGTTCCGCCATCACCTCGCGCAGTTCGGTGGCGACCGGCTGCTGGCGGGCGATGAGTTCCACGCAGGCGTCGTGGATGGCTTCGTTGAGCTGATTGAAGTGCGCGTCTCTCTCGATGATCTCCCCGGCCCGGGCGCGATCCAGGTGATCGAGCGCATCGGCCACATCCAAAATCGCCCGGCAGGCCAGCCGCCCCATGTCCATGATCTGCTGTCGAAGCGCCCGTTTCTCCCGTTCCAGCACGTTTCTCTCGACCTTCATCCCGCATCCTCCACGCCGTCTGTCCGATGCGATCCTTGGACGGTGACACTTCACCGCCAACGGCACTTTTACGATTGCGGCTCCGGATTGGCAAGTCTCGGTGGACGGAAAGATGATGTACGTCAATGGGGCGCAATCGCCCCGCAGGAAAACGATGAGGAGACGAATCCCTTCGTGGACCCGCGCCGACCCCCGCGCTCCGAATCAGCTCTTCCCCGCCTGGATATGCGCGGCCAGTTCCGGCGTCGCTTGGCCGTCGACCAGCAGGCCCCTGTCGCGCTGATAGGCGCGAATGGCTTCGCGGGTACGACTGCCCAGCACGCCATCCACCGGCCCCGGGTTGTAGCCCAGCCGGACCAGTCCGGACTGGATTTCGGCTACGGTGCTGCTCGTGACCGGCGGCTTTCCTGCCGCACCCTGTTTCCAGGCCGGCTGGCCCAGATTGATCTGGCTTTCATTGGTTACGGCTCCGGTCACCGCACCCGCTGCGGCGCCGATCGCCGCCGCCTCGAGGACGCTCAGTCCCGTTACCGCTCCCAGGATGGCGCCCGCACCGGCGCCGACTCCCGCGCCGCTGACGGCACGATCGCCCGGCGCCGTGCCGCATCCCGCCAGTGTCATGACCATCATCAGAATGAATGCCGCGAACGGTTTCATACGCACCTCCTACTGCTGGAATCCGAGATTGACCTTTGACCCGCCCCGGCTGGCCGGCAGAATCCGCGGGGTGATTTGACCGATGGACGCCGGCTCGCCGAAATAAAAACCCTGCGCCGTATCGGATCCCATCGCGCGCAGCATTTCGACATTGGAGCGGGGCTCCACCCCTTCAGCGCAAACCCTGAAGTTCAGCCGCCGCGAGAGATCAATCAGCAGTTCGACGATCCGCGCCTCGCGGCCGGTTTCCGCGCCGGCGGACTGGCGTTGACGGATCGCGGCAACGCCGAACGAGTCTGGAATGTTCAGGTCGAGCACCACGAGGTCCGGGTCGCTTTCCGCCAGATGCGTTCGGAAATGCTCCAGATCCTCCGCGAGTGTGACCGTGTACCCGAGATTCCGAGCCGCGGGCCGGATGCATTTGATGGTCTTCGGGCGCATCGCCGCCAGAAGCAGGTGCGGGTCCCAGCCGGCCTGCGTATGCGATCCAGTGAATGTGCGCGTCTGCATATTGACTCCGACGATAGTTAGGCAGGCAATTCGCGGCATCACTGCGCAATTCTTCACAAAATTCCCATTCAGCAGCCCTGCGCTCACAAAGATGTGAGTGCAGTCGCACATCGCTGAGCGGCAAGTGTGCAGTAGCGCACATGGACGGGTGTCCGCCTTGCGCCGTCGCGCGACGGATCGGCCAGACCCAGGGCGATAACTACTTCGGCGCGGCGGCGGGCGGCTGCGACGGCGCGGGCATTTCTTCCCGCAAGCTGGACATCATCCGCAGATGCTGGGAAAGCTCCGGCGTGGCCAGTCCGTCCGTCAGCAGTCCATGATCGGCCTGATAGGTCCGGATGGCGCCGCGCGTACGCTCGCCGAGTACGCCGTCGACCGGGCCCGCGCCGTAGCCGAGAAGAATCAGACGGGCTTGAATGTCCTTGATCGTTTCCTGCTCGGCAATCGCGTCCAGACCGGTGCCTTGCAGGCACGGCTCCGGCGTCGCGGAATCGCGTGTGTCCGCCGGTCTTCCTCCAGGTTGCAGCGATGCGCATGCGCCAGCGACGGCAATCAGCGCTCCGAGCAGGACAAATCGGGCCGCGTTCATCGTGGACCAAGACTAATACAGGAAGGACGTTGCGTCACGGCGATTGCGGATCGGGATCTGTGCCCGTACCTGCCGGGCCCGCGGACGAATCTGTGCGATAATGCGCGCCGACCCACAGAACAAAAACGACCCAAGGAGAACCTCCATGCCGATTTCAATGTACCAGGCTTCGCTGCCCCCGCTTATTCACATGCTGAAGAATCTGAAAACCGTTTTGAAGAAGGGCGCAGTTTCCGCGGAAGCCAGGAAAATCGATCCCAAGGTCCTGGTCGATGCACGCCTGTTTCCAGACATGTATCCGCTGTCGCGCCAGGTGCAGATCGCGTCCGACGTCGCCAAGGGCTGCGGCGCGCGACTTGCGGGTATCGAACCCCCGAAATTCGAGGACAAGGAGTCCACGTTTGACGAACTCATCGCCCGTGTCGATAAGACGCTTAAGTTCCTCGCCGGACTGAAGGCCAAACAGATTGACGCCTCTGAGGGACGCACCATCACGCTGAAGTTTCCCAGCATGACACTGGACTTCACTGCCCGGGATTACCTGCAGAATTTCGTAATCACCAACTTCTATTTTCACGTCTCCATGGCGTACGCGATCCTGCGCCACAACGGCGTGGAAATCGGCAAGCGCGACTACCTCGGCGGCGGACCACGGCCACAGCGCAGGAAAGTGTCGAAGAAAAAGAAGCGTTGAATCAGCCGTCGCTTCGACGACAGTAAAGGGGACAGGATTGATCCTGTCCCCTTTTTTATTGGTCTGTCTGCCTGAGGAAGACCAATTGTGATTCTTCCGAGAAGAGACTTTCGTCCTTGCCATGCGTCTTGAGGAACTCGACCCAATCGGCGGACGAAGCGTTGAAAACGGTCGTTTCGTAATCCGTTTGCAATATCCATGAAGCGATCGGCTTTTCCTTCGTGGCATCGCTGAATTGCTTCGTCATCAGCGGCCGCAGGATGAACCGATCGCCATTGCGTTCGACGCGCGAAACCATGTGAAACGGGACCTGATGCAGCGAACGGTAGCCTTCGCTGGACGTGATATCACCGCCCGGTCCATCCGCTAGCGTGTCGGCGAAAGTCACGTCGTTCACTTTATGATGACATCCGAAGTGTAAAAAGGGTCGCTGGACAGTACACAGCCGGCCAGCATCAAGGCCAAGGCAAGCGGAAGGGAGAATTTCAGGATCTTCATGGACGAGATCATAGCCAGAAAGCGGCAGCCACTCCCCCATAAAAAAGAAAAGTGCCCTGCCCTTCCGTGGGCAGGACACGGACGCCACGCTCAGCTCTTGCGGGTGCTCGCCGCACTATTCACCGCAGCCGACTGCTGGAACAGGCTGATCACCTTCTGCACGCCTTCAACCTGGCGCGCCGTCTCCATCGCGCGCTGGCCTTCCTCGACCGTGAGGAGACCCATCAGGTACACGATGCCGTTCTCCGTCACGACCTTGACGTTGAATGCGGTCGTATCCGGGTTTGTGACCAGACTGGTCTTCACCTTGGTCGTCAGCAACGTGTCGCTGCTCCGCGACGTGAGCGAGCTCGGCGCGCCAACGGTCATCTCGTCAAAGACGAGTCTGACCTTCTCCACGTTACGCACGAGTTCCACGACCCGGCCACGCAGTGCCTCCGTGGGCGCTTCTCCCGTAACCAGCACCATGCCGTTGTAACTGGTCATGTTGACGTGCGTCAGCCCGTTCAACTCCTCATCAGACATCAGGGCCTGCCTGGCCTTGAGTTCGATGGCCTCATCCTCGAGCATCGTGCCCGCGGTGCGACGGTCCGCAGCCACCGAAACAGCGCCCGCGGATCCCGCGGCTGCTCCCGCGATTGCCGCGGCGGCACAACCACCGAGGAACTCTGCAAGCATCAGCACGAAACAAATCTTCAAGGTAAGGTTTCGCATGACTCTATCCTCCACGTTGTGGATGGGACGAATGCGCGAGGCTGCACCAAGCCCGTTTTGTAGACTCGCATTCAGCGTACAGCCCGCGCGCCTGTTGCATCGCTGCTACAGTGCGATGTGTCTCTGCCTGTATATGAACGCTATGGCGGGTGCGATCGGCGTGATCGTTTTCACAGCAGCGAGGATCCAAGTGTGACCGGCTTCAAAGTGGGGAGATTGCGGCGAGAAGCAGCCACTTCGTGACCGCCTTGTTAATGTGGCTATCCTTGCCGTGCTCGTCCAGACCGTCCTTCCGGCGCTGTAGTGCAGTTGCGTTCCGGGGAAGAGACAGGTGAAGGGATGAATGGTGGGCCGTATAGGAATCGAACCTATAACCTTGGGATTAAGAGTCCGATTAAGGATCTGGCAGCGGCAACAGCCAGGCTGCTCGCAGGGCGCACTATAACTCCCTCTGGATGCTGGGAATGGACCGGCTACAAGACGGACGGCGGTTACGGGGCTGTATGGATAGAGGGCAAGCTCCGGGCCGTGCACAGAGTCGCCTACGAGCTTTTTAGGAAGCGGCCAGGCCGGAAGGTATCGCTATGCCATCGCTGCGATAACCGCGCCTGTTTCAATCCAGGCCATCTGCTGCCAGGTACGCAATTAGCGAACACTTTGGACGCGCAACTCAAGGGCCGGAAAGGTTCGTCCAGGAACCCGAAACACGCTGCTGCGGTTATGGGCGTGGAAATCCGCGGGCACCGGGCACTCAAGCAATACGACAAGGAGCGCATCCTCGCCAGCCCACTATCCGACGAGTATTGGGCGATTAGGCTAGGCGTTAAGGCTTCGGTCATCAAACGCCTTCGGGCGCGGGCAAAATATGGGTCGCGATGAAAGCCGCGTCCACCCGCCCCATCCTGCGCAGCTACGCGCCGGAATTCAGGGGGCGTGGCGAAGGCCACTCCCATCCTTACTTCCCTTTTGCCACCCGACATGAGGCCGAGAAAATGAAACACCTTTCCCTCTCCCCTGAGCTGAGGTTGCCGCTGGACGTCGCTGGCGAGGCCGTTGGCCTGATCGCCAATCGCGGAGCTGGCAAAAGTTATACGTCCGCCGTGGTCGAGAACCTTGCGGGCGTATCGTCCAGATCGTTCGCTCACGTTCAGCTTTGCTGCGCCCTCGGCTTGTGTCGGCACGTCGGCAAATTTGCCGACCTGGCGCTGTCCATCCGTAAGTGTCGCAAGTCGAGCAAG
>JACPSH010000050.1 GCA_016193395.1 Gammaproteobacteria bacterium
GGCCTCATCGCGATCTTGTGAGAGTCGACGCCTGAGGTGAGCGCACAAGCACGGCCTCAGTCAGACGGCACCCTACTGGGTTTTAAGCAGCGAGTGCGTAGTTGTCGTCGTTGGCAACTATAAGGTTGCAGCTGGATTTACGAGGTGATCTGCCCCTCGGCATGCCCCGCAGGTTTCGCGACCCACGTCGAATCCAATGCGCCCCCGATGGATGTGTCATTGGAACAATGATTATACGACACTCCATTTGACCGCTGACAGCCGCCGGCGTTCGGTCACGTGGTGGCCGCAGCTCGGGCCGGATTCATGTTTGTGTGGGTCGGCGGCCGGGTCCTGTCACCGGGCACCCCTGTCCGTGCTCGCTCGGTCCCCTCGCTTGCGCGCGGCGCAGGGGAGTGCCCGGTGCCACCCGTCCGTTCATCGTCGCCGGATGAATCCGGCCGGGTTGGATCACGGGGCTAACCGGGCGGGTGACATCGGGTCACCGCGCTTCGCGCGCAGCGCTAGCGAGCACGAAGACGGTACCCGATGGCAGGACCCGCCCGCCGAGTGACTTGATGCCAAGTCCGGCCGAACGCGAGCCTGCAAGGATGCATTCACGGCCTGTCCGCGGCGGCGCTACGAGTCCGTCGGCCTCTGCATCGGAATCAGTGTCGTTTCAGAAGGCGCTGCTTGCTCCGCTCCCATTCGCGCTCTTTCAGGTCCGCGCGCTTGTCATACGCTTTCTTACCGCGGGCGAGGCCAATCTCGACCTTGGCGCGGCCGCGTTTCCAGTACATTGCAATCGCGATGAGGGCGTATCCCTTGCGCTCCACGGCCCCGATGAGTTTGTCGAGTTCGTGCCGGTGCAGCAGCAGCTTGCGAGTGCGTTGCGCGTCGGGGTGGATGTGCGTGGATGCGGTCGGCAGCGGCGTGATGAGCGCGCCGAACAGGAAAGCCTCGCCGCCCTTCAGCAGAACGTAGCTGTCCCGGATCTGGACCTTGCCCGCGCGCAGGCTCTTGACCTCCCAGCCTTCCAGCGCAATGCCGGCTTCATGCCTTCCTTCGATGAAGTAATCATGCCGCGCCTTCTTGTTGAGGATGATCGTGTTCCCGGCGTCGTCGCTTTTCTTCTTTGTCACTGGAGGGGCGAAGCTGTCAACAGGCCCGCGATTATATCAGCCGGGACACCTGCCCTTTCCGAGGCGCGGCGCGGACCCGTTTCCATTGAGCCGGTGGCTGATTTGCCGGAGAATGAAGGCGACTCACGGCACCCGCGCCCGGAGGCCGGCGGCGCGTTTCGAAGGATGCGGGTCGCGCGTCCCGGTCGCCGCTCCCGAGGAATGCCCGTTGGACTCCGTGCGCAAGATCGCCGTCGTTCCTTATACTGCCGAGGAAATGTACGCGCTCGTGAACGATGTCGAGGCGTATCCCGATTTCCTTCCCTGGTGCTCGGCCGCACAGGTGCACGCGCAGAACGGCAACCGCGTCACCGCTTCCGTGTCGCTGTCCACGGCCGGTATCCGTCAGACGTTCTCCACGGAAAATACCTTTCAACCGGGCCGGCGCATCGACATGCGCCTGCTCAGCGGGCCGTTCAGCCGCCTGGAGGGTTACTGGAAATTCGATCCGGCCGGCGATCGCGCCTGTCAGGTGCAATTCGCGCTGGATTTCGAGTTCAGGAACGTGGTGCTGAAACTGGCCCTGTCCCGGGTATTCCATTTTATTGTGAATTCTCTTGTCGATGCCTTCACCAGACGGGCGGAACAGATCTACGGAACGCGCCGAACCGGGACTGATTGATGTCTCGGTCGTATACGCCGGGACCGCCGGGGTGCGGGTCATCCCGTTGCGCGTCGCGCCGGGCCTGTCGGTGGGACAGGTGCTGGAAGCCTCTGGCATCCTCGGGCTGTGCCCGGAAATTGATCTGCACGTGAACCGCGTCGGCATCTTCAACAAAATCTGCGCGCTCGGCGATCCGGTAACGGCCGGCGATCGAGTGGAGGTCTACCGACCTCTGCTGGCGGACCCAAAAGAAGCCCGCCGTCGGCGGGCGGCTGGCCGGCGGGCGAAACCGAAAGCATGACGCCACACATGCCGGGGGACGCCGTGCCTCGATCCGTCAATTGGGCGGCAGCCGTGTGCCTGTTCGCCGTTGTGGCCATGGCCGCGATACTGGCCGCGCTATGCAGCGGCAGCGTCGCCGTCGAACCTGCGCAGGTCATCGCGGCGCTCGTGCACGGCGGCGACGATCTCATGGCGCGCATTGTCCTTGACCTGCGCCTGCCGCGCGTCCTGGCCGGATTCACGGTCGGCGGGCTGCTGGCGCTCTCCGGTGCGTTAATGCAGGTCCTGTTGCGCAACCCCCTGGCGGAACCCTACGTGCTCGGCATTTCCGGAGGCGCGTCTGCGTTTGCGCTTGCCGCGATTGCGCTGGGACTGGGCAGCGCCTGGATGCACGCCGGCGCGCTGGCGGGCGCGCTGTTCTCGATGTTCCTGGTATTCGCGCTGCCGCGCGCCGGCGGAAACTGGGATCCCCTGCGCGTCCTGCTGACGGGCGTGGTCATCGCAGCGGGCTGGGGCGCCGTCATCAGCTTCCTGCTCGCGGTAGCGCCGGCCGCGCAGGTGCACGGCATGCTGTACTGGCTCATGGGCGATCTCGGCCAGGCGCGTTTTTCATACTGGAGTCTCGGGCTGCTCGGAGGCGCAGTCATCCTCTCGCTCGCGATGGGGCGCAGCCTCAACCTCCTCGTGCACGGGGAATTGCAGGCCGCCGCCCTCGGCGTCTCCGTCGCGCCGGTGCGCGGCGTCGTCTACTTCCTGGCGTCCCTGACCGCCGCTGCGGCGGTGATGGAGGCGGGAAGCATCGGTTTTGTAGGGCTCATCATCCCGCACGCCGTGCGCCTGATCGTCGGAGCGGATCACCGCATCGTCCTGCCGCTCTGCGTGCTTTCCGGCGGGACGCTGCTGGTCATCGCGGACGCGCTTGCGCGGACGATCGTCGCGCCCCAGCAACTACCCGTCGGCGTGTTGACCGCGATGCTGGGCGTGCCGGCGTTCCTGCTCCTGCTGCGGACCATGGCGCGCGCACAACGGACATGACGCTGCTCACGGCCCGTGCCTTGACGCTGCGGATCGGGGATCGGCCGCTTTGCACCGGTCTCGATTTCGCGCTCGAGCGCGGACAGTTCTGGGCGCTGCTCGGCGCCAATGGCATCGGCAAGACCACCCTGCTGCATGCGCTTGCGGGCTTGCGCGGCGCGGAGGGCGGGATCGTCGCGATGGAGGGTCGCGATGTGCGCGAATGGCCGGGCCGGACGCTCGCACGCCAACGCGGCGTGCTGTTCCAGGACAGTCAGGACACTTTCCCCGGAACCGTATTCGAAACGGCCCTGGCCGGCTGCCATCCGCATCTGCCGTTCTGGGCCCTCGAAGGCGCGCGCGAATTCGAATCGGCTGTCAGGGCGTTGCAGGCGGCTGAACTTGGGGGGATGGGCGCGCGCCGGATCGATACGCTTTCCGGCGGTGAACGACGCCGGCTGGCGATTGCGGCACTGCTGGTGCAGGACCCGCTGCTCTGGCTGCTGGACGAGCCTGCCAACCATCTCGATCTCCGCCATCAGGTCGGCATGCTGGCGCACATCGTCTCGCGCGTCCGCGAACGCAATGGCGCGCTGATCATGGCGCTTCACGACGTCAACATGGCGCTGCGCCACTGCACGCACGCCGCCCTGATGATCGATGCCGCCACCATCCTGTGCGGCTCAATGCAGGAGATCCTGAATGCAGAGAATCTGGAGAGGATGTACCGATGTCCGGTACGAAGAATCGTCAACGGGGACGGGCGCGAGTTCTATTTTCCGGATTGAAAGCAGGCAGAAGGTAGAATATAGAATTCTATAAACTTCATTCTATCTGTTCCTTTCGAGCATTTCGCACATCCGCTCCGCGCCATCCAGGATCCGCGCCGTGTGCCGCTGCAGCAGGTCCGGCGCGATCCAGTACAGCCGTTCGGCGCGCACGGCCTGCATTGCCGGCCACCGGCGCCAGTCGTCCAGCCAATCCGGGCGTTCCGGGCCCGCGGCGCTGGCGATGATGACGTCCGGATCCGCCCACAGCACTGCCTCGACGCCGACCTGCGGAGACAGCGCCGCCTGATCGGCGAAGATATTTCGCCCGCCGCAGATTTCCATGATGGCGCTTATCAGGTGCCGCCCGTTGACCGTAAACATGGGCTGGTGCCAGAGCTGATAGAAAACGGTCACGACGGGGCGGCCAGCGTGCCGTTCACGCAAACCGGCCAGCCGCCCGTGGAACGCGGCCGCCGCGGCCAGCGCCCGCGCCTCCGTGCCGGCCAGCGCGCCCAGATCGCGGATGCTCGTGCCGATACGTTCCAGCGTTGCCGGCTCGGAGACGAAGACCGTCAGGCCCAGTTGTTCCAGGCGCTCAATTGTGGCGTGGCCGTTTCCGCTCAGCCAGGCCACCACGAGGTCGGGCTGCAGCGCGACGATGCGCTCGAGATCCAGGCTATGGGTGTCGCCTACACGCGGGAGATGCGCCGCGGCTTCGGGAAAATCCGACCACTCCACGGCGCCGACCAGCTTCGCCCCGGCGCCGGCGCTGAACAGGAGTTCGGTCGCATGCGGCGCAAGGCTGACGATGCGCGCTGCCGGTTGGTCCAGGCTCACCGTCCGGCCCGCGTCGTCAACGACGGCGGGTGCCGCGGGGACCGCGGCCGGGATCAACAGGAAAGCGAAAAATGCGCTGTGCAGTTTCATAAACTACCAGCGTCGCACCGCATCCGGGGACGCGATCGTCCCGCGGCTCGGCCGCCGCCTACTGCGGTGACCCGGATTCCGCAGGCGCCGGCACGGCCTCTTCACCGGCATCCGCCGGTGGAACGTCTTCAGGCTCGATATCCGCGGAGGCGGGTTCTGCGTCGACCGGCTGATCCGACTCGGGCTGAGGAATTGCCGAGGCCTGTGCGTCCGAACCTTCCGCGGGCTCCATGCCGCCGCCCGCCTGCGCTTCTTCACGGTCTGCGTCGCCTTTTTTGGGAGCGGGCTTGTCTTCGCCCACAAAAGGCAGCGAATTGAACAGCTTGCTGAAGAAACCCTCGCGCTGGTCGGACAAAGGCACGTCCACCGGGACCAGCTGCGGTTGCAGGAGATCCGCCGGTTTGCGCTCCGCGATGGCGATGTCGCCATTGACGTGCGAGAGCTTGTCATCCTGGAAGTACACGGTGATGTGGCGTTGCTCCCGCCGCTTGCCTCCCTCGGAGTACATGAAAACGTATTCCCAGCGGTTCTCGTGGAAAGTATCGACTAGGACCGGCGTGCCGAGGATGAAGCGCACCTGGTTCTTGTCCATCCCGGGCTTGAGCTTGTCGATCATCTCCTGCTCGATGACGTTGCCCTGTTGAATGTCGAGTCGGTAGACGCCGGGCAGTTTATAGTCGCCTTCCGTGGCGCAGGCCGACAGCGCCAGGGCGCAGACGAGCGGGATTCCGGTTCTGATCAACACGCTGAATTCGATGGACATCGGCATGGGTGACTGGTGCCCTGGCAGTAGCCGCGGCGCCGTGGAACGGTTACGGCGCCGCCGCACTGATTCCAGTATACTGTATTGGTATCCGCGCGGCCGAACGGCGCATCGCCACTGCGCAACCGAAATGAGCGAAGCACAGGACCTCAAGAAGGTCGGTCTCAAGGCCACCTTGCCCCGCATCCGCATACTGGAGATCCTGGAAAATTCGCGCCTGCGCCACATGAGCGCCGAGGATGTCTACAAGTCGCTGCTCGATTCCGGCGAAGACGTCGGCATGGCGACCGTCTACCGGGTCCTCACGCAGTTCGAGGCGGCCGGCCTCGTCATCCGCCAACATTTCGATTCCGGCCATTCCGTATTCGAGCTCAACCGCGGCGTGCACCACGACCATATGGTGTGCCTGAAGACCGGCCGCGTGATCGAATTCGAAAACGAAGCGATCGAGGCATTACAGCGCAAAATCGCGGAAGAACACGGATACGTGCTCGAGGATCACAGCCTGGTGCTGTACGTCAGGCCAAAAGAAAAGTGAAAAGTGGAAAGTAAAGGAGATTTTGCTTTTAACTTTTCACTTTCAGCTTTCTACTGCCCGCGAGCATCTCGCGGTCATGCGCGCGCGTCTGCTCCGAGATCTTCAGCCCGCCCAGCATGCGCGCGATCTCCTCGACCCGGTCCTGCGTTTCCAGCGACGCGACCTGCGTGCAGGTGGAATTCCGCGTCGTCGATTTCTGCACCTGAAAATGGTTGTCTCCC
>JACPSH010000045.1 GCA_016193395.1 Gammaproteobacteria bacterium
CGCCACGCCGCGGAAGGCGTTTAATCAAAAGGCGAACTGCGATAGTGCCGGCTGGTGCTGGAGACGCTTGACCGATTCAATTGCGTCAGGCCGCCGGCACAAGCGCAAATAGGCAGTAGATCAGGAGGTTGCCAAGAATGCTCGAGTGTTATACCGCCGCCGTCCGTGTTACAACTGCGCTCCCATCCACCTATTTATAGTTAGATCCCGCCTATTTATCGCGTAACAACGAAATACTTGCACCTCTCAGTATATTGTAATTACAATTAGATATCCCGACCTGGGACGAAAGGAAGCGTCGCAGCAATATTCGCCGCCATGGCCTCGATTTTGAGGGGGCTGATGCAATATGGGACAGTTTCACGATAACGCGCGAGGACATTCGTCGGGATTACGGCGAGACGCGCTGGGTCACGTTCGGGATCCCGCGAGGAGAAGTTGTGGTCCTCGTGCATACCGAGCGTGGCGACAACCATCACTTCATTTCCCTTCGTAGGGCTGAACCTTATGAAACGCGCTACTACGTTGAAACCGCCAAAGAACACCTCCGCTAAGTCTCGGGATCGCGATAACCCTCCGTGGACGGAAGCGATGCTGGGCGCACCACGTTTTCGACGTGGTCGCGGTCCGCAGAAGACCCCAACCAAGGTTTCAACTACTATTCGTCTCGACCGAGATGTTATTGAGTTCTTTCAGTCGAAGGGCTCCGGCTACCAGACGAGAATCAACGAAGCTCTGCGCGGCGTGATCAAGCGAGATCTGACAAGCCGCTCAACTCGCCGCCGTTCCGGCGCGAGTTAGCGGCAGCGTTATGCGACTTGAATGACAAGGAGGTTTCATGCCGCCCAAAATCAGGGACTTGATTGCGGAGCTAAAGCGAGCTGGGTTTGTGGATCGAGGAGGTAAAGGGAGCCACAGGAACTTTGTCCATCCCAAGGTGGTGGAACCGATTACAATTTCCGGAGGCCTTGGCGAGGACGCTCCACACTACCAGATTCGAGCGGTCCGCCTGGCGATAGAGGAGGCGAAGAAATGAAAGACAGTGCGAAGTACGTGAAAATTGTCGAATGGTCCGAGGAAGATCAGTGTTATGTAGGCAGTGCCCCCGGGTTAATTTACGCGGGGTGCCACGGATCGGATGAGAAGGCAGTCTTTGGCGAGTTGTGCCAGATCGTTGAGGAGGCTATAGAACTGTATCGCGTCGACGGGAAACCACTGCCTCCCCCGACCTCTGGCCGCGACTATGCAAACAAGCTTCAGAACGTCGCATAACCATTCGCTAGTGCGGACGCTGCGCCGCTTCGCGGCTCGCGCCGCACGCCTCAATCGTTAGACGGCGTCGCCAGTTGTCGCCGAGGTCCCTGCCATGACGAGCCCATCTCAAGTCGCCGACCGAGTCGATAGCCTGTTGGCCGCTTGGAATGCCCGCGACCTGGACGGCTTCGTAGCCCAGCTTGCGCCACAAGTCTACTGGCACGATCTCGGTATGCCCCATCCGCCAGCCATCGGGCGCGATGCCGTGCGCGCGTTCTCTGAGGCAGTGTTGCGCGCCTTCCCGGACTTCCAATACACGCTACGCGGTGCCATCTGTGTCGCCGCTGATGGCCTGAGCTGTGTCGTTCCGTTTCTGATCACGGCCACCCAGGTCAAGCCGCTGACGCCGCCGGGGTATGCCCCCACGGGTCGTCCCATCCGCGTCGAGGGCTTGGACTACCTGTCGTTCGACGAGCACTACGTGACGCGCATCGAGACCCGGTTT
Organism: Gammaproteobacteria bacterium; assembly: GCA_016193395.1. GTDB lineage: Bacteria > Pseudomonadota > Gammaproteobacteria > Eutrophobiales > Eutrophobiaceae > JACPSH01. Next base: position 1,760 of record JACPSH010000045.1, read on the forward strand.
GACATGATCGACGCCGTCGAGCAGCTCTTGGGACTCTCGCTCCGTCCACCACCGGGATCGCTGCGCGAGGGGGCGGCAGTGCGTCTGCAACGCTTGCTCGCGCTGTGGGCTCGACGGAAGGGTCGCGTACTGACGGCGCCGCCGCCTAACACTACGTTGGGCGTCAAATCGAATGCTGTGCGAGGGAGCACGTCCATGATGGCAATCAATCTAGCTTCTAAACTCGCCACCTTCGCGGACTATTGGCAACCCCGGACCGTTGGTCAATTCAATGGTCACGATCTCATGGTCGTGAAGGTAAAAGGCGAATTCGTATGGCACAAGCATGAGAACACCGACGATTTCTTCCTCGTGCTCAAGGGTCGTATCACGGTTCGAATGCGCGATGGTGACGTGACTCTAGGTCCGGGCGAATTGTTCGTGGTACCCAAAGGGGCTGAACATTGCCCTGTGGCCGATGAAGAAGCACATATTCTCCTCATTGAGCCTCAAGGCACACCGAACACTGGAAATGCCGAAACGGCGGCTCCTCGAAGAGTCATCTAGGCTGGAGTCCAAGTTGCGGCCCAACCACGCAATTGACCGCGACACTTATTCAGCGCCGCTGCGCGCGCCGATCAGTGCGCGTCATTGCGGACGTCGGGCGGACTCGGATCGAGCATGCCTATAGAAATCGGACATGTAGAGGCGATCTTCCGGTATCCCGTGAAGTCCATGGGCGGCGAACGACTCGAGGTCGCCAAGCTGGGCTGGCACGGCCTCGATGGTGACAGGCGCCTGGCATTCCGGCGGATTGATAACCGCAGCGGGTTCCCGTGGCTATCAGCAACCAACCTTCCCGACCTGCTCCTGTTTGCTCCGTACCGCCGTGAAGACGGTGCTCAGGGAGACCTTCCTACGCATGTTCGCACGCCGGATGGCGAAGTGATGCCGGTCTTCGGGGAGGACTTGGCCACGGAGGTCGGACGTCGGTACGGGGCTCCCGTGCAGATGATGCAGTTGAGACATGGCATCTTCGATGAAGCGAGCATCTCCGTGATCGCCTCCGATACGGTGCGCGAGATCGGACGACTCGCAGGGCGGAGCGCGGACGTGAGACGATTTCGCCCGAATATTGTGGTTCGTCTACTGCGACCGGTTCCCTTCCAGGAGGATGAGTGGGTGGGCGGCGTGCTCTCATTCGGCGAGGGGGACGACGCCCCCGCCATCACCGTGACGATCCGCGACGTTCGCTGCTCGATGGTGAACCTTGATCCCGACTCAGCAAGTCCTGCCCCAGAAGTGCTGAAGGCGGTCGTTCGTGCTCACCAGAACACCGGGGGAATCTACGGCGTGGTCACTCGCATCGGTCGACTGGCGGTCGGACAGATCATACTCCTCCGTGCGGCGACCGAGAAAAGGGAACGTGGGTGATCGAAACACAATGTCCATGAAGCCGCCCAATTATAGTTATGTTGCAGAAGAGCGTTTTGCGGGAGAGATGATCTTGACCACCTTTCGCTTTGAGGCGCCAAGTGCCAAGAGAGAACGCACTAGAAGGTCCATTGAAACAGTGGGATCCCCTGCCTCCATTTTGGCGACCCTGGATTGGCTCGACTTCACAAGTTTGGCGAGTTCGACTTGCGTGAGGTTCTGGCGTTCGCGATGGGTGCGGAGGCTTTCTGCCAGCTCCAGCTTCATTTCGATGAACGCGGACTCTTCAGGCGAAAGACCGAGAAAGTCTTTCGCACTGCCAATCTTCCAGCCCTTGGACACCAGGCGCTTTCGCTTTGCTTCACGCATTGTCATACTCCATCAATCTTTTCTTGACGGTATCGATTACTGTTTGCGGTGTTTGCGCTGTCTTCTTCGGGAACACTTCCGCGATGACAATGGCATCGGGATCGGCTCGATATAAGATGCGCCAGGTCACACCCGCATCGACTATTCGCAATTCGTGGCACCTTGTTCCCACGCCGGGCATTGGCCGTGAACGGGGCAAGGTCAACTTGTCGCCCCGTTGTAGCCTGCGCGGCAGATACCCTGCTTCGACCCTGGCCTCGTGCGAGAAGGGCGGTGTTTTCACCTCTCCATGCAGCCAGACGAGCGGCCGGTCCCTCGGACCCATAGCTTCGGAATATATGTCAGAATGGACATAGACGCAAGTCTCGAACTGCAACATACCCGCCGCTTCGAAGCGACGCGTGACCGCGCTACAAGCGGAACGTTAAACCCACGGACCTCCGCGCATCGGCCAATACGTGGTTCCCAATACTCGGTTCTGTCCCGGGGTTCGACGCATTCCAAAAAGTGCCGTGCTCGGAAGATTGACGTTGTCCGGTCCTTCCGAGTAAATTTCCGAGTACGATGGACCTTGTGGAATTGGTCTCGACTTCCGAGTCGTTCCCGCCCGTCCGAAGGCTCGGCCTCCGCGATCCCCAGATCCTCCGCCTCGTGACCCACTACCAGGGGCGCAAGTTGCCCACCGTGGGCGGGTTCCTCCTCGCCATCTTCAATTCGGCAGCGGACCTGGCGTACTACGACAGCAGTCGACATTCGCCGTGCCGTATGGAGAGATGAAAAAGAGAACCTGCGCAGTCATTGGCGTCGGGCCGGGGATCGGCGCCGCGGTGGCGGCCCGGTTTGCGGCCGGGGGCCATCCCGTGGCGCTCTGCGCGCGCGATGAGCAGCGTCTGCTCCAAATTGCCGCTGGGATCAATGGCTCGCGCGTGTATCGATATGACGTGCGGGACACCGGCGCCGCGGGCCGCGTGTTTGCGCAAATCAGGAAGGACATGGGACCGGTGGCCGTGCTCGTGTACAACGCGGGCGCCGGGGCCTTTGCCAATATCGACGATGCCACGCTGGAAGACTTCCAGTCGGCCTGGGAGGTCAACTGCCGCGGGCTGTTTCTGGCGGTCAAGGCGGTCCTGCCCGACATGCGCGCGGCGGGCTCCGGAAATATTGTCGTGACCGGCGCGACCGCCTCAATCAAGGGCGGGGCCAATTTCGTTCCCTTCGCCTCGGCGAAGGCTGCGCAGCGATCGCTTGCCCAGTCGTTGGCGCGCCATCTCGGGCCGCAGCGGATCCACGTGAGCTATGTCATCGTCGACGGCGTTGTGGACCTGGAGCGGACGCGCGAACGCATGCCCGGCAAGCCGGATGAATTCTTCATGGACCCTGCTCAGATCGCGGAGTCGATGTTCTTCCTCACGCAGCAGCCGTCGCAGGCCTGGACCTTTGAACTCGATCTCCGCCCATTCGCGGAAAAGTGGTAATCGATCCTGCCGCCCGGGGAAAGCGCGGCGCTGAACCTGTATGGGTCTGGTATCCTGAACGCTAAGGAGCGAATCCCATGCCTCGGCTGATCCCGCTTGCGTTGTTTTTCTGTTTTGCGCTCCTCGCCGGCTGTGCCGGGACCCCGCGGCAGCCGGATCGCAATGCGCTCCAGAGACAGGTCGAGGACACCGAGCGCGCGTTCGCCACGAGCATGGCGGATCGGGATCACGCGGCCTTCGTTTCCTTCCTGTCGGAAGAGGCCGTGTTCTTCTCGGGCGCGGAGGCCCTCCGCGGCAAAGACAAGATTGCGCAGGCCTGGAAACGCTACTACGAAGGAAACGAGGCGCCCTTTTCCTGGGAGCCCGAGCGCGTGGAGGTGCTGAACTCCGGGATGCTGGCTCTGAGCACGGGCCCGGTGCGGGATGCGGACGGCAAGCCGATCGCCACCTTCACTTCGATCTGGCGGCTCGAAGCGCCGGGAACCTGGCGCATCATTTTCGACAAGGGATGCGATCTGTGAGTTCGGCCCCCGCTGGCCAAGTCCATCCATCCCGCGCGGCCCTCACCCTCGCCGCCCTTGGCGTCGTTTACGGCGACATCGGCACGAGTCCGCTGTATGCCGTCAAGGAGACCTTCAACCCCGGGCACGGGATCCCGCTGGAGACGGAAAACATACTCGGCGGCCTGTCGACGATTTTCTGGGCGTTGATGCTGGTGGTCTCCATCAAGTACGTAGCGGTGATCATGCGCGCGGACAACCGCGGCGAGGGCGGCATCATGGCCCTACTCGCGCTGGCGACGTCTGCGGTCCGAGAGCGCCCGGCGTTGCACACACCCGTGCTGTTGGCCGGCCTTCTCGGGGCATCGCTGTTTTTTGGCGACGCCGTACTCACTCCGGCGATTTCGGTCCTGTCGGCGGTCGAGGGCCTGGAAATCGGGACGACCGCCTTCAAACACTACGTCGTGCCCATCTCGATGGGCGTGCTCATCGCGCTGTTCGTGTTCCAGCGTCACGGCACCGCCACGGTAGGCAAAATGTTCGGTCCGATCACGCTGATCTGGTTCCTCGCCCTCGCCGCTGCCGGCATTTACGGCATTATTCAGCACCCGGGTATCCTGCTGGCTGTCAACCCGCTGCATGCCCTGGGCTTCCTCACGCAACACGGTTTTGCTTCGTTCGTGGTGCTCGGCGCGGTGCTGCTCGCCTTCACCGGCGCGGAAGCGTTGTATGCGGACATGGGACATTTCGGGAGAGGGCCCATCCGCGCGACCTGGTTTGGCCTTGTGTTTCCCGCTTTGCTGCTGAATTATTTCGGGCAGGGCGCCTTGCTCGCGGTAAACCCGGACGCGGCCATCAACCCGTTCTACTTGCTGCTCCCGCCGTGGGCTTTGTACCCCATGGTCGTGCTGGCCACGGCGGCCACCGTCATCGCATCGCAGGCCGTCATCTCCGGCGCCTATTCGATCACCCGGCAGGCCGTGCAGTTAAACTTCCTGCCGCGCATGAACGCCGTGCAGACCTCGGCGGGGCAGATCGGCCAGATTTACATGCCGGGCGTCAACCTGCTGTTGTTGTTGCTTGTCCTGGCGGCCGTGGTCGGCTTCGGCTCATCCTCCAACCTCGCCGCCGCGTACGGCGTGGCCGTGACCGGAACGATGGTTGCGGATACCTTTCTCGTATTTTTCGTCATGCTCCTGATCTGGCGGTTCAAGCTTGCGACCTGCCTGGCCCTGACCGGCCTCTTTCTCACGATCGATCTCGCGTTCTTCTCCTCGAGCCTTCTGAAAGTCATGGACGGCGGCTGGTTCCCGCTCGCGCTCGGCTCGGTCATGTTCATGGTCCTGCTCACCTGGCGGCGCGGCCGCCAGGACCTGCTGGATGCCTTGCGCGAATACGCTCTCCCGCTCGAGCAGTTTCTGCAATCGGTGTTCGTGGAACCGCCGGTGCGCGTCGAAGGCACCGCGATATTTCTCACCGCCGCGCCGGAGGTCGTGCCGCACGCGCTGCTGCACAACCTCAAGCACAACAAGGTCCTGCACGAGCGTCTCGTGTTCCTCACCGTGAAGGTGCGGGATATCCCTTGGGTGCCTCCGTCCGAACGCCTGTCGGTCCAGCCCCTGGGGAACAACTCCTGGCGGGTGCTGATTTACTACGGCTTCATGGACCGGCCGGACGTCCCGCAGGCGCTCACCGAACTCTGCCCGGCGCACGGGCTTCGGTTCGACATGATGGAGACGTCGTTCTTCCTGACCCGCGACCGCGTCATCCCGGTGCCCGGCAAGCACGATCGCATGGCCCCGTGGCGCGAGCGCCTGTTCGCGGCGATGATGCGCAACGCCCGCAGCGTGGTGGAGTACTTCAACATTCCCGTCAACCGCGTGATCGAACTCGGGACGCAGATCGAAATCTGAGGTTCGCGATCCCAGTCTGCGATGCGGAACCCGGATCAATGGCGGCCGACAAAGTTCGTCAGAGTTGGCGGACGGCTGCGCGCCTCGCGTGATCCGGCGCACGTTGGGGTCGGATCGCGGCTCGCGGCGGACCTGACGGCCGCGTTTTACGATAGCAAACTGCCGCTGCACTGCCGGGGACGCCTGGTCGATCTGGGCTGCGGCGACGTCCCGCTCTACGAAGCCTACCGCGATCTCGCCTCGGAGATTGTCTGCGTGGACTGGGCGCACAGCCAGCACGTGGGCGCCTTTGTCGATCGCCTCTGCGACCTGTCGCAACCGCTGCCCTTCGACGCGGGGTCATTCGACACGATCATCCTCTCCGATGTCCTCGAGCACGTGCCGGAGCCCGTGCGGCTCTGGAGCGAGATGGCGCGGATCCTGGCGCCGGGCGGCAAGCTGATCATGAACGTGCCGTTCTACTACTGCGTGCACGAAACGCCCCACGATTATTACCGCTATACGGAGCATGCGCTGCGGCGATCGGCGGAGACGGTTGGACTGGGAATCCTCCTGCTCGAAGCGACCGGCGGTTCGCCGGAGATCCTGGCGGATATCACCGCCAAGCACCTGCAATTCGTGCCCGCCATCGGCAAACCGCTTGCCGCCCTGGTACAGGGGATCACGGCCGCCATTGTTCGTGGCGGCCCGGGGAGAAGACTGTCTCAACGTACCGCGACGGCCTTTCCGTTCGGATACTTCATGATTGCGGAGAAGCCCGTATCTCGAATCTAGTATCTCGCAGACAGTTCATAAGTTATCCATTTGCCACGCTCAATCCACGCGGCACACCAGCCCCTTCAGATAGCGCCCCTCGGGAAAATTCGTCGACACCGGATGATCCGGGGCCTGACTGAGCCAGTGCAGGATCTGCACGCCGCGGCCCGAATCCACCGCGGCATCGGCCACGATTTTCTGGAACAGGTCCGGCGTGACATGCCCTGAGCATGAGAAGGTCACGAGCCGTCCGCCCGGCCGGAGCAATTTGATCGCCAGCAGATTGGCGTCTTTGTAGGCGCGGCCGCCGCGCTGCACCTGCCCGGCATTGACCACGAACTTGGGCGGATCGAGCAGCGCCAAATCGAAACTCCGCCCGGCATCGCGGAACCTGCGCAACTCGTTGAAGACATCTCCGTTCACCTGTTCGACTTTCGTCGCGTCGCAGGCATTCAGCTCCAGGTTCCGCGCCGCCAGGTCCATCGCCTCCCGCGATGATTCAATGCTGACGACCCGGGAGGCGCCGCCCTTCAGCGCAGCCACCGCGAAGGCGCCTGTGTAGGCAAAACCGTTCAGCACTTCCCTGACCTGCGCGCTTCGCCGGATCAGGTCCAGGTTTTCCGCCTGGTCCAGGTAGAAACCGGTCTTGTGCCCCTTCCGCACATCGACGAGGAACCGCAGTTCCCCGAGTTGGATTTCGATCAGTTCCGGCGGCTCCTCGCCGCGGACCAGCCCGGTCCGCCGCGGCAGCTTTTCCTTTTCGCGCACGTCCGCTTCCGAGCGTTCGTAACAGCCTTTGGACGGACGCAGTTCCATGAGCAGATCGGCAATCACGTCCCTCCAGTATTCGACGCCCGCCGAGAGGAACTGGCAGACCAGCCATTCGCCATAGGCATCGACAATCAGGCCCGGCAGCCCGTCCGACTCTCCATTCACCAGCCGGCGGGCATTCCTGCCAGCCGCGGCCGCGTCCTGGTCGCGCCGGGCGATGGCCCGTTGCAGGCGATGACGCAAAAAGTCGGCGTCAATGGATTCTCGCGTGTCGAAGGTCCAGATCCGGACCGCGATCTGCGATGCGGGCGACCATGCTCCCGCCGCCAGCTTGCCGCCCTTGTCGTCGACCACCATGACAGTTTCGCCGGGCGCCGCATCCGCCGGCGCGCGATCGATTGCGCCGGAATACACCCACGGGTGCCGGTTCTTCAGGGACCGGCCACGGCCGGGTTTGAGCGTAATCGTCTTCACCGCAACGCTCTATTCACCTGTCCTTTCACTTTCCACTTTCCACTTTCCACTTTCATGCGCCTGCATGAAGGCGCCGATGTCCGCGGGGTCCCGCGTCAGGCGCATCCTGGGCAGGCTCCTGAGAAAGGTCTTTCCGTACGGTTTCGAGAGCAAGCGCGGATCGCAGATCATGAGAACGCCGTAGTCGTCGCTGTCCCGAATCAGCCGGCCAATCCCCTGCAGCAGATCGATGATGGCCTCCGGCAACTGGTACTCGGTGAACGGGTTGCGATGCTCCTCTTCCATCTTCCTGAGCCGCGCCTGCAACACGGGGTCATCCGGCGCGGCGAACGGCAGCTTGTCGATGATGACGCAGGACAGCGCCTGACCGCGCACGTCCACCCCCTCCCAGAAACTCGCCGTGCCGAGCAACACCGCCTCGCCGCTCCCGCGGAAAGTCTCGAGCAGCTCCGTGCGTGGCGCGTCGCCCTGCACCAGCACGGGAAAGGCGACCCGTGAGCGGATGAGGGGCGCCGCGATGTTGAGCGCGCGGTAGCTCGTGAACAGCACGAATGCCCGGCCGCGCGTCATCTCCAGCACCGCCAGAGCGCGCTCCATCGCCAGCTCGGTGTAGCCGTTCTGGCGCGGATCGGGCAATTCTTCGGGGACATAAAGCAGCACCTGCGACTGGAAATCGAACGGGCTGGGCCAGCGCCGCGCGGCCACGCCTCCGAGACCGAGCTGCGAGGCGAAATGCCGGAAGTCGCCGTTGACGCTGAGCGTCGCCGAGGTATAGATGCACTGGCAGCCGGAGTCCGCCAGGCGCGACTGGAATTCCTGCGCGATGTCCAGCGGCGTCTGGTGCAGGGCAAATCCGCGGCCGCGCAGTTCCAGCCATTGCACGTGCGGGCCCGCGCTGGGCTCGTGAAATTCTGCGGTGATGGTCAGGAGGTCGGACAACCGCCGTTGACAATGCGCGAGCAGCTTGCCACGTTCCGCCAGGGCTTCGAGCATGTCGTGCAGGTCGTGCGCTGAGTCGAGCAACGCACGCAAAGCGCTGCCGGCTTCGGGCTTCTCCTTCGCTTCGTGCCAGGCCACGGCGCCCTCGCCAGCCGCGAATGCCAGACGCAGATCGCGCACAGCCTTCTCCACCCGGTCCACGCCTTGCAGAAAAGCCGGGACATCGCCGGCCTCCTGGACATAGGCCGCGCGGCAATCGCGCAACAGGTCGAACCACTGGTGGCTGGAGGCGGTGCGGCTGAAGAATTCCGAGGCGAGATGGGGAAGCTGGTGGGCTTCGTCAAAGATCACGATCTCCGCCGGCGGCAGCAGTTCCCCGCGCCCTTCTTCGCGCAACGCGAGGTCGGCAAGGTACAGGTGGTGGTTGACGATAGTGATGTCCGCCTCCTGCGCGCGTCGCCGCGCCCGGTAGACGAAGCAGTCGTCAAAATGGGCGCAGGACTGGCCGAGGCAGTTCTCGGTGGTCGAGGTGACGGCCGGCCGCAGGGGGCTTTCCTCCGGCATGTCGGCCAGTTCCGCGAGGTCCCCGCTGTCCGTTTGCTGCGACCAGAGCCGGACGTCCGCGAGCAAGGCGAGCGACTTCCGGTCGAGATCCGGACTGCCGTTGTCTGCATCGTGCATGCGCTGCAGGCACAGGTAGTTGGTGCGGCCCTTGAGCAGGGCGACGTTCACCGGCCTGCGTATGGCGTCCCGCACGAGCGGCAGATCGCGGCCGTGGAGTTGGTCCTGGAGGTGGCGCGTACCGGTGGAGACGATGACCTTCCTCCCGGACAGGATCGCCGGCACCAGGTAAGCGAAAGTCTTGCCGGTCCCGGTCCCGGCTTCGCAGATCAGCGATTCACCATTCTGAAGCGCCGCGTCAATGGCCTCGGCCATCTCGATCTGCTGCGGCCGCGGCGCATATGCCTGGACCAGGCCCGCCAGGGGGCCATTGGCCGCCAGAATGTCGGTGGGCGTCATTCAACTCCTGGCGAAGGGGAAGGCAACGACCTCGTCGATGCGTTTGCTTCCGGTCAGCACCATCAACAGGCGTTCGACGCCGAGCGCGGCTCCCGCGCAGTCCGGCAGACCGCTGTCCAACGCGGCGAGAAGCCTTTCATCCACCGGCATCACCGGCAGTCCGCGACTGGCGCGGCGGGCATTGTCGGCGGCAAATCGCCGACGTTGCTCGACACTGTCGCCGAGCTCGTGGAAACCATTCGCGATTTCCATGCCGGACAGGAACAGTTCGAATCGCTCGGCGACCGGCGGCAGGCTGGGCACGATGCGCGCGAGCGCGGCCTGGCTCACGGGGTAGGCGTATACCAAAGCGCCGCTTGCCGGCAGTCGGGGCGTAACGGTCCGGCTGAAGAGGAAATCGAGCAGCAGGTTCCGATCCGCGCCGCTCGCGACCAGTCCCAGCTCAGCGGCGCGATTCTGCAACGCCTCGTCCGGCGCCGTGTGCGGGCAAAGCCCGGTGTGGCGCATGAAGACATCGCGGTACGTCGAGCGCGCCGGGGCCGGCAGTCCGAGCATTTGCAGCAGTTCCGCGATCTCGTCCATGAGACGGTGATGATCGAACCCCGGCCGGTACCATTCCAGCATGGTGAATTCGGGCTGGTGCAGCGGACCACATTCGTGGTCCCGGAATACTTTCGCCACCTGGAAAATTGGACCCAGTCCTGCCGCGAGCAGCCGTTTCATCGGGAATTCCGGGGACGTATGCAGGCAGACCTCTGCCGCGGCGGACGCCTGTGGCAGGTGGACGCGCGACTGGAGGCTCTGGATATTCGGATCCGTTGCAGCCGCATGACTCAGCGCCGGAGTCTCCACCTCGAGCACGCCTCGATCGTGCATGAAGGTACGGATGGCGCACAGCAGACCGGCCCGTCGGGCCAGGATGTCGCGCGTTGCGGAGGGACGCCAGTCGGCGGAGACCATCAAGGCAGAAAGCAGATAGCAGGTAGCATGTAGGGTTTGCTGGCTGGGGCGCGGCGCGACTCCAGATCTCTCCCCTATATTCTACCTGCCATCTGCTATCGGCTGATCAACCCTTCGCCCTTCCCAGGTACTCCCCCGTTCGCGTGTCCACGCGGATCACTTCTCCTTCGGAAATAAACAGGGGCACCTTCACGACGGCGCCGCTCTCCAGCTTGGCGGGCTTGGCGCCGCCCGTCGCGGTATCACCGCGCACGCCGGGATCCGTCTTGGTAATCTTCAAAGCAACGAAATTCGGGGCCGCCACGACCAGGGGCACGCCGTTCCATAGCGTGGTGGGACAGAGCTCCTCACCCTTCAGCCACTGGGCGGCATCGCCCATGGCGGTCTTGCCGACCATGTACTGTTCGTAAGTCTTCGGATCCATGAAGTGCCACATCTCGCCGTCGTTGTAGAGATACTGGAGTTCCAGATCGACGACATCGGCGCCCTCCACCGACTCCCCGGATTTGAAGGTGCGTTCCAGCACCCGGCCGGTCTTCAGGTTCCGCACCTTGACCCGGTTGAATGCCTGGCCCTTGCCCGGCTTGACGAATTCGTTTTCCAGGATGGCGTACGGATCGCGGTCCAGCATGATTTTCAGACCGGGCTTGAATTCATTGGTCGAGTAGGAGGACATGAAGCGCTTCGCTCGTGAAAAAGGCCGCGTATGATACCGTGAAATCCGCTTCCATCGTAACGGGCTATTCGGCCTGGCTTGGCATCGCGTCCTTTGACGGGCGGGTCCTGCCATCGGGTACCGTCGTCCGTGTTCGATCCAACCCTCCCCCAGTGGGTCCCTTCCGCTGCGCGCGGACGACGGTGACCCGATGTCACCCGCCCGGTCTGCGCCTATGTTTCAAACCTGCCGGATTCCGGCGCGCGAGATAAACGGACGGGTGGCACGGGATACCCCTGTTCCGCGCGCAAGCGAGGGGACCACGCGAGCACGAACAGGGGAGTCGGTGACAGGACCCGTCCGCTTTCGAGCCTCCGCTCGCCAACGGCACCCGCTGCCGCCTATCATCGCGGCAGCATCCATTTTTAACCCGGGGACACTCATGGCCATTGAACGACGCTCGCGCGGCGCAACCGCCGCGGTTCTGCTAGTGATTCTCGGTGCAGCGGGCGTGGCGAGCGCAGAGGAGAACACGAAGTGCACCGCGCTCACGGCCTTCTCGCTCACCGGCGTCGCACTCGAGATCGGCAAAGCCGATCACATGCCGGCGGGAAACGTTACCGCGACGCCAGGCCGTCCCGGATATTCAGGCCCGCTGCCCGCGCACTGCCGCGTGGAGGGCGTGATCGACCGGCGCACCGGCGTCGCGGGAATCGAGTACGGCATCCGCTTCGCGCTGGCGTTACCGGACGCATGGAACGGCCGGTTCCTGTTCCAGGGCGGAGGCGGACTGAACGGCATGGTGGCGCCGCCGATCGGCGAGAACGCCGCAGGCGACCTGCCTGCGCTCGCGCGCGGCTTCGCGGTGGTGACCACGGACACCGGTCATCAGGGCCAAGGGCCGTTCGACGCCGGCTTCCTCGCCGATCAGGAAGCGACGCTGAACTTTCTCGACAAGGCGAACGGCAAGGTCACCATCGTTGCGAAGGCGTTGATCAATGCTTTCTACGCGCGGCCCGCCGCGCACTCGTACTTCGTCGGCTGCTCGACGGGCGGCCGCGAGGGCATGATCATGTCGCAGCGCTATCCGGAGCACTTCGACGGCATCGTGGCCGGCGCGCCCGCGATGCGCACCGGATACTCCAATCTCGGCCTGCGCTCCATCTCGGTCGCGTTGAACCAGGCGGCCGCGAAAGATCAGAACGGCAACCCGATCCCGGGCAGCGCCTTATCGGCGGGCGACCGGCAGTTGATCGTGGAGGCGGTGGTCAAGGCCTGCGACACGGACGACGGGCTGGAAGACGGCATGCTGTTCAACCCGCAGGCGTGCGACTTCGATCCGAGCGATCTCGTCTGCGCCGGCGCGAAGACCGACGCGTGCCTGAGCCCGGCGCAGGCGAAAGCGGTGCAGACGGCGTTCTCGGGCCCGAAAGCCTCGAACGGCAGGCAGGTGTACACCGGCACTCTCTACGACACCGGCATCGCGGCGACTGAGGGCATCCCGGGCGTGCTGAACGGCGCCGCGGGCCCGGTCGGTCCGCGCAACCCGACCGTGCAGGACGTGGATGCGGAGGCGGCCGCGGTCGCGATCGAGCCCCTGACGCTGGGCGACACTAACTGGTGGACGAACCTCAGCACCTTCTCGGGACACGGCGGCAAGCTCATGTTCTATCACGGTGTGAGCGACCCGTGGTTTTCGGCGCTCGACACCGTCAAGTATTACCGGAACCTGGCGGAGGCGAACGGCGGGGCGGCCGCGACGCGCGCCTGGAGCCGGCTGTTCCTCGTGCCTGGCATGGGCCACTGCGGCGGCGGCCCCGCGGCGCTCGACCGTTTCGACTTCCTGACCGCGATCGTGGATTGGGTCGAGGAAGGCCGCGCACCGGGCTCGGTGACCGCGACCGGCAAGGCGTTCCCGGGCCGCAGCCGCCCGATCTGCCCGTATCCGCAGCATGCGCACTACACCGGCGCCGGGAACCCCGAGGACGCCGCGAGCTTCGAATGCCGCTAAAGGAATCGCCGGTAGTCAATCCCTAGCGCCTTGCCGATCCGCACGGCCAGGTTCCTGCCAATCCGACGCTCACCCTTTTCAATCTTGGAGACGTCGGTCTGGTGCAAACCGAGTTTCTTGCCCATCTCCTTCTGCGTGAGGCCATGGCGGAGCCGGATGCCGTGAAAGACGGTGGCCGCACGCTTCACGGGATCCTTCAGATCCGGATACAGCGCGGACACGTCGATCCAGCCGTCCTGACCTTCCTCACTCCTTCCTCTGAATCCCTCCAGCAGTGTCGACACGGCATGTCCCGCCTCGCGCGAAACGAGATAGAGCTTGCGCCGCCGTCCTTCGCTGATCTCGATCTTAGTAAGGGGCATTTTCCCGACCGCCGACATAAGTCACCTCAATCACTTTCGATTCTGGAGCCGCCTCCACCCAGACCACCACGTACCAATAGCTGAGATGGCAGTGGTATCGCCCATCCGCAAGCCTGGAATAGTTCGGCCATTCATGCTGGATCGGCCCAGGTGTTTCCAGGTTAACGAGGAGCGTTTTGAGCAGTATCTGGACGCGCTCTGGCAACTGCAGCGCCCGCTTCGCCGCCTTCCTGGCGACTTTCACCGTCCATGGCATGTGTACACTATAAGGTAGTTATGCCTTATTGCAAGGTATCGCGGCCGTCGAAAGGACAGGAAATTCGATCCGCGTGGAGGCTGAATTATTGTCCGGGTTGGAGGGGTCTTCAACGTCAGACGGGATCCGCGGCGAGGAGACGCCGGGCGGGGAGCCGGGCGGGTCGCGCGCGGGGAGATCCGGGTCCTTCGGTTTCGGATCCCAGCGACGCGGCGGCCGCGACGCGCTCCTGGAGCCGGCTGTTCCTCGTGCCTGGCATGGGCCACTGCGGCGGCGGCCCCGCGACGCTCGATCGTTTCGACCTCCTGACCGCGATGGTGGATTGGGTCGAGGAAGACCGCGCGCCGGGAACCCTGAGGACGCCGCGAGCTTCGAGTGCCGCTGAGCGCCGGCGCGCTCTAGTTCGTGTACCCCTCCGCGGCCGGGGACGGTCTAGGGCGCGCTTCGCAGCGTCTCGATGCGCTCGGCGAGCGGCGGATGACTCATGAACATACGTCGCCATCCGCCGCGCTGACCGCCGGAGATCCCAAAAGCGGCAAGCTGCCCGGGTAGCTGCGCCGGAGGCGTCTGGCGCTGCAATTGCTCTAGCGCCGAGATCATTTTCTCGCGCCCGGCGAGTTTTGCCCCGCCGCGATCGGCGCGGAATTCACGCTGCCGCGAGAACCACATGACGATCGCGCTGGCCAGGATGCCGAGCACGAGCTGCGCGACGATCACCGTCAGCCAGTAGCCCGGCCCATGGCCGCGTTCCACTTTGAATACAAGGCGGTCGACCAGCACGCCGACCACGCGCGAAAGGAAGAAAACAAAAGTGTTCACCACGCCCTGTATGAGGGTCAGAGTGACCATGTCCCCGTTCGCCACGTGAGAGACTTCGTGACCGAGCACGGCCTCGACCTGGTGTTGATCCATGCCGCGCAGCAGGCCGGTGCTGACCGCGACCAGCGCGTGGTTCCGGTCCATGCCGGTCGCGAAGGCGTTCGGCTCCGGCGCGTCGTACACCGCCACGTCCGGCATTCCGATCCGGGCTTCGCGCGCCTGCCGGGCGACTGTCTCGACGAGCCAGGACTCCACAGCATTGGCCGGCGACTTGATCACCCGCGCGCCGGTCATCCTCAGCGCCATCCACTTCGATATCGCCAGGGAGATGAATGATCCGGTCATGCCGACCACCACCGACATGATCAGCAGCGCATTGAAATCAATGGCGGAACCCTGCGCGTCGAGGATGCCGCGGATACCGAGCAGCTCCAGGACGATGCCCAGCACCAGCAGCACGGCCAGGTTCGTAACGATGAACAGGAATACTCGCTTCATGAATTCAGACCTCGTCGGAAGAAAATATCCAGTTTCTTAGATGGGGGTGGATGTCCCACAGTTCAATACGCCACAAAGTTAAAATCCTTCTGAAGTAAACATATATAAAACATGTAGTAACAATAAGTTATGTTATTATCTTAACCTCTGTTCGACAATCCGGTTCATCCCCCCGACGCGGGTTCAGGGCTCGCCTCAGCCGTTCGCCGCGGGCAAATCGCCGAACCGCGCGTCCTCCTTCGCCAGTTGCCGCAGCAGCGGCGCCGGCGTCCAGTATGCGCCGAACCGGCGATGGTAATCTTCGACCACCTCGCAAACCCGTTTCAATCCCACACAGTCTCCATAGAACATCGGCCCGCCGCGGAACCGCGGGAAGCCGTAGCCGTAGACCCAGATCACGTCAATGTCACCCGAACGGTAGGCAATGCCCTCTTCCAGGATCTTCGCGCCCTCGTTGATGAGCGAGTAAACGCAACGCGTCAACACCTCCTCGTCGCCCACCTGGCGGCGCCTGATGCCGAGCCGTCCCGCCTCCGCTTCAATGACTTCGACGATCTCCGGGTTGGGCTTCGGTGTGCGATCGCCCGGATCGTAGCGGTAGAAGCCTGAACCGGTCTTCTGCCCCAGCCAGCCCTTCGCGGCTAGGACATCGTTGACGAGGTGATAGGGCGCCTGTCTCGTCCTTGCCGTATTCGCCGCGAGCCTCGCCTTGTAGCCGATGTCCAGGCCCGCCATGTCGCCCACGGTGAAGGGTCCCATCGCGAACCCGAATTCATACACGACGCGATCCACCTGCTCCGGCGTCGCGCCTTCGAGCAGCAACTGATCCGCCTCGCGCCAGTATCCCTCGAGCATCATGCGGTTGCCGACAAACCCGTGGCAGACGCCGACCACAACGCCCACCTTCCTGATGCGCTTGGCAACATCGAGGCACGTGGCCAGCGTCCTCTGGGACGTTTTCTTCCCACGCACGATTTCGACGAGCTTCATGACGTTCGCCGGGCTGAAGAAATGCAATCCCGCCACCTGCTGCGGTCGCGATGTCACCGCGGCAATTTCGTCGACATCCAGCGTGGAGGTGTTCGTCATCAACAATGCTTCCGGACGGCATGCCCGATCCAGTCCCTTGAAAATCTTCCGCTTGAGTTCCATATCCTCGAAAACCGCTTCAACGACCAGGTCCACATCGGCCAACGCATCGTAGCCCGTGACCGGCGCGATCAGGCCCATGCGCTGTTCGAGTTCCTCTGCATTCATGCGGCCGCGCTTCATCGAGACTTCGTAGTTGTGCCGAACCTGGGCCAGACCGCGATCGAGCGATTCGCGCGAGGCATCCATGATCGCCACGGGGATCCCGACGTTGGCGAAATTCATCGCGATGCCGCCGCCCATCGTGCCGGCGCCGATGATGCCCACCCGGGCGATGGCCAGCGGTTCCACGTTCTTTTCCAGGCCGGGGATGCGGGCGGCTTCGCGCTCGGCGAAAAATATATGCCGCAGT
>JACPSH010000038.1 GCA_016193395.1 Gammaproteobacteria bacterium
CCGGCCCCAATTGACGCCGGTCAGGTGGAAACCGTCCTCGTTCGCGCCGCAAACGAAATCGGCGCTGTGCGCGGCGTCGCGATCGGCGATCACCGGGATCGGGAGTTTCACCGGGCCGAGCGATCCGATCCCGCAGCCCAGTGCGGCGCGTACCGATTCCGCCGAAGCGAATGACAGCGGGCGCTGCACGGCGGGCGCGCTTTCCGCCTTGAAGCGGTTGAGTTCATGATCGCCGCGCAGAATGAGGGCGACCAGAGGCGCGCTCGAACCCTTCACAACCAGCGTTTTCAGGCATTGCGCCGGCGCGACGCCGAGCAGAGTGGAAACGTCGTCAATAGTGTGCTTCCCCGGTGTGGCGATGCGTTGCATCGACTGTGTCGCGGCCGAACGCCGGCCTTGCGGCGCGGGGGCAGGCGTCATTTCGATATTGGCCGCGTACCCGCCCGGAGCGGTGAATACGACGCGATCTTCGCCGGATTCCGCCAGTACGTGAAACTCATGCGACTGGCTGCCGCCGATGTTGCCGGTATCCGCAGCCACCGCGCGGTAGGTCAGACCGAGCCGGTCAAAGATACGGGAGTAGGTCCGGTACATCAGGTCGTAGGTTTCCTGCAGCGATTCCTCGCTCAGGTGGAACGAGTACGCATCCTTCATCAGGAATTCGCGCCCGCGAATGATGCCGAAACGCGGCCGGATCTCGTCCCGGAATTTGGTCTGGATCTGGTAGAAATTCGCCGGCAGCTGCTTGTAGCTGCGGATCTCGCGCCGGACCAGATCGGTGATGACTTCCTCGTGGGTTGGCCCCAGGCAGAAGTCGCGTGCGTGCCGATCGTTCAGCCGCAACAATTCCGGGCCATACTGGTCCCAGCGCCCGGATTCCTGCCACAATTCGGCCGGTTGTACGCCGGGCATCAGGATCTCCTGCGCCCCCGAACTATTCATTTCTTCGCGGACGATGGTTTCGACCCGCCTCAGGACCCGCAGCCCCAGCGGCAGCCACGTGTAGATCCCGGCGGCGAGCTGCCGCACCAGTCCCGCCCGCAGCATCAGCCGGTGGCTGACGACTTCCGCGTCCGCAGGCGCCTCGCGAAGCGTGGCGAGCAGGATTTGCGAGGTGCGCATGGATGGGTCCGGGGAGGCTCAGATCATGGCGTGGGCGGCGGCGTATGTTACCGCATTCCGCCCGTCCGCCCATGCCGGGCGGAGGCGCGCGAATGGTTTCGGATCCGCCGTGGATGATGCAGGGCACAACTTGACCTAGTTTTTGAATATCAGTAACTTGCAGAAGCTTACGCAAAGCAAGTTTGCTCGCGGGCGGACGCGAGGCGGTGAAGGGAGGAAGTGGTGATCCAGAAGCGGGACACATTGCGTGGTGCGGAGATCTTCGTGCGGTCACTTCGCGACGAAGGGGTGGAGTACGTCTTCGGTTATCCCGGCGGCGCCGTGCTGCACATATACGACGAGCTGTTCAAGCAGTCCGAGGTCAAGCACATCCTGGTCCGCCACGAGCAGGGTGCGGGACACGCGGCCGACGGCTATACGCGCGCTACGGGCAAACCCGGCGTTGTGCTGGTGACCTCCGGCCCGGGCGTGACCAACTGCGTCACGCCGATCGCGACCGCCTATATGGATTCAACGCCGCTGGTGGTGTTCAGCGGCCAGGTGCCGACCCGGCTCATCGGCAACGACGCTTTCCAGGAGGTCGACGCCGTCGGCATCACGCGCCCATGCGTCAAGCACAATTTCCTGGTGAAGGACGTGCGCGATCTCGCCGTGACGATCAAGAAGGCCTTCCACGTCGCGATGAGCGGCCGGCCTGGCCCGGTGCTGGTCGACATCCCGAAGGACGTGACGGCGGATTCCTGCGAATACACCTATCCGGATTCGGTCGATATCCGCTCCTATCGACCGGTGGTCAAGGGGCATCCCGGCCAGATCAAGAAAGCCGCGAAGCTGATCCTTTCGGCGAAGCGGCCCATGATCTATACCGGCGGCGGCGTGATCCTGGGCAACGCCAGCGCGGAACTGCGCGAATTTACGCGCATGCTGGGCTATCCGATCACGCAGACGCTGATGGGCCTGGGGGCCTTCCCCGCGACCGATCCGCAGTTCATCGGCATGCTCGGCATGCATGGTACCTACGAAGCGAACATGGGGATGCACTATTGCGACGTGCTGATCGCGATTGGCGCGCGCTTCGATGACCGCGTGACTGGCGATTTGAAGCAGTTCTGTCCACAGGCGCAGATCATCCACGTCGACGTCGACCCGTCATCCATCTCCAAGAACGTGCGCGTGGATATTCCGATTGTCGGCGACGTGAAGCACGTGCTCGTCGATCTGTGCGCTGCGCTGCGGGCCCACGGCGGCAAGCCGGACGCGGAAGCGCTGAAAACCTGGTGGGCGCAGATCAAGGAATGGCAGGCGGTCGACTGCCTGCGCTACAACCGCAATTCCGAAGTCATCAAGCCGCAGTTCGTGATCGAGAAGCTCTACGAGTTGACGCAGGGCCGGGCGTACGTCACCTCCGACGTCGGCCAGCACCAGATGTGGGCGGCGCAGTTCTACAAATTCGACGAGCCCAGGCACTGGATCAACTCGGGCGGGCTCGGGACCATGGGCTTCGGGCTGCCGGCGGCGATGGGCGTGCAGCTCGGTTTCCCGAGGGAGACCGTCGCCTGCATCACCGGCGAGGCGAGCCTGGTGATGTGCATCCAGGAGCTGTCCACCTGCCTCCAGTACGGGCTGCCGATCAAAATCATCAACCTGAACAACCGCTACATGGGCATGGTCCGGCAGTGGCAGGAGTTCTTCTACGACAAGCGCTACTCGCATTCCTACATGGACGCGTTGCCGGACTTCGTGAAACTGGCGGAGAGCTTCGGCCACACCGGCATGCGCGTCGAGAAAACGAAGGACGTCGAGACGGCGCTGCGCGATGCGCTGAAGATGAAGGACAAGCTCGTGCTGCTCGATTTCATCACTGACCAGACCGAGAACGTCTACCCGATGATGGCCTCCGGCAAGGGGCAGCACGAGATGCACCTGTCGCCGGATCGGGAACTGGCCTGAGCGGCCGCGGCGATGCGCCACATCCTGTCCCTGCTGGTGGAGAACGAGGCCGGCGCCCTGTCGCGCATCTCCGGGCTGTTTTCGGCGCGCGCCTTCAACATCGAATCGCTTACCGTAGCGCCGACCGAGGATGCGAGCGTCTCGCGCATGACCATCGTCACCAACGGCTCGGACGAGATCATCGAGCAGATCATGAAGCAGGTGAACAAGCTCGTAGATGTCATCAAGGTCATGGATCTCAGCGAGAGCGACCATATCGAGCGCGAGCTGATGCTGATCAAGGTGACCGCGAAGGGCGAGGCGCGCGAGGAACTCAAGCGCATGGTCGACATCTTCCGTGGCCGCATCATCGACGTGACCGACAACACCTACACCGTGGAGATGACCGGCGACGGCAACAAGCTCAACGCCTTCATCAAGGCTCTGGACCCGAAACTGATCCTTGAAGTGGTGCGCACGGGCGTTTCCGGGATCGCGCGCGGCGATCGGGCGATAAGGACGTGAAAGGAAGTAGATAATAGATGGTAGATAGGGAAAACCATTCCATTGAAGCGATGCCGCGAAGGTACTCTGTAACGGTGATTTCACTACTGACCTGAGAGCAATGATGAACATCTACTACGACAAAGACGCCGATCTTTCGCTGATCAAGGCGAAGAAGGTGGCGGTCCTGGGATACGGATCGCAGGGCCATGCCCATGCCAACAACCTCAAGGATTCGGGGGTCGAAGTGCGCGTCGGCCTGCGCAAGGGATCCGGGTCTACGGCCAAGGCCGAGAAAGCAGGCCTGGCCGTCAAGCCGGTCGGCGAGGCCGTGGCCTGGGCGGAGGTGGTGATGGTACTGGCGCCGGACGAACACCAGGCGCAGCTCTATCGCGAGGAGATCGAGCCGAAGATGAACAAGGGCGCGACGCTGGCCTTCGCCCACGGCTTCAACATCCATTTCCGCCAGATCGAGCCGCGCGCCGATCTCGACGTGATCATGGTCGCGCCTAAAGGTCCGGGACACCTTGTGCGTTCCACCTACAAGCAGGGCGGCGGGGTGCCTTCGCTGATCGCCGTGCACCAGAACCCGTCCGGCCAGGCGCGCGAAGTCGCGCTGGCTTACGCCTGCGCCAATGGGGCCGGACGTGCCGGCATCATCGAGACGAACTTCCGCGAAGAGACGGAAACCGATCTGTTCGGCGAGCAAACCGTGCTGTGCGGCGGCCTGACCGCGCTCATTCAAGCCGGCTTCGAAACCCTCGTCGAGGCCGGGTATTCCCCGGAGATGGCCTACTTTGAATGCCTGCACGAGACCAAGCTGATCGTCGATCTCATTTATGAAGGCGGTATCGCCAACATGCGCTACTCGATCTCGAACACGGCCGAGTACGGCGACTTCACGCGCGGCCCCAGGGTCATCGGCGAGGCCTCGAGAAAGGCCATGCGCGAGATCCTGGCCGAGATCCAGAGCGGCCAGTTCGCGCGCGAGTTCATCCTCGAGAACCAGGCGGGCGCGCCGGTCATGAAGGCCATGCGGCGCGTGAGCCGCGAGCACCCGATCGAGCAGGTCGGCGAGCGACTGCGCTCCATGATGCCGTGGATCAAGCGGGACAAGCTCGTGGACAAGGAGCGGAACTGAATCTCACGACTTCGAGACTGCTGGCAGATAGAGGGACGGCTTGGCCGGGTTTGCGAAGCGTCATGAGCAGCGCACGAAGCCAGGAAGGTGGAGTGCGCAGCGTGAGCGGAGCAAAGCCCGGCCAAGCCGT
Organism: Gammaproteobacteria bacterium; assembly: GCA_016193395.1. GTDB lineage: Bacteria > Pseudomonadota > Gammaproteobacteria > Eutrophobiales > Eutrophobiaceae > JACPSH01. The sequence continues at coordinate 4,827 of JACPSH010000038.1, forward strand.
CCGGGTGCAAACGGGCCTGGAGCGCAAGATAGGTTTAGCAGCATGAAAGTCCGTCGTCGTGGCATCTACCTGCTGCCGAATCTTTTCACCACGGCGGCGCTATTCGCCGGATTTTATTCGATCGTCGCCGCCATCAACGGGCGTTTCGAACCCGCGGCGGTCGCCATCTTCGTGGCCATGGTGCTGGACGGCATGGACGGCCGCATCGCGCGCATCACGAAGACCGAAAGCGACTTCGGCGTTCAGTACGACAGCCTGTCCGACCTGGCCTCCTTCGGGCTGGCGCCGGCGCTGGTCATCTACCAGTGGTCATTGTCCGGGCTCGGCAAACTGGGCTGGCTGGCCGCGTTTCTTTACGCCGCCGCCACCGCCCTGCGCCTGGCGCGCTTCAATACCCAGGCGGCGAACGCCGACAAGCGCTTCTTCCAGGGTCTCCCCAGTCCGGCGGCGGCCGCAGTGGTCGCGGCCATGGTCTGGGCCGGCGCGGCTTACGGCCTGGAGGATGGAAAGGCGATGTTCGTATTCACATTCCCGCTGACGGTGGCGGCGGGGCTGCTGATGGTGAGCAACATCCGCTACCACAGTTTCAAGCAGATAGACCTGCACGGGCGGGTGCCGTTCGTTGCCATCCTGATCGTGGTGCTGGTCTTCGTGTTCATCGCCAGCGAGCCGCCGCTGGTGGTCCTGCTGATTGCCCTGTCGTATGCGGCTTCCGGGCCGATCCTGACCCTCGCCGCCCTGCGCCGCCACCGGGCAGCGCGGCGCATTCAGGAGGAGCCCCGGCAGAACGAAGGGCCGTGAAGTTGCAATTTCCGGGCACAAAGTTATATTAATGCCATGATATTCGATGGGATCCGCTCTCCGCTCCTTTCTCGCCGCTCCGTTGCGTGGGCAGGCGCCCTGCTGCGCCTGCTGCTGCCCTGCTAAGGGCAGACACACACTCTCTACATACAATCCGTTCGTTTCCAAGTGCCCAGTTGCAGCGCCGCTGTGCGGCGATCTGCAGTATTCTTTACGGAAGCGGGAGTTGAGCCATGAGCCGAGACAAGTTGATCGTTTTCGACACGACGCTCCGGGACGGGGAACAGAGCCCCGGCGCCTCCATGAACCGCGACGAAAAGGTGCAGATCGCGCGCGCGCTGGAGAAACTGCGCGTGGACGTGATCGAGGCCGGGTTCCCAATAGCGAGCCCCGGCGATTTCGAGGCAGTCGAGGCGGTCGCGCGCATGGTGCGCGACAGCACGGTATGCGGGCTCGCCCGCACCGGCGACAAGGATATCGACGCGGCCGCCGCGGCCCTGAAGCCCGCGAAATCAGCGCGCATCCACACCTTCATCGCGACCTCGCCCATCCACATGGAGCGCAAGCTGAAAATGAAGCCCGACGAAGTCGTGGAGGCCGCGGTACGCGCGGTGAAGCGCGCCCGCCAGCACACGGACGACGTCGAGTTTTCGCCGGAAGATGCCGGCCGCTCGGAAATCGATTTCCTGTGCCGCGTGATCGAAGCCGTGATTGTCGCCGGCGCAACCACCGTCAACATCCCGGACACGGTCGGATACAGCGTGCCGCAGCAGTTCGGTGAGACCCTCCGCAAGCTGATCGAGCGCGTCCCCAATTCGGACAAGGCCGTGTTCTCCGTCCATTGCCACAACGATCTCGGGCTCGCCGTGGCCAATTCGCTCGCCGCGGTGATGAACGGGGCGCGGCAGGTTGAGTGCACCATCAACGGCCTGGGTGAGCGCGCCGGGAACGCCGCGCTGGAGGAGATCGTGATGGCGGTGCGCACGCGCCGGGACGTGTTCAACTGCGACACGGACATCGACACGCGCGAAATCGTGCACTGCTCGCGCCTGGTGGCAAACATCACCGGGTTCCCGGTGCAGCCGAACAAGGCCATCGTCGGCGCGAACGCCTTCGCGCACGAGGCGGGCATCCACCAGGACGGCGTCATCAAGAGCCGCGAGACCTACGAGATCATGCGCGCCGAGGACGTGGGCTGGAAATCGAACCGCCTGGTGCTCGGCAAGCATTCCGGCCGCAACGCTTTCCGCACGCGGCTCAGGGAGCTCGGCCTCGAATTCGGCAGCGAGGAGGATTTGAACGAGGCCTTCACGCGCTTCAAGGACCTCGCCGACAAGAAGCACGAAATTTACGACGAGGATCTGCAGGCGCTCGCCACGGACACCCTGCAGCACGCCACGAACGAGCGCGTGAAGCTGATCGCGCTGAAAGCCGTCAGCGAAACCGGCGAGCGGCCGGTGGCGGATGTGACGCTGTGGGTGGACGGCGAGGAACGGACCGGCCACGGCGTGGGCGACGGGCCGGTAGACGCGACCTTCAGGGCCATCGAGGCGGTAGTGGACAGTGGCTGCCAGCTGCAGTTGTACTCGGTGAACAACATTACGGGCGGAGCCGATTCGCAGGGCGAAGTGACCGTGCGCGTGAATCGCAAGGGGAGAGTCGTCAACGGCCGCGGCTCGGACACCGACATCATCGCGGCGTCCGCGAAGGCCTACATCAACGCCATCAACCGCGTCATCGACGGCGCAGAGAGGCTGCACCCGCAGGTATGAACCTCTCCGAGCGCCAGCGGCAGTGCCTGGAGTTGCTGGACATCGACGTCTGGGTGCGGCGCAACCTGCCGCCGGAACGCCAAGCAAATCCTGCGCCCGCCACGCTGCCGGCGAAAGTCATCGACGAGCCGGCCTGGCAGGCGCTGCGTGCCGAAGTCGCGGCCTGCACCCGGTGCGCGCTGCACCGGGGACGGACGCAGACTGTGTTCAGTGCCGGAAACCCCGCCGCGGAGTGGCTGCTGATCGGGGAAGCCCCGGGGAAGGAGGAAGACCGGCAGGGAGAGCCGTTCGTCGGACGCGCCGGCAAGCTGCTGAACTCCATGCTGGCCGCCATGGGGCTGCGGCGTGACGACGTCTGCATCATTAATATTCTCAAGTGCAGACCTCCGGACAACCGCGATCCGAAGCCGGAAGAGGCGCTGACCTGCGAGCCCTACCTGAAGCGGCAAATCGCCCTGATCCGGCCTAAAATCATATTGGCACTGGGGCGGATCGCCGCACAGAATCTGCTCCAGGTGGAGACGCCCATTGGCCGGATGCGCGGACAGGTCTATGAATACCCCGACCCCAGGACACCCGTGATCGTGAGCTACCATCCCGCCTACCTGCTGCGAAAACCGAGCGAGAAGCGGAGATCCTGGGAGGATCTCAAGTTCGCCATGCGCGTATTCCGGGAACAGTCATGAGCGCGGTACTCAAGCCCGTCCCGGCGCGATGCCGGCCTATGGTGCTCCCGGACCTGCGCCAGGTGCTGGAAATAGAAACGGCCGCCTACGAATTCCCCTGGAGTCATGGCATTTTCCAGGACTGCCTCCGGGTCGGTTACTGCTGCTGGGTGCTGGAGAGGCAGTACGCGGTCATCGGCTACTGCGTCATGTCGGTCGGCGCGGGCGAGTGCCACATTCTCAACCTGTGCATTCGGCCGGAACTGCATAACCTGGGTTTCGGCCGCATGCTGCTCGATCATCTCCTCGATGTGGCGCGCAACCACCATGCGGATTCGGCGTTCCTCGAAGTCAGGCCGTCGAACGAAATCGCCAAGCGCCTCTACCTGGGCGCCGGTTTCGACGAGGTCGGCATGCGCCGCAACTACTACCCGGCGCAGCGCGGCCGCGAAGACGCGATCATCATGGCGCGCAGTCTCGTCTGACTGATGAAGGTGAAGCTTGCTGGTTTGCAAATAGTTTCAGATGGTTGGACGCCATAATTCTGGTCATGTCTCGATCAACACCGAAGACCTAAGATATGAGGCAACTCCTGACTATACTTATACTGAGCGCCGTGGTGGTGGCGCTTTCATCACTACGGCGTAGATGTTGGTTTGACCCCTAATCCCGTGCTTAAGGGAGCGGGCGACTAAGTAGAGTAGTGTCTGCTTGCCCTCTCGCGATCCCGGGCACCGGGATCGTCATATGACGAGGAGGCGAGTATGAAACGCTCATCAGGTGCCGCATTTGTACATCCTCGCGCCGATTGGCTCCATGGCCGGATGTGCAGCGTCGACGAGGTCTCCGCTGCGATTGAGGACGGTAGCATTCTCTGGTCGGCGGGCGACAGCAGGCTGTTGGCAAAGCTCCCTAACGGACGTTGGATCGGCGGTTCGATTCCCTATTTCATGGCCGAGGACGGTGGCCAGACGACCCGCGACAGAATCTATTGTTCCGAGATGATCGCGGAGTTGGCGACAGCCGTGGAAGTGAAGTCCTACGATACGGATTCGATTCACAGGATTGCCAAGGAAGCGCCCGACAACGGCTTTACTATTCTGCTCATCCCGGCGTTCACCGATCTGCATGTGAAGTACGCACAGTACGCGCCCGGCTATGAAGAGATGTTTAAGAAACCCATCGTCGGGTGGGTCACCGGGGTTCACCTCGACGACTTGGGCCGCGTGCGTCCGAGCGTGTTTAACGGAGTCACGGGTGAGCACCATAATGAGAAGGCGGTGGCGATGCACGTGTCGCTGCGTCCGGATAAGAAGGCGACAGTCAATATTGTCAATACCTTCGGCCAGGGCGAGGGCGACGAGATACAGTTTCAGGAAATTGGGTTCACCGCGAGTCGCTGCCTTATCAACGGCAAGGAGCGTAATTTCGCCGAATATACGGCGGAGAAACGCCTCGACACCCGGCTCCCTCTGGTAGCCGAATACTCCGGCACGATGGTCAACGTCTCCTTTCAGAAGGTGGATTCCGCCACGGGCACAGTGTCCTTCTATGCGCCGGTATTCAGCGACGTGCGGTACCGGCTGGCGGCGCCGGTCACGGACTTCGTGCAAGCCTTCCGGGCCGCGTTGCCTCGGTTGAAGGACCCTGTGATTTTCTCCTGCAACTGTGTGCTGAATTACCTGCATTCAGAGCTCGCCGGCAAGACGACGGGGGACATGACTGGACCGATGACCTTCGGCGAGATCGCCTACCGGTTACTCAACCAGACGCTTGTCTACCTGGCTATCGAAGAAACGTAACCTTTCGGGCGCACGCATCGTGTCCTGTATCGCCTGTAACCGCCGCCGGTGGTGAACCGGCGGCGGTTAAATTAGGGATTTTTCATCGGATTTCGGGAAAGGCGGCCCGATCTTCAGAAAAGAGTCCTGGCCTTCGCGAAATCCGCAGGCCATGCGCGTGATCACCTTTATGTGGTTGTTGATACCATCGATCAGGGTAATCAAATGGGGTGAGACCCTGTGGGTTTCGATATTTTTGACCGGCGGAGGAAATTACAATGACTAGGCGGGGCTTTATTTTAAAAGCACTTCTTTCGCTGACGCTCATGTCCTTTTTTCCTTCGTCCGCGTTTGCTGCGCAGTACACGTGCACGATTACCGGCGTCCTGGGCCTGACGGATTCCGGCCAGTACGCAACCCACGAATGGGAGAATTTTTACCTGGGGAGAAAATTCGTTGTCGACCGGGAACCGGGCAAGGTCATCAGCACGACGGCGTTGAAGGCCCGCCTCAAGAATTTTGACGAAATACACAGTCCCAGGGTCCTGAGTCGTGGAGACGGCAAGAGCCCGTTCAAATCGATCACGATGATTGAGGAGACCGGGGAATTATCCGTGCTCCAGATCAACGAGAACGCCGCCGGCCCGCAAAAGCCGTTCTATTACCAGACCTTCATAGGCATGCTCCTGGCCGGCACCTGTGCGGGAGGCGCCCAATAGATCTCGGCCGCGGTCCTGCCCTAGCTTCGTAATATCAAGCTTTGAAAAGGGTATTAGACACAGAGAAACCAGGCGCCTTTTTTGTTGTAGAGTAAGGATTATGAGCACGCGCCCGGCCGCTGCGTTCCGTCCCGGCAACCTGCCGGATTTTCCGACGCTGGAGGCCTGTGTCGGCAACACGCCGCTGGTGCGTCTTCAACGCCTGCCCGGCAAGACCAGCAACATCCTGCTCGCCAAGCTCGAAGGCGACAATCCGGCGGGTTCCGTGAAGGACCGGCCGGCGGTCAGCATGATCCGGGGCGCGGAGGAGCGCGGCGAGATCAAGCCGGGGGATACCCTGATCGAAGCGACCAGCGGCAACACCGGCATCGCGCTCGCCATGGCCGCGGCGATCCGCGGTTACCGCATGGTGCTGATCATGCCCGAACACATGAGCGCGGAGCGCCGCGCCGCCATGCGCGCCTTCGGCGCCGAGATCATCCTGGTCACGAAGCAGGAAGGCATGGAAGGCGCCCGCGATCTGGCGGAGAAGATGCAGCAGGAAGGGAAGGGCCGGGTGCTCGATCAGTTCGCCAATCCCGACAACCCGCGCTCGCATTACGAAGGCACGGGCCCCGAGATCTGGCGCGACACGGCCGGCTGCGTGACGCATTTTGTAAGCTCGATGGGGACGACAGGGACCATCATGGGCGTGTCGCGCTATCTGAAGGAACAGAACCCCGCAATTCAGATCGTGGGCGTGCAGCCGGCGGGCGATGAGAACATCCCGGGGATCCGCCGCTGGCCGCCCGCCTATTTGCCGAAAATCTTCGACCGCCGGCGCGTGGACCGGATCATAGACATCACGCCGAAGGAAGCCGAGGACATGACCCGGCGGCTGGCCGCGGAGGAAGGGATCTTCGCCGGGATTTCCTCCGGTGGCGCGATTCATGCCGCGCTCAGGCTCTCGGCGGAGATCGAGCACGCTGTCATCGTGACCATCGTCTGCGATCGCGGCGACCGCTATCTCTCCACCAACGTTTTTCCCGCTTGAACGTTCTCGTCTTCGATATCGAAACCGTCCCGGAAACCGAAAAAGGGGACAGATTTATTTTCAGTCCGCTTCCCACCCCCCGCTGAATCAACGTAGAAAATAAATCTGTCCCCTTTTTCATTGGATGAACGTTCTCGTCTTCGATATCGAAACCGTCCCGGACACGGACGCCGGACGGCGTCTCTACAACCTGGAAGGCCTGGAAGATCGCGAAGTCGGCGAAGTGATGTTTGCCCGTCGGCGGCGCGAGACCGAAGGCGCGCGTCGTGGCCATCGCCGCGGTGCTTTCAGTCAAGGATCGCGTCAGCGTCTGGTCGCTCGGCAACCCGGATTCAGGCGAGGCTGAACTGATCCAGCGCTTCTTTGAGGGCATCGAGAGGTATTCGCCGTTGCTCGTATCCTGGAACGGGCGCGGATTCGATCTGCCGGTGCTGCATTACCGCGCGCTTCTGCACGGCGTGCCGGCGCCGCGCTACTGGGAAACGGGCGCGGAGGATCAGTCTTTCCGCTGGAATAACTACCTGAACCGCTTCCACGAGCGCCACACCGATCTCATGGATGTGATCGCGGGATACGAGGCCCGCGCCGCCGCGCCGCTCGCCGAGATCGCGGGCCTGCTCGGCTTCCCCGGCAAGCTCGGCATGTCGGGCGCGGACGTCTGGGATCACTTCATCGCGGGGAACATCGAGAAGATCCGCAATTATTGCGAAACCGACGTGCTGAATACCTACCTTGTCTTCCAGCGCTTCCAGTTGATCCGCGGCCGGATCACGCCGGAGGGGTACGGCGCGGAGTACGCGCGTGTGCGGCGGATGCTGGAGGCGGAAGACAAGCCCCACCTGCGCGAATTCCTGCGGGCCTGGAAGGAATGACCCGACGCGGCGAGCCGGTCGCGGCCGATGTCGTCTCGCTTTCCCACGAAGGGCGCGGCATCGCGCGCCCCGGCGGCAAGACGGTATTCATCGACAACGCCCTGACCGGCGAGTCCATCCTGTTTCGCTACTTCCGGCACCGCGCGAGCTTCGATGAAGGCGTGGCGATCGAGATCCGCAATCCGTCACCGGCGCGCGCCGAGCCGGTATGCCGCCACTACAGTGTCTGCGGCGGATGCAGTCTCCAGCACCTGCGTCCGGACGAGCAGGTGCGCCACAAGGAATCCGTGCTGCTGGAACAACTGCATGCGATTGCGGGGATAGAGCCGCGCGAAAGCCTTCCGCCGATCAGCGGGCCGACCGAAGGCTACCGCCGCCGGGCGCGTCTTGGCGTCCGCTTCGTGCACGCCAGGGGCCGGGCGCTGGTCGGCTTCCACGAAAAGCGCAGCAGCCGGGTCGCGGACATCGACAGTTGCGAGGTGCTGCATCCCGAGGCCGCGCGCCTGCTCGCGCCGCTCTCAACGCTGATCGGCACGCTCGATCATCCGGAAACCTTTCCCCAGGTGGAACTGGCGATCGGCGAGAACGGCTCGGCCTTCATTCTGCGCCACCTGCGCGAACTCCCCGAACGCGATCTCGAACGGCTGCGCGAGTTTGAGCGCACGCAGGGCGTGCGCGTGTTTCTGCAGCCGGGCGGGGATGATTCGGTGCATTCGCTCATCCCGGGCGCGGATCGGCCGTTGAGCTACCGTCTGCCGCAGCACGACGTGGAGATCTTTTTCGAACCGACCGATTTCACGCAGGTCAATTTTGACGTGAACCGGGCCCTGGTCGGCCGGGTGATCGAGCTGCTCGCGCCCGGGTCCGCGGAGCAGGTGCTCGATCTCTATTGCGGGCTGGGAAATTTTTCGCTGCCACTGGCGCGGCGGGCCGCGCAGGTCATCGGCATTGAAGGATCGAAGCCGCTGGTGGCCGGCGCGCAGAGGAATGCCGCGCACAACCGGATCGCGAACGTCGAGTTCCAGTGCGCCGACCTGGCCTCCGAGTCCGCCCCGCACGCGTTTCTGCAACGCCGTTACGTGAAGGTCAGTCTGGATCCGCCGCGCGCCGGGGCGCTGGAAATCCTAAGGCGGCTGGACCTGTCGGGGACCTCCCGGATCGCCTATGTTTCCTGCAACCCGGCAACGCTGGCGCGCGATGCCAGGCTGCTGACCGGCGCGCCGGGATTTATACTGGACAAGGCAGGGGTCATCGACATGTTCCCGCATACTTCACACAGCGAGACGCTCGCGATTTTCGAGCGGGCCTGAGCATGGCGCGCGGCAAGGCAGACGGGCCGATCCACCTCGAGATCTCGCTCGCGCGGCAGCGGCTGGAACTGCGGCAGGGCGACAGGCTGATCCGGGAATACACTGTTTCCACCGCGAAAAAAGGGGCAGGCGAGCAGGTGGACAGTCTCTGCACGCCGCGCGGCCGGCACGAAATCGCGGAGATGATTGGCCGAGGGAGCGGGCCGAACACGGTATTCATGAGCCGCCAGCCGAGCGGCGAGATTTTCCGCCCGGAATTGCGCGCAAACCATCCGGATCGCGACTGGATCCTCACGCGCATCCTGTGGCTGCGCGGCACCGAACCGGGCGTGAACGCGGGCGGCCAGGTTGATACCTACCAGCGTTACATCTATATACATGGAGCGCCCGACGACGTGAGGATGGGCGAGCCGGGTTCCGCCGGCTGCATCCGCATGCGCAATGCGGATGTGATCGAGCTCTTCGATCGCGTCGCCGTCGGTACACCGGTGATCATCAGGGAATAGCCGCAAATCCCGTTTTGTCCCCTTTGCGGGGGATTCCGCAGCAGGCCGCGGGTGCTATAGTCGTTCGCGCTCGCCCGGAAGCGAGCAAGTGCGTGTTCCACACGCGGGGACGGATCGCCATGGAAACGGCCGCAGCCACGGAAGGCATCGATACCGGACTCGCCTGTCTCGCGATTCTCGCGCGCCTCCACGGCCTTCCCGCCGATCCCGGCCGCATCCGGCACGAATTCGGTTCCCCGGGCGCGCCGCTCAGCTCCACCGACCTCATCCGTGCGGCCCGCGCGCTCGGCTTCAAGGCCCGTGAGATCCGCTGCGCCCCCGACCGGCTCGACCGCATGCCCCTGCCTGCCATCGCGCCGCTGAAGGAAGGAGGTTTCCACATCGTTGCCGGGGTCAATGGCGAGGAACTACTGGTGCAGGACCCGGCCCGACCGGGGACGCGCCGGTGGAGCAGGGAGCAACTGGAAGCCTTCTGGACGGGCCGGATGATCCTGCTCGCACCACGCAGCGCGGTGGCGGCGGGCTCCGGCCGCTTCGGTTTCTCCTGGTTCGTGCTGGCCGTGCTGAAGTACCGGTCGCTGTTCGCGGAAATCCTGCTCGCCTCCTTCGTGATCCAACTGTTCGCGCTGGTCACGCCATTGTTCTTTCAGGTCGTGGTGGACAAGGTGCTGGTCCAGCACGGGTTGACGACGCTGGATGTCCTGGCGGCGGGCCTGCTGCTCGTCTCGATATTCGACGTTTTGTTGAACGGCCTGCGCAACTACGTGTTCGCGCATACCTCGAACCGCATCGACGTCACGCTGGGCGCCGATCTTTTCCGGCACCTGCTGCGCCTGCCGCTCGGCTATTTCGCGACGCGGCGGGTGGGGGACCTGGTGGCGCGGGTGCGCGAGCTGGAGCAGATCCGCAATTTCATCACCGGCTCCGCCATCACGCTGGTCATCGATCTGTCATTCGGTTTCGTGTTCCTCTCGGTGATGCTCCTCTACAGCCCCACCCTGTCCCTGGTCGTGCTGGGTTCGCTGCCGGCGTATTGCGCGCTGGCCTGCATTGCCACGCCGATGCTGCGCGCGCGGCTGAACGAGAAATTCAGCCGCGGCGCCGAGAACCAGGCTTTCCTGGTGGAGACCCTGCTCGGCATCGAGACGCTCAAGGCTGGGGCCGTCGAACCGCACAGCGGGAGGCGTTGGGAGGACCTGCTGGCCGGCTACGTCAGCGCCAGCTTTCGCGCCGCCAGTCTCGGCAACGTGACGGCACAGGCCGCCGCGCTCGTCAACAAGCTGGGCGTGGTCCTGATCCTGTGGCTGGGTGCGCGGGCCGTCATCGAGGGCGCGATGAGCGTTGGCCAGTTGATCGCCTTCAACCTGCTGGCCGCGCGGTTCAGCGGACCGGTCCTGCGTCTTGTGCAGGTCTGGCAGGATTTCCAGCAGGCCGGGATTTCCCTGCAGCGCCTCGCGGAGATCCTCGATGCGGCGCCGGAACCTACGGTCGAAACGGGAACAATCGCGCTCCCCGATCTGCAGGGCCGGATTGCCTTTGAGGATGTGACGTTCCGGTACGTCCCGGACGCGCCCGAGATCCTGAGTCGCGTCTCGTTCACGATCGAGCCCGGAGAGATTATCGGCATCGTCGGCCGATCGGGCTCCGGCAAGAGCACCCTCGCGCGGCTGGTGCAGCGGCTGTACGTCCCGGAGCAGGGCCGCGTACTCGTGGACGGCGTGAACCTGGCCATGGTGGACGGTGCGTGGCTGCGGCGCCGCATCGGCGTGGTCCAGCAGGATACCTTCCTGTTCAATCGTTCGATCCGGGACAATATCGCGCTCGCGGATCCGGCGGCATCCATGGAACGCGTGGTGCATGCGGCGCGGCTTACCGGGGCCCATGACTTCATCGCGGAGTTGCCGGCCGGCTACGGCACCCAGCTCGAGGAGCACGGTGGCAACCTCTCCAGCGGTCAGCGCCAGCGGATCGCCATCGCCCGAGCCCTCCTCGGCAATCCGCGCGTCCTGATCCTCGATGAGGCGACCAGCGCGCTCGACTATGAATCCGAAAACATCCTCCAGCGCAACATGCGCACCCTCTGCAGCGGACGCACCGTGCTCATCATTGCCCACCGGCTGAACACGGTGCGCGACGCCGACCGCATCCTGTTCATGGAACGCGGACAAATCATCGAGGCGGGCACGCACGGCGAACTGATGGGTCGCGGTGGACGTTACGCCCGCCTCTATTCGCTCCAGTCCGCGGCGGCCGGCTGACATGCCCGCGGGGTGGAACCGCAGGCGCGGCCGTGGGGAATGGCTCGAGTTCCTCCCCGCGGCGCTCGAAATCCAGGAAACGCCGCCGCTGCCCGTGGCGCGGTGGCTGCTGCGGACCATCCTGCTGTTCTTTGCCGCCGCCGCCGCGTGGGCATGGATCGGCAAGGTCGACGTTGTGGCCACGGCGGCCGGGCATACAGTCCCGGCCGGCCGCGTCAAGATCATCCAGTCGCTGGAGATGGCCGTGGTCAGCCGGATCCGGGTGAGCGAGGGCGAGCGGGTTGGCCGCGGGCAGGTGCTCATCGAGTTCGATCCGACGCAGGCCGCCGCGGATCGGGCGCGGCTGTGGGCGGAAGCGCTGGCGCTGCATGTCGATCGGGAGCGGCTTGAAACGCTCCTCGAGGCCGCACAAGCCGGATCCCATCCGCCCCAGGTGCTGGAGCCCATGCTGCGTCCCCGCCTGCCCGCGGAACTCGATCCGGGGCAGGCGGGCGTGACGCTGCAACGCGCATCGAACGAGTGGGCGGCGCACGATGCAGAACTGCAGGCGCTTGATCGGGACATCGCGGCGCGGCGTGCCGAACGGGACTCGGTGCGGGAACACATCCTTCAGCTCGAGGCTACGATCCCGCTGGTCGCGGAACGGGCCGAATCCGCCCGCCGGCTGCTTGCGCGCCAGCTCGCGGCGCGCGTGCAGTGGCTCGAGCTGGAGCAGCAGCGGATCGAGCGCGTCAAGGAGCGCGACATCGAATCGCGCCGCCTGGCGGCGCTGAATGCCGCGACTGCCGGACTTGAGCAGCAGAAGGCAGCGCGCGCCGCGGCGTTCCAGGAGAAGCTGTCCGCAGGCCTGGAAGAGACCCAGCGGCGCCTGAATGCCATTGACCAGGAACTGCGGAAGGCCGACGACCGCGTCGCCCGGCATACGCTCGTTGCGCCGGTTTCCGGGACGGTCCAGCGCCTGGCCATGCACACGGTGGGCGGGATCGTCACGCCCGCCCAGGAACTCATGCAGATTGTGCCCGAAGCGGACATCCTGGAAGTCGAGGCATGGGTCCAAAACCGCGACATCGGTTACGTGCGCAGGGGCCAGGCGGCGGCGGTAAAGGTCGAAACGTTTCCCTTCACGAAATTCGGGACGATCGCCGGGGTCCTGCGAGACGTAGCCCTGGACGCGGTTCCCGACGACCGGCTGGGGCCGGTCTACCCTGCACGCGTCCGGCTCGCGCGCCAGAGCATGACGGTCGACGGCGTTCCGGTGCCGCTCATGCCCGGCATGGCCGTCACGGTCGAATTCAAGCTTGGCGCGCGGCGAATCATCGAGTTCATCTTGAGCCCCCTGCTACGCTATCGCGACGAGTCGCTGCGCGAGCGGTAGTCTGGATTTCCACATGATCGCCTGGCCCATGTGGCGGACGGGTCCTGTCACTGGGTACCGCCGTTCGTGCTCGCTTGAACCTGCCGCCGGAGGTGCCCTCCCGCTGCGCGCGAACGACAGTACCCGGTGCCACCCGTCCGGTTATCGCAGATTGCCCCTGGCGGCCGCCGCCTCATACCCGAGCCGTTTATGAACAATTAGCATTAGAGGGTTGGCAAGGGCGATTTGTTATCATCTTCCGTGCAAGCGCGGAGGATGGTGAATTGTCGTTTGGGCCGATCATGCTGGACCTGCGCGGCACGGCGCTCGAGGCGGACGAGCGCGAGATTCTGCTTCATCCGCTGGTCGGTGGAGTGAACCTCTTCTCCCGCAACCATGCCGATCCCGCGCAGTTGCGCGCGTTGACTGACGCCATTCACGCGCTACGACAGCCGCCGCTCCTGATTGCCACGGATCATGAAGGTGGGCGCGTGCAACGATTCCACCAGGGGTTCTGCGCCCTGCCGCCCTGCCGTGCCTATGGCCTCCGCTACGACGAGTCACCCGATGGGGCGCGCCGACTGGCGGAGCAGGGCGGCTGGCTTATGGCCTCCGAGCTGCTTGCCGTCGGCGTGGACTTCAGTTTCGCCCCGGTGCTCGACCTGGACCGCGGTGTGAGCGCCGTGATCGGCGAACGCGCCTTCCACGGCGATCCCGATGTGGTGGCGACCCTGGGCCGCAGCTTCGTCCGGGGCATGCGCGCCGCGGGCATGGCCGCCGTCGGGAAGCACTTCCCCGGGCACGGGGGCGTCGGCGCGGATTCCCACCATGAGACGCCCGTGGACGGGCGGACGCTGGAAGATATCCTGCTGAGCGACCTCGTGCCCTTCGAGCGGCTGATCGAAGCGGGCCTGCCCGCTATCATGCCGGCCCACGTGATATTCCCGGACGTGGATCGTCTTCCCGCGGGTTTTTCGCGGGAATGGCTAGGCGGGATCTTGCGGCGCAGGCTGGGTTTCACCGGCGCCATTTTCAGCGACGATATCAGCATGGCTGGAGCGGAAGTGGCCGGTGATTACGCCGCGCGCGCCGCCGCGGCGCTCCGCGCCGGCTGCGACATGGTGCTGGTCTGCAATAACCAGACGGCCGCGGCGGGCCTCCTGGATTCGCTGCAGCTCGATTCGCAGCCGGCGTCGCAGGTGCGGCTGATCCGTATGCACGGGGCGCGGGTCGAGGGCGGGCTCGAATCGCTCCGGGATACGGCGCGGTGGCGCGAATCTTCCCGCGCGCTGGCCGAGTTGAATACCACCCCGGAACTCGGTCTTGGCGATGACATGGCATGACACGATGAATCGGGCACTGTTCAGGCTTGCCGTGCTGCTTGCGCTGCTGGTCTGCGGGAACGCGCAGGCGGAGCCCGCGGCGGGAGAGTGCCGGCCGTTCAGGGTCGTCGATGGCGATTACGCCGGGCCGCCGAGATTCGACCGGGGGCTGCTCTGGAAGCTGAGCCACAACGGCGGCGCCAGCAGCTTTCTGTTCGGGACGATCCACGTCGCCGACGAACGGATCGTCAGCCTGCCCGATCCCGTGGCGGAAGCGCTGGACCGGAGCGAGGTATTTGTCATGGAGGTGCTCCCGGACTCCACGCAGATCCTGCTCATGACGGAGCGCATGTTTTTCGGCGACGATCGACGCCTGGACGGGCTGCTTTCGAAGTCGATGTACGAGCGTACCGTGGACATCCTCAGCGCATACAACCTCCCCGAGGAGGCGATCGCCATGATGAAGCCGTGGGCCGCCTATCTCACCATGAGTTACCCACCGGACATGCGCACCGTGCTCGATCTCCAGCTCCTGGAGAAAGCCCAGGAGCGCGGCGCGCGCATCCATGGTCTTGAGTCCCTGGAGGAACAGGGAAGCGTGTTCAACGACCTGGAGCTCCACGACCAGGTGCAGTTGCTGACCGACGCGGTCTGCCATTACGACACGGCCACGGACGACTTCGAGCGCATGAAGGATCTGTATCTCGACCGCGATCTGAGGGGACTCTATGAATACGGCCAGCGCTACGCTTTCGAGGACAACAGGCTCTACGAGCGGCTGACCGAGCGGTTGCTGACGCGGCGCAACGGCATGATGGCGGAGCGCATGATTCCCTACCTGCGGGACGGCGCCGCCTTCGTGGCCATCGGCGCGATGCACCTGCCCGGCCGGGATGGCGTCCTGCGGACGCTGGAGCACGAAGGGTTCGAGGTCGAGAGGGTGTACTGAGAAGAAGCAGGCAGTCGATGTGCATTTTCCACGGTGTTCGCGCTTCGGAAGTTCGTATGCGCGTTCGTGCCGTGATCTTTGCAACTTGGCTCTCTGCCTGTAACCTGTAGCCCGCCATGACGCTCGAATTCACCAAGATGCACGGGCTGGGAAACGATTTCATCGTGCTGGATGGAATGACCTGCAAGCTCGGACTGCCGCCCGAGCGCATCCGCGCCATCGCGGATCGCAGAGTGGGCATCGGTTGCGATCAGGTGCTCCTGCTCGAACCCGCGCCGGCAGGGGAAGCAGACGCGATATTCCGGATCTTCAATGCGGACGGCAGCGAGGTCGATCAGTGCGGCAACGGCGCCCGGTGTGCGGCGGATTACCTGATCCGGCACGGCTACGTCCACGGGGAGTCCGTGACGCTGAAAACCGGATCCTGGCGCGTGCAGGTGCAGCGTGAACGCGCCAACCACTATCGCGTGAACATGGGCGTGCCCAGATTTGACCCGGCGGAGATCCCCCTGCGCGCCCCGACGCGCCAGCCGACGTACAGCCTGAGCCTGCCGGCCGGGCGCGTCGAGTTCAGCGCGCTGTCCCTCGGGAATCCCCACGCCGTGATTGCCGTGAAGGATGTCGAGCATGCGCCGGTTGAATCCGTCGGCACCGCGCTGCAGGGGCACGAGATGTTTCCGCGCGGAATCAATGCCGGTTTCATGCAAATCCAGGACAAGGCGCACATCCGACTGCGCGTTTACGAACGCGGAGCGGGGGAGACGCAGGCCTGCGGCAGCGGCGCCTGTGCTGCGGTCGTCGCCGGACGCCTGCGGCGCGATCTCGACGAAGACGTGGAGGTCGAACTGCCCGGCGGCCGACTGGACATAAATTGGCGCGGCGAGGGCCAACCCGTGTGGATGACCGGACCGGCGGTTACCGTGTACGAGGGGCGGACGGAACTATGAAGGATACGGAAGACGAGACGGTCCGGGCCGGCGCGCTAACGGCGGACATGGTGGCCGAATTCCTGCGTCGCCATCCGGACTTTTTTGACCGACACCACGAGTTGCTTGCGGAGCTTCAGATCCCGCACGCAAGCGGGGCCGCGGTGTCGCTCGTGCAGCGGCAGGTGGCCGTGCTGCGGGAACAAAACGAACAAAGCCGCAAGCGCCTGCGCGAGCTTATTGATATCGCGCGCCGCAACGAGGAACTCGCGACGCGCATGCACCTGCTTGCGCTTCAGTTGATGGACGCGGCGGAGCCGAGGGACATATTCGCGACGTTGTATGAAAACCTGCGGCGTAATTTCAACGCGGAGCGCGTGTCGGTTCGGCTGTTCGCGGAACCGGCGTTCGTGGACTCCTGTGCCGGAGATGAATTTGCCGGCAGCACTGCCAAGGAACTGGTGCTGTTCAAGTCCATCATCGAAAAGCGCAAGCCCTTGAGCGGCAAGCTGAAGCGGCAGCAACAGGTATGCCTGTTCGGCGACGGCGCGGACGACATCAAGTCTGCCGTGATGATCCCGCTGCAGGGCCGCGGTTGGGGCGGGATCCTCGCCATCGGCAGCAGCAACCCGGAGCGTTTCCATGAGGGCCTGGGCGTCGAACTGCTCAGGAACCTGGGCGAGATGCTGAGCCTGATCGTCAAGCCCTGGGTCAAAGAAACGTAGGCATCCCGGTGCGCAAAGACGAACTCGCCCGGCTCGACGCGTTCATCGATTCCATCCCACATCTGTCTCCGCGCACGCGGGAGGCGTACGGGCGCGACCTGCGAAACCTGAAGCAGTTCTGTGAGCGCGAGGGTATCGAACGGTGGCGCGACATGGACGGGCGCCTCCTGCGCGGCTTCGTTGCGGCGCGGCACCGCGGCGGCATCGGCGGCCGCAGCCTGCAGCGCAACCTGTCCGCGGTGCGCGCGTTCTACCGTTTCTTGATCCGTGGCGGGCATGTAAAGCAGAACCCGGCCCAGGGCGTGATCACGCCGCGCACGGCGAGGAGGCTGCCGGCCGCGCTCGATGTCGACCAGGCGGCCGCGCTGATGGCCGTGCCGGGCGACGATGCGCCGGCGGTGCGCGACCGGGCCATGCTGGAATTGATGTACTCGTCCGGGCTGCGGCTGTCGGAACTCACGGGACTCAATCTCGATGGCGTCGATTTCCAGGACGCGACCGTGACGGTGCTCGGCAAGGGGCGCAAGAGCCGCGTCGTGCCGGTGGGAAGGCATGCGATCGCCGCCCTGAAGGCATGGCTCGCGGTGCGGCCATCAGTGGCGTCGGTGGGCGAGCAGGCGCTGTTCGTGAGCGGCCGCGGCACACGCATCTCGTCGCGCTCCGTGCAACTGCGCCTGCGCCATTGGGCCCTCAAGAACGGGCTCGCCACCCGCGTTCACCCGCACATGCTGCGCCACTCCTTCGCCACGCACCTGCTCGAATCGAGCGGCGATCTGCGCGCCGTGCAGGAACTGCTCGGGCATGCGGACATCAGCACCACGCAGGTATACACCCACCTCGACTTCCAGCACCTCGCCAAGGTCTACGATGCCGCGCACCCGCGCGCGAAGAAGGGCGGCTGACCGCATTTCCCCTTCCGTTCATCGCCGGAGTGTGAATCCGGCCGAACTCAGGCTTGTGTGCCTAACGGGTGGGTGACATCGGGTCACCGCTCTTCGCGCGCAGCGCCAGCGAGCACGAAGACGGTACCCGATGGCAGGACCCGCCCGCCGAAGGACGCGCGCTGAAGCCGGCCGGATTCCTGTAGGCATGGTGCCGGACGGGTCCTGTCACCGGGCACCCCTGTCCGTGCTCGCTCGGTTCCCTCAACTGCGCGCGGAGCAGGGGAATGCCCGGTGCCACCCGTCCGTTCAGCGCCGCCGCATAAATCCGGCCGGGTGTTCCAGGCCAGGGCCGTCGCGACGCGGCATCTTGTAAAATGAGGCGTACCCCGTATAGCGTGTCTACCGTCGTGAAGCAATTCGAAGGAACCACCATCCTGTGCGTGCGCCGCGGCGGCAGTGTCGTCATGGCCGGTGACGGCCAGGTCTCCATGGGCGATACCATCATGAAAGGCAACGCGCGCAAGGTGCGCCGTCTTTACGACGGACGGATCATCGCCGGGTTCGCCGGCGGCACCGCGGATGCCTTCACGCTGTTCGAGCGCTTCGAAGGAAAGCTCGAAAAGCACCAGGGTAATCTCACGCGCTCCGCGGTGGAGCTGGCCAAGGACTGGCGCATGGACCGCATGCTGCGCCGGCTCGAGGCCATGCTCTGCGTCGCCGACCGCACTGCCCTGCTGGTGGTGTCCGGCAACGGCGACGTCATTGAGCCCGAGGATGACATCATGGCCATCGGATCGGGCGGCGCCTATGCCAGGGCGGCCGCCCGCGCATTGCTTCGGAATACGGAACTCGGCGCGCGCGAAATCGCGGAGCGAGCGCTGAATATCGCCGCCGACATCTGCATCTACACCAATCATTCCATCATCCTCGAAGAACTCAGCGCGGACTGAGGAATCCCTATGGCGGGAACAAGAGCGCTCACGCCCAGGCAGATCGTGAGCGAACTGGACAAGCACATCATCGGCCAGGACGCCGCCAAGCGCGCGGTCGCCATCGCGCTGCGCAACCGCTGGCGCAGGGCGCGCGCGCCCGAGGCGATCCGCAACGAGATCACGCCGAAAAATATCCTGATGATCGGGCCGACCGGGGTCGGCAAGACCGAGATTGCGCGCAGGCTGGCGCGGCTGGCCAATGCGCCGTTCATCAAGGTCGAGGCCACCAAGTTCACGGAAGTCGGCTATGTCGGCCGGGACGTCGAGTCGATCATCCGCGATCTCGCGGACGTCGCCGTAAAGATGCTGCGCGAAGCCGCAGTCGAGAAGGTGCGCGACCGCGCCCGCGAAGCGGCGGAAGAGCGCGTGCTTGACGTGCTGCTGCCGCCTCCGCGCGGTTACGAACAGGGCGAGAGCGAACAGGAGAGCAGCGCCACGCGCGAGCGGTTCCGGCTGATGCTGCGCGAAGGACAGCTCGCGGAGAAGGAGATTGAAATCGAGGTCAGCATGCCGGCGGTCGGCGTGGAGATCATGGCGCCGCCCGGCATGGAAGAGATGACGAGCCAGCTGCAGGGATTGTTTCAGAACCTCGCCAGTGGACGCAGGCGCACTCGCCGGATGCGGGTCCGCGAAGCGCTGAAAATCATCGCAGAGGAGGAAGCGACCAGGCTCGTGAACGAAGACGAGATCAAACTCGCCGCCCTGGAGAGCGTCGAGCAGAACGGACTGGTGTTTCTCGACGAGATCGACAAGGTGGCCGGCCGCGAAGGCAGCATCGGGCCGGATGTCTCGCGCGAGGGTGTGCAGCGCGACCTGTTGCCGCTCGTCGAAGGCTGCACCGTGTCCACGAAGTACGGGATGATCCGGACCGATCACATCCTGTTCATCGCCTCGGGTGCGTTTCACATGTCCAAGCCCTCGGACCTGATCCCGGAACTGCAGGGGCGCCTGCCGATCCGCGTGGAGCTGAATGCGCTTGGCGTGAACGAGTTTGTGCGCATCCTGACGGAGCCAGATGCCTCGCTGACCGAGCAGTACGCGGCGCTGCTCGCCACCGAGGACGTCAGGCTGGAATTTACTCGCGACGCCATCGAGCGGATCGCCGAGATCGCCTGGCGCGTGAACGAATCCACGGAGAATATCGGTGCGCGCCGGCTGCACACCGTGCTGGAACGCCTGCTCGAGGAGATCTCCTTCGAGGCCCCGGAATCAGCGGGCCGGACGGTCGCCATAGACGGCAAATACGTCGATGAGCGACTTGCCAAGCTGGCGGCCAACAACGATTTGGCGCGGTATATCCTGTAAGCGTGAAGCGTATCTCGTGAAACGTATCTCGCAGATCGAGCGGCGGGCGCGTTAGAATTCTGCGAGATACGAATAACGAGATACGAGATACGCAAGCCGCACATGACGCCTCATCCCGTCTCAATCAATCTCCGCCAGAAGTCCCGCGTGCTCGTCATCACCTTCGATGACGGGTCCGAGTTCGAGCTGAGTTGCGAGTTGTTGCGCGTGTGCTCGCCTTCGGCGGACGTCCGCGGCCATGGCCCGGGGCAGGAAGTGCTGCAGGTGGGCAAGGAAAACGTGAATATCCGCGAAATCGAGCCGATCGGAAACTACGCCGTGCGTCTCGTCTTTGACGATGGCCACTCGACCGGCCTCTATGCCTGGGATTACCTGTACGATCTGGGCAGGAACCGCGACGGCTACTGGCGGAAATACCTGGCTGCGTTGAAGGCGGCCGGCTACGAACGCAACACCGGGAAAATGAATGGATCAGGTTGATTTTGGCTACGAGCGGGTGACGCCGGAAGAGAAATCGGCGCGCGTCCAGGGCGTGTTCGCGTCTGTTGCCCCGCGCTATGACCTGATGAATGACTTGATGTCCTTCGGCATCCACCGACTGTGGAAGCGTTTCGCAGTGGGCATTTCCGGCGTGCGCGCCGGCGCGCAGGTGCTCGATGTCGCCGGCGGCACCGGCGATTGCACGACGCTGTACCGGCGTGCCGTCGGGGAGTCGGGGAGCGTGACGCTGTGCGATGTCAATGACGTCATGCTGCGTATCGGACGCGATCGCCTGCTGGACGCGGGCCTGGCTTCCGGCGTCCACTACGCGCGGTGCGACGCCGAGTGCCTGCCGTTTGCCAGTGGACGCTTCGATTGCGTCAACATCGCCTTCGGGCTGCGCAACGTCACGCGGAAGGAACGTGCGCTCGAATCCATGCACCGCGTGCTGAAATTCGGCGGCGTGGCCATCGTGCTGGAATTCTCGCGCGTGGTTTTGCCGATGCTGCGCGAGCTGTATGACGCTTGGTCGACGCGCGTCATTCCCTACCTGGGCGGCAGGGTGGCTGGCGACGAAGCGAGCTACCGCTACCTGGTCGAATCTATTCGCGTGCACCCAGACCAGGAATCGCTGCAGCGTCTGATGGAGCAGGCGGGTTTTTCGAAGGTGCGCTACTTCAACCTCTCCGGCGGGATCGTCGCGGTACACCGAGGCTACAAGCTGTAGCGCGGATAATTCATGAACGATACAGGCTTCAGGCGGCCGGGTCCTGTCACCGGGTACCTCCATCCGTGCTCGCTCCACCCATCCCCCGGTGGGGCCCTTACGCTGCGCGCGGATGGAGGTACCCGCTGCCACCCGTCCGTTCATTGCCCTCGCGTTCATGAATTATCCGGCATGAGATCATGAGACCCGGAATGGGAAGCGCAGCCGCGTCGTTGGCCGAAAGCTGGCTCGGGACGATCGAGTCGATTGTTAACCGCACACTGGAACTGGATGGGTTGACGCTTGCGGCTCTCGCGGAGTTGAGCGGCAAGGTCGTTGCAATAGAGGTGCGCGAAACCAGGATCCGATTCGTCGTTACGCTCCGGGAGCACGGCATCCAGCTCGGCACCACCCATGACGGCGCGGTGGATGTATGCATCCGCGGCTCGATCCCGGACGTGCTCCATTACCTGTTCGCCGGGCGCGCCGCAGGCGCCGCGGGCGGTTTCGAGATCAGCGGCGATGCGGCACTGGCAAACAGCCTACAGGAGATCTTCGCGCGGATGGAGCCAGACTGGGAGGAAGCCGTGGCGCGCCGTATCGGGGACACCGCCGCGCGCAAGGCGGGCGTTCTGTTCCGGTCGGCCCGCGCGTCGGGGCGGGAGGCGCGCCACGCCTTGGGCATGGATTTCAGCGAATACCTGCGCTTCGAAAAGGGGCTGGTCCCCGAACGCAGCGAGGTCGAGCGGTTCCTTTCGTCCGTCGACGGGTTGCGCGACGACGTCGCCCGGCTGCGGTTCCGGCTGGACCGCCTTCTGCGCCGCGACAACGCCTGAGGCGGACGTGCTGACCCCGGGCCAGGTCATCCGGCTGTTGACGATCCAGAGCGTCCTCATCCGGCACGGACTGGATGAGCTCGTGTTCGCCATGCACCTGTTCCGGCCGGTCCGGTTTCTCTTCTACCTGCTGCCCTGGAATTGGGTACCGCGCGACCGGGGACCGCGGGCCGAACGGCTGCGCCGGGTGCTCGAGGATCTCGGACCCATATTCGTGAAGTTCGGCCAGCTCCTGTCCACGCGCCGCGACATGCTGCCGGAGGACATCGCGAACGAGCTGGCACTGCTCCAGGATCACGTGCCGCCGTTCCCCGGCGCCATTGCGCGCGGCATCATCGAGCGCGCCTTTGCCCGGGATCTCGACGAGGTATTCCAGGAATTCGACGAGGCGCCGCTCGCTTCGGCATCGATCGCCCAGGTGCACGCCGCGCGCCTGAGCGACGGCCGCGAAATGATCGTCAAGGTCGTGCGGCCGGGGATCGAGCGGCTCATCCGCCGCGATCTGGGCCTGCTGCACCTCCTAGCCGACATGGCGGAACAGTACTGGGAGGACGCGCGGCGCATCCGGCCGAGCAACGTCGTGCGCGAGTTCGAGAAGACCCTGCTGGACGAGCTCGACCTGATGCGCGAGGCCGCCAATGCCTCGCAACTACGGCGGAATTTCGCGGAATCGGATCTCCTGTACGTGCCGCACGTGGAGTGGGAGCTGACGCGCCGCAACGTCATGGTGATGGAACGCATTTCCGGGATCCCGGTCAGCGACATGCAGGGCCTCAGGCGCGCGGGGGTGGATTTGAAGTGGCTGGCCGAGGCCGGCGTGGAACTGTTCTTCACGCAGGTATTCCGCGACAGTTTCTTCCACGCGGACATGCATCCCGGAAACATCTTCGTCAAGCCGGAGGAGGGGAGGTTGCCGCGCATCCTGGTGGTCGACTTCGGCATCATGAGCTCGCTCAGCGAATACGACCAGCGCTACCTCGCGGAGAATTTCATGGCATTCCTCAACCGCGATTACCGCAAGGTCGCGGAGCTGCACGTGGAGTCCGGCTGGGTGCCGGCCGCCACGCGCGTCGATGAATTCGAATTCGCGATTCGCACGGTGTGCGAGCCGCTCTTCGATCGCCCATTACGCGAGATCTCCATCGGCACCCTGCTGCTTCGCCTGTTCCAAACCGCGCGGCGGTTCAACGTGATCATCCTTCCGCAACTGATCCTGTTGCAAAAAACGCTCGTCAACATCGAGGGGCTGGGGCGGCAGCTCTATCCGGATCTGGACCTGTGGCAGGTGGCGCGGCCGTTGCTCGAGCGCTGGATGAGCGAGCACCTGGGGCTTCGCGGCCTGTGGCGGGGGACACGCGAACACCTTCCGCACTGGCTGCACCGGCTGCCGGCGCTGCCGGGCCGAATCATCGACATCATCGATCGCCTGCGCGACGGGCGGTTGCAGCTCGAGTGGCGGTCTCCGGATCTGGATCGGCTGCGGGACGATTTGAACGCGGCCAACCGCCGCACCACGTTGACCGTGATCGGATCGGCATTCTTCCTCGGGGGCGTGATCCTGTACGGCACGTGGGCCGCATCGGTATCGCAGGCCTATATTGCCGTGCTCTCCGGCCTGCTCGGCATCATCGGCCTCGCGCTGCTGTTCCTCGCCCTGCGGCGCTGACCCCCTGCCGGCAGCCGACAAGTTCCTGTCGGATTCATGAGCGGGCACCTACCAGGCGGGTGACATCGGGTCACCGCTCTTCGCGCGCAGCGCCAGCGAGCACGAAGACGGTACCCGATGGCAGGACCCGCCCGCCGAATGACGTGATGCAAAGTCCGGCCGGATCCATCTTTGCGCGGCTTGCCGGACGGGTCCTGTCACCTGGCACCCCTGTCCGTGCTCACTCGGTCCCCTCGCTTGCGCGCGGAGCAGGGGAGTGCCCGGTGCCACCCGTCCGTTTACCTCCTGCGCGTGAATCCGGCCGGACCGCTCGATATGACGGACGGCGCGGAACGAGCACCCGGCGATCCGCGCGCGGGGCGAGGGATCAACGTCCGGACAGGGACTGGGCGACGGGGATGAAGCGCGGGGTGGACTGCTGAAGCATGTGCCGCAGGCTGACCAGGGTCACGCCGTAGGCATCGAGCTCGCGCAGCCGGCGTTGCAGCACGGCGATGGTTTCCGGATGCGGATGGCCGATGGCGATCGCCCGGCCGCGGCGGCGCGCGACCCTGATGAGCTCATCGAACTGGTTCTGGATATCCGGCGCGTCCTGTGCGTTGTCTAGAAAAACGTCACGCCGGAGGATGGGAAGTTCCTTCAGCTCCGCCATCGTGCCCGCGATACTGAGGTGGCTGGTCATGCTGTCCACGTAGAAGTGGTTGCGCGCCTTCAGAAAATCCATCAACCACTCCATCTGCATCGGGCTTTGGGTCAACAGGCTTCCCATGTGGTTATTCACGCCGACCGCGCCCGGTACGGATCGCAGATTGAATTCGACGGTGCGCAGGAATTCGTCTCGGCCCATGTGGGTGGTGAGCGCGCCGGGTCCCAGGAACTCGTTGTGGCGCATTGCGTCGGGCTCCATGGGCATGTGCACCAGGACTTCCTTGCCGTTTTTCGCGGCGAGCGCCGACATCATCTCCGCAAACGGCGCGCGCGGCATGACGGCGTAGGCTACCGGTCCCGGGAGATCGAGCGCGCGCTGGTCGTCCATGTGGCGGTAGCCGATGTCGTCGATGATGATGCTGATGGTCGGCCGCGGCCAGGGATCCCGGGCCAGGGCGGCGTGGGACAGGAGAAGGATGAGCGCGGTGCCGGTGATGCCCATCCGGAACGCGCGCCGCGGCATGACGGCTCAGTCCGCCTTTTTCTGCGCGATGACCAGCCCCTTCAACACGTTGAGAGCCTCATAGAGGGCGTAGTCGCCATCCGCCGGGGAGGCTTCCGGAATGACCTCTTTCTGCGGATCAGGGGCCTGCTGCACCTGCGGAGCGTCCTTTCCCTCTTGTGGCTCCGTTTCTTGCGAGCCATTTTTGAGGTGTCCGCTCAGATCGGCCTCCGTGACCACGTCGCCGGCGTCGGCCACGTCCTCGATACGCACCAGCTTGATGGCGATGTCCGGCACGATGCCGGCGGCCTGTATCGACCGGCCCGAGGGCGTGTAGTAGCGCGCGGTGGTCAGCTTGAGGGCCGCATCGTTTGCCATCGGCAGGATAGTCTGCACCGATCCCTTCCCGAACGTCTTCTGACCCATGATGATCGCGCGCTTTTGGTCCTGGAGCGCGCCCGCAACGATTTCCGATGCCGAAGCGGACCCTTCGTTGACCAGGACGACCATCGGCGCCCCGGCCAGGACGTCCGTAGGTTTGGCCGTGAATTTCAGTTTGGAATCCTTCACGCGTCCTTCCGTGTAGACAATCATGCCGCTTTCCAGAAACAGATCGGCCACGCCTACCGCGGCGCTCAGGATACCGCCGGGATTGTTGCGAAGGTCGAGCACGGCGCCTTTCAATCCGGCGCCGTTATCCTTGAGCAGACGTTCCAGTTCATCGCGCAAATCCTCCGCCGTGTGCGTCTGGAAATTCGAAACGCGCAGGTAGCTGAAGCCCGGTTCCAACATGCGGCTCCTGACGCTCTTCACCTTGACCACGTCGCGAGTCAGGGTCAGGTGGATGGGCTTGTCCTCGCCCTCGCGGATGATGGTAAGCCTGATTTGCGTTCCGGGCTTGCCGCGCATGCGGTCCACGGCGTCGTTCAGCGACATCCCCTTCACGGGCGTATCGTCGAGGCGGATGATGATGTCACCCGGTTTCACGCCCGCGCGCTGCGCCGGCGTGTCGTCAATCGGGGAAATGACCTTGATGAATCCGTCCTCCATACCGACCTCGATGCCAAGGCCGCCGAACTCGCCGGTCGTGCCTTCCTGCAGATCGCGGTACGCCTCCTGGTCAAGGTACGTCGAGTGGGGATCCAGGCCCTCGAGCATCCCGCGGATCGCGCTCTCCAGCAGTGCGCGATCGTCGACCGGCTCCACGTAGTCATTTTTGACCTTCGCGAAGACCTCGGTGAAGGTGCGGATCTCGTCCAGCGGGAGCTCCCCGCTGCCCGTGGCGGGCGCGTCGCTCTCCGGCCCGGCTTGATCCTGCGCGGGCAGGCACGCGGGAGAAAGGAAGACAATCACGGCGATCAGTGCGCGTCGCATGGCCGATGGAAAAATCATGAAATTCGGGGACAGGATTCTGGACCGCTGGCCGGCAATACCGTACGGGACAGGATACAGGTGCCGCGCCTCAGGTGACAAGACTGGCCGCGGGATCACCCGCGGCACCACTGATAGGGATCGAGCGGATTGCCGCTCTGCCGGATTTCGAAATACAAGCCGGCCTGTTCCTGTCCCCCGGTGTCCCCGACCTTGGCGACGATTTCGCCGGCCTGCACGAAGTCGCCCGGCTTCTTCAACAGGGACTCGTTGTGCCCGTACAGGCTCATGAACTCTTCGCCATGATCGATGATGACGAGCAGTCCCATGTTGCGGAACCAGTCCGCGAAGATCACCTTGCCGGTGCCCACGGCACGGACGTCGCTGCCGGTCGGCGCGCCGATGGTGACGCCCTGGAAGCGAAGCCGCCCGCCCATCCTCGGATCGCCGAAGCGGTGGGTGAGGGGGCCGGCCGCCGGCCATTTGAGTTTCCCTTTCAGGCTGATGAACGGCGGCACATCCTCCAGCGGCCGCGCGGCCGGTCCCGCCCCGCGCAACTTGTCGAGGAGCCGGGCCAGTTCCTGTTCATTACGTTGCAATAGCGCCAGTTCCCGATCCCTGGATGAAATGGTTTCCCTCAGCCGCGCGAGCACCAGGCCACGCGACTCCCGCTGCGTTTCGAGCTCAGCCAGCCGCGCTGTCTCCAAGGTTTGCAGCTCCTCCAGCCGGATGGCCTCATTGGCGATGTCGCTTTGAGTGTCTGCCAGGCTGTTCAATGCCGACACGACGACTTCGATGTCCCGGGCGCGTGCGCGGCTGGCGTAATCGTGGTAGGCCAGCATTCGGCCGAGCAGCGCCGGATCTTCCTGGTTCAGGAGCAGTTTGAGGTAGTCGTGCCGGCCGCTGGCATAGGCCGTGCGGATCTGGTCGGCCAGCTCCGCGCGCTGTTGCGCGAGGACGGAGCGCTGGGACTCCTCCTGCATCCTGAGTTCTCCCAGCCTGTCCGATTTCCGCTCCGCTTCGGCGCCGATCCGGGACACGCGTGCGCGCGTCTGGCCAATGGCCGCTTCGGCATGCTGCAACTCGGCGAGCAGCGCGTCGGACTCGTCATGCGCCTTGCGCAGCGCCGTTTGCATGTCCTCGATGCGCCCGCGGATCTCGTCGAGCCGCGCCGCCTCGTCCACTGCCCATGCCGGCGCGGCGATGCAGATGCACAGCATTATGCCCACGGTGAAGTGGCGGGCTTTCACTCCCTCGCTGGAGCCGGCCGGATTCATGGTTATGCAGGGTGCCGGACGGGTCCTGTCACCGCTCTTCGCGCGCAGCGCCAGCGAGCACGAAGACGGTACCCGATGGCAAGACCCGCCCGCCCCATTGCTAAAGGAATCCTGCCGGCGCGTGGCCTCAATCTCCTGCGACGGCCTGGGCGGGAACATCGGCAAGCTGGAGAAGCAGGTGCCCGGTCATCTCGGCCGGCCGCGGCAGGTCCATGAGGTAGAGCAGGGTCGGCGCGATGTCGCACAGCGCACCGGCGCCGTGCAGCATCTCGGCCGGACGCCCCACATAGATCAGCGGGACCAGGTTGCTGGTGTGGGCCGTGTGCGGTTGCGCCTTCACTTTCTCGGTAATGAACGACCGCATCTGCTCCGCATTGCCGTGATCAGAGGTGATCAGCATTTCGCCGCCGGCCGTCAGAACTGCGTCCTTGATGCGGCCGAGACATTTGTCGATGGTCTCCACGGCCTTGACCGCGGCATGGAAATCCCCCGTGTGACCGACCATGTCGGCATTGGCGAAGTTGCAGACGATCACATCGTACTTGCGGCTGTTAATTGCCTCCACCATCCTGTCGGCGACTTCGGTCGCGGCCATCTCCGGTTTCAGATCGTAGGTCCGGACGTGCGGCGAGGGCACGAGTATCCGGTCCTCGTTGCGGAATACCTTTTCCTCACCGCCGTTGAAGAAGAACGTCACGTGTGCGTACTTTTCCGTCTCGGCGATGCGCAACTGGCGCAGTCCATGCCGCGCGACCACCTCGCCGAAACCGTTGATCAGACGTTCAGGCGGGAAAGCCACGGGGAAATCGTATTCGGCCTTGTACTTCGTCATGCTGATAAAGGCCTGCGTCTTCGCGCAATAGCGACGCTCGAAGCTCGTGAAATCGGGCTTGGTGAAGGCGCGGGCGAGTTGGCGCGCCCGGTCCGCGCGGTAGTTGGCAAAGACGACGACGTCGCCGTCCTCCACGCGTACTGTCTTGCCGCCGCGGCGGACGATCGCGGTCGGCCGGACGAATTCGTCGCTTTCGTTCCTCGCGTAGGCCATGTCAACGGCGATAAAGGCGTCCTCGGACTGGAAATCGGCCCTGCCTTCGCTGATCAGGTCGTAGGCGAGCTTAGTCCGATCCCAGTGGTTGTTCCGGTCCATGGCGTAGAACCGGCCGACGATGCTGGCGAACCGGCCGTGCCCGATGTCCAGCATCTTGAGTTGCGCCTCGTGCAGGTACTCGCTCGCGCTTCTCGGCGGTGTATCGCGGCCGTCGAGAAAGGCGTGCAGGTAGATATCCCCGATGCGGCAACGCGCGCCCAGTTCGAGCAGCGCGAAGACGTGATCCTGGTGGCTATGCACGCCGCCGGGGGAGAGCAGGCCGAGGATGTGGAGCGCCTTTCCGTCTACGGCGGCGGCGTGGAAGTGTATATTCAGCGCCTCGTTCGCGAAGAACGAGCCGTCTTCGATGGCGCGCGTGATGCGCGTGGAGTCCTGGTTCACAACCCGACCCGACCCGATGTTCATGTGGCCCACCTCGGAATTGCCCATCTGCCGATCGGGCAGACCGACCTCGACCCCGGAGGCGTTGATCAGCGTGTGCGGGTATTCCTCCCACAGCTGGTCCCACACCGGTTTTTTGGCGCTGTGGATGGCGTTATAGACGGTGTTTTCCGAATAGCCCCAGCCATCGAGCACAATGAGGACCATGGGTTTGCGGGGCGGTTTCATGGTCACGGAACGGGTCGTCCTGGCATTTGCGATGGAACCGGGCGGACGCCGGGCCTGTCGATTGGCGCGCGTTGCCGCAGCGTCCAGGTCCGCTGCTGCGTGGATTGTGGGCGGGCTGCCGGCATTTTTGCACTGGAAGTTGGGGCAGTCGGACGCGGCGTAGTCTAGCATGAATCCGCGCCCGCACGGAGGCGACGCGGCGGCGGAGGGCGCATCATGACTGGGCGTTTCAGGCGCTCCAGTTTCACGGGCCGTGCATATCACGTATGATTTTTTCGGATTCACACTCGGTGCGACGCGGAAGCGATGCAGGACAGATTATGGAGCGGATCCCTGAATTCATCGGAAACCATCTTTTTCTGGTCACGCTGTTCATTGCGATCCTTGCGCTCCTGTTGTGGAACCTGTTCGGCGCCACGCTCACCGGCGTCGCGCAGCTCGAACCCGCGGAGGCGACCCGCATGATCAACCGCGAGGGCGCCCTCATACTCGATGTCCGTCCCGCTGCGGAGTTTCAGGAGGGACACGTCCTGAATGCCGTCAACATCCCCGAGGCGGAGCTGTCGTCGCGACAGAAAGAGCTGGAGAAACACAAGGACAAGCCGGTCATTGCGTGTTGCGGCAATGGATCCGCATCTACGCGCGCCGTGAGCCAGCTCAAGGCGGGAGGATTCGAGAAACCCTATTGCCTGAGGGGCGGACTGACGGCGTGGCGGAGCGCCGGTCTGCCTGTGACGCGCGGGCAGGCCTGAATTCGGACCACGGGAGCGGAACAGACATGGCGGAATCCATTCCAGACGGCGCAGGCGGCGCACCGGAGCAGGCCACGCAGGGCCAGTTCGGAATTCAGAAGATCTACGTCAAGGATCTCTCGTTCGAAACGCCGAATTCGCCGGATACCTTCCAGAAGGAATGGAATCCGTCGGTGAACATGGACGTGGCGAACACCGCCAGGCCCCTTAGCGACAAGCTGTTTGAAGTGGTTTTGTCGGTGACGGTGACCGTCCGATTCGCAGAGACGACCGTCTACCTGACCGAGGTCCAGCAAGCCGGGATCTTCCACATTGAAGGGTTCCCCAAAGCCGCCGTGAACCGCATTCTCGCGACCCTCTGTCCGAACATCCTCTTCCCATTTGCCCGCGAGGTCGTGGCGGATCTCGCGATGCGCGGCGGGTTCCCGCAACTGCTGCTCGCGCCGATGAATTTCGACGCGCTCTACGCGCAGCACCTGCGCGAGGAAGCGGCCAGGGCGCCAGCCGACGCGGCACTCAAGCACTGAGCCAGGGGTCAGGTCTTGCATTCACGCATCGGTCGAATCGCCGGTCACGGGCTGAGTGATGCATGAATGCAAGACCTGACCCCTTGCTGATCCTCGGCGCCGGGTCCTGGGGAACGGCGCTGGCGCTGGTCCTGGCCCGCAAGGGCGTGGTGACTCGATTGTGGGATTGTGATCGCGCCCACGTCCACCGGCTCGCCGCCGAACGGTGCAATCAGCGTTACCTGCCAGGCATTCCTTTGCCAGGAGAGATCGTCCCGGTGCCCGACCTCGGCTCGGCGCTTGCGGACGTGCGCGACATCGTGGTGGCGATTCCCTGCGAGGGTCTTCGCTGCTCGATGCAGCAACTCGGACTGCTGCGCCGGGGCAACATGCGCATGTGCATCGCGTCCAAGGGGCTGGAACCGGGCACGCTCGCGCTCAACCACGAAGTGATCGCGGACTGCCTGGGCCCGGTGCCGGTGGCGGTTCTCTCCGGACCGTCATTCGCCGCCGAGGTCGCGGCCGGCCAGCCCACCGCCGTTACCCTGGCGTCCGCATCCGCGGAGATCGTTGAAGTGTTCGCCGGGTATTTCCACGACAACCTGTTCCGCATCTACACGTCCAGCGACATCATCGGTGTGCAGGTTGGCGGCGCGGTCAAGAACGTGATTGCGATCGCGGCCGGGATCGCCGATGGCCTGGGTTTCGGTGCCAATACCCGCGCGGCGCTCATTACGCGCGGCCTGGCCGAGATCACCCGTCTCGGGCTCGCCGTGGGCGGCAGGCGCGAGACCTTCACCGGTCTGGCCGGGCTGGGCGATCTGGTGCTCACGTGCACGGACGACCAGTCGCGCAATCGCCGACTGGGCCTGGCCCTGGCACGCGGCCGCACCCTGGAAGAAACACAGGCCGCGATCGGCCAGGTCATCGAGGGCGTTCGCACGGCCCAGGCCGTGCGCCTGCTGGCCGGACGTCATGGGATCGAAATGCCGATCACCGAGCAGGTCGTCAACGTCATCGAGGGAACAGCGACGCCCGCGGCGGCCGTGAAGGCCCTGCTGGCGCGCGAACCCAGATCGGAGTTGGGCGCATAACGCCGGGATCCCATGGCGGATGCTCGCGAACTCCTGCGCCGCTACTGCCAGGACAGCGATCAGTCCGGCTTCAGCGAATTTTACGGCCAGGAGTCGGGGCGCCTGTGGCGATATCTGCGCGCACGCGGTTGCAGCCGGGACGGCGCTTACGATCTGCTTGCCGAGTCGTTCCTGCGTTTCATCCAGGTGGTCTGCCGGGATCTGCGCGCGCCGGTCGCGCTGCTGTACCGGATCGCAATCAATCTGCACATTGACGGGCACCGGCGCGCCGCGGCCTCGCCCGTCGTCTCCATGGATGCGGACGCCGATGAGCGGCCGGATGAGTCGGCGCAGATCAGCGACGAGCAGGATTACGTGCGCGCCTTGCTAGAAACCCTCTCCGAAGATGAACAAAACATGCTTCTCCTTCGTTACTGGATCGGGCTGAACCACCGGGAAGTCGCCGAAACCATGAATCTACCCGAAGGCACCGTGCGCAGGCGCTGCGCGGCGGCGATCCAGCAACTGCGCGTGCGTTGGCAGGAGGACAGCCGTGGCGGTTAGATTCCCATTGCCGGAGGAGGGCCGCATCGGAACGCTGATCGCGCAGGCGTATGACCGCATGCCGGGACCGGAACCAGGACGGATTGCACAGATAGCGGAGCGCCTTGCTGGCCGGCAGCCCGTCGTGCGTGTTCGCTCCGGCCTGAACAGATTGCCCTGGTGGATCGTTTTACTGGCGGTGGGCGGTGCAGCCGCGGCTGCCTGGTACGCCGGAGAAGTATGGCGTCATGGACAGATCCCCGTCGCGGAGTCGCCTGAACGGGATGGGCAGGTGCGGCAGCAGGATATTCGACCGCCCGCGGGTACGCCGCGGGACCCGGCCAAGGCACAGGTCCCGCCGCCGGAAACGGCGCCGATCCAGGAGGCCCGCCCGGAAATCATTTACCGTCGTGAGCGCGAGTAAGATGCATGGGAATGGCATGGAAACCGGTGCAGGGTCTGCGAGGACGCCACCTTTGCGAGTTGTTGAATGATTAAGGACTTCGAACCATCCGGTAGTCGCCGCGGATCCAGGCCGTCCCCGGTCCTGTTCGCGCTGCCGGTTCTCGCCTGCCTGCTGGCCGGGCCGAATGCCGCGCTGGCCGCGAACAAGACCTTTACCGGTCCCGGGAATTTCAGCACGAACACGCTCTGGAATGGCAACCAGTTGCCGGCGGCAGGCGATAACCTGACCATCCGGGGCAATTGCACCTTCGACAATGCCGCAAGCAACCTCGCCTATGGAACGCTGACGCTGGGGACAGGGGGTGGGGGTGGCGTTACCGGTAATCTGAGTTGGCCCGCGGGAGGCACCAATACGCTGAATGTCACGGCGGTGAGCTCCAACAGGGCGGGAAGCTCCATCGACATGACCAACGGCGGGACGCTCCAGATCCGCACATCCTGGAACCTCACCAACTTGACCTTCACCCCGGGTGCCGGGACCCTCCACTGGAACGTCACCAGCGGCAATTCCACCCTGCCCGCGGCGGTCGCTACCTACAACCACCTGACCATCACCGCCGGCACGCGCATTGTCAGCCTTGGCGCGGCGACGACGCTGAACGGCAACCTGCTGATCTCCACCGGCACGCTGGACGTCACCGCCAGCAATTTCGCGCTGAACGTCGCGGGCAACTTTACGGACAACGCGAGCTTCACGCCGCGCAACGGGACGGTCACGTTGAACGGCGCCGGTGCCCAGACCTTGGGGGGGACCGCCTCCACGACCTTCAACCATCTCACCCTGAGCGGCGGCGGCATCAAGACCCTCGGGGCGGGAACGAAGACGATCGCCGGGAATTTCACGCTCAATACCGGCGTGACCTACAACGGCACCACCAACAATCCGACCGTGAACCTCGCGGGGAACTTCAGTAACAGCGGCACCTTCAATTCCGGCTCGGGGACCTTCACTTTCAACGGCGGCAGCGCGCAGAGCCTGACGGGGACAACCACCTTCACCAACCTGGCGCTCGACAACACCTCCACCGGCCTCACCCTGAACGATGACCTCACCGTGACCGGCACCCTGACCTTCATCAAGGCCAAGATCACGACCGGCGCAAACAAGGTCATTATCGGTTCGGCGGGGAGCATTGCCGGCGCCAGCGGCTCCAGTTACATCGTGGGCACCCTGCAAAAGGCCTTTACCGCGGCCAGTTCCTTCACCTTCGCCATCGGCGATTCCACCAACTATACGCAGGTCGAACTCACCATTACCGCGCTGTCTTCAGCCGGGAGCCTGGAAGTATTCCAGACGCCGAGCGAGCATCCCAATATCGCCACCTCGACGCTGGACCCCGCTTTGAGCGTCAACCGCTACTGGACCTTTGCCGATTCCGGAGGTCTTGCCGGGACTTACGACGCCACCTTCAATTACGTCACCGGCGACAAGGATTCGGGTTCGAACCCGCCGGATTTCGAAATTGAGCGATATTCCGGCGGAACCTGGTACACGACCACCGAAGGAACGAAGTCCGGGAACAGCACGCAGGCGACGGGCCTCACCTCGTTCAGCTCATTCGCCATCGCCGAGCCCGCGACCACGGCGAATCATTTCGTCATCACTCACGACGGGACCGGGGTCAACTGCGAGCCCGAGGTCGTGACCATCACGGGCCACAAGTCGAATCACAACGTCCTGACCACGTTGACCAGCACGATCACGCTGGAAGCCTTCAAGGACGGCACCGGAACCCTGCACGGGGACTGGACGTTGAATACCGGGCTCGGCACGTTTACGCCCGGCGCAGCCGACAGCGGCACGGCGACCTACATATTTGTCGCCGGCGACAACGGCGTGGCGTCCTTCAATCTCCGCTACACCTATCCCGAAACCGTGAATATCAATGTAACCTCGGGAGCACGGACGGAGAATTCCGGCACGGCGAACAACGGTTCGGAGCCCACGCCCACCGATCCGACACTGACTTTCTACGATTCGGGCTTCCGCATCACCGACGGCAGCAACGGCGTGGTCACCATTGGCCAGCAGATCTCCGGCAAGGAGTCCGACCTCAATCCCGGGGCTCAGACCCTCGCCCTCCAGGCCATACGCACCGATACCAGCACCTTTGCGTGCGTCGCGGTCTTCGCCAATAACGCGGAGGTCGATATTGACCTTGCTTCCGAATGTGCCGATCCCTCTGCTTGCGCGGGCAAGGAGGTGCACATAACAACGCAGGCAACGAGCAACAACAGCGTGGATATCGCCAATTACGACTCCGGGACGGTGCCGGCCCTGCCAAGCGCCCTCACGACCGTGACATTCAAGTTCGTCGGCGCCAATTCAGAAGCGCCTTTCACGCTGAATTACCCGGACGCCGGGACCATCACCCTGCACGCGCGGCGCAATATCCCGCTGGAGAGCGGCGCCGGCTCCGGCAATTTCATGGTCGGCAGCGAAGGTCCGTTCCTCGTCCGTCCGTTCGCGTTCCGTCTTGAGATTCCCGGCAACCTGGCGACGGCGGGCGACGAAACCGACCCCCTGTTCGCGAAGGCAGGCAACGATTTCACAGTGAATGTCAGTTCCCTGAACTGGCAGGCCGCGGACGATGACGGAGGCGGAGGCGGCGCCGCCAATGACGCCATCGCCGATCCCGATGCCGACCTGTCCGACAACACCGTCACGCCGAATTTCGGCAATGAATCGACCTCGGAGACCGTGACGATTACCCGCACCTTCCTGGAGCCGGCCGGCGGGTCCTCCGGGACCCTGACGGGCGGCGGCCCGATCAGCCTGACCAGCGGCGGGCCGACCGCGGCGAGCCTCTCGTTCAGCGAAGTGGGGATCATCCGGCTGGACGCGGCGCTCTCCAGCAGCCCCTATCTCTCGAGCAGCGACAATGTCACCGGATCGAGCCGCGGACCCGGCAATACAAACGGCTATGTCGGCCGCTTTGTGCCGGATCGGTTTGCGGTCTCCCCGAATTCACCCGCGTTCGCCCACTCCTGCGATTCAGACACGGACGATTTCACATACATGGACCAGCCGTTCTATTACGACACAGCGCCGGTGCTGGCGGTGACAGCCCTGAATGAAGCGGGCGCCACTACGCTCAACTACGGGGGGGCATACTGGATGCTGACTGCCTTGCTGGAGGGGCGTACCTATACGGACCAGAGCGGACACGGCCCGCAGTTCAGTACCTTGCCGGGCGACGATGCGACACTTACGGATACCGGTGATCTGGATGGCGACGGCACGCTGACGCTGGAAGCCGGTTCGACCGACGGGGACACATTCATGTACGAGCGCGCGGATACGCCAGAGGCCGCGTTCAACGCGGATGTCGATTTCACGACGTCGATTGCGGACCTCACGGATACGGACACTATCTGTTACGACTCCGACAACGACGGCACCTGTGAAGCTTTCACCATCGCCGGTATCACCGGCACCGGCGCCGGTACCGAGCAGCAGCGCTGGGGCCGGCTGGTCATCGGCACGGCGGCAGGCTCCGAGCTGCTCGCGCTCCCCGTGCCCATGCAGGCCGAGTACTTCGACGGCACCGCCTTCATCGTGAACGGTGACGACGACTGCAGCGCGATTGCCGCGACCGATCTGGTCCTCGACAGCAGCGTCGAAGCCACCCAGACAGACGGCACTATTGATGTCTCGAACAACGCCGGCTGTGCCGACGGCACCTCCACCGCGACGATTGCCAACACCCCGGAGATCGAGGATGGCCTGGCCGGCCTGTCCCTGAGCGCGCCGGGGGCGTCCTGCACCGGCAAGGTCGAGATCTCCATTGACTTGAACGCCATCGGCCTCGACTGGCTGCGCTTCAACTGGGTAGGGGGCGGCGCGCCCGACGAGGATCCGTCCGGGGAGGCCGCCTTTGGTATCTATAAGGGCGAGGACGAATTCATCTATCGGAGGGAGCCTTGGAACTGATGTAAAATCATATAGTTAACTATTTTCGTGATATGCTTCCCAGTTTCGCTTGATTTAACCGTGCCCCATCGCGTTGGTCCTCTGATTGCTCCTATACGAGTTTGGATTTACCGAGATTGCACAAGGCGCTATGGTCAGAAATCGCATTGACAATATGTAGTTAGGATGAAAAACTTAAGTTGTATATCAGAAACAGACGAATTGAATTTGTCGCCTGGGGGAGACAAAGGGATCTTATTTCCCTGCGCGCGGCTGGAGTCGGATCCTTGTTAGCGCTGCTGAAGAAGAAGATCGATAGGCAGAAGCTGGTCGCCGTTTGCGCCGACGAGGACGGGATCATGCTCGCGCGCGTCAGCCGTCCGGCGGGCCAGCCTCCGATCCTCGACCTGTGCGAATTCCATTCGACCGCGAGCATCTCGGTCCAGGGCGCCGACGTGGCCCAGTTGAGCAAGAGCCTCGGCCTCGATCGGAACCCGTGCGTCACGACGCTTTCCCTGGGCGCGTACGCGTTGCTGTTCGTCGAGGCGCCGGACGTCAAGCCCGCGGAGCTGCGGGCGGCGATCCGCTGGCGCGTCAAGGACCTGATCGATTTCCATATAGACGATGCGGTCATCGACGTGTTCGAAGTGCCGAACCAGAAAGCCACCGGCAAGAACGCCATGATGTATGCGGTGGTGACGCGCAGCAACACGGTCAGGCAGCAGGTCGACCTGCTCGCGGGCGCCGGCCTCAACCTCGACGTCATCGACATTCCAGAACTCGCGCTGCGCAATATCTCGTCGCTGCTTCCCGAGGACGTTGCCGGCGTGGCGCTCCTGTATCTCAGCCGGCGCAACGGACTCATCGTACTGACGCGGCAGGGGACGTTGTATCTCTCCCGGCGCCTGGAAGCGGGACTGGAGCAACTGGGCGGAAGCCTGGATGATGCGGAACCTAAGCTCGACCGTATCGTGGTCGAAATTCAGCGCTCGCTTGATTATTACGAAAGCCATTTTCTCCAGCCTGCCATTACCAACGTCGTCATCACGCCCTTGCCGGAGCCACTCAAGGGCACGCCGGAATACCTGGCCGAACAGCTCGGCATCTCCGTGCGCGGCATGGACATCAATTCCATGATCGACGTCGATCCCCCTCTTTCCCCGGATGTCCAGGCGCGCTGCCTGCTGGCGATTGGCGCCGCGCTGCGCCAGGAAGGCATGGAGCTATGATGCAGCAGATCAATCTCTATCAGCCGATTTTCCGGCGGCAGAAAAAGATTTTTTCCGCCGTCACCATGCTGCAGATCGTCGGCTTTTTTATCGTTATCCTGGGGGCGTTGTACGCGTATGCCACGTTCGGGCTCCAACCGTTCCGTGGGGAACTGCTGAAAACAGAGGCGGATTTCGCGAAACTCACGAAACAGATCGAGTTGTACCGCGCGAAATACTCGGAAGAAGGGAAGAGCAAGCTGCTGGAAACGGAAATCGCAAGATTGACGAGGGAACTGGCGGAGCGGCGCAGATTGAAGGAAACACTGGCTGCCGGGTCGTTCGGCAATATCCAGGGATTTTCCAGTCTTTTCGAGGCCCTCGCCAAGGGACACGTTGACGGCGCATGGCTGACAGGGATCCGTATCGGCAAGGGCGGCCACGTGATCAGCCTGTCCGGCAAGACGGTGGATCCGGAGTTGATCCCCGTGTACATCCGGCGCCTGTCCGATACCGCGGCCTTCCGGAACCGCGGTTTCAATGTCCTGGACCTGGCGCGTTCCGAGGAAGAGGAGGAGGCGGGTCTGATCAACTTCAACATCGCCACCGAGACCCAGGGCTGAAACATGGAGATCCGCGAGCGCATCAAAAAGGTTTTCGCCCGTATCGACGATCTGACGCTGCGCGAGCGGGCCGTGGTGTTCGGCGCGCTCATGACTGTGCTGTTCCTCGGCTGGTACGCATACCTGATGGAGCCGCTCGCCAAGGAGGAAAGGGCGCTGGTGTCGGAACTCGAAGCCAAACGGCGACAGTTCCAGGATCTGAATGACCAATTCGTTTTGATGACGCAGAAACAGGGCACGGGACAGGACGCGGCCAATCGCAGGCATCTCGCCGAACTGCGCGCGGAAGAGGCGCGCGTCAAGGAGGAGTTGAACATCGCTACCACTCACCTTGTGAAGTCCGAAGCGATGCCGGATGTCCTGCGCCAGGTGTTGAACAAGTCGCAAGGACTGGAACTCGTCAAGCTGAACGGGCTGGGCAGCGTGCCGCTGGTTCCGCCCGCTCCCGCCGCCAAGGGCGAGGCCAAAGTGGAAGAACCGGCGGTGGAGGGCCCGAAAACCGATGGCGAGCTGGCGTCCGCCTACAAGCACGGGATGGAGGTTCAGTTCACCGGCGACTTTTTCTCGACGCTGAATTACCTGCGGAAGCTGGAGCAGCTGGAATGGGGTTTCTTCTGGGACAGCGTGGACTTTTCCGTGTCGGATTACCCGCGGTCCGTGGCGTCCATCCGCGTCTTCACGCTGAGCCTCAACCCTGACTGGATAGGTACCTGAATGTGGGGCGTTGACTTCCTTTTATTGGGCGCTCTCGCGGCCCCGACGGCGATGGAGCCACCGGCCGCCGAACTGCCGGATCCGACGCGCCCATACCAGTATTCACAGGCGGTGGACCTTGCCAGCATTCCGGCGTCGGCCGAGGCGCAGCAATGGCGTTTGAGCGGCATACAGGTCCGGGACGGTCAGAAACGCGCCATCCTGAATGGCAAGCTGGTCAAGGAAGGGGACAAGGTGGGTGAGGCGGCGGTGGCCGCGATCGGCACATCGGATCTGACTTTGTCGATCGACAACCGGCTCGTCGTCCTGCGGCTCCTGATCCCCTCGGTCAAGCAGGACGTCGCCGCCAATCAGGACCAGGCGCCGGCTGGAAACAAATGAAATATACGGTCAATACTGCCTTGCGTTCGACGTGGATCGTTTGCGCATTCCTGTGCCTGGCGCTGGCCGGTTGCGAAACGCAGCCCGCGCGCGAAACCGCGACCGAGAAGATAGGCACTGAAGTCGATGAGGGAATGGAGAACAATGCCCGGCAGGAAGTACCCGCGGCCGTGTCCTCGGCGCTGGTGCCGAGCATCAGCCTGGGGGCAACCGATCTGCCGGAACTGAAGGACGAGCAGCATTTCGATATTGCCGTCAATGACGTTCCGGCGCAGCAATTCTTCATGAGCCTCGTGGACGGCACCCGTTACAACATGGTGGTGCATCCGGAGGTTTCGGGTTCGATCACGCTCAACCTGGGCAACGTGACGATCCCCGAGGTCCTGGAAGCCGTTCGCGACGTCTATGGCTACGAGTTCGTCGCCACGGAGTACGGCTTCCAGGTTTTGCCGGGCCGGCTGCAGGCGCGCATCTACCAAATCAATTATCTGAACGTGGAACGATCCGGACGATCCCAGACCGTGGTGAGTTCCGGCTCGCTCACGTCGCTGTCCGATGACGCCGGCTCCTCGAGGACCTCGGGCGGCGGCGGGGACGGTACGGCCACGGAACCGACCAGCACCATTCTTGGCACGGTCATCCGTACCAATCAGCCGGAGTCGCTCTTCTGGCAGCAACTGGCCGATTCCGTAGCCGCCATCGTGGGCGCGGGTGAAGGCCGCAGCGTCGTCGTCAACCCGCAGTCGGGCGTGGTCGTGGTCCGCGCCCTGCCCACCGAACTGCGGGAGGTCGAAGCCTACCTCGAAGCGACGCAGCTCATCGTGCAACGGCAGGTGATCCTGGAGGCAAAGATCCTGGAAGTGCGCCTGAAGGACGGATTCCAGTCGGGCATCAACTGGAGCATGCTGCTGACGCCGGGGAACGACCGGATCCGGGTCTCGAACCTCGGGGGCGGCACGATACTGACCGACGAAGCCGGCGCGAGCGACATCGCAGGCAGCTCGGGGTCGCTCGATGAATCGCAATTCCCGTTTGCCGGCACGCTGACCTCCGCATTCGGCGGCGCCTTCACCGTCGCCCTGGCGGTGGGCGACTTCACCGCGTTCATCGAACTGCTCGAGACTCAGGGCAGCGTGCAGGTGCTGTCCAGCCCGCGCGTCGCC
>JACPSH010000039.1:0-41372 GCA_016193395.1 Gammaproteobacteria bacterium
CCGCTGTTACGATCACGCCATCAGCGAGGAATCGTGCGCGAAAATGGTGGAGACCTTCGAGCGCTGCCGCGAGCACCAAAACGAGAACGGCGCCAATGCCCGTCCTGGGCTGGAACTCAGCCGCTGGACGGAGATGGACTTAACGAAGCTCAGCGACCCGACCTTCCAGCAATTCTTCGTCGACAACGTCCGGCACTACAAAGAGCGCTATGAGGTGGATTGCGGGCTGCCACGGCCACTGCCCGAACCGTCCAGGCTCGCGCCACTCAGGATGAAGCGGTATCGACCGGGGGGGACGAAACTTTCCAGCCGCATTTCGACTCGGTGCGTGAAGTCTGCAACCGCTACCTGGTTTTTCTATGGTATCTCAACGACGTCGCCGTTGGTGGTGAGACGCGATTCGTGGATCTGGGTCACGATGTTGCGCCGGTTTGCGGGCGCTTGTTGATGTTTCCGCCCTACTGGATGTACACGCATGCCGGCCTGCCGCCGGTGTCCGGTCCGAAGTACATTCTTGGCACCTACCTGCTTTGGTGAGGAGTGTCAGCCCGGCCTTTCGAAAACAGAGCAGCATTAGTTGTGCTCCAGGAGAACCGGCATCGCCGCAAGCGAAACTGAAGCCGAGACGTTGATGACGGCTGCCAAAGGCAAGCTGGACTCTCGCGATCCGGCATCCGCCCGGGCCCTGCTCGCACGCGCGTCCGAAATCAAGCCGGGGGACTTCAACATATTCATGTTTCTCACGCTTGCCTGCCGGATGCAGGGTGACCATCGTGCGGCATTGAATGCCGTCAATTCCGCGCTGGCAATCGATCCGTACTCCTATGTCGCCCTGCTATCCAAAGGCGCGATCCTGGAAGACCTGGGAGAAGCGCATGCGGCGGCAGAAGCGTATAAGGGCGCTTTGTGCTTGGCGCCAGCCAGGTCCAATATTCCGCCGCCCCTGCACGTATCGATGAAACATGCGCAAAGCGCAGTAGAGCGGGATTCGATACGGCTCCATGACTTTCTCCGGAAGGCGGTTGCCGGGGAACGTTCGCGCTGCCCGCAAGAATCGCTCAAACGCTTTGACGAGTGCCTGGCTATCTTCGCCGGCCGCGCAAAACGCTACGTCCACGAAGCCTCGATGCTGAATTTTCCGCAGCTGCCCGCGATTCCCTTCTACGATGATTCGCTGTTTCCATGGTTGCCGCGCCTGGAACAGGCGACCGACGCGATCCGTGAAGAGCTGATTGTCGTCATGAAGGAAGACTGGGAGGCTTTCCATCCGTACATCCAGTATCCCAAGGGGGCCCCATTGAATCAGTGGGCGGAACTCAATCGTTCACCGGCCTGGAGTACATTTCATCTTTGGAGGGACGGGAAAAAGATCGAGGCCAATTGTGCCCGATGCCCTGGGACCACGGAACTCCTGGCGGGCATGCCCATGGCGGAGCAGGAGGGTTACGGGCCCAGTGCGATGTTTTCAGTGCTTGCGCCCCATACGCACATTCCGGCGCATACCGGATCAACCAACATTCGCGTGATCGTCCACCTGCCGCTCATCCTGCCCCCCGGATGTCGTTACCGCGTCGGAAACGATTATCGTGAATGGAAAATGGGCAAGGCTTGGGTCTTTGACGACACGATCGAACACGAGGCGTGGAATGACAGCGATGAAACACGCGTTCTCCTGATTTTCGATGTTTGGAATCCGCTGATCACCGAAGCGGAACGCGCGCTGGTAGGGGCAATGATGCTGGCGAAGCGGGACTTCAAATAACCCGCGGGCCACCGCCGCGGCCTCGTGCTTCCGCTTAACAGGCTGTCGAAAAACGGAGTTTTTCGACAGCCTATGTCCGGTACAGGGACGCACCGGCATTTTTCAATCGCGGCAAGCGATTGAAAAATGGAGCAAAGCGGAAATCGCATTTTCGCTTCGCGAGTTGAAAAACGATAGGGAAATCGTTTTTCAGCATTCCGTTAAATTTGTCTGAGTTGCGTCAGGATAGCCGTAGTCTGCTTGAGCCGTTCCACCACGGTGTTGACAAATACCTTGAGGAATCGAAGTTGAGTCCCTTCCTCGGCGCGGTCCAGGGTTGAGGCATTCACGCGGATGAGTGACACGTCGGTCTTGGCGGTGACGGTCGCCGTGCGCTCGGTGCGCGACAGAAAACCCATTTCGCCGAAACAGTCTCCCTCTTGCAGCGTATCGATATGCTGGCCATGCTTGTTGATATCGACGATGCCGGCGAGCAGGATGTAGAAGGAGTCATCCATTTCCCCTTCCTTGATGATGACTTTCCCGGGCGGGTAGGAATTCCAGTTGCTGGCGCGCACCAGTTCCCAGATTTCGCCATCGGTAAAGCCGCGGAAAAATCCAAGTTCCTTCAAGGTATTGAATTTCTTGCGAAGTGCATCCTCGGTATCGATCTTTTCCAGATCGTCGAAAATCAGCGCCAGATCGGCAGCAAGGTCCAGACCGGTGGCATAGCGTTTTGAGTTCTTTCTTTTCATCATGCGGTTCAGGACGTATTCCAGTCCGTCGGGGACATCCGTACGCCAGGTATTGATGGGTTCGGGTTGCTCGTGCGTAATTTTCTGGGCGATGGCCGTGAGCGATTCGGCCTTGAACGGGTTGTGCCCGGTCAACAGCTCGTACATGACTGTTCCCAGCGAAAAAAGATCCGTATTGCTGTTGATGTCCCATTCGTTGATCTGCTCGGGGGACATGTACAGCGGGGAGCCAAGGAAGCCGTCAAATTGCGTGGAGGTTTGATCCGCGCGGTTGATGCGCGCGATGCTGAAGTCGGAGACGCGGATATCCCGATCCTGGGTGAACAGGATATTGCTGGGCTTGATATCGCGGTGGATGATGCCTTGGCGGTGCGCGTAATCGAGCGCCTTGGCGCATTTGTAGACGATTCCGACGACCTCGCGCACGCCCAGGAGAGCCGCCGGTTCGCAGAACGCCGAGAGGGTCTTGGCGCCGGGAACGAATTCCATGACCAGGTAGCACAGATCGCCGTCCACGCCTGCGTCATAAAGGGTCAGGATGCTCGGATGACTGAGCACGCCCGCGGCGTGCGCCTCGTTGAAGAACAGCTTGCGGAAGCGGGCGCCTTCCTGTCCCTTTCCTACGAACTGGGGATGCGCGACCTTGACGGCGACAGTGCGTTCCGAGAAGGGGTCGTGCGCGGCGTAGACCGTGCCCATGCTGCCGCGGCCGACTTCGTCCTCAATTTCGTACTTTCCAATGATCTCCGGACGGCCGGATACAGTGTGAAAGGTGCTGGCGTAGCGAGTAGTCGGCTCAGGATTCGCCATAATCGTCATTCTTTGCCCGGATCCGCCGGGCGAATGCGCCCCGCGATTCCATCTGGACGCTGCTTCATAATGCAGTAAATTGCGGCGGGCGGAAACTCCGGTGAGTGTTGAACCTTCGCTCGAACAGTGACCAGGGTTTTCGCAAGACCGTGACGTCCAGGCCGGGTGTCTACCGGATGCTGAACGCCGACCAGGAAGTGATCTACGTCGGCAAGGCGGCGAACCTGAAAAAGCGCATCACCAGTTATTTTACCGGTCGCGAGCCCTCGCCTAAAACCCGGTCCATGGTCGCGCAAATCAGGGACATCCTCGTGACCGTGACGCGCACGGAAGGCGAGGCGTTGCTCCTCGAGAGCGACCTGATCAAGGAACTTAAGCCCCGGTACAACATCGTCTTCCGCGACGACAAGAGCTATCCGTTTTTGCACCTGTCATCGGTTCAGGACGTCCCGCGGCTGAGCTTCCACCGGGGCAGTCGACGCGGGAGCGGGCGGTACTTCGGCCCGTTTCCCGGGGCCGGGGCGGCGCGGCGCACGCTCAACCTGGTGCAGAAGCTGTTCCGGCTCCGCCAGTGCGACGATTCGTATTTCCGGAACCGCACTCGTCCCTGCCT
Source organism: Gammaproteobacteria bacterium (assembly GCA_016193395.1). Lineage (GTDB taxonomy): Bacteria > Pseudomonadota > Gammaproteobacteria > Eutrophobiales > Eutrophobiaceae > JACPSH01. The sequence goes on from JACPSH010000039.1 coordinate 3,920, forward strand.
CCAGCACCAGATCCAGCGGTGCAGCGCCCCTTGCGTCGGATTCATTGAGCCGGAGGAATACCGGCGGGATGTCGAGCATGCAGTGATGTTTCTGGAAGGGCGCAACGAGGAAATCATCGAGGCGCTGAATGGTCCAATGCGCCGCGCGGCCGAGACTCTGGAATTCGAGCGCGCGGCGCATTACCGCGATCAGATCGCCAGCCTGCGCCGTATCCAGGAAGAACGGCACGTCGCGGCGCCGGAAAATGAATGCGATGTGATCGCGTGCGTGGTTCGCGATGGCCAGGCCTGCATCCAGGCATTCTATTTCCGTGGCGGCAGGAATCTTGGCAACAGGGCATCGTTCCCCCGTCATGAAGCCGCCGAGTCGGACGATCGGATTCTCGCGGCCTTTCTCACTCAACATTACCTGACGGGCAGGGGGCGCAATCAGGTGCCTGCACGCATTTACGTGAGTCACCTGCCGCCCGGCCGGGCGTTGCTTGAAAAGGTCCTTTCCGGGGATCGCCGCGCCAGGGTCCGCATCGTCCGGCCGATTCGGGGCAAGGCCGCGGCCTGGGTGCGTTTGGCGCGGGAAAACGCGGCGCTGGCGCTGGCGCAACATCTCTCGATCGGGCAAAGGAGTGCCTTCCGGCTTGCCGCGCTGGGTAATGCCCTGGGTGGCGGAAACGCACTGGAGCGGATTGAATGTTTCGACGTGAGCCACACGTCGGGAGAGGCCACCGTTGCCTCGTGCGTGGTGTTCGGTCCCGGCGGCGCGCTCAAGGGAGAGTACCGGCGATTCAACATCGAGGGCATCGCCCCGGGAGATGACTACGCGGCGATGCGTCAGGCGATCGAGCGGCGTTACGCGCGGACCGCGTCCGAACAGGGGAAGTGGCCGGATTTGATCCTGATCGATGGCGGCAAAGGGCAGGTTTCCGCGGCCGAAGCGGCTCTGCGCGGGTTGAAAGTGGACGACCTGAAACTCATAGGCGTGGCAAAGGGACCCGCGCGCCGGCCAGGCCAGGAAAGGCTGGTCCTGACCGGGAGCGGGCAGCCGTTGCGGCTGGATCCCGATAATCCGGCGCTGCACCTGATCCAGGAAATCCGCGACGAAGCGCATCGCTTCGCGATCACCGGGCATCGGAGCCGTCGATCGCGGCGCCGGCGCGAGTCTCCATTGCAGCAGATCGACGGGATCGGCAGCCGGCGGCGGCAGTCGCTATTGCGCCATTTCGGCGGCCTCCAGGGCGTCGAACGCGCAGGGGTAGAGGAGCTTGCCAAGGTTCCGGGGATCAACAAGAATCTCGCACAGAGAATCTACAGCGCGCTACACGGCGGATGATGAATATTCCCAATACGCTCACGCTGCTGCGCATCGTGCTGATCCCGGTTTTCGTACTCTTTTACTGTCTGCCCGTTGCGTGGAATTACCTTGCTGCCTGCTTCATCTTCACATTCGCGGCATTCACGGACCTTCTCGACGGCTACCTGGCGCGGAAATTGAACCAGACTTCCCGGCTCGGCGCGTTCCTTGACCCGGTTGCGGACAAACTCATGGTTGCAGTCGTGCTGGTCCTGCTGGTGCACAAGGACCCCAGGCTCCTGCTGGCCCTGCCTGCCGCGGTGATCATTGGCCGGGAGATCACTGTGTCTGCGCTGCGTGAGTGGATGGCCGAGCTCGGGGCCAGCAGCCGAGTGGCGGTCTCGATGTACGGGAAGATCAAGACCATCGCGCAGATGGTCGCATTGATATTGCTGTTGTTCCGCGATTCGCTTTGGGGTTTGCCGGTTTACGAAATCGGACTGGTGCTGCTGTATGTCGCGGCGCTGCTCACGCTCTGGTCCCTGTTCCAGTATGTCGCGAGCGCCTGGCCCAAGCTTCGGGAAACCCAGAATAAACAATAGATTGCAGGGTATTCACGGCAGGCCGGATCATTGACAGTCTGCGCTACGCCATTACAATGCGGATGCTGCCTCGGCCGTGATCCGGACGCAGGCAGCGACGTTCCGCGGGAATAGCTCAGTTGGTAGAGCGCAACCTTGCCAAGGTTGAGGTCGCGAGTTCGAGACTCGTTTCCCGCTCCAAATTTCAAGCCCCAGTAAGGCCACTCCGCGAGTGGCCTTTTTGTTTGGCCGAAGTTCTGCTTTGGCCGAAGGGGGATGCAAAAGTCCGCGGACGGACTTTTGCATCAACCTGTTAGAATTATGCGCCGGGGCTGGGTGGCAGAGTGGCCATGCAGCGGCCTGCAAAGCCGTGTACGCCGGTTCAATTCCGACCCCAGCCTCCATTCACCTGCCCGGGTGGTGGAATTGGTAGACACAAGGGACTTTGACGTAATTGAGCGCCCAGTTCGGAAACGACTGGTGCGGATGGGGTCAAATTCGGGGAAACCTCAGCACCACGAGGTGGTGGCAATCCCGAGCTAAGCCCTGGAATGCCGAAAGGTCCATCGTCCAGGGAAAGTGTAGAGACTTGACGGCCCCTGCCTACGTCCCGGATTGAAGCTGGGATAGGGTAAAGGGAAAGTCCAGACCACAAATGCGTCTTAAGTGACGCAGCGGCGAAAGCCGTAGTGGGTACGAAAATCCCTCGGTGGAAACGCCGTGCCGGTTCGATTCCGGCCCCGGGCACCAGATAAGGCAGCAACAAGCTACAAGTTATAAGTGACAAGTTAAAGGAACCTCTGAACTACTTCAGAGGTTTCCGCCATACAGGGATGTATGGCCATGACCGCCATGGATGGCGGGAATGCAGAAAGCGCAGGAGCGGCTTTCTGCGTTCCGATCGCGTAAGCGATTGGAAGCGGTAAAAGAGCCGGTTCCTTGTACAGGCAGCCGCGGAAAATGCGGCGGTGACCGCAACGCATCACCGATCAAGTTGAAGAAACGACGTTGCGCCCAGGCAATACCGCGGCTGTTTCCTTGACCCATTCCTTGTCTTTCATGGCCACTGCATTGCCGTCCACAAGCCGGAAAACCCGATCCGCGGCCGCGCTGACCGCGGCGCGGTGCGATACGGCAATGATGGTCAGTTGACCCGCCAGGCCCTGCAGGCTCTCGCAAATCAACCTTTCGCTGTCCGGATCCAGCGCGCTGGTCGGTTCATCCAGAATCAAGAGTCGGGGCCGGTGCGCCAGCGCGCGGGCAATGGCGATACGCTGCCGCTGTCCACCGGACAGAAGACCGCCTCGCTCGCCGATCACCGTGTGAATGCCCTGGGGCAGGGTCGCGACGAAATCCCACCCCCCGGCATCCTTCAGCGCGCGTTCCGCGTCCGCAACCCCAAGGCCTGTCTCGCCCACGAGCACGTTGGCGAGGATGGTGTCGTGCAGGAGGATGGTTTCCTGGGATACATAACCGATCATCCGCCGCCACTGACGCAGGTTGATGTCATGCAGCGATACGCCGTCCACCAGGACCTGCCCGGACACGGGCTCGACGAGACCGCAAAGCAGATCGAGGAGCGTGCTTTTGCCGATCCCCGATGGACCGAAGATCGCCGTAAAGGAGCCGGCCGGGAAGCGGAGCTGGAGGCCCTGGAACAATTCCTGGTTTCCGTACTGGAAAAACAGGTCGCGCAATTCTATTTCGCGGTGGAGATGCGGTTCGATCGAACCGGCGGCGCGTTCGGAGGCCGCGCGCGCCGCGCTGGCGGCATTGCGCAAGGCCCAGTAGGCGCTTTCCTGCGCGATCAGGTGCTGAAACTGCCGCTGCACTTTGTTGACGAGGCCGAGCACCCGGACCAGCAGGAACACGAGAATCATGACCTGCGGCAGCGACATCTGCCAGCGCACCAGCGCGATATACAGGCCGGTTGCCGCCAGCGCGGCGAGCATAGGTTCCTGGAGGGCGCGCAGGGCCTCCTTGCTCCACACCTCCTGTCTCATGGCCGTTTCAAGCTGCGAGTTTTGATCCCGAAGGATGGCGTCGGCGACGTTGTCGCGCGCCATGGCCTTGAGTGGCTTCACCGAACCGAGCACGTCGGTCAGATAGGCGAGGAGTGAGCGAAGCAGTCGCGTCTGGCCCGCTCCCGCGCGACGTGAAGCGCGCACGAGGCGGTGCAGCATCAGTGAAAAAATGGAGCCCACAATCAACGCCACGACGGTCGCCTGCCATGAGACGAGGAGTGCCACCACCGCGTAAATGACAACCTGGACGGCGAAGGCCAGGACGGATGCGCCGTATTGGAAGCCGGTGGCGGCCCGATAGGCTTCCGTGGCCACGGAATTCGCAAGCGAGCCGGCGGGCTGACGCAGGTAATATTCCCAGCGGCTGGCCAGCAGGGCGTCGATGAGTTCCAGTCGCAACGCCGTGGCGACGTGCGCGACGGTGTATCCGACCTGCCGGTTCGCCAGCAGCAGCAACAGGCTCTTCAGCGTCATTCCCGCGACAATGATCAGCAGCATGACAGCGATAGTAGGTTCTATGCCGGCCGTGAGCAGGGCGTCGGTGATGAATTTTCCCGCGCCGGAACGAGTATCGCCGCCCACGGCGGTCGCGAGCAGGGGCAACAGCGTTGTCAGGCTGAGGCCCTCGGCCAGCCCGGCGACCAGCAGCGCCAGCAGCATGATGATGCTGCGGCGCGGGTAGGTCAGGATGAACGCAAGGAGGGTGCGCATGCGGAGTTGACGTCCCGGCCGGCTGCCAACACCGGGTCGCGCAGTTCAGCGAAGGCGCCGATCAGCGTTTCGATCTGCGCGGCCGAATGCGCGGCGCTGACGCTGCAGCGCACGAGCGACTTGTCCCCCGGCGCCGCCGGAGGGAAAACGAGATTGACGTATACGCCACGTTCGAACAGGCCGCGCCAGAGCGTCAGGGCCTGTTCGCGGCTGTCCAGGATGGCGGCGACTACCGGGCTCGGCTCGGGGCCCAGCCTATAGCCGAGCCGTTTCAATCCACCATACATTTTGCGTGCGTGTTCCCAGAGGCGGACGCGCAGATCCTTCCCATTTCGCAGCAGCCTGAGCGCGGCGCGCGTCGAGGCGATCACGGACGGCGAGGGCGACGCCGTGAACACATAAGGGCGGCTGGCATAGCGGATCAGGTCCAGCTCGGGGCGATTGCTTGCGCAATATCCGCCGACACTGCCCAGGCTCTTGCTGAAGGTGCCCAGGATGAAGTCGACCTGCGAAAGCACGTCGGCTTCTTCAACCAGGCCACGCCCGTATTCCCCAAGCACGCCAAGCGAATGCGCTTCATCCACCAGGAGGCAACTGCCGCATTCGCGCGTCGCGGCGACGATTTCGGCGAGCGGCGCCCGGTCACCGAGCATGCTGTAGATACCCTCGACGATGACCAGTGTCGACGCGGCCCGTTCGCCGAGGCGGGTCAGTCTCTTCCTGAGATCCGCGGCGTCATTGTGGCGGAAGCGCAGCACCTCCGCTCCACTGAGCTTGCAGCCGTCATAGATGCTGGCGTGGCTGTCCGCGTCGATCATCAGCACATCCCCGGGACGCGTCAGGCCGGAAATCATCCCGAGGTTTGCCTGATAGCCGGTCGTGAAGACGATGGCCGACCGGCATTCGTAGAATTCGGCGATCTCGCGTTCCAGCGCCCGATGGCCGGCAAAGCTGCCGTTGGCCATGCGCGAGCCGGTGGTTCCGGTGCCATCATGGTCAATCGCGGCATGCGCAGCTTCCAGGCATTCCGGCGCGAAAGTCAGTCCCAGGTAGTTATTGGTGCCCGCGAGCAGAACGCGACGTCCGGCGATCCGTGCCTCGGTCGGCGAATACAACTCGTCGATCGGCATGCCGAAGGGATCGGCGCCGGTCGCCAGCAGTGCGGTGCGATCCTCGCGCAGTTTCTCGAACTTGCCGAGCAGGGTCATGGCCGGCTTTCGGCGGGGGAAGTCAGGATCTGGTGGATCACCGTCGCCAGGTCGCGCACCGTGCGTACGTCCGCGAGCAGGTTCATCGGCACCGACACGTCGAACTCGTCTTCAATCTCCAGGATCACATCCAGGACCTTGACGGAATCCAGGCCAAGCTCGGTCACGAGTTCTACGTCTTCATCGATTGCCACGTCCGGGCCCGCGAACCGTTCAAGATGCCTGATCAGGCGGGTCAGGATATCGTCATAGGATCGGGCCACCTTCTTGCCTCGTGTCATCCGTCAAGCAGTTGTGCACTGTCGCGCAGGGCGTCGGCGAGCCGGATCCGTGGCGACCAGTCCAACGCCGTGCGGACGGGGCCATTGTCGCAGACCCAGTTCGCATGCGTAAGCTCACGTACTTTCCCCGGTGTCAACATGGGCAGGCGTCCCGTGACCCTGCCGTAAAGGAGATTGAGTCCCGCGGCACAATATAACAGCGGGATCGGCAATGAAATGACGCGCATGCGGCGCCCCAGGCTGGCCTGTGCCACAGCCGTGATGGTTTTTCCGTCGTAGCCTCCAGGCATGCCGTCGTCCAGTTCATAGGGGCCGGGACCGGGTCGGGACGCGGCAAGCCAGCAAAGCACGGCTGCGGCGAGATCATGGACGTGAAGGAGGCTGAAGCGCTGATGAGGGCGTCTGGGGAGCGGGAGAAATCCACGCCGCATGCAGTCGAGGAGCGGACGGATCTCGCGATCCCCCGGGCCGTAGACTGCCGTCGGACGGAAAACGGTCGCTTGAATGGCGCCGGCATGAGCGGACAACAGTTGTTCGGCCCGGTATTTGCTGTCCGCATACCAGGACAAGTGGGGCTCGCGCGCCACCAGGAGCCGCACCGGTGTCCGGCGGCGGCGGATCGCCGCGAGCAGATTTGCGGTCCCCCCGAGGTTGGTCGCGTTGAATTGGGCGGCACTCGCCCCACGCACGAGACCGGCGCAGTGAATGATGGTGTCGCAATCGCCCGTCAGCTCGCTCAATGAACCGGAATCGGCGAGATGGCCGTGGATCCAGCGGATCCCGGGGTTTGGGTGACGAGGCACGCGGGTCAGTGCATTGACCGACCAACCGCGCCCCAAGAGGGCGGAGAGAATTACGCTACCGATGAAACCCGTGCCGCCGGTAACCGCCACCGGTGCGGGCATTGGGAGAGTTCAGGCTTGCTCGGCGTCGGCGGCTTGCTGCTGATCCCAGCCGGATCGTTCCACGAACCCCTGGCGCGCGGCCGTGCGCGACAATTTTCCGGACGAAGTGCGCGGGAGCGTATGGGACGCCACGAGTTCCACCAGGCAGTGGATGCCGAAACCCTCGTAAATCAGGCGCTGCAGCCGCAGCACGAGCGACTGCCGCATGCCGGGTTCCGACAGGCGGCACTCCACGACCAGAACTACGCTCGGGTTGCCGTTGCCGTCGCGGACGGCAAAGGCCGAGGAGTCGCCCATGCGTACTTCCGGTTGCATTTCAGCAAGTTCCTCCAGGTCCTGAGCGCGGATATTGCGGCCGTTGACGATGATGACGTCCTGCCCACGGCCGGTCAGATAAAGATCGCCTTCCATCATATAACCCAGATCGCCCGTATCGAGCCAGCCATCGTGTCCCAGCGCGCGACACGTGGCTTCCGGGTCATCGAGATATCCGTCCATCAGGCTGGGTCCACGCACCAGTACGCGCCCGAGCTTCAGATCCGGCAACGGTCGGCCTTCATCGTCGACAATGCGAACGGCATGATGGGGCAGGGGCTGACCGCAGTTGACGAAGGCGTTGGCCTTTCTGCTGTGCGCCGGGATGGGCACCACCGCGCTGCGTTCTGAAAACGCGCGTAAATTGACATGCATTACGTCAAGCCCGCGGCCGAGAGGCGGGAAGCTGACGGCGAGGGAAGCTTCCGCCAGGCCATAGCACGGCAGAAACGCTTTCGGGTCAAAACCGGTGCACGCGAGTTTCTCCGCAAAATTTTCCAGGATATCCGCGCGAATCATTTCCGCTCCGACGCCCGCCGCGCGCCAGCTCTGAAGATCCAGTTCGGCAAGGTCCGCGCCACGCACGCGGCGCGCGCACAACTCAAAACCGAATGGCGGGCTGAATGCAATCGAGCAGCGGTTCCTGCTGATGAGGCGGAGCCATTGCACCGGGCGGATCGCGAAATCGCGCGTGCGCAGATAGTCGACCGAGAGCTGGGAAACAATCGGGCCGAGCACGAAGCCGACCAGGCCCATGTCGTGGTAGAAGGGCAGCCAGGACGCGCACCGATCGCCCGGGCGCACGCACAACCCGCTGCGGACGATACCCTGCAGGTTGCTCATCACAGCGCGCTCGGATATGACAACCCCGCGTGGCGACCGCGTGCTGCCCGAGGTGAATTGCAAGTAGGCGGGTTCGTCCGGGCCGGCGGTCGGCAGAACCCGGTCTGAAGCCGGCAGGGCTTCCAGTTCCACGGGGGTTCCCACCCAGATCAGCCTCTCCAGATCCCTGGCAGCCTCGGCCAGGAAGGTGTGGAATTCAGGCGGGGCGATTGCGACCCTCGCGTGGCCACTCTCGAGCAGTCCGTGCAGCTGCTGAACGTAGATGTCGTGGCTGCCCAGATTGACCGGAACCGGCATTGCGAATGGAATCAATCCGGCGTAGCGGCAAGCGAAGAACAGGATGATAAACTCGGGATCCGTTCCCGCGACGAGCGCGACGCAATCGCCGCGCTTCACTCCAAGCTGCAGCAACTGCTGCGCCATCGAACGCGCGCGTCTCCGAAGTTCGCTGTAGGGCAGTGCAGTCCGCAGCTGTCCCCTGGCGTCGTAGAAGTTACAACCGGTTACGCCCTGCGCGGCATATTCCAGTGCCTCGGTGAGCGTTTGAAAATCCGCGAGTCTTTGTGGCTGGCTGTTGTCGGTCCGAGTTGTTTGCTGATCCACCGGTCATTCTCTCCAGGCTGTTTCCCCAAAGTCCCGCACATGATTCGGGACCCCGATTGGCGGCAATTCAAAAAAGCGCCCGGTCCGGGCACGGGCTTTCTTTAAAAACCCATGCGGCACGGCCGGAACCGAAGCCGGGCTGCCATACGGAAGAGTCCCCGTTTTGCGAGGCCCCCTGATACTCCCCCATGTGCCCGGTCTTGAAACCGCGATAAATGCTACACGAGGCGAGGCGCGCATGCATCTAATTCCTATGCATTTCTGCCCTGTTGAGTCATGGCCAGGAAGAGCGGATCCGGCCCAGAATTCCCCCGAATATCGGATCATCCGATTCATTGTGACTCTTCAGGTCCGGCGGCCCGGGCCAGCCTGCGTCCACAAATTCGCGGCCACCAAAGGTTCTTGTTCCACTGTAGCGCGGCACGACGTGGAAGTGGACATCCGGGTCGACCATCATCAACATCAGATAATTGATTTTGTCATAGCCGAATGCCCGTGACAGCGCGGTTTCCACGTCCAGGATGACCTGGCGCAACTCGGTAAAACTGGCGCCGCTGAGTTGCGAAAATGCCGTTGCCCGATCATGAGCCGCGAGGACCAGTGAGCCCAGGGTCACTTGGGGCCTGCGGAGCAACACGCTCCAGCGAGGGTACTCCCGGATACACGTCTCCGGAGCCCCGAATTTACGCATGGTTGCATTGATCGTTTGCCCTTCTGGGCGAGGATTCGATGGCATCTTCCTGATAATATAACAAAAATTTATGTCTTTCACACCCCTGTTACAGACTGTTTTTGACCTGGTTTATGACTTCATCCCCAGCCACGTGCGGGTTCGCGGAATCGCTCGCCTGTCTATCCGCAGAAAATTAGAGCGTGCAAGCTGAAAATGGTTTGACATCCACCAGCGTCATGCCGAGTGGCCAGGGGCCGGGTTCAGTCCGTGTTCAACCCGTGTCCAGCCGGGCGGATTTGCGCCGATTCATCGATGTGCCCTGGCAGGTCTATGCCGGCGATCCTGCGTGGGTCCCTCCGTTGCGTCTGGAGCGGAGACTGCACCTTTCTGCCTTGAACCCGTTTCTCGCCCATGGCGCCTGGCAGGGGTGGGTGGCGACGCGCGACCACCGTCCCGTGGGCCGCATCAGCGCCCAGATCGATGAACTTCACCGGCAGCGATACAGCGCCAATACGGGCCACTTTGGCATGCTGGAGGCCGGAGATGACCGTGACGTTTTCACTGTTTTGTTTGCGGCCGCAGAAGGCTGGTTGCGCGAGCGTGGAACCCGCCATGTAACGGGTCCATTCAATTTTTCCATCAATCAGGAGTGCGGGCTCCTCATCGGAGGTTTCGATACCCCGCCGTCGCTCCTCATGCCCCACGGTCGGCCCTGGTATGCCGCGCGTGTTGAAGAACAGGGATATGTCCCCGTGAAGGATCTCCTGGCGTACTGGGTACGCGTGGATTTCGAAGCACCGCGTGTCATGTCGGCCCTGCTGAAACGCTTTGCGCCGAGGTTACGGGTGCGGACGCTCTGCCGCCCGCATTTGCGCGACGAACTCCGGCTCCTGCGCGACATCTTCAATGATGCCTGGTCGGAGAACTGGGGATTTGTGCCTTTCACGGAAGCGGAGTTCGCGGAACTGGGGCAAAGCCTGCGTCTCTTTGTCGATGACCGACTGGTGCAGATTGCCGAGCTCGACGGCGTACCTGCGGCCTTTATCGTTGCGTTGCCCAATTTGAACGAGGTGCTGGCGGGGCTCGACGGCTCCCTGTTCCCCCTGGGATGGGCAAGGCTGTTGTGGCGGTTGAAGCGGCGTGAGATCCGTACCGGCCGGGTGGCCCTGATGGGCGTGCGGCGCTCTTTCCAGAACCGGCCGCTGGGCATGGCGCTGGCATTTCAGGTCATCGATGCCGTGCGCTGGGCACTGCGCGAACTGGGCATCGGGGAGGTAGAAATGTCCTGGATCCTGGAAGAGAACAAAGGCATGCGCAATATCCTCGACTGCATCGGCAGCAAGCCTTACAAGCGTTACAGGATTTATGAAAAGCAACTTCGCGATGGGGCATGAAATCGCGGAACGGCGTCTACGCTCCGCGCCCGAGGGTGCCGATCGCGCGTTCACCGCCGTCGTGCTGGCGGCGGATCGCACCGGCGCCGATCAAGTGGCTGCGAAGGCGGGCGTCCCCTGCAAGGCCTTCGCGCCGGTCGGCGGGGTCCCGATGGTCCTGCGCGTATTGGGCGCGCTGAGATCCGCCGGCACGGTTGGCCGGATCGTCCTTTGCGGGCCGCCCGCCCCGATTCTGGAGAAGCTGCCGGAACTTAAACGCTCGATCGACGCGGGGGAGCTGACATGGTGTCCGAGTCTGGGATCTCCGAGCCAGAGCGCAGTTGCCGCGCTGGCGCAGCTCGGGCCGGACGAACCGGTCCTGCTTACCACCGCCGACCACGCGCTGTTGCGTCCCGACATCGTCGATTACTTCATCTCGCAGTCCCGGCTCCAGGCGGCCGATGCTACGGTCGCGCTCGTGAAACACTCAACCGTGGTGGAAAGATTCCCCGGCACGAGACGCACGGTCCTGCGGATGCAAGATGGACATTTCTGCACGTGCAACCTGTTTGCCTTGATGTCGCCGCGCGCCAGAATCGTCGTCGACCTGTGGCGGAGCGTGGAACAGAGGCGCAAGGTTCCCCGGCGCCTGATCGCGGGCCTGCTCGGGATCCCGGGCGTGGCCGCCTATCTGTTTGGGCGGCTCAGCCTGGATGGCGCGCTGAAACGGGTTTCCAGACGGATGGGTGCCCGACTGGCCGCCGTGCTGCTGCCGTTCGCGGAAGCGGGCGTGGACGTCGACACGCCTGCGGATCTGGAACTTGTGGAATCACTGTTCAGCGCGACGGGGCGTCAGGGTTCCTGAAGCGGAGAGGGATTCTGGACGGATTGGCCTGGGCGGGAAGCCGCGGCCGCGTGTTCGCCGAACCGGGCTTCGGCGGCGGCGATGTCCGCCGGAAAATCGAGTTCCATCCACCGCAATCCATCGACTGGGCAGGCACTGACCAGACTTTGACTCGCAAGATGATCGACGACAGAGAGATACCACTGTCGCAGTCCCTGCGGATGTCGTAGCGCATGCTCTACGGCGGAACGGAACAGCGCCGGTCCCTGGTCGCGGAAATAGAGCAGCCCGATGGATTCGGCGTCGACCCGTTCCGGGGCCAGTTTCTTGCTGACGTGCCTGACCAGGGAATCCTCCAGTTGAACCTTCATATCGTCATCGTCGTAGGACCGCTTGTAGTCGACGGTCAGAACAATGGGTGCGCGGGGCGAGGACAACACACGGTTCACCACGTCGTGATTGAGGATGACATCGCCGTTCATCAACAGGAAATCTCCGGACATGAATTCGCGGGCCATCCAGCAGCTGGCGAGATTGTCCGAGACGTCGAAAAAGGGGTTGAAGACGGGCGTGATCCGCTGACCGGCATAACGTTCGCGAATCAATCCTTCGACCTTGTCGGGACGGTATCCGGTCACGATGGCGATCTCGCCAATCCCCGCCGCGAGCAGCGCGTCCACTTGCCACTGGATGATCGGTTTGCCGGCCACGGGCAGCAGGCATTTTGGAGTCTCCGCGGTCAGCGGCAGCAGGCGCCGACCCTGCCCGGCGCTGAGCAGAATCGCCCGGGTCGAAGCTCTATACTGGGAATGGGTCATGCTCGAAGATGCATCAATGGTCGAATGTGCGGACGTCATTTTAGCATTTGAAATTTCAGATGGCCCGAATTGAACGCTACATCGTTGTCGAGATCCTGAAACCCCTGGCGGCCGTCGGCGGCATTCTGGTCGGACTTTTCGCGAGCTTCAGTGCCGCGCGTTATCTCGCCGAGGCCGTGAGTGAAACGATAGGCGCCGACGTGATGGTGCAACTCGTTTTGCTGAAGACGGTCATTGCGCTCGAAGTCCTGGTCCCGCTGGCGCTGTACGTCGCGATTGTACTCGGCTTGGGCCGCCTCCACCGCGATCAGGAGATCACGGCCCTGCTCGCCGCGGGCGTGGGCAGCCGGCGGATAATTCATGCCGTGCTGTGGCTCGCGATCCCGGTCGGTCTGCTGGTCGGAAGCCTTTCGATTGCATGTCGCCCCTGGGCCTATCACCTGAGCTACGTACTGGACGCGGAAGCACACGCGGAGTTCAACACTGATCGCCTGCAGGCTGGAAAATTCTACGGGAATGAAGAGAGTGGAAGGGTAATGTATGTCGAACGCAAGGACGATCGCGAAGGGCTGCTGCGACACGTGTTCCTGTATCGGCGTCTGGAGAGAAACAGCGAAGTCATCCTGGCCCGGGATGCGGAACGCCACCACTCCGATCCCGATCGACGCGCGGAACTGCACCTTCGCGATGGCATATGGTACCGGCTGGTGCGGGTCGGCGTGGGCGATACGACGGTGCGGTTCGCGAGACTGGTCATCTTCCTGAAGGACTCGGCGGAGTCGATTGGCTACAAGCGCAAGGCCGCGTCCACGCTTTCCCTGGCCGGCTCGGTGTTGCCCGGGGAGATTGCCGAGTTCCAGTGGCGTCTCTCCCGACCCGTCGCCACGATCCTGCTTGCCCTTGTCGCCATCCCGCTGAGCCGATCGTCGCCCCGCCAAGGAAAGCACGAACGCACCGTGGTCGCCATGCTCGTATTTGCGGTTTATTACAACCTGAGCGGCCTGGCCCAGACCTGGGTCGAGCAGGGAATGCTCGGGGCGGTGCCCGGCGTATGGTGGCTGCACGCGTTGATGTTGTGCGTCGTGGGGGCGATCCTGCTGCCGGAGTACCGCCAGACTGTGGCGCGGCGCCGATGACCACCATTGACCGTTACCTGCTCCGGCGGATTGCCGGCGGTCTGGCCGTCGCCGCGTTTGTCCTGTTGCCGCTGTTCAGTTTTCTCGATCTGCTCGAGCAGCTCGAGGATGTCGGCGAGGGTTTCTACCGGGCGCGCGATGCTTTCCTATGCACCGCCTTGCTGGTCCCCCGGCGATTCGTGCAGCTGTCTCCGTTCATCGCGCTCCTGGGCAACGTGATCGGTCTCGGCCGGCTCGCGGTCAATCGAGAGATCACGGCGATGCGCGCCGCGGGACTGTCGTCGGCGCGCATCAGCGCGGCTTCCCTGCGGGCGGGGCTGCTGTTGCTGTTGTTCGTGTTCGTCCTGGACTCGACCGTGGCGCCGGATCTTCAGCAGAAGTCGCTCGCGCATCGATCGGCGGCGCTTGCCCAAAGCACGGAACTCGGCGAGGCGCTTGGCATCTGGACCCGCGATGCCACCCGGATTCTGCGGCTTGGCGCGACACCGCATGCGCGCCGGGCGGAGCAGGTGGAGATCCTCCGTCTCGGCGCGGATGGCATGCTCGCGGAGTACATCCACGCGGAAAGCGCCGCAATCGGAACCCATGACCGCTGGACGCTGCACGACGTGACACGCAAGTCCCTGGAAGCCGATCAGGTGGTGTCGCTGCACGCGGAATCCATGCCGTGGCAGCCATTCGTGCGACCGGACCAGATCTCGGCCCTCAACCTGCCGGCGGAATCCCTGTCGCCGCCGGCACTTTACCGTTACGTGAAATACTTGCGCGCGACCGGCCAGAGCGCGGAAACCTATGCGCTGGCGTTCTGGCGCAGGCCTGGCCTGGCGCTGATCACGATCGCCATGCTGCTCCTGTCCGTGCCGTTCGCGCTGGGTTCAGTACGCGGCGGCATCGGAGGGCGCCTGATCCTTGCGGCCGTGACCGGAATCGGCGTCTATCTGTTCGACCAAATCACCGCGAATACCGGACTGCTCCTGCATCTCGATCCGGCGCTTGTCGCCCTGGTCCCCGGTTTGCTGTTGGTATGGGCAGCGGCGTGGCTGGTGCGACGCGCCGCCTGATCCTTCAGCGACGCGTGACCCTTCGCATTAAATGACTATCCGGCGCCGGCGGCGGCGTGCCTTTCGTTGTGCGGGGACGCCCGAGGGGCCGGGATGAGCAGGCTGTGTTGTGCATGCGGCACGAAGCATGCCCGTGCGGGATCCCAGCGCTGTTCCAGCACGCGCAGTGTCCAGCCCATATTGCTGGCGGCGATCTCGTAGATATTGTAGCCTGCGCGCTTTTCCGGCGACGGGTCGGATGATGAGGCGGAAGGAACACCGAAGACCGGGATGACCGAGGTATCCGTTTGCAGCGCGCCGGTGACCGGACGATGTCCGTGACCGTGCAGGACCAGTTCGGTGCCATGCTGTTTGAGCACCGACACCAGGCGGGCGGTGTCGTCGAGGCGCCGCCGGCGGCTGACGCCCGCTGCGAGAGGGGAATGGTGCATCAGTACAATTCGAAACAGATCTTCAGCCGCGGTGCTATCGAGCAGCCGTTCGAGCTGTTCCAGTTGCGCGTATCCCACCTTCCCCGTGGCGAGAAACGGCGCGGTGGGCCTGGCCGTTGACAGTCCAACCAGCGCGACCGGACCACGCTTCCTCAATGTTGGAAACGGAAACCGACCGTATTCCGGGCCCGGCGGATCGTCGCCCTGCATGTACGGGAGCCAGAGCGCAAGGGTTTCAGACCATTCCGAGGGTGCGTAACGGTCGTGATTGCCCGGAATGACCGTTATGTATGCCGGCGGTCCGAGCTGCTCCAGCCACTGCCGCGCCTCGAGGCATTCTGCGGGCGTGCCCAGGTGCGTCAGGTCGCCCGTGACGGCAATGTGGTCAGGCCGGCATTCGACCAGGGCCCGTTGCAGTGCATTCAATATCTCCGGCCGGTGGACGGCGCGCCGGCGCAGGCGCCACGAGGCGTAACCGAGTAGGCGTTTGTTGAGCAATTCACGCCAGTGAACGCGGTGCAGCGAAGTCAGATGGGGATCGGAAATATGCGCGAGCCGGAAAGGTGTCGGGCCGGGATCTCCGGCCGTGGGCTGGACACTGGACATGGTTGAAGCATACTCCGGGTTTTCCACCAGCGTCAGCCCGTTGACTCCAATCACTGAACCCAGAGTCGGTTGTCCGCTTGGTACATACATATATAGAAGGTGACACTCCATTGTCGGTCTGGGGTCTGAGCGGGCCGGAGCGGCTTCGGCGGCAACTGTCCAGGATCTTCGGAACGAGCGTGGTCGCCGGGCTGGATGCCGTGCCGCCCGGTTCGGCCTTGCTCCTGCTCCGCGGCGACTTTCTATACGACATGCGGGTCCTCAGGGCCCTTATCGAGTCGAAGCGTGACGTAATCCTGGTGACGGGGCCGGCCCGCACTCCGGTCGCCGTTCTTGGTCGCGATGGCGCCGGGGGTCCGCCGCTTCACCTGCTGCGGGGCGGCGCTCCGTCGGCGGCGGACTCAAAATCGATGTTAACGCCACAAGAACTTGCCGCCGGATTCGACAAGAGCCTGCGCAAGAACGAAGCCCCGTGGGTTTATCCGATCCGGACCGATAACCAGCCGTCGCTGGAACAGGAGCTCTTTGACGGCGCATACAAGGGTGTCACCGACCTGGTAACGCGCTGGCTCTGGCCGCGGCCCGCCTTCCTTGCGACGAAACTCTGCGTCAGACTCGGGCTTTCCCCGAACCAGGTGACGCTGTGCGGGCTGGCGCTCGCGGTCCTGGCCGGGGTGGCCTTCTGGCGCGCGCATTTCGGGCTGGGACTGTTACTGGGCTGGTGCATGACGTTTCTGGACACGGTTGACGGGAAACTAGCCCGGGTGACCGTGAGCTACAGCCGTTTTGGCGATGTGCTCGATCACGGCCTGGATCTCATCCATCCGCCGTTGTGGTACCTGGCGTGGGGAATGGGGCTGGACGCGACGTGGACCGGCCCCTGGCCGGTGTCGGTTCCTCTCTGGCTGATGTTCGCGGGCTACCTCGGTGGCCGCCTGTGCGAGGGTTCATTTCAACTCCTGGTCGCGCCGTTTTCCATGTTCCTGTGGCGCCCGCTGGATTCGTTCAACCGGCTGATCACCGCGCGGCGCAATCCGAACCTGCTGTTGCTGACGGGCACCTGGTACGCCGGACGGCCCGACCTGGGCTTATGGCTGGTCGCGATCTGGCATGGCCTTTCCGCGCTATTTCTGGCCATTCGATGGGCTCAGGCCCGGTCGACGCGCAGGCGCAACGGACCGTTGAAGTCATGGCTGGAGACGATCGACCCGATCCGCGATCGGGATTCAGTGGCGGTGCGAATGTTCACGCGCAGGCCGGCGGAAATTTCGGAACGCATCGACGCCGGATGAACCTGTGGCGCCGCCGCTGAAAGCAGGCGTGTTGTGCAATCCGCTGAGCGGCAGGGCGCGGCGTAGCCTGGGACCGTTACGGCGGGCAGCCGCGGCGTTGCCGGATGCCCGTTACCGCGAGGCGGCGTCCCGGCTGGAAATGGTGGCGGCCCTGGATGAATTCTTGGAACAGAGCGTCGACGTGCTTGCGGTCATCGGCGGCGATGGAACCGTGCACGCGGCGCTCAGCCATTTGTTCGGGTCCGGGACACCTGGGATCCTGCCGATGCTGACTGTAATCCCGGCCGGCACCACCAACATGACCGCCTCCGATCTCGGCATCGGCGGCAATCCTGCGGCGCTGCTCCGGCGCCTGCGTGATCGACTCGAACATCCCGAGCAGGCCCGTATCGAGACACGGTCGGTGCTGCGTGTGGAGCACGGAGAAATGCTGTTGCATGGCATGTTTTTCGGGACCGGCATCATTGCCGAGGGCGTGCGTTTCTTTCTCGAACACGTACGCAAAACCGGCATCACGGGCGAGCGGGGATCCGCCCTGGTCATGGCGCGCTCCCTCGCGAAAGTGTTCTGGTCGGGGACGCAAGCAAACCGCATGCTGTTGAATGCCGCCCTGTCCCTCGAAAGCGAAATGTGCAGGGAGCAGAACTACCTTCTGGTTTTCGCCACTACGCTGCAGCGCCTGCTGCTCGGCATGCGTCCCTACTGGGGGCGGGAACCAGCGCCCATTCATGCGACGGCGCTCGCCGCGGCGCCGTTGCGATTGTGGCGTAGTGTGCCATGTCTGATCTCCGGTCGCGGCTCAGGGCTGCGAGTGGAGGATGGCTACCTGAGCCGAAACGTGAGCAGAATGGCACTGCAGATGGGCGGGGAATTCGCATTGGACGGGCAGTTGTACGGCGCCGATCCCGGGCAGGGTCCGGTGCGGGTGTGTGCCGCCGGACCCATACGCGTGATGCAGATTTGACAGGCTGCGCGGGGAGAGACCGCGTGATTCGCGAAACGACCGAGATCCCGGCGCCGTTGCTGGCGCAGATCGCCGCGCAATGTGCACGGCCTTTTCCTCCCTTATTCGCCCCGCTGGGCGCAGTCATGCAAAAGCGTTTCGGCATGGCGCTGGAGGCGATCATACTTTACGGCTCGTGCCTGCGCGGCGTAACGGCAGAGGACGGCGTGGTGGACCTCTACGTACTGGTGTCGGACTACCGCGCCGCCTATGCGGAATACCCATTGCGCTTCCTGAACCGGCTGCTTCCACCGAATGTCTACTATGCGGAAGTGGAGGGGAAAAGCGGGCCCATCCGCGTCAAGTACGCGGTGATTTCGATGGATGACTTCGCGGCCGGCACATCCCGTTGGTTCCATCCGTACCTGTGGGCCCGCTTCGCGCAGCCGGTGCGGCTCATGTACACCGCGGGGGAGACGGCACGCGCCACCGTTCACGAAGCGCTGGCGCGAGCGGTGCTGACGTTCCTGAAGAATGTCCTGCCCGTGATGGAATCCGCCGAATTCTCCATTGAGTCCGTCTGGACTACCGGCCTGACCCGAACCTATCAGGCCGAACTTCGCCCCGAGCGCGATGCGCAGGCCGGCACGCTGGTGCAACGTGATCGTGACGACTATTCGCGCCTCACGCAGGGGGCGTTACCCGCGCTGAGTCATCTTGTCGAGCCGCTGGCGGATGGCAGGCTGCGATGCACGGCCGGCGTCGCATGGTCCCGGCGTCTCCGGCGTTTCTGGGCGGTGCGCCGGTTGCAGGGCCGGGTTCTTTCGGTTCTGCGATTCATCAAGGCCGCGTTCACGTTCAGCGGCGGAATCGATTACGCCGCATGGAAGATCGAGCGGCATTCCGGCCTCCACATCGACATCACCCCGGAACTGCGGCGCCGGCCGATACTGGGCGGGTGCCGGATCCTGTGGAAACTGCTGAAGACGGGCGCATTGCATTGACAGGCAGCCGCAGGGGATCCGCCAGGCTGCACCGGCGCATTCGTCCCGCTGTCAGGCGCGCGCTGTTCCTGGCGGCATCGGCGGCGGGTCGTCCCCGCGCCTCGCCATTCTGCAGCAACGGCATGTCAGGACTTCCTGGTCTTCCAGCGCGTTGTACAGGCCCCGGATACAGTCGCGGGTGGACAATGTGAAGCAGGGCCGCACGAAAGGCGGGGCAGGTCTCGATACTATTGACCTGCATCAAGGAACACGTGCAACTGGCTGGTGTACAAGGAAACCTTCATGCCAGCGGAGTAAGCTTGAAACGGAGGCTAAGGTCAAATGAAGGGACAACATGCAGGAAGCACCCGTCGCGGCAGTCTGTCCGTGCCGGTGCAGTCAGCGTCCCTGGACATCTGGGATCGCAAGTACCGGCTGAAGAGGCCGGACGGTTCGCCGGTCGACCAGTCGGTCGCGGACACATTCGCCCGCGTGGCGCGCACGGTTGCGGATGTGGAGGAAACGGAAGACAAGCGCGCACACTGGTACGAGGAGTTTCTGTGGGCGCTCAATAACGGCGCGATCCCTGCCGGCCGCATCCTGTCGAATGCCGGTGCCGAAGCATTCAAGCCGCAGACGTCCACGATCAACTGCACCGTGTCGGGCGCGATCCGCGATTCCATGGATGACATCCTGCAGAAGCTGCATGAAGCCGGGCTTACGTTGAAGACGGGCAGTGGCATTGGCTACGAATTCTCGACGCTGCGGCCGGGCGGTGCCTGGGTGGCCGGCGCCGGCGCACGTACCTCCGGACCGCTGTCCTTCATGGACATCTACGACAGGATGTGTCTCACGCTATCGTCCGCCGGCGGCCGCCGCGGCGCGCAGATGGCAACCTTCGACGTCGGGCATCCTGATGTGCTGCAGTTCGTCGGCGCCAAGCGCGACGCCGGGCGGCTGCGCCATTTCAACCTGTCCCTGCTCATCACCGACGAATTCATCCAGGCCGTGAGGCGCGACGAACCGTGGAACCTCGTGTTCCCGGTCACAACCCGCGAAATCCAGGAGGCCGGGCTGAACCTCGACGACGCGGAGGCCATCCGTTGGCGCGAATGGCCGATCACGGAAGGCTACCCCCAGAACAGCCGGGGACAGGTGGCATGCCGCATTTACCGGACCGTTCCCGCGCGCCAACTGTGGGACCTGGTCATGGCGGCTACCTACGAGTTCGCCGAGCCGGGGTTCGTGCTCATCGACCGCGTCAACGAAATGAACAACAACTGGTTCTGTGAAATCATTCGCGCGACGAACCCGTGCGGCGAGCAACCCCTGCCGCCCTACGGCGCCTGCCTGCTGGGCTCGGTGAACCTGATCGAATTCGTCCTGGATCCTTTTTCAGACGAGGCGCGGTTCGACTGGGACCGGTTCCGCAAGGTTGTCCGGGTGTTCACGCGCATGCTGGACAACGTCGTGGAAATCAGCGGGCTGGCCCTTCCTGAACAGCGCAGGGAAATCCTCCGTAAGCGCCGGCACGGCATGGGCTTCCTGGGGCTGGGATCGGCGCTGGCGATGCTCCGCATGCGTTATGGCGCGGCACCCTCGCTCGAATTCACCGAACGCGTGACGCGTGAACTGGCCATCACGGGTTGGCGTGAAGCCCTGGCGCTGGCCAGGGAGAAAGGGCCGGCGCCGATCATGGATGAGGAATTTACGGTGACAGCGCGCATGTTGAGCGATCGTCCTGAGATGGCGAAGGACGGCTTAGGGGAAGGCCAGCGTGTGAGAGGCAGGGTTCTGCATGCGCGCTACAGCCGCTATATGCAGAAATGGAACAGCCTGGCGCCGGATCTGATCAGCGAGCTGGCCGAAACCGGGGGACGCTTCACCCACCACACCTCGATCGCGCCCACGGGCACGATTTCGCTGTCCATGGCCAACAACGCCAGCAACGGCATCGAACCCAGCTTTGCCCACCAGTATGTCCGAAACATCATCCGCGAGGGAAAGAAGTCCAAGGAAAGCGTGGAAGTCTGTTCGTACGAGTTACTCGCATACCGTGAACTGGTCAACCCGCGGGCCGCGCCCGGATCCGCCGACCAGGCGGAGCGGTTGCCGGACTATTTCGTCACCGCCGCGGACGTCGACCCCAGACAGCATGTTGACATACAGGCCGCCGCCCAGAAGTGGGTCGATTCCTCCATTTCCAAGACGATCAACGTGCCGGCGGAATTCCCGTTCGCGGAATTCAAGGACATCTACCTGTATGCCTGTGAAAAAGGACTGAAGGGGTGCGCGACCTTCCGCTTCAACCCTGTGGCATTCCAGGGTGTGCTGGTGCAACAGGGTGATCTTGCGCGGACCCGGTATCGCTTCACGCTCGACGACGGGGAGATCGTGGAATTACGCGGCGATGAACTGGTCGAGTATGAAGGCGAAATCCACAGCGCCGCCAACCTGCATGATGCCCTCAGGGACGGGTATTATGGGAGGTATTGAGATACGGCCGGGGGAAATGGGTCATCCCGGCCTGGAGCGAAGTGCATGACGAAGAAGATCGACAAGAAGATTGTCAAGACCGAAGTGGTGAACAAGCCCGAGGCCGAGCCGCCCGCGCCGGCTCTGGCCACGACCGGCAATGTCGTGCAGATGCACGAAAAGCTGGAGCGTCCGGCGATGCTCGCGGGCGAGACGTACAAGATCAAGACGCCACAGTCCGAGCACGCGCTTTACGTCACGATCAATGACATCGTCCTGAACCCCGGCACCGAGCATGAATTGCGCAGGCCATTCGAGATCTTCATCAACTCGAAGAACATGGATCACTTCCAGTGGATTGTGGCGCTGACGCGCATCATGTCCGCCGTTTTCCGCAAGGGCGGCGATGTGACCTTTCTGGTCGAGGAGATGCGCAGCGTGTTCGATCCACGGGGCGGTTACTTCAAAGGGGGCGGGAGGTTCATGCCATCGCTCGTCGCAGAAATCGGCGATGCGCTGGAGGAACACCTGCGTCGCATCGGCATCCTCAAGGGCGATGGATTGGATGAAGGGCGCCGGAAGTATATCGACGAGAAGCGCCGGGCATACCAGAGCCTGGCCGGCGCTGACGCGGTGGACGGATTCCCCGATGGCGCCGGTCTGTGCGGCAAATGCTATGTCAAGGCCGTCGTGCCGATCGACAACTGCCTGACCTGTCTCAATTGCGGCGAATCCAAGTGCGGCTAGCGGTCAGCGGCGCACGCTGAGCGATTCGACCAGCCGCCAGTCCCCGGCTTCC
Organism: Gammaproteobacteria bacterium; assembly: GCA_016193395.1. Classification (GTDB taxonomy): domain Bacteria; phylum Pseudomonadota; class Gammaproteobacteria; order Eutrophobiales; family Eutrophobiaceae; genus JACPSH01. The sequence goes on from JACPSH010000039.1 coordinate 26,113, forward strand.
AGCAGAACATCCCAGTGGCCGGGCGCCAGATCCGGCGTTTCCGCCTCATAAACCATCGCTGCGGACGGCTCGATGTAAAGGCTCCGGTCCAGGCCGCTCCGCGTCCGGTGGAGGAAACGGACGGAAAGCCGGTCGGGGGCTTCAAAGTTCCGGGCGGCCCGCAGTTGGATCCGCAGCCGCCCGGTTTTCTCCAGGATCCGCACTTCGGCGGAGAGGGCATGCGCCGCCGCCGCCCGATCGCGCTCCAGGACCTGGTTGATCTTCAGGCCCTCCCGGTAATAGTCGTCCACGACCAGACCATCGTCCGAGGAGACGGCAATCCAGACCGTTGCCAGCCCGCCGGCCACGGACAATGCAGGGAAAAATATCAGCAGCCAGACGTGAAACTGGCGATACCACGGCCGGACGGCGCGGGACTCCGGAGACGAACGCATGACTCAGGGCGCCGGTCCCAGGAACCGCGATTCTTCCCCGATGGCGAGGGCAGGATTGTCGATCGCATTCAGCGTGAAGGTGACGGGCATGCTGCGCGCGCGCAGGCTGGCCTTGTCGGCGCGCAGGCGCACTGGAACGTTTTCAATCTGACCCGCGTCCACCGCGATCCGGGGTGTGTCCAGGATCAGTGCCAGCCCCTCAATGCCATCTGCGGCGACGCCGTATTCGTGCGTCACCTTGTCCATATTGATGACCCTCAATGTGTAGACATTCTCGATCAACCCTTCGTCGGTTTCACGGAACAACTGCTTGCGATCGCGAATGACGTCCAATGCGATCGGCAATCGCGTCGCAATGCTCAAGGCAATGATCGCTGCGACGGCGAGAAGCAGCCCGCTGTAGATGAATATGCGCGGCCGCAATACGCGCGTCTTCCGGCCTTCGAGCGAATGCTGTGTCGTGTAGCGGATGAGTCCAGGCTCGTAACCCATCCTCTCCATCACGGAATTGCACCCATCGATGCAGGCGGAGCAGGAAATACACTCGTACTGCAGACCCTTGCGGATGTCGATCCCGGTCGGGCATACCTGGACGCAGATACCGCAATCGATGCAGTCGCCGAGTCCGGCGCCGCGGGGATCGACGCCGCGCCTCCGACCTCCGCGCGGCTCGCCGCGCCGCTCGTCGTAGGACACGATCAACGTGTCCTCGTCGAACATCGCGCTCTGGAAACGCGCGTATGGACACATGTACTTGCACACCTGCTCGCGCAGCCATCCTGCGTTGCCGTACGTCGCGAAGCCGTAGAACAGGACCCAGAACGTTTCCCATGGTCCCATCGAGAGCGCCATGATTGCGCTGCCGAGCTCGCGGATGGGCGTGAAATAGCCAACGAAGGTGAAGCCGGTGAACAGGGCGAAGGCGATCCAGAGCACATGCTTGGCGGCTTTGATGCGAAGCTTGTGCAGCGACCAGGGCTGCTTGTCCAGCCTGATCTGCCGTTGGCGATCGCCTTCAATCATGCGTTCGATCCACAGAAAGGTCTCGGTCCAGACCGTCTGCGGGCAGGCGTAACCGCACCACAGCCGCCCGGCCAGAGCGGTGAAGAGGAACAGGGACAGACTGGCCATGACCAGCATGCCCGTGAGATACACGAAGTCCTGCGGCCAGAGCACCAGTCCGAAAACATAGAACTTGCGCGCCGGGAGATCCCAGAGCAGCGCCTGACGGCCGTCCCATTGGAGCCAGACTACGGCATAGTACAGGCCGAGGAGGGTGAGGACGCTGGCAACGCGCAGCCTCGCGAACAGGCCATGCACTTCGCGCGGATAAATCTTCTGGCGTTTCTCGTAAAGAAACTCCTCGATGTCCTGCGCGTCGGGTTGTCTGGTTGCGGCTCTCGTGAAATTCATCTTCTGGCTCGGCAGCCGGGATACCGCCCGCGGCGGCGCGACGGGAGCAATCCGGCGGCGGGCACTCAATAATCGATGTCTTTATCGACGCGCAGGCCGAACACGTAGGCGGCCAGCAGGTGCACTCTGGCTTCGCCCAGGAACTCACCGTGGGGCGGCATGCGGCTGTTGCGGCCGCCGGCGATGGTTTCCTGGATGCGTTTCTGCGATCCGCCATGCAGCCAGATGTTGTCGGCCAGATTCGGGGCGCCGACCTGCTGGTTCCCCTGGCCTTCATCCCCGTGGCAGACGGCGCAGTTCTGACGGTAGATGTCCCGGCCCTTTGCCGCGACCCGGGAATCGACCGCGCGTCCGCTGAGTCCCTGGACGTACTCCGAAACCTGGAACAGGCCTTCATAGCCGAGGATCGGCTCCCAGCCCGGCATGGCGCCCTGACGGCCGTTCAGGATGGTGTGCTCGATATCTTCCGCCGTGCCGCCATAGAGCCAGTCGTTGTCGCGCAGGTTGGGGAAACCGCGCACGCCGCGCGCGTCCGACCCGTGACAGGTCGTGCAGTACGTCGAGAACAGGCGTTCGCCGATCTTCACGGCCTCGGGATCGTTGACGAGTTCCGCGAGTGGAACCTGGCGGAAGCGGTCATAGATCGGACGGTATCGGTCATTTGCCGCCTGGACTTCCGCATCGTATTGGCTGTGCTCGGTCCAGCCCAGCACGCCGCCGAACATTGCGAGCCCGGGATAAAGGACCAGATACACGGCTCCGTACGCCACGGTGATGTAGAACATGTAAAGCCACCATCGCGGCAGGGGATTGTTGTATTCCTGCAGGTCCCCATCCCAGACGTGGCCCATCGTCTGGACCTGTTCGGCCGGCGGAGGAGGCTTGCCACGGGACATCCAGATCAGCAACCACAAGATCGCGATGAAGGAAAGCAGCGTCGCGATGCCGATGAACCAGGCCCATAAGCCGCTGGTGAAATCACTCATGGTCGTGGTCCGCCCGGTTCACGCGATCCTCATCCTCGGCAAGAAATGGGATGCGTCCCGCCTCTTCGAAAAAATGCCTGCGCTTGCCGCTCCACGCCCAGGCCACGATCCCGGCAAATGCCAGCAGGATGAACAGACTCCAGACGCCGTGGACGATGCCGATGCCCATGCGGTCCTATCTCCGGGTCTTCACGGCCGTTCCCAGGCCTTGAAGGTATACAACCAGGGCGTCCAATTCCTTCCTGCCCGCGAGCATTCCCGGGGCTGCCTCGATCTCCTCATCCGTGTACGGGGCGCCGAGCCGCCGCAATACCTGCATGCGGTAGCGGATGTCGGAAACGTCGACCGGCGTCTGCGCCAGCCAGGGATACGCGGGCATGATGGATTCGGGCACGACGTCGCGCGGATTCATCAGATGCACCACGTGCCACTCGTCCCCGTACCGGCCGCCGACACGCGCCAGGTCCGGGCCGGTGCGCTTCGATCCCCACTGGAACGGCCGGTCATAAACGAATTCTCCAGCGACGGAATAATGGCCGTAGCGTTCGGTTTCCGTGCGGAACGGCCGGATCATCTGCGAATGGCACACGTAGCAGCCTTCGCGGACGTAGATGTCGCGCCCGGCCAGCTGCAGGGCGTTGTAGGGTTTAAGCCCCTCCACCGCCTGCGTCGTGGAATACTGGAAGAAGAGGGGCGCGATCTGCACGAGTCCGCCGATGCTGACCACCACCAGAATGAGCACGATCAGCAGGCCCAGGTTGACTTCCACCTTTTCGTGGCCGCCGGCCATGACCGTCTCCTTAGAGCGCCCCGGCCGGGGCGGGGATCGGTCCGGCGGCCGGCTGCGCGCCCACGCACGTCTTCCACAGGTTGTAAGCCATGATCAGCATTCCCGTGAAGAACAGGACGCCACCGGCGAGGCGGATGACGTAGAAGGGGTGCATGGCCTGCACCGACTCCACGAAACTGTAAATCAGCGTGCCGTCCGGATTGACCGCGCGCCACATGAGGCCCTGCATGATCCCGGCAACCCACATGGACGTGATGTAGAGGACGATGCCGAGCGTCGCGATCCAGAAGTGTGCCTCGATGAGCGGTTTGCTGTGAATCTCCCGGCCGTACAGGCGCGGCAGCAGGTAATACATGGTGCCGATCGATACCAGTGCCACCCATCCCAGCGCGCCGGAATGCACGTGGCCGATCGTCCAGTCCGTGTAATGCGACAGGGCATTCACGGTCTTGATGGACATCATCGGGCCTTCAAATGTGGACATGCCGTAGAACGAAAGCGAAACGATGAGGAAGCGGAGAACGGGATCCGTCCGCAGCTTCTCCCACGCGCCCGACAGCGTCATGATGCCGTTGATCATTCCACCCCAGGACGGCGCGAGCAGGATCAGCGACATCACCATTCCGAGCGATTGCGCCCAGTCGGGAAGGGCGGTGTAGTGGAGGTGGTGGGGGCCGGCCCAGATGTAGACAAAAATCAGCGCCCAGAAATGCACGACCGAGAGTCGGTATGAATAGATCGGTCGTTCGGCCTGCTTGGGCACGAAGTAGTACATCATGCCGAGGAAACCGGCCGTGAGGAAAAACCCGACCGCGTTGTGGCCATACCACCACTGCACCATGGCATCCTGCACGCCGGCATACAGAGAATACGACTTGAACATGCCCACCGGCACGGCGGCGCTGTTCACGACGTGCAGCAACGCGACGGTGATGATGAACGCCCCGTAGAACCAGTTGGCGACGTAGATGTGCCGGATGCGGCGCTGCGCAATGGTGCCGAAGAAGACGTACGTGTAGGCCAGCCACACCGCCGTGATCAGCAGGTCAATCGGCCATTCCAGCTCGGCGTATTCCTTGCCCTGGGTGAGACCGAGCGGCAGCGTGATGGCCGCCGCGAGGATGACAAGCTGCCAGCCCCAGAACGTGAATGCCGCGACCGCATCGTTGCACAAGCGGGCGTGGCAGGTCCGCTGCACGACGAAATAGGAGGTGGCGAACAACGCCGATCCGCCGAATGCGAAGATCACTGCGTTGGTGTGCAGCGGCCGCAACCGTCCGTACGTCAGCCAGGGAACGTCGAAATTCAGCGCCGGCCAGGCCAGCTGCGCCGCGATGAGCACGCCGACGGCCATGCCGACGATGCCCCAGACGATGGTCATGACCGCGAACTGGCGGACGACCTTATGGTTATAGTGACCGAGATTCTCTGCCATTCATCCGCTACCGAACGGGTGTTGGGAATTCCTGCCGTAGGGTCAGGAGGTGAACACGGGGCCGGCGCCCAGGCTCCACAGGATTACCGTCGCGGCCAGCACCCCGACCAGCCCGACCAGCCCGAAGGCCAGCACCGCGCTGGCAAACAGGAAGCCGCGTTCCGCCGGGATGTCCATCATGATCGGGATACCGACGTAGAGCAGGAATACCGTGTAGGTCGTCGCCGGAATGCCGATCAGCAGATTGAACCAGAGAGCGGGGTAGAGCTGTGCCACGCCTACCAGAAAAAGGGGCACCGGGATATAAGCTGCAAGCACGATACAGCGCGTCAGTGTCTGCGTCGCGCCATAGGTCCGGCCCATCCAGTGGATCATCCAGCCGACTGAAAATACGGCGCAGAAGATCACCGCGTAATAAAGCAGCGAGATGATGCCGGCGCTGAAGTGCGTCAGCCTGACCGTTTCCGCGGTTCCGATCTGCCAGCCGAATTCGGTCGTGCCGAGGTAGCCGCTGACAACGGGGATGGCGCCGAGGATGGAGATGTGGCGCACGATCCTGCCGGTCGAAACGTTTTCCGCGCGCACCGCTTCCCATTCGCGCAGCGGATGGATGAAAAAGCCGAGTACGTGCCGCCAGAGCACTGATCGTTACTCCCCTGCCAACGATCCTGGATTCATCTTAGCAGAGAGAAGGTCGATCCACGACGCGGGTGTCGCGAGCAGCGGCCGGCCGGATCAGCACTGATGCTGGGCAAATCCGCATTTTCCCCTCTGTGTGGTTACGGGCGCATAATCGTCTGCGCCGTGGATGAAGTGGCCGTCAGCTCTGCGAAGGCGCGGCGGAGTCTGGCACACCGTTCATGCCGGGCAATTGATGCAGATCAACCGCCGGTTGCTCCGCGGAAAACCTGAGGTGAGCAGCGAAGATGCATGTGGATGTGGACGAACTGAGAGTGAGCACGGCCGGTCCGGAATCGACCGCGGCTCCGACCTGCTTCCACTGTGGCGAGCGGATCGCCGCCGGCGTCATGTTCACGGTCCGCATCGATGGCGCGGACCGGATGATGTGCTGCCTTGGATGCCGGGCGGTGGCGCAAAGCATCACCGACTCCGGGCTTGAGCGTTATTACCGGCTTCGGGAATCCAAAGCGGCGAAGCCGGCCGAGCCGATCGAACAAGCGGCGGGGCAACTGGAGGTATTCGATGATCTGCTGCTGCAAAGCCAATTTGTCGAGGGCACAGCGGGAACGGCGCGCACGGCCTCACTGATCCTGGACGGGATCCACTGTCCGGCCTGCTGCTGGCTGATCGAGAAACGCCTTTCCGCAATGCCGGGAATGAGGCAGGCGATTGTGAATTTTGCCAGTCAGCGGGCGACCGTGTCCTGGGATGCCGCGCAATTGCGTCTGAGCGCCATTCTCAAGGCCGTTGCCAGGCTCGGATACCGTGCGCATCCCTATGACCCGCGCATCCGCAGCGCATGGCTGGAGGCCGAACGTAAACGCCAGCAGCGCCGGCTGGGCCTCGCCGGGCTGCTCGGCATGCAGGTCATGATGCTGTCGCTGGCCTTTTACTTCACCGATTGGCCCGACGCCGAGCAGGTGTACCGAGAATTTTTCCGCTGGACCGCGCTGCTGCTGACCGTTCCGGTCGTGTTCTATTCGGCCGATGCATTTTTCAGGAACGCATGGCGTGACCTGCGATCACGGCGCGCCGGCATGGACATTCCAGTGTCGCTCGGGATCCTGCTGGCGTTCCTCGGCAGCGTGGAAGCTACTGTGACCGGGCGCGGTCCCGTGTATTTCGATTCGGTGGTCATGTTTGTTTTCATCCTGTTGCTTGGCCGTTACGTGGAATTCCGCGCGCGCGGCCGCGCGTTGTCGCAACTGGATCACCTTGCGCGGGTCCTGCCGGCCATGGCGACGCGCCTCGAACGCGCGGAAACCGGATTGCGCGAACGGGCAGTACCGGTCGTCGCGCTCTGCTTGGGGGATACCGTGCTGGTGCGGCCGGGAGAGACCATTCCTGCCGATGGCACGATCGTGGAAGGACAGTCGAGCGTGGAGGAGGCGCTGCTCACGGGCGAAGGGCTGCCTCGGCGGCGCGGGCCGGGCGACCCGGTCATCGGTGGCAGCACGAATTGCGAGTCCCCGATCCACGTCCGCGTGGATCGGGTGGGGGCCGAGACGGTTCTGTCGCGCATCGCCCGGCTGGTCGATCAGAGTCAGTCGCAGAAGCCCGCGCTGACCCTGTTGGCTGACGGCGTTGCGACCTGGTTCGTGTACGCGGTTCTGATTCTGGCGGCGGGCGTCGGCGGGTACTGGTCGCAAATGCAGCCTTCCCAATGGCTGCCGATCACCGTTTCGGTGCTGGTCGTGTCCTGTCCCTGCGCGCTCGCGCTCGCCGTCCCATCAGCCCTGGCAGGCGCGATCGCCCGGTGCATGCGGGGCGGCATCGTCGTCGCGAAGGCGAACGCCATCGAGACGCTGCATCGCGTCTCCACGTTCGTTTTTGACAAGACAGGCACGCTGACGCTCGGCCGGCTTGTGCACCTGGATACCTGCGCCCTCGCGGAGCGCAGCGAAGAGGAATGTCTTGCCATCGCTGGCGCGCTCGAGCACGGTTCAGAACATCCTATCGCCCGCGCACTGCGCGCGGTGACACCGGACGGGGCCGATGCAGGTAGTGAACGGCGCAATTATCCGGGGGAAGGCATGGCGGGAATGATCGATGACACACCCTACTTCCTGGGAAGCGCTGCCTTTATCCGCCGCATGACCGGACTCGATCCACTGAAATTGCGCAGGCCAGCCGCAGAGGAGGGGATCGGCGTGACATTTTGGCTCGCGAACCCCACGCGCGTGCTGGCCGCTTTCAGCCTGGGCGATGAGCTGCGGGCTGATGCAAATGCGCTGGTGGCCTGGATAGTGGCTCGGGGATGCAAGATCGTCATTCTGAGCGGCGACACGCAAACGGCGGTCGATGCTCTGGGCGCGCTCGTCGGGGTCCAGCATGCCCTGGGCGGCTGCCTCCCGGAACACAAAGTCGAGTGGCTGCGCCGGATCGAAGAGCAGGGCGAAGTGGTGTGTGTGATTGGCGACGGCATCAACGATGCCCCGGTGCTCGCTCAGGCCCATGTTTCGGTCGCCATGGCGGACGCCACGGACATGGCGCAGGCCAGCGCCGACCTGATTCTCCCGGAAGGAAAGCTCGCATCGCTGCGGATCGCCGTCGAAACCGCGGCGCGGGCAATCCGCATCATCCGCCAGAACGTCGCGTGGGCGATCGGCTACAACCTGCTCGCCCTGCCACTGGCGGCGGCCGGCGCGATCACGCCGTGGATGGCGGCGCTCGGGATGTCGCTGAGTTCGTTGATTGTCATCATCAATTCCACGCGCCTTGGCATGGGCCGCACGGGTTGAGACGGCGCGATGGAAACGCTCTTCATCCTGATCCCGCTTTCGATCCTGTTCGTGGGCGGCATCGCCGCCCTGCTGCTGTGGGCGATCAGATCCGGCCAGTACGATGACATGGAGCGGCCGCGGCACGAGATCTTCCTCGACGACGATGATCGCGCCGCCCCAGGACAGGGGCAGGATCGCGGCGACGGCGAAGCCTGAGCCAATCTCAGTGCGGGTACACGCCATGCGTGTCGTGCGCGGCAGGCCCCGCGCCGCGAGCCACCATGTTCGTGGCGATGTAGGCGAGTCCCAGCAGGATGATCAGGACCCCAATGGGCCGCCGCCACCCACCGCCAGCCGAAGCGAGGCGCAAACCGCTGCCGGCCAGGCTGGCCCCCATCATGCCGGGCAGCGTGCCCAGGCCGAAAGCGAACATCGAAATGCCGCCTCGAACGGGATCGGCTTCGGCCGCGGCCCAGAGCAGCATCGAGTAAACAAGCCCGCACGGCAGCCAGCCCCAAATGGCGCCGGCGATCAGGGCGCGGGGCAGGGACGACACGGGCAGGAACCGTCGCGCCACCGGCTGCAGCCATTGCCACAGGCGCCAGCCGGCGCCCTCGATCAGGTCGAGCCGGGGCAGCCAGCCGCAGAGGTGCAGGCCGATCGCGATGATCACGCAGCCCCCGAGGATCTGCAGCACGAGATAGGCCTGGCCGGAATGCGCGAGCGCGATAAGGGTTCCCCCGGTCGCGCCGAACAGAACCCCGGCCAGCGTGTAGCTCGCGATGCGTCCCAGGTTATAGCCAGCCGCCAACAGGGCATGGCGCCCTGGCGAACCGAGCAGCCTCTGCGGCAGGCCCATGCTCAGCGCGCCGACGATACCGCCGCACATCGCCCAGCAGTGCAGTGTGCTGGTAAGTCCCAGGACAAACGCGATCGCCGGGGAGATCGCGCTCATATCAAGAGCCCGCAACCTGCATGCGGAGTTGCTCGCCCGAACCGGTATGCATCGCGTTGCCTGCCAGGCAAGGCGCGGACCGGCGATTCAACCGTGTAATATAGACGGACGCACAGAGTGCGGCGGAACCGCTCATGCCTGGGTCCCGAGGTGACCTTCGGGGCCACGCCCGGCGGGTTGGAGGAGAGTATGCCAGACAGCATTGCCCACAAACCGGTGGCGGACGTGATGACGCCGAATTTCATCGCCTGCTCGCCCTACACCTCGCTCGCCGAGGCCGATGAACTGCTGAAGAAGAACCGCATCCGCAGGTTGCCCGTGGTGGACAGGGAAAATCAGCTGCTCGGGATCATCACCGTGCGCGATTTGCTGGCCGCGAGGCCTCCCGAAGCCATCTATCCCAGAAGCCAGGAAGAGATGGTGCGTATCCTGTCGTCCATTACCGTAGGGGCCGTGATGAAAAAGCACCCGGTCGGCGCCTATCAGACGGATACCATAGGACGCGCGGCGGAGCTCATGCTCGATCACAAGATTGGCGGATTGCCGGTCATCGATGTCAATAACCAGGTCGTGGGCATCATCACGGAGTCGGATGTCTTTCGCGCCATCGTGCGCCAGTGGCGCGAGGACAACCTCATTCTTTCGGGAGCGCATCGCACCTAACAGGCTGTTGAAAAACGGAGTTTTTCGACAGCCTGTGCCCGGTACAGGGCAGATTTCCCGCTCCTGCGAAATCTGCATTGCCGCCATCCCTGGCGGTCAGAGCCACCGGCATTTTTCAATCGCGGCAAGCGATTGAAAAATGGCGCAAAGCGGAAATCGCATTTTCGCTTTGCGAGTTGAAAAACGATAGGGAAATCGTTTTTCAGCATCCTGCTAACACGCCGATGCAAAAGTCCATGGATGGACTTTTGCATCAAGCTGCTAACCGGGCTCGATGAGGGACTTCGCGTCAATGCCGGAGTGAACTGCTTTCCGGCATGAGGCCGCTCAGCTGGGAGGGCAGCGGCCCGCCGCTCGCCCAGTCCAGCAGTTGCACGGTATGCACGACCGGGATGTCCACGTACCGCCTGATCTGAAGCATGCAGCCGAGGTTTCCGCTGGCAATCACCTGCGCACCCGTGGCGCGGAGCGCCGCGCCCTTCTGCCGGCCCAGCTTTGAGGCGAACGCGCCTTGCAACAAATTATAGGTCCCGGCCGAACCGCAGCAAGCGTGGTCGTCGGCCGACTCGCGCACGCTAAATCCGCAATGGCGCAACAGGTCGGCCGGCTGCCTGCGGATATTCTGTCCGTGTTGCATGGAGCATGGGTTCTGGCAGGCCACGACTACGTATCGCGGAATCACAGGCGGGGCATGCGGGAACCCGGCGTCGCAGAGAAACTCGCTGATGTCTGCGGCCGCGCCGCTGACGCGCGCCGCGTCCGCGGCGAGTTTGGGTTCGCCGCTCAGCAAGTGGGCATAGTCCTTGACCATCGTGCCGCAGCCTGACGCGTTGATCACAATCGTGCTGAACTGGCCTTCCTTGAGACGGCGGTCCCAGCCCCGCACGTTGTCGCGAATGCGGCCGAGTACGGAGGTTCGGCCCAAATGGTGCTCGATGGCCCCGCAGCAGGCGACTTCGGGCAGGAGGTGCACGTCGAAGCCTGCGCCATTCAACAGCCGCACGCTGGCCGCGTTGATTTCCCTGCCGAAGACCTGCTGGACGCACCCAGCCAGCAGGGCGACGCTCCCGCGGCGCTTCGAGGTTGCGGGGCTGAAGTCATCGGCGGGCGAGGCTGACGCGCAATCCTCCGGGGCCGGGAGAAATTCCAGCCATTCGCGCGCGGGAGCGGGGAACCACGTTGACATGAATTTCGCGGCGTGCCCGAGGACCACTAAAGTCCTCAGTCTTCTCGGATGGGGGAGAACCGCGGCAAGCAGAGAGCGCAGCAGGACGGCGCCGGGATTCCGCGGCGCGGATTCATGGATGACGGCGCGCGCGTGGTCGACCAGGTGCATGTAATCGACGCCGGACGGGCAAGCGCTCGTGCACGCCAGGCATGAGAGACAGCGATCGATATGCGTGACGGCGCTCGCCGCCGGCATCGTCCCGCCTTCGAGCATGTCCTTGATGAGGTAGATGCGCCCGCGCGGACTGTCCAGTTCGTCGCCGGTGAGTCTGAAGGTGGGGCAGGCCGCATTACAGAAGCCGCAATGGACGCACTTGCGCAATATGGCGTCCATGGCGCGGGTCGCGGGATCGGAGAGCTGCGCGGCTGAAAAACGGGTCTGCATCAGAGCGGGGCCAGCCTTCCCGCGTTGAGGATGTGTTCCGGATCGAAGCTTTGTTTGATGCGGCGGGTCAGGCTGGCCAGCGGCGCGGGTTGGACGGGAAAGACGCCGATGGCGCGCTTGACGCGGTCCGGCGCGCGGAATACGACGACGTTCGCGGTGCCGGCCAGTTGCCGGCGAAGCCGGCCGACGACCGCCACGGCCGCGCTGTCCTCCACGCCCATCCAGAGGCAGCCGCCGGCAGCATCTGCAAACCAGGGATTGGAGGATCCCGGTCCAAGCCATTCCGCGACGAGTTCGCGGGCCCGGAACGGCGGCAGGGTAATCCTGATGATGACCGGACAGGCACCCAGTCCCCGTATATCGCGGATCCCGGACCACAGTTGCCGCGACTCGTCGTCATCGAGGATTTTCAACAATTGACTGGCCCGCAGAACCCTGCGCAGATCCGCAACCCGTTCGCGCACCGCGGTGGCCGTGCCTTCGACGCGCGCTACGCACACGTTTTCGCCGCGCGAAGCAACAACGGGCGCTTCCAGTTTCGCCGCGACCGGCGCACTCAGAAAAGCGAGGCCCGAAGGCTGCGAAGCGTTGCGGGCCAGTCTCGACATCAGCGCGAAGGCGGATCGCGGTTTGGCCACGGGCAGGAGCAGGCTCGCCGACAACGGGGGCGCCGGCAACACCTTGAAGGTAAGCTCCGTCAGTGCGGACAGCGTACCCCACGATCCGGCCATCAGCTTGCTCAAGTCATAGCCGGTGACGTTCTTGATGACGCGGCCGCCGGACTTCCATGCCTCGCCGCGCCCGCTCACGCCGCGGACTCCGAGAAGATGATCGCGCGCCGCGCCGGCCGTAAAGCGTCGCGGCCCCGACAGGTTGGCCATGAACACGCCGCCGATCGATCCGGATCGCGCATCGCGGCCATCGAGCGGGCCGAACGCCGGCGGCTCGAAAGCGAGGTGCTGCCGGTGTTCCGCCAGCGCCGCGTCGATGACCGCGCGCGAAGTTCCGGCCCTTGCCGTCATGACCAGTTCCTCCGGCTGATAATCGATGATGCCGTGCAGGCCCAGCATCGACACCGTGACTTCGGCGGAAGATTCGTAGGCGAAGCCACGATTCGATGCCTGGCCCTCGATCGCGAGCCGCTTCTTTTCCGCGAGGGCCCAATGGACCAGGTCCACCAGTTGTTCCTCGGAATCCGGTTTGACAATTTCAGTCATCAGAAGCGGGGCAGGTGAGGGAACGGCAGTTGCCCATGGTGCACATGCAGGCGCCCCAGTTCGGCGCATCGGTGCAGGGTAGGGAAGACCTTGCCCGGATTGAGCAGGCCGCCGGGATCGAAGGCGCACTTGACGCGCTGCTGCTGCTCCAGATCGGTGGAACTGAAGAACTCGGGCATCAAGTCCCGCTTCTCGACGCCGATCCCATGCTCGCCGGAAAGGACACCGCCCACCTGGACGCAGAGCCGCAGGATGTCGGCGCCGAAAGCCTCCGCTTTCTCCAGGTCGCCGGGGCGATTGCTGTCGAACAGGATCAACGGATGCAGATTGCCGTCGCCCGCGTGAAAGACATTGGCCACGCGCAGGCCGTATTGGCGCGACAGCTCGGACATGCGCGTGAAGACTTCGGCCAGCTTGCCGCGCGGGATCGTGCCATCCATGCAGTAATAGTCCGGCGATAGGGCGCCCATCGCCGGGAACGCAGCTTTGCGGCCGGCCCAGATTCGCAGACGTTCTTCATCCGTGGCACTCACGCGGATGCTGGTTGCGTTGCAGCGCATTCCCAGTTCGCGCACCGATTCCGAGAGTTCATCGACTTCGGCACGCGGCCCGTCCAGTTCCACGATGAGCAGTGCGTGACAATCGGCGGGGTAGCCGGCGCGGCAATAGGCTTCCGCCGCCTGGATCGCTAGCTGGTCCATCATCTCGATCCCGGCCGGAATGATCCCCGCGCCGATGATCTGCGCTACGCAGTTGCCGGCGTCTTCATTGCTGCTAAAACCCATGAGCAGCGCCCGCGCGGACTGCGGTTGCGGGAGGATGCGCACTGTCACTTCCGTGACCACGCCGAGCAATCCTTCCGACCCGGCCAGTACACCCAGCAGGTCATAGCCCTCCGGGTCCATGTACTTCCCCCCCACGCGCAGGACGCTGCCATCCATGAGCACCACTTCGAGGCCGAGCAGGTTGTTGGACGTCATGCCGTATTTCAGGCAATGCACGCCGCCGGCGTTCTCCGCCACGTTGCCGCCGATGGTGCAGGCGATTTGGCTCGAGGGGTCCGGGGCATAGTAGAAACCCCGCTCGCGCACGGCCTCCGTAATTGCCAGGTTGGTGACACCGGACTGGACGGTGACGCAGTGATTATCGAAATCGACGTCGAGGATGCGGTTGAACTTACCGAGACCGAGCACGATGCCGTCCGCGAGGGGCAGGGCGCCGCCGGAAAGGGAGGTGCCCGCGCCGCGGGGAACGACCTTGACTCCCAGTTCCGTGCACAGTGCCAGGATGGACGACACCTGTGCGGTCGTTTCCGGCAGCACGACCAGCAGGGGCCGCTGGCGGTACGCGGTCAGCCCGTCCGTTTCATAGGCGCGCAGTGCGGTTTGGTCTTCGACGACCTGTTCCGGGGCAAGAAACGCGCGCAGCCGGCGCGTCAGTTCCCCACGACGCGCCAGCACGCGAGGATCCGGCGCCGGCATCAACATCAGGGGGCACCTGCACGCATCAGGTCATCCACCCTGGCTGCAAGAACGAAATCATTGAGGTGCAGTCCCCGGATCTTCATGGTCTGCAGAGCAACGGTGCAAAAGCCCCAGCCGAAGGTGATCTGGGGATGATGGCCCTCCGCCTCGGCCAACTCGGCCACGCGCCGGACAAACGCGAAGGATGCGCCGAAGTCCTGGAAGCGGAACATGCGACGGATCCAGGTGGCGTGGTCGGTCAGTTCCCATTCCGGCAACTGTTCTAGATAGACGGAGGCTTCCTGTGGGCTGAGCGGCGGAATGTCGCCCCGGCACGGCGTGCAATGACTTCCCGAGAGCGGCGCGCTAGATGATGTCCGCGCCTCGGACAGGTCGCCTGGATCGGGCATTGCTACATATTACCCGATGGAGATTCGGGGTCGCGGCGCACCGCGTCGGAGCGTCGGTCATTCAGTGTGGTTGGAAGCCGCTCCCTGAGCTCGATGTGCCCCATTGGACCCGGCACAGGTTTCCAACGCCCATCACGTTTCCCATGCATCTTACTGTGCGGTCTCGACTTTATGGGCTGGAGTTCATGATGGCAATTAACCACGAATAAAGGGTAGAGGAGTTGGGGATTGAGGGTTCCCGGCACAGGGCGGGTCTTGCCGAATGGCTATTTAACATAATATACATTATGCGCATAACTGGCGAAAGGCGCGCAGGAAAACAGTTGCATACCCGGGCTTCCCAGCCTGCACGGAGATCGACGGGAGCTCGGCATCCGACTGTAACTGCTTCATCAGGGGCGGGATTTAGCGCAGCCCGGAACCAAGCGGTCGGCGCAAGCTCCTAGCAGGCTGTTGAAAAAGCCTTTTCAACAGCCTG